>JAFGMK010000005.1 GCA_016927565.1 Minisyncoccota bacterium | reverse complement strand
GGAACATGAAATAGATATAATGAGTCACAAATTATTAAAAAATTTATATTCAATAACTGATAAAATGCCTTATTCTAGTTTCCAAAAAGTCTTTTTAGCGACCTTTTCGATCAGGTCCAAAGCTTGCCAGCGAAAACCGCCGCCCCCACCCCAAACCACCTTAAAAAAACCCTGCCGATTTAAAACAGAAGCCAGAATAGGTTTTGAGCTTGGTTTTTTTTTATCAACAAAGCTGGGGATCAAAAAAACCCGGTTAATTTTTAAGTTTTTAAAAACATAATCTTGCCGCTCCCGGGAATCACAAATAACCCCGTCAACTAAAAAAGCAAAAAATTTTCTTTTAAGGTTTTTTTTAAAAATAACCAGACGGTCAACTAAACTTCTTTGGTTAAAAAAAACTTCTTCGACTCGACCGTGGATTTCCCAAATTATTTTTAATTCCGGTTTAAACAATTTCAACAGCGAAAATTTCTCAAGAATTGAAGTCCCGTCAATCCGAATACAAACCACCCTAATCCTTGGCAGCAGTTTCAAAATATCCCAAAAATGAGGAAGAAACTTAAACCGGCTGCTTTGACATTGATAAAGAAGAACTTCCAAGCCGGCTTCCTCCATCGCTTTTTTTCTCAATCTCGCATTGATCTCACCAGCCGAGCTTGAAACCCGGTATTGATGATTAATATAAAGCAGTCTGGGTTTTTCTTTTTTCATTTTCTCTCCTATCATACCAAAGAAAAAAATAGAAAATGTCTAACCAGGGCAATCAGGCCGCTTCGGCAAAGACAAATACCCTCTTCAATATAACTTTAACTAAGGCAGAACCCTGGATTAGGCTCTGTTTCTAATGATAGAAACTGTCAATCAAAAAATCTTTAGCAAAACCAGCGGCCAGCCGGTGACCCTGAAACCAATAATATAACCAGGCCAAGAAATTGCCGCAAAGATATTTAAACAAGCACCTTTCTGCTGCCGAAAAGCTAAGCCACTTTTAACGAAGTGCTTGAATTGACGGCTCATAAACTACTTGGATGCCTCTTCTTATTGACCTGGGCGATCACAGGTAGCAATAATTAACGGAATCGTTAATTCCTCCTTTTAAAAACCAATCGCCAAGAATCGCTTAAGTAAAATCTGAAACCCAGCCAGCTGCCCCTTAACTGAAACCACAATTCCCGGCCAGCTAAAACCAGTCTCCCAAAATCAAAGCAGCTCTTTTTTATAAAAAACCTCAGCTCTTTTTCAAAAAGCCAATACAACTTTAAAAACCTATGCCGCACCACTTTTTTCGCAAAAAGATGTCCCCCGAGAGCATAATAGCTATAACAAACAGTTGATGACCCGAGATAGACCAACATCGTTCTTTGGTATGGACCTGGTTCTAGCCAGCGATTATGATAGATCCTTACCCGAGGAGAATACAAAATCTTTCCCCTTCCAATTAAAACTCTGAGCATCATCTCGGCATCTTCAGTACTTCCGGTGATCGCATTAGGCCCATACCGCTCATCAAACAAACCAAACTCCTCAAAGACCTTTTTCCGGTAAGCCATATTATTACCACTAATTTTCCCGCTGTGGCAAAAGGGCCGGGTATAAAGCTTTTCCTTTTGACCAGAAACCGTTGCCGGGCAAAATTGACCCGCATGAGCCTGCGGCTGGTAAGGCAAAACCAGGCCAAATAAACCAACCACCATTGGATTTTTTTTAAAAGAGACGTTTACTGCCTTTAACCAACCCCTAGACACCAAACAATCATCATCAGTAAAAGCCAAAATTTCACCTTGAGCTCGGGGAATAAGAAAATTCAGCGCCTTACTCTTTCCTCTGTTATTTAATCTAAAATAACTAACCTTCCTATCCCTAAACCGCCGAACTGCCTCCTCGGTTTGTCGCCCGTCGCTTTGATCAGCCACTAAAACCTCAAAATCAGAAAAAGAGTTTTTTAAAATTGAATTCAAACAAGGACCAATCTTATCTGGCCGATTACGGGTCGCTATAATAACCGAGATCATAATAAAATCCGCCGGTATTTTTAAAAGCCGCTCTGCCTGAAGCTTTTTGTCGCCATTCCGTTAACCAATGCTATAATAGCAAGAACCTCACCCGGGGCCAACTTTTTCTAATTATGAATTCCAACCGTTTCTATCAACTCCTAATTGCTCTCACACAAAAAGAGATTAAGGCCCGTTATAAAAACGCCCTTTTGGGCTTTTTGTGGATCTTTATTAACCCGATTATTCAAATGCTGGTAATCGGTTTTGTTTTTTCCCTTATCTTTCACTTCGGAATTAAGAGATACTATCTTTTTTTATTTACCGGCCTTTTACCCTGGAATTTTTTTTCCCTTTCTCTGAATAAAGCCACTCAAAGAATTGTTTGGGACCGACACTTAATCCAAAAAGCCAGCTTTCCCAGAAGCGTTATCCCCTTGTCAGTGGTTTTATCTCATTTTGTCCATTTTTTAATTTCCTGGGGGCTCCTGTTGATCTTTTTGCTATTCACCCGGCAGTGGCAGTTTTTTTATCCGCAAACCATCCTGTTTCAACTCTGGGCAATTTTACTGCTTTTTTTCTTTACCGGCAGCCTTTCTCTAATAACTTCCTGTCTGAATGTTTTTTACCGGGATGTCAGTTTTTTCACTCAGGCGGGTATTTTAATTTGGTTTTACGCCACTCCGATTGTTTATCCTTTAAGCGCCATACCGGTCCGCTTTCGACCCCTTTTTTACCTCAATCCGCTTTCAGGTGTTATTTCCCTGCTCCAACAACCAGTAACCGAATTGGCTCTTCCCTCAACAGTTCTCCTGGGTCAAACAGGCCTTGTTTTACTGGTTGCGGTTTTAGGATTCCGGTTGTTTGTCAAAAAAGAAAAATACTTCAGCGACTGGGTATAGTTAAAAATGAACATAGCTACTCAAAGAAAGGCAAGTTTAAAATAACAATATACGACTTAATATATCAGAAAGTATTAATAAACAGTCATCAAATCTTTAATATAAAGATTACTTAAACATAAATTAGTATATCAGCAATGACTGACTTAGCAATTAAACTAACCAATATCTCTAAGAAATATCTTCTTCATCACGAAAAGCCAACCCTGGTAGAAAGCTTATTCCGGAAAAAGGAAATTTTTTGGGCTTTAAAAAATATCAATCTTGAGATTAAAAAGGGCGACAAATTAGGCATTATCGGCCCAAATGGAGCTGGCAAATCCACCCTCCTAAAGATCATTGCCGGCATTACCACCCCAACCGAAGGAAAAATCACTACTGACGGCCGGATCTCCTCTCTTATCGACCTTCAGGCCGGCTTCCATCCCGACTTGACCGGCGAAGAAAATATTTACCTCTATGGCCTTTTGCTCGGGCTGAGCCAGTCAGAGATAAAAGCTAATCTCAAAAAGATCGTCAGATTTTCCGGTTTGGGAAAATTTATTGACGCTCAGCTTTTTACCTATTCCAGCGGGATGAAATTAAGACTGGGTTTTTCTGTTATTGCCCACTCTCAGCCGGAGATTTTAATTATTGACGAGGCGATCACTGCCGGTGACGAGAAGTTCAGGCAAAAAAGCTTGGTTAAGATGCAGGGCTTTTTCGGACAGAAAAAAACAATTCTGTTTGTTTCCCACCACTTGGGAATTGTCAAAGAGTTTTGTCCTCGAATTCTCTGGCTGGAAAAAGGCCGCCTTAAAACTCTCGGACCCAGCCGGAAAGTCATCAGCGAATATTTGAAAAGCAGCCAGGAAATAAAAAAATAAGATTTTCCCTTGCCAAAAATAGGAACTTTCAACTATCGATCGGGGGCTTAAAGTTCACACTCAAAATATATAAAATAACCACTACAAAATATCAAAAGCTAACAAGATCATTTCCGAAAGTTATTCTTTTTCTTTTAAAATTTGCCGAACTTCATCTCCCCGCCAATCATCAGGCAGCAACTCATCGGGTAAGCAGGGATCTTGAGCCAGAATTTCAAGATAGCGGCTTTTAATTTTTCTTTCTAAAACCCTCTTCTTCTGATTATCCAGTTCGCTTCTTTTCTGCCAATCGTTAAGTAATGCCTGATAGAGCCGGTTAATCTTAGTCAGAGGCCAAACTTTGGCTGCGATTTCCCGTTTATCACCGGCGAATAACTCCCCCACTCGAGCCACAAAAACCCAAGCCGCCATTTTTTTAAAACTGATAAAATCTGCTAAATCCGACCCCAAATCAAAGGGTGAAAGATAAACCGAACGCTGGATTTGGCCAAAACCCAGGCTTTTTAGCTTCTGAACCAGCTGTTCTCTTATTGAACGCTTCTTTTCCGGAATATCAAAAAAAACCACAGTCCAATTTTCATCCCATTTCCTTTCTCTCAGTTTAAAAATCAAAAAATCGCGCTTAAGCGTTTTGCTTCCTTTCCCGGTTAAACGGAAATAGGGTTTACCATTCTTGATAATCCTCTCGATTTCTCCGGCGGCCAATAGTCTTTGGATCGCCTTAAACCGGCTCCGGGGTTGGTAATGCGCCGGCACCCAGCCATAAGTTTCCCGCCTGGCCATTAAATCCAATTGAGTTGGCTGGTAAAACTCATTTACCAAGTCGTGCCCCAAGGCCAATCCGAGCCTTAAATAATCTTTGATTCTTAAAAGCTTGGCCATACTTCTTCTGCTTTCCCCTTTCTCTTTCCTTATTCTAGCAAAAAAAAGTGCGACAGGAAAAGACCGATCGGGGAATCTCTGTCGCACTTTCCCAAAATCGGGGAAAGAAAACAGGCAGAATTCCAAGAACAAGATGAAATTCTTACAGAATTCTTATGGAATCTTTATAGACTCTTTCCGGCAACAACTACCTTCGGGAAATTGTAACTCCGGCCATTAAACTTGATATTCGACTCCTCGCAATCTGATGAGGCCAAGAAAAAAATTTTCCTCAAAACTCCACCCAAAAAAACCGGGTCAGGAAACCAAAGAAGCACAGTCTCTCAATCAGCCCTTAAGAGTCAGCCAAATAAATTTTAACAAGGCTGATTGGCGCCGCCAGCGCCAAGGTTGACGCCAAAGCCGGTAAAACCAACCCAAACCACTCTTTTTAAAAGCCGGCGGCGGATTTAAAGATGAATCTACAAGCTGGTCAAAAGCTCCGCCAACACCCATGGCCAGATTAACTTTAAGACAGGACCAATTGCGGCTGATAAAGCGCTCCTGCTTCCCCATTCCCAAAGCCACAAACAATAGCCGAGGCCGAAACCGATTAATTTCTTTAATCCAGAATTTCTCCGCACTGCCGTGATTCTTGCGGGAAAAATCTTCCCAAGGCCCGGTGCCAGCCTCACCCTGAAGTCCGGGAAAGCGATTTTTTAAAATCTCCAGGGTCTTTTGAGCAATCCCCGGTCTCCCTCCCAAAAAATAAACCGGCCAGCCCTTCCGACAGGCCAAAGCACAAAGGTCAACCATCAAATCAGTTCCGGCAATCACCCGATCAGCCAATCGACCTCCAAGCACCAAAAATCCGGTTTTGATTCCTGTCAAAAAACGGCCTAAAAAAGTTCTTTGTCTGATCACTCTCAATCCCCAGATCAGCCCAATCCCGTCAGGAATCAAAATAGCCGCCTCCAGAAGAACCGCCCGGAATGAAGAATCTTTTTTCGAAGCTATAACAAACTCCGGATTGGGGGTAGCCAGCCACATCCGCCGCCCTTCTCCTATAGCCCTGCCCAGGTAAGTTAGCAATTCTTCTTTAGAGTTGCTAACAAGCCTGAAATCAGTGAATTGCTTGAATTTAAGGCCCTTTTTGATCATAAATCTTTTTTTCTGGAAGCAAAAATTGCTTTTAAACCGGCAACCGGCCAAAACTATCCCCTTCTTTTTTTCTTATTAATCAGTCTCTAAAAATCTTATAGTACACAAATTTTAACAACTATAGTAAAACTTGCATCTCAGACTTGCTCAAAATCTTATCTTTCAAACTATGAGTCTTGATACTATCCAAGATAATCTTGCTATATATAAATTTCTGGGTGGTTTCTTTACTCAGTCGTTTTGAGCCTAAAAATTATCAAAAAGGGCCTAAAAAGCTTGAAATCCAAAAAAAATAATGATTTTTATTATAAGACCTTTTTTTATCTTAAACTTCTTCAACTAAATTTAACCAGTTGATCTTATAGTCTTTGACTCCAGGCTTTGGATTAATTCTAATGTTTTTTGGGCCGTTTTTTGCCAGGAAAGTTTTTTAGCCCGTTTTAATCCTTTCTTTTTTAACGCTTGCCGAAGAGTTCTATTTTTTAAAATCAGTTCCAAGGCAGCAGCAATTTCTTCAACTTTTTCCGGATTAACCAACAGACCGGCCCGGCTCACGACCTCAGGCAGAGCGCCTGCTTGACCGGCAATTACCGGCACTCCAGCCGCCATAGCTTCCAAAACCGGCAAGCCGAAACCTTCCATCAGGCTCGGCAGACAAAAAACCCCGGCTCCCCGATATAAAGCAACTAGATCTTTCTGGGGAACGTGACCTAAAAACTTAACCCGCCCGGCTATTCCTAATTGCGCCGGAGTGGCGTATATTTTATCATACTGCCAGCCCGGTTTTCCGACCAGAACCAAGCTAAATAGCCTTGAAGTCTGTTCTGAAAATTTTCCAAAAGCCTGAATCAGTCTGACCAGGTTTTTCCGCGGCTGAATTGTACCGACAAATAAAACGTAATCTCTCTCCAGTTGATATTTCCGCTTAACCCGCTCAATTTGAAATTTGCTGTCCGGAATCCGGAATTTAGCCTCCTCCACCCCTTCATAAATTACCTTAATCTTTTTCGGATTTGCTCCCAATCTAGCTACCAGTTGATCCCTGGTCCAAGCCGAGACGGCGATCAATTGATCAGCCTTTTTAACCGCATAATGAGTAGAGCAATTCAAAAAAAGCTTTTGAGGCCATTGATAATGTTCCGGCAGATATTCTGACTCCAAACCATGGATCGTCACTACCGTTTTTAAACCCGGCCGGCGGATGATCGGTAAAGTATGAGCCGGAATAAAGAGAACATCCAAAGGGTCAAGGAAGCTTCTGACAGCCAATCCCGCCTGGGTCCATAAACGGGGCAAAGGAATCCGGACAACCTGGAAATTAGGCGGCAGGCCAAAGTCAATCCGTTGACGGTTTTTAAGATAAAGCCGATACTGATTAATCCGATCCAGTTTGGTCAACCAGAAAATAAGATGCCGGGAATAATTCTCGGTTCCGGTTCTCTTTTGGATAAAAGCCCGGGAAGCGTCAATGCCAATAATCATTTTTCCAGATTATCGCCTAAATCAGGCCGGCCGTCCAGTATTGCTGTCAGGCCGCAAACGACAAGCAACTAATCAGATAAGCTTTAAAACTATTAAGTTTAATATCAATCATGCTAAAAACGTATCGCTTTCAAGATTTTAAAAGAGCAGGCAAATGTGAGTTTAATTCAGTCTTCAATAAAAACCGGAAGATTTCTGGACAAAAACACGTATCAGGGAAAATCAGCTCAACCGGGCCTGTCATTTTCCCTGAATTACGCTCCCCAATCTCTTAAAACAAATCCCCAATCTGCCCCGTTGATCCTTCCATTACTGTCAGGTTCATACAAAACCCCCGGAAACAATCCCCGCCAATAATCAAAAACACTCCGGCTGTCCTGCTGATTAACCTGACCGTCGTGGTTAACATCGCCCCAAAGGTAGCTTGGAGTCGGCGTCGGGGTTGGTTGGTTTCCTGTCGGGCCGATTTCAAAACCGTCATTCCGCAGAATAAATTCATCCAGATAAAGAACCCCCCGGGTACCCGAGTCAATTCCGTTGATAGCTCCCAGCTGCATCTTGTCGGGTTTGGCCCGTTCGTAAAGATCAATACCGCTTTTTTGCCCCTGAAAGACACCGTCAATCCAAAGGGAAAGGGCGCCGTCTTGAGTGTCAGCGCCGGCGGCATAAGCTACCAAAACCTCAAGATAGTGTTCGCCTCCAGCCAATCGGTAGTAAGGAGTTGCCCGCCAAGCCCCGGTATCATCAGCTGCCCGGGCATTAACCTGAAAACCAAGATTATCCCGGCGGAGCATCACCTGAACCCGGGTGCTGGTACCATAAAATAAGCCGGAAACGAGAAATAAGTCGTAATCGGCCATTTCTAAATTATCCGGATTAAGGTAAAAGCGAAAACGGTACTCTCCTGAAGTTAATTGGCTGAAACCGGCTTCGCCGAAGAGTGGATTATTATCATCAATCAATAACCGCAATCCGCCGCCGGTTCCTCCTAAAGAAGCCGTCGAACTTTGACTCAGATCACCGCCATCGGCAATGAAAAGATCATATTCAGACAAATCATCCTCATGCTTAATTTCCAAAACAATTCCGGGCGGCGAACCGGTCGGGGTCGGCAGCGGCGTTGTTGTCGGCCGGGGAGTCGTTGTCGGAGTGGGAGTCGGACTGCCAGCCTCCCGAATCAGGCAGACACTATCGCCGGAAAACGGTGAATTCAGAACTGCCCGGCTTCCCCCACTGATATTTGCCCCGTTTTGCTCAGCTTTATTAATTGGATTAAACCATAAAACTGAAAAAGTTTTAGCCGAAGGAACACCGGAAAGATCAATTCCGATTTGACCGCCATCTTCATCATAAACAACATATTGACTCCCGGGAATTCCGGAAGCGGCCTGGCGTTCAGTCTTGCTAACCAGATTATTAAGCTGTTTGAAATCTTTGTTTTGATAATCGATCCGGTCATACCACCAATCATAGGCAATTTTAACAAACGGCTCTCCTTCTCCATTTCCCAATCCGCCAGCCGGAGGACTAAATTCATTGTTTTCTTCATAAAGAGGCAAAACATTAGCCAGAAGCGATCCCCAAAGCATTCGCCGGACCTCGGTTCCATTGCTTGGAAAACTGGCTAGATCGGACTCCCAAAGATCTTCCGCTCCTATCACTACCCGGGGATAAGGAACGGTCAGTTTAACATATCCTCCGCTCCCGTCTTCTCTCGGCTGTCGACCCTCAGTCCGGTCATTCAAGGTAAAAAGGTCGGTAATGGATCCGCCGACGTTTTGTTGCCGAGGTAAAATTGACTGCCAGTCCTGCCACTCGGCCGGCGCCCGGTCATGCGCACCCTGAAGGCGCTGCCAGGGATCAATCGACTTAAGGTACTCCATCGGGGCGTCAACTCTGATCCGCCAAGTCTCTCCGGTACGCAAGTCCATTTCCCAAGCCGGACTCCACATAAAATAATTATAAAAAGCACCGTAGCGGGCCGTAAACCAGCGCATTATCCGCTGATATTTTTGTAAAAAAGCGTTCATCTCGGTTTGCCCGTTAATAGTTGACCAGGAATGATTGTAAGTAAAAGTAATCCAGCCAATAGTCCAAATCCGATGCTGGTGAAGGCTGAACATTATCTCATCAAAATAATGAGCCGCCGCCAAATTAAATCTCTCATAATCTCCCCAAATCGGCTGAATCCCGCCCTGCGGATCGCCATCCCGCCAATGATCATGGTTGGGAACGGCAATATAGGTCGCGTTATAACCGCCGCCAACTACCAAACCCTCAATATTATCTTCAATATATTGCTGAGCCCCGGCTCTGGTCAAAGGCTCATGGTAAAGCAGATGCTTAATCGAATAACCCCGCCAATGAATCGGATTCCCGCGGCTGTCAATCATGACTTGAGAATTGTCTGATTTCAGTTTAGGCGGGCCGGGAATATTGCCGGAAATCACATTAAAACTACCGGAACTGCCCGCCGGCTTGATTCCGGTACCTGCCCAAAAGTAAGTATAATTCCAAATCCCCAGCCGGTCAGGCATGAATCGGATCTTCCAAATGTTTCCGTTATTTTCCCAATTGCCGTCACCGTCATAAAAACCAAAGAATTCAATTTGCCGGCCGGTATTCTGGTGAGTAAAAGTCGCCCGAAGCTCTATTTCTTCAAAATTAAAAGGATTCGCATAATTCCTGCTATTGACAACTTCCATTTCAAAGATATCATAAAGACCGACATTCGGGGTTTGGGCTTGAGCCGGAAACAGCCGAACGAAAAAAATGAAGCTTGCCAGAAAAAAGAAAAAAGAAGCCGGCAGACAAAATTTGTTTATTTTCATCGATGCCTTCAGAATAACACAAAAAAACCGGAAAAACGAAAAAACGATCACTTTGCGATTGCTCAGCTCCTTTGAAAATCCCAGGTTCCCTCGACCCGGAAGAGAAAGAAATCCCGGATGACGGTCAAAAAGCACGAGCAGTCACATCACTTTTTCGTAATACTTCTCTTATAAAGATCAATATTCTCTAAAGCCACGCCCGTTCCCTTAACAACGCAAAGCATCGGGTCTTCAGCCACATGAGCCGGAACTCCGATCTCCCGGGTAATAGCTTTATCAAAACCTCTGAGAAGGGCAGTTCCCCCGCTCATCACAATCCCCTTGTCGATAATGTCGCTTGTCAGTTCCGGCGGCGTTTCTTCAAGGACTGCTTTAATGGCACCGATAATCTGATTCAGAGGAGGCTTGATTGCTTCGGTAACCTCATTTGAGGTTAAAGTTATCAGCTTGGGCAAACCCAGAATACTGTCACGGCCCTTAACTTCGGCCTTAACCTCCTTAGCTAAGGGTAAAGCCGAACCAATTTTAATTTTGATTTTTTCAGCCGTTTGATCACCGATAATTAAATTATGCTTCCGGCGGACATAAGCCGAAATAGCTTCATCAATCCGGTTGCCGGCCACTCGAACCGATTTATGAACCACCACTCCGCCCAAGGAAATAATCGCCGCCTCCGAAGCACCGCCTCCCATATCAACAATCATGTTGCCCGAAGCGGCGGCAATCGGAATTTTGGCACCAATTGCCGCTGCCAGCGGCTCGTCAATCAGATAAGCTACCCTGGCCCCAGCCGAAAGAGTTGCATCCAGCACTGCCCGACGCTCAACCTGAGTACAGCCGGCCGGAACGCAAATCATTACCTCGGGTTTGAAAAAAAAATTCCGGCCGCACACCTTCTGAATAAAATACCTCAGCATCGCTTCGGTAACCACGTAATCGGCAATCACTCCGTCACGCATCGGCCGGGAGGCTTGGATATTGCCCGGCGTCCGGCCCAGCATCATCTTGGCTTCCTTACCGACAGCCACCACCCGGTTATCATCCAGGGAAACCGCCACTACCGTCGGCTCATTCAAAACAATTCCTTTGCCGGCCAGATAAACAACGGAATTTGCCGTTCCCAAATCAATTGCCAGTTGTTTAAAAAGCATTTTTAAAAAAACAGCTTCAAATCAGGAGCTTTAGTCAGTTCTTAATCAGCCGCACTTGTTTGATTCATTCTGATATACTCAAGAAATTTGTGCCCAGATAGATTCCCAAACTATATCAAATTAAAAAACTGCCCTTGAAACTTTTTATAGCAGAAAGGCTTTCAATTAGCAATCGTGTTTTTCTGAAAATTTATGGTAGAATAACCAGTCAGGAGCAAAAAATGACTTTTAAGCGGGTAGTTTTTTTCCTGCTGGTTTTATCTTTCTTAGCAACGGCGAGTTTTTTGGCCATCCGCTTCGCCCGCGGCGAAAGAATCAACTTTAAAACCAAAACGATTACGCCTACCGGCCTGCTGGTTGCCTCCTCTACCCCTGACGGGGCGCCTGTTCTTATTGACGGTAAATTAAAAACGGCCACGAACGACACTCTAAATTTGGTTCCGGGGGAATATGAAGTCGAAATCAAAAAAGACGGCTTTCATTCCTGGAAAAAGCTTTTAAAAATTGAAAAGGAATTGGTTGCCAAAACTGATGCCTATCTTTTTTCCAGTTTTCCTTCGCTTACTTCTCTAACCTATACCGGCGCCGCCCGACCGGTGCTTTCGCCCGATTTCGGCAAAGTCGCTTTTGCTGTTGCCACTGCCTCGGCTAGCAAACCAGGTCTCTGGGTGCTGGAACTATCAGAACGGCCGCTGGGTTTAAGCCGGGAACCCCGACAAATTATTAAAAGTACCCCCCGCGGCCGTGATTTTGCTCAAAGCCAATACCGCTGGTCACCTGATTCTAAACAGCTCCTCGTCACTTTTAAATACGAATCAGGCAAATCCAAAGAACCGGTTACTCAGGAGAATTTTCTCTTGGAAAGCGATCGCTTAAATGACCCGGCCGGCCTGATTGATGTCACCCCCAGTTTGGAACTAATCCAAAGCCAATGGGAAAAAGAAGAAGAAGTCCGCAAAAATGCTCAGCTTAGCAAACTACCAAATAAACTGCTAGAAGCTCTGGAAAATTCTGTAGAAAACATCCTTTTTGCCCCCAACGAAAAAATGATTCTTTATACAGCTACCGCCTCAGCCGCTATTCCGAAAAAAATCAGGCCTCCGCTCCCTGCCAGCAATAATCAACCCGAATCACGTCAAATCAAACCTAACCAGGCTTATGTCTACGATTTAATCGAGGATAAAAATTTTTTGGTCCAGCCAGAAGCTTCAAAGCTGACGACGCTAACCTGGCTGGCCACCTCCCGTCATATTTTTCAAGTCGGTGGAAACAAGGTCACCATCGCCGAATATGACGGCACCAATACGGTTGACGTTTATACCGGCCCGTTTGAAGACGGTTTTGCCTTTCCTTTTCCGACCGAAGACAAAATTCTAATTCTAGCCTCACTGGGAGAAGATCAGCCGCCAAATCTCTATGCAGTCAGTTTAAGATAGCTTCTTTTCCGGTCTTGACTCCGTCTGATTCCGCCTGATATCATCATTACAGTTAAAAATCTCTTTATGATTCCTGCCAAAAACAAATTCATTGTCGTCTCTTTATCTCTATCTCTGCTTGGAATTCTTGCTTTTTACTCCGGTTTCAGGCAAATTACACAATCAGTTCTGGCAATAAACATTATTTGTAATGATCCGGATCAAACTGAATGGAATGAGGGAGTTGCGGTAAACGGAATTTGTTCTGATTCGTCCGGAAATCATTTTGACTACTGCGACGATGAATATCATTTGGAAGAGTGGCAGTGCCTGGCTGGCAGTTGTTCCCCTACAAGAATCAATTGTTCCGATGTCTATACCTTAGGCCGATGTCAGGAAGGCCGCTGCATCAACCCATCATCAGCTTCCCCCACGCCGACAATAACTCCTACCCCCGATCCCAGCCTGATCGTAGTCTATACCAGCGATATTCCCGGCTGGGGAGAGCAGGACGGACCGACTCAAACTACCTGCAATGCCGCCTGCGAGATTTTGGCTAACGGCGCCAGCTGTATCAGCACCGGCCTTGACCCTCAAGTTATAAACCGCTACTTTTGGACAAGCAACTGCAAGCAAAAGTCAATGGCAATCGGCCAAGACTGTACTTACCAGCTTAACCAGATTGGCCAAGATTGCAATAACCGCCGGGCTGAATGGACTAAATGTCTCTGCCGGAAAAACACTCCTATTCCTAGCCCTACACCTACTCCGCCAAGCTGTCTTGATTCGGATGGCGGCCAGTATCCCCTAATCCCGGGAACTTGTGATGACAATCTTGTCAGCGTCCACGACCTGTGTTTCGACCAGTATCGGCTGGATGAAGCCTCTTGCAGCGCCACCTCAAACCAGTGTCGAAATTTTGGAACAATCAACTGCCAGACGGAATACGGCTCCGGTTATCGTTGTCTGAATGGGATAATCGGTGAATTTTCCGATGTCGGTTACTGCGGAATCTGGATTCCGGGCGATATTGACCGAAATGGCCGGATAGAAACTGACGATGCCGGCCTGTCTCTCAAATACTACCGAAAAGGCTCCTGGCCTAGCAATCTTTCCCCTGATACCCCACCGGAAAATAACACCATCAATACAATTGATTTCGGCTTCATTATTAAAAACTGGAATGCGGAAAGTTATAACCCCCCTGAAGAAACTAAACCCTAATCTGAAAAAGTGCCCCCACCCGGAATCGAACTGGGATCTGCCGCTTAGGAGGCGGCTGCTCTATCCGTTGAGCTATGGGGGCGCAATCGGTTTGTTTTCAAGCAGATTTTATCAGGAAAAAGGTCAAAACTAAAGAGTCGGCCGTCAGCCAAAAACAGGAACTTTCAAAGTCCGATCGGTGTTTAAAAGTTCAGGGATAATAAACTCCTTCTCTTTCCCGAACCTTAAGATATGATAGAATCAACTTAAACAGATTGTAAGATTATATTTAGAAAGAGAAAAAGATACAGCTGAAACTATCGGAGCGTAGCGCAGTTGGCTTAGCGCGCTAGCATCGGGAGCTAGAGGTCCCGGGTTCGAATCCCGGCGCTCCGACCAGAATGTCGGTCAGAAAACCGGCAAAGAATCAAACAGTTTCGGAAAATGGCCTTATCCTTAAATTCGGGAATATTATCTTTTACTTTTCTTCCTCTTCTTCTTTCTTTCTTTAGCCCGAGCGGCCTGATTCCCCCGGGAGCGAATTCTCTCCCATCTTGAAGAATATTTTGTTTTTCCCCCGGCTCCCGGAACCGAACCGGTTCCGCTTCCAATTCCTCCTAAACCGCCAGAACCGCTCCTTTTTCGGTAAGCCCCTTTTCCTCGATTAGAAGGCTTCTTCGAATCCGATCCGGGAAAATGCTGATCCTCTCTTTCAAAACCATCATCAAACATCGGCGCTTCTCCTTCCGGCGGCTCTTCAAGACAAGCCAAAAGGCATAAAACGACCGCTTCGCCCCGCCAAAGTTCTTCCTTTATTTTTTTTCCATAATAATAGCGCCCCGTCAAACTATCAAACAAACTCAGGCTGGCTTTTAGGCCGGCCTCACTTGCCTCAATTACAAACCTTACTCTTTGATCTCCGCTTAAACCGGGTGAAAAATGAATGCCCTCTCCGCTCACGTTTATCTGAGGAAGAAATAATCCCATTACCGTAGCCCGGAAAAAATCTCTTCCAACTTCCAGCCTGACGGGCCTTTCTGTTCCCGACCATTTTAAAGAAGCTTTTCTCGGAGAGCGGCCGCTTCTGGTCAAAAGATTACCACTCCCTGCAGGGAAAAGACCAAATTTCCTCCAAAGAGCTTCAGTTAAATCCAGCGGCCCTTTTCCAAGAGCCGTCTCAAAAGCTTCAAACCTTGCCTGCGCCTCATCATTTAAGCAAAGACCATATTTAGTTTGGCAGCAAATCCGGCCTTCCAGAGTCCCTGACGGTTGACCGCTCTTGCTTAAAGCCAAACCAGAAGGCAATTCTGAACTTGGACCACCCCGCTCTTCAACGCTTTTTTCAACTTGTGAAAGAACCAGTCCTTTTTCCCCAATTACCACAAGCCAATTTTCGGGCAAAACTATCGTTTCCTGAACAACCTGATATGCCCCTTCTTCAAAAATCGGCCGGATAAAAATCCCCAGACACTTCCGCCCGTCAATTCCCAACCCGGTTATCGACTCCGGTGGACGATCCGGAAGGCTTACCGCCCATCCCAAACTGTCAAGAAAAAAAAACGGCAGCTCCCTCTCGCCGCGTCTGAAAAGAGGACTCTGGATGTTACAAGCATGGCCTTCATCCCAAACATCCACTCCAAGATCAGGCAAATCCTCCGGCCTAACCCCCTCCGGGCACACCATAAAAGCCGGCAGCGGCCAAAATCCGGTCCCAGCTAAATCAGTCCGCCCCTCTTCCGTGATCTTCCATTGAGGCAAGTGAACACTCAGCGGCTCTGGACCTTGCCATCCTATCCGCTCCAAAACTTGAATCACCCTTTTTCTTAATTCTTCCCCCGATTCTCCTTCTGCTTCTGAACCAGCAGGAACCGCAGAAGAACCTGAATGTTGCTCAATCATCACCTCTCTAAACTCCTGAAAAAGCTACGATAATAAAATATCGTAAAAGCCATTTTACCATAATCAATAAACATCTCAGTTAAAAAACAGGAACTTTTGAATACCGATCGGTCCTTGAAAGTTCACAGTCAAAAGGTAATAAAAGGTAATAAAATATTACAAATAAGAACAGTTATTACCAGGAATTATTCCGGGAAAAATAAGCACCCCAACCGGCTCTCTGACCTCTTTGCCCTTAAGAACAGCCGGTTTTGGCTGCCCAGATTCTGACATAGTAATCTTAAAACAGCCAAAAAATCTCTGAAAAATCCGGACCGTCAACAAGAAAAAAACCACCGGCAATCAAGCCGCATCCAGAAAAGGCAGGTTCTGAATTGCCAGGGCAGGTTGAAAAACAACCGCCGGATAAAATACGGCTCTCAAGCAAGCCTGATTAGAACCGATTTGAAAGAGAAAACAGGTAGTTTGGGTCTAGACCCCCAAAGTCTCCGCCATTTGTTTGATGAAAGACACAACTACAGCCGGGGCGAGAAGCGAATAAGAATCAATTCCGGCATCATCTTTGATAATCCAGGGTTTTTCCAAAGTAGTCACTTTTTTTAGCTTAGGATCCCAATGATAATAGTATTCCGGCGTCAGTTCATAATCATCTACCATCTCCCTAGCCTGATCAACCGGAATCGCATTCCGAAGCAGCACTTTCGGCACTCCATAAAGATCCAGCGCCCGCCTGACCAACTCCTCATCCCGATCCAACCGATCACGAATATTTTCGATGCCCAAATTATCGCCTTCTTTGGGCATTAATCTCTCCCCCCGACAATCCGGATTTTCGCATTTAAGAAAAAATTCTTTGGCTTCCTCGTCATAACCCACTTCCTTAGTCGGCAACAACATTAAGCTTCTGGATAATTGGCACCGGGGGCAGACTACCCGGTTTTTCATCCGGGCATCAATGACCGATTCCGGAATTTGAATCAAAGCAAAAAAATCAGGATCATCCCGATAACCGACCAATTGCCGGAAAAACAAAGAATAGGAAACCTGGTCCAGATTCCGGGGAAAACCGTCAATCAAAAAAGACTTCTTCCCCAACCGGGAAATCTCTCTTTCCAAAAGAGCCAGAATCGTTTCTGCCGAATGAGACAGACCTTTAGTATCCCGGTTTTTCTGGTCGGCAAAAACACCCTCCACTGACTGGTAGCCCCGATAATGGCTTTTAAGAAATTTTTCCAAATCAGCTCTTTTTTCCTGGTCCGAAACTTCTTCATCTACTGACCGGACAATATCTCCCACTGAAAGATGAACTAAATAATCCGGGGAAAAAATTTCCACCAGCATCCGGGCATAAGTTCCTTTGCCGGCGGCTTTTTTAGCTAAAAGGTAAGCGATAAAGGTTCCCTTAGCGGCAAAAAACTTTTTCAACCGCTCGATCTCGTTCCCAGCCTTGGCTTCAAAATAAGCCTGACGGGCAACCGGATCCGAGAAATCATACTTTCCGGTGACTCCGGGAGTTTTGGTTTTAAAAATCGGGAAATCTATTGTCTTGGCCATTTTTTTAAGTTTAAAAAATAAATAAGCTGGCTGAATTTTATCAACTAAGGCTTCTAAATTCAAGAACAATCAGCGAACAGGCAAACAGAGCCGGATCCTGTCAAAGAAAAAAAGGGAACCTTGAGTTAAACCGGCATCAATAAAAATTGATACAGTACGCAAACTTGCGCCGGTTTAACCCTCGGTTCCCTTTTAAAATCCCTTCCCGCCTAAAGCGCGAACTCAGCTGACAGCCGCAAGCGGCAATCAGGAGCTACCAGCACCTGGCGGGAAGGGAGCAGTAAGCTAAGGAGCACACCAGACCGGGAGCGAATGCTCCAGCCTGGAGTCCTCGTCTCCCTGGATTTCCACCCTAAGGTGGAGATCCTCATGCCGGCAGGGGTGCGGCCGGCTGGGGGTGATAACGTGCAGAAGCACGCTCACCTCCGAGGGAGGAGATGATGACCAGATGACACTGGCCATTCTATCCCCTACCTCCGCAGGAGGTTCGGGAGAGTGAAAATAGGAGAGGAATTCCCCTCCTATCGGAGTAGATATTTCTACTCTTTCCGGGGCATTGCCGCAAACAACACCGACACTAATGTCAGTGCCGAAAACGGCAAAATCCGGAACGCGGATACGACAGCTCTCCGCCATTGGTCCGAAGACCAGGGGCAAAGAGGTACGGGAGACCCAGACCTGCTGCCGCCAAACCCCCTTGGGGCCAGCGAACCACCGGCAACCCGTCAGGGGCCTGTCGAGGCCGTCAGCCTCAAAGTCCGAAAAATCGGACCCCAGAGCCAAGGCTCTGGAAGGCCAACCCTCACCCGGCAACCAGCTCCGCCAGGTGTAGAAAACCTCGTCAAGCCTGATTTCCACCAGGCTCAACGAAAGGCTTCCGGAATGTCCGACGACCAGATTCACCCCTCCGTCAGGAGCGAACTCTACCATCCGGCCGTCCGGACTGAGCCGGAAGATTTGGACAGAGCTCCAAATCGCCAGCTCGCCGGAACCGGCTGTTTCCAGCCGGAAAAGCCAGGGAGATTCGAGCAGAGTCTCCCTGACCCAGCCACCGTCATAAGCCAAACGGCCTATGCGATAGCGGTCTCCGGGAAATGAATCCCCGAGGTCAGCGACAAAGACAATGTCTTCGCCGCTGAAACCCAAATCTATAATTTGGGTTCCGGGCTCAGGCTCGGCCCAGAGATCATAGGCGGGATAACCCACCCGGATCCCCAAGGCATCCTGATCCAGGACTGCCAGCTCGCCAGTAGACGAGCGCCCGCACCAAGCGTGCGGATGGTCAGAATAGTCAAAGGAGTAAACCTCCCTCAACTCTCCGGACCCGGTAAAGCCAAAGCAACCGCTTTGGCCTACCAGAGTCACCCCTCCCGGAGTGACAACCACCCTCTTAATGAAGTCGGTCAGAAAGACCGGCCTTCTTTGAGGGAGGAAAAAAAGACCTCCTTCCCGGCTCAGAGCCAGGAGACCGGCCGGTGTCTCCACCAACCGGCGGAAGTCTCCCTCGAGCACCTGCTCGAGAGCGGGCGGATCAAAATCCGCCCTCGCCTGGAGAGCGGGCGGATCAAAATCCACCCTCGCCTGGGCGGACGCGCCCGAAAGCGCGAGACCCAGAACCAGAAACAACACTACCATCCGCTTCATTTTACCCTCCTTCGCGGCTAAGCCGCGAAAAAAAGTCTCCACACCTTATTTAATCGGCCCGGAGGCGGCCGTTATTTTCCGATCCCCTTTTTCCAAAGATCCGGACCTCAAAACCAGAAAAAATGCCTTCCGGTCCTAAAGACCGGACCTTTTTTTAGCTTACTGAACTTGTCAAAGTGCCTTGGCTCTCCCGGTTCCGGCCGATTAAAGACTCTTTTTTGCAAAGAAATCACAGCCGCCAAAGCTATCTTTGGCTAACCGGACAGAACCAAATTTCCTTAGAGATCAGGAAAAGACCGGCAGGAAAAAAACAATCTCGATCTCCAAAGCTGAATTTCATTATACCAAAAAAAGGGCAGCAACTTTAAACTATAGGATTATCGAGACTATTGAATAAAAATTTTCCCGCCGTCATCTTGGGTAAAGCAAAAAATCCCCGGCTTGAACCCGAAGGGATTCTTCGGCCTCTGAATGACGGGGCGGAGTCAGAATTGACAATGAGTCAAGACATTATTCAACAGTCTTCAGGATTATCAAAGCCGGCTAACGCCGGTGAAGTTGAATTTCCCCAAACGAAGCGCCGGCACCCGATTGGCACCCAGCCAACTCTCGAGCACCTTTGCTCTCGTTCCTATTCCCAGAACCTGACTTAAAGCCTCAGGGATACTTTGGGTAAATCTCAGATTAAAAACAGGCGAAGCAATCCGACCGTCTTTAATCTTAAAAGTTCCGTCGCGGGTTAAGCCGGTAATGGTCAAAGTCTTATGGTGGTGGGCATTGACATACCAGAAACGGGAAACATAAAGACCTTTTTTAACCCCTGAGATAAGTATCCTCTCATCCGAAGAAGGCCAGGAGTTTTTGAGTCCGCCTCCTTCCTGCCCCGAAAAAGAAGATTTTTTCCGGGCCGGTTCGAGATGCAAGTGGGTTGCCAAAGCATCCAGCGTGTTCGGCGCCGGCAAACCATGGCCGGTATTTTTCTGGCCGTATTTTCCGGCCAGATAGGAATCATAAACTATCCGCCTGGCAATCCCTTTTTCAACTAAAACCAATCTTTTTTTGGCTGCTCCCTCAAGATCAAAAGGAATCGGTAGGCCTTGCGGATCAAGCGGATCATCAATCAGAGTGATTTTTTCATCCAGAACTTTCTCGCCTAATTTAGCCGACAAAAAACTCCGATCTTCGTGATAAGCCCGAGCCCCAAAACCGAGGTAAGCCAGATAAATCAACATCTGATTAACTGCCGCCGGCGCCAAAACCACTTCGTATTCTCCCGGACTGATCCTTCTCGGTTCTTTCCCTTTTTGAGCCGCCCGGATTGCTTTTTTAGTTTCGGCTTCTATTCCAAGCCTCTCCACAGCCAAGCCAAGATCAGAACCATGACCCGAAGCTTCATCCCGGCGGATGGTAACGGAAAAATCAGCCTGGGTCGAAGGAAACCAGGCCCAAACCCCTAAGGAATTAGCCACCGCCAATTCTGTCACCCCATTCGATAAAGCGCCAAAAGCCGCCATTTTCCTTGATTTAGCTTGTTTTATCACTTCAGCCACTCTCTTAGCTCTTTGCCGGGGTGAAAAGTCAGCGGTTGCCTGGCAGAAAGCTTTAACTTGAGTATATTTTGTTTTCTCCGGCAAGCTCCCGAAATCCGGATCAGGTCGCTGGTTTTGAGCAATTTTGATCGCTTTTGCCAGGGTCTGTTCAAGAGCTTTTTTGACCAGATTATTAGTGCTGGCCACTCCGATCCTCTTTCCTAAAACTACCCGGATCGAAAGCCCGCTTGTCTCTCGAACCAGATTTTGATGAATCCGGTTTTGAGCAAACCGCGTCAACCCAAAATTGGAAGCGGAAAGCAAAACCTCAGTCTGATCTGCCGAAGATTTGGTTAGAACATAATCAGTAATCTTTTTTAAATTTCTTTTGCCAATCATTCTTTGTTTTAGTCTGTAATTTCTTTCTTAGTATATACCCGAAAAGTATCCCAGCCAATTTTTTGCGGCCCTTTAAAACCGGCCAATTGTTCAGAATGGCCAATTTTTTCCATCCTAGCAGCAGTAGAAAGAACAGGTCCCCGAACCCGATCGGAATCAATAATTAAAAGGCCTCCGGGCCTGAGATGCAAGCAGTATCTGGCGATAATCTGTTTGAAAAAAAATCCTCCGTTTCCTTCCCGCTCATCGGCCAAGGCCTCATGCCAGGCCGCTCCTAAAAGATCGATCAAAACATCAATGCTTCCCTGCATAAAAGGAAGCCTGGCCGCGTCAAAGCGGGCCGGAACAGCTCTGCTGCCAAACTCACGCGGGACATCAGCAATATCGCCAGCCACAACCAGATAATTTTCCCCCAATCTCTCTTTTAATCTCATTTCTAAATAACCGGAGTTAGCCGCTACCGAAACTATCGTAACCCTTCTTCCCTTATCGGGAGAAGGAAAAACACCGTTTTCAATCAGCTTTTGTACCCAAATATCCAATCGTTGCTTCACGCCGGGATATGCCGCCGATTCAGCCATATAGCCGGAAGGGCCATATATCTCGGCAAGTCTGCGGTGCCAATCGGCATTTATCGAATTAACTCCCTCGCTCATTGACCCATTCCCTTTCATAAAACCGGCAAATTCCCCCAGCATCATACTGACCGGTTATTTTTGCCATTTGCCTCCTGATAAATAACAATTCATTCCTTCATCACTCCTGTTTTAACCTTCCGGAACCGGGCCGGACTAACCCCATGGCTGACATGCATCACCTGAGAAGGCTCTCCCTTACCGCAGTTCGGGGTTCCCCATATTTTCCAGTACTTATCATTACAGACCGCATCACAACTCCGCCAAAATTGCGGGGTAATTCCGGTGTAGGAGGGGTTTTTCAATAATTGACCCTTCCGGCCGTTTTTAATTTCCCAACCAGCTTCACAGCCAAACTGGAAATTGATCCGGCGGTCATCAATCGACCAGGCTTTATTGGTGCTCATTAAAATCCCTTCCCGGGTATCGGCAATCAGCTCCTTCAAATCCCATTCTCCCGGTTCGAGATTAACATTAGTCATTCTGATCAGAGGCAGATTTTCCCAACCGTCAGCCCGCATTGTTCCATTGGAGGTTTTTCCGATAATTGGCGCCGTTTCCCGGGAAGTCAGATAGCCGACATGCAAACCGTTTTTAACTAAATAGTCTTTCTGGGCCGGTACGCCCTCATCGTCCCAGCCAAAGGTTCCCAGACCCAGGGGGGCGGTAGAATCGGCCACAATATTAACCTTATCCGAGCCGTATCTCAGTTTTCCCAAACCGTCCAGCTCCATAAAGCTGGTACCGGCATAAGAAGCCTCAAATCCCAGAACCCGGTCCAATTCAGTCGGGTGACCGCAGGATTCATGAACCTGAAGCGCTAATTGAGGTCCATCCAAAATCAAATCAAACCGGCCGGCCGGGCATTGTTTGGCGGTTAAAAGAGCTACTGCTTCCTCGGCTACCCGAGGCGCCTCCCCCACTAGATCTGCCTCCTCTACCAATTCCCAACCCCGGGTCTGAAACAGCCCCCGAAAGGAATTGGGATAAGACCGATTTTGAACTTCGTGGCCGTCGGCCGCCAGAGAGCTGATCCCCGCTCCGGTTTCCAAAATCTCCTGATCGGTCCTGGTTCCTTCAGTTGAGGCAAAAATCTTTTTCATCCGGTAGGCCCGATAAAAAGCCTGGGCAACCATGATTTTTTTGGTCTGCTTCATGGCCTTGTCGGCCCGGAGCAATAATTTGACCTTGACTGACAAAGGAATCGCAAAAGGGTCTTTGGCAAAAGGAGTTTGGTACCGACCATTTTTAATCACCTCAACCGGCGCCAAACGCACTTTTTTACTCAATATTAAACCTGAAGCTTGAGCTACTTTGATCGCTTTAATAATAGTCTGTTCAACTGACTTTGAGGATAATTGATTGGAAGCGGCATAACCCCAAGCTCCATTGATAAGTACCCGGACTCCAAAGCCCCGGGAATGACTGGCTGTCAGATCCTCGACCACTCCGTTGCGGGTTGAAATTCCTTCCGATTCTTCCTCGACAAAGCGGATATCAGCATAAGCAACTTTTTTAAGTCTAAAATTATCTAAAGCTAAATCAACTAAAGTTCTCATCCTTCACCAGTCATTTTTCCCTCTGACTTAGCCCCAAGATTGAACTCTCTCCAGTTAAGATTAAAACCTAAAGTCTGGGCCGTCGTCATATCAACATGAGGGGCAGACAAATCTATTACCCGACCGGGTAGAAGATCCGGCGCTTTAAGAGCTATCTTTGGACTCAGATCGCCATCATCTCCAACCAGCGGCCTCTTTTGAACATCTTCACCTCTTTGTCTTAGTAATTCCGCCTGCCTAACCTCATATCGGGGATAAAGAACAATTTCCTTTATAGCCTTTTCTTGAGCACCAACTTCTGTTGTCCTGCTTACCGGCTTACCCTGGCCGACCAGCAATAAAACCAGGGTCGCCTTCTCTCTACCTGAAACCCGCACTAGTCTTGCCATCGCTCTTTCCCTCTCTCCTTCTTCCAAACTATTTGGCAAACTCAAAGCATATTCGTTTATTTTTGTCCCATCCACTCTCTGCCATTCGGAGCCCAAAGAAGATTCCTTCCTCGACGGCTTGACTTTTTTACTATCCCCTCTTCTATCTGGATGAACCCGTTTAGGACCATCTTCTTTATAGACACTTTCTACGGATCCGCCTTTGGGGGCAGATTTTTTATCCTGGCGCTCCTTATCTCTTAAACGGCCCCTTTTTCTCAAAAGTCCAGTCATTAATTTTTGGGCTTCCCGGGGATAATATCTGGCATCAGGACCCAACTCAGTCCTGGTCTTTGACGAACCTCCCGGCTGCGCCTCTCTGCGCTTTTCAAGAATCCTGAGGGAATACAATTGCGCCAGTAAAACCTCAACTTGATCCTTGCTCTCTGCCTCTCTCAACCGAGTCCGGGTTTCTTCAATTTGTCTTTTAACCGCATCCGCGTGGAGTCCATCCAGACGCTGGACTTCAGCAGTATTGATATTATAGGCAGTCGCCACCCGATCCAATTCCTGAATCTTCCCCAAACCTATCCTAGCTTGATGATCCTCTTGTTCTTCCCCGGATAAATCAAGACCGAGCTCTCTTCTTAGTGCCGGTAAAATATATTTTCTCGCCGCTTCTTCTAAAACTTGCTCCTGAAGCCGGCGGGTTTGAACAAGCAACGCCTCCGACCCGGCGGTTCTTCTGCCCAAACCAGTCGCCACTCTCTCAAGCGCCCCAAGAACATCTTCAACCTGGCGCCTGATTAAACCGGCCCGGCGTGAATCCAAAGGATGCTCAGGATCGGTAGCAGAATCCAAAAGAAGAATATGAGGAGGAACTACTCCTTGGACTTGGGCCAAAGCTTTCGCTTGTAAAACCTGCCGGCTTGTTTGGTCCAGAGGAGGAATTTCTGTTCTATCAGGCGGCAGACTACCGGCGGCAACCTTAACAGCCCGGCCCATAGCTTCGATTCCGCTAACCAGCTGGCCGTGAAGACTTAAAATTTGATCATCACTCATAAAATGAGAGCCCTCTCCTTTTTCTTCACCATCCTGACCGCTCTCCTCCGGTAAAGTTCTTTGGAGTGCTTTAACAACCGGAGCCACTCGATCCTTCTTGGCCCGCTCCAGACCAGCCTGAGCAGCTCCGGACGATAACTGGAGCCGGCGGGCCTCTTTCAAAGAAAGGCCGGCCTCCTGAGCAACAGCCTCAACCTGCTGACTCAATTTTTCAAATAAAGGACGGGTTCGTTTTCCAACTTCAGCTCTCAGATAATCCCTGACTCCGGCTTCTCTTAAGGCAGTCCTACTTTCATCAATCTGGCCGGCCAAATCCTGAGCCTCAGCCGGAGAAGCTTCAGCGGCTCTTCTTTCCAATTCATGAAGATTATGGAGATCTTGTCTATATAAGTCAAAAGCTTGGCCAAAAAGGTCATCGGCCTTATAAGCCTCCCCCGCATCCCTTCTGGCTCTTTTAACCAGACCGTAAATCTGCCCGACAGTTTCGGCTTTAGGAGTTTGAGTCAGATCAGCTGCGGACCCGAAATCGCCAGCGGAAATCCCGCCCATTTCGATATAATTTAAAACTCCCTCGGGAACACCTGATCCTTCGCCGGGAGGTCTTGATTCAACCGGTGGAACTGGTTCCATTTGACTGATCCTTTCGATTTTAATTTAATGTAGTGATAATAATTTTATCATAAATTTCAGTTTTTGAAAAGTTTTTGGAATGCCGCTTTCTTTTGATAGGGACCAATGACGGCTAAATTATATTTTTCCGGCCTAAAAAACCGCCGCGCCACCCGCCGGACATCATCAACCGTAACAGCATCAATCAGTTTCAAAGTTTCCTCCGGAGTTCTGATTTTGTTTTCAACCACTACCTGAAGAGCATATCGGCTGGCAACATTAAACGAATCCTCCAAAGCCAAAATAAAGCGGCCGCGGATATAATCTTTGGCCCGCTGGAGCTCTTTGGAACTGACTTTTTCTTTTTGAAGACGCCGGTACTCAGCCAGAATCAGCCGGATTGAATCATTAATTTTATTTAAACTGACACCGGCCTGAGTATAAATTGAGCCGGCGTCAGTATAATACTCCGGCGTTGTCTGGACATAGTAGGCCCAGCCTCTTTCCTCCCTGATCCGGCGGTAAATCCGCGAAGTCCGGGAGTAGCCCAAAATTGAAGCCGTCACCGAAACAGCAAACCGGTCCGGGTGGGAATAACTCGGCCCCGGCACCCCCAGGCAGAAATGAGCTTGATCCGTTTTTTTATAAACTAACTCCGCCCGCGGCTGATGTTGAGGCGGCAGCTTGCCGGAAATTTTAGATCCCCGGCTTTTTTTTAAATCGCTAAAATACAATTTTGCCAAGCGGCGAACCCGGCGGGCATGAAACCGGCCCGCCACCACCACCGCCATTTTTTGAGGCTGGTAAAACTTTTTCAGGTGGTCCAAAAAATCGGCCCGCCTGATGCGACTGACAGTTTCTTTATCCCCGGCAATATCCCGACCGAGCGGGTTACTGCCGTATAACAAAAGTTCGAAAACATCCAAAACCCGGCGCATCGGCAGATCTTGATACATGTTAATTTCTTCAATAATTACCCGCCTCTCTTTTTCAATCTGTTCCGGTTTAAAAAGCGGTTCTTTCAGATTATCAGCCAGGAGGTCAAAAGCAATTTCCAGATGACCGGCATCAACCTTAGCCCAATACTCGGTAAATTCCTTGGCCGTGCCGGCATTGCTTTCGCCGCCGATCGCATCAATCACTGAGGCAACTTCAAAAGGGGTCGGTCTTTTCCTGGTTCCCTTAAGGGCCATATGCTCCAAAAAATGAGATAAGCCGGCTTTTGAGGCTGATTCGTGCCGGCTGCCGGCCCCCACTCCGACCAAAACCGTTACTGAACTGACTCCCCGCATCGGAACGGTTAAGAGCGTCAAACCATTTTCAAGAACTGTTTTTTGATATCCGAGCATTGCAATGATCCTGATTATAACGAATTCCGGCAACTACCACCAGAAGAAAATATGTTTAAACAATCCCCTTGTCCATTTTTCTGTTATTCCTTCATTTCTTTTCTTTATTCCTCTATTCCTCTATTTCTCTATTCCTCTATTTCTCTTTCTTTCTCTGATACTATGATTCGAATCATGGTATCAGAAGAGAACCGGATCAAAGTTTTTCCCCATCTCTTTTCGCTCCTGT
>JAFGMK010000004.1 GCA_016927565.1 Minisyncoccota bacterium | reverse complement strand
CTTTCTTATCGGTACCGGCGCTTTTTGCCTGAGGTGGCTCCCGACCTTTTGGGCCTGGCTGAAAAGGGGGGAGAGGGTGTTTTTGGGAGTTTATAATCTCCGGAATGTGGAAGATATCTGGAGCCATTGGGCGGCAATGTATCAGGGAAGAGCCGGCCGGCTTTTGTTTACCAACCCCTATGGGCCTGAAGTCCAGGGAAGGTTTTTGATTTATTTACCTTATCTGCTCTTGGGTCGTCTTTCGCGGCTTATTAACATTTCTTTGGAAACAGCTTATTTCTTAGCGAGCCTTTTCTTGACCTTAGCTTTGGCGCTGGCTATATTCAAATTCAGCCGTTTATTTTTTAAAAATCGACGCTGGTGTTTGTTGGCTGCCGGCTTGGTTTTATTTTCCGGGCCGATTCTTTTTCTTTTTCCCTCAGAGGCGGTTATTTTTCTTTCATTCACCCAGCCGTATTTTATCTTGGCCCATCTTTGTTTAATTTTAATTTTTGATCACTTCTTAAGATTTGAAAACCTGGTTTCAGTTAAACAAAAAGCCCGATCGATTATAGTTATCCTTTTGGCCGGTTTGGGATTATCGCTGGTTCATTTCTTTATGAACTTACTGGTCGCTGTTATTCTTTTGCTTTGGTTGTTTTTTTCCTTTTTTAACCAGTCGGGAAGAAAAACCAACTGGCGGCCTCTGGTCTGGTTTTTAACTTCCTCGGCGCCGGTTTCTCTCTATTTTGTTTTCCTTTCCCAAAATCCTTTGTTCGTCAGAACCTGGATCAGTCAAAATATAATTCCTTCATTTCCTCCCTTTTTGGTTTTGTTGTGGGTCGGATTTATTATTTTTTTAATTCCTTTCTCTTTTTTTCAGGTTAAAAAAAATTCCAAAGTGGCTTTTTTGATTATTTGGTTCGGGTGTCAGTTTTTATTTACTTACTTGCCGCTTCGTCTTCAAAGACGTTTTGTTGAGGGTTGGTGGCTTAGTGTTGTCTTTTTGGCTGTCTTGGGACTTAGGTTTATCTGGCAAAAAAACAGAAAGAAAAGTTTTTCTTTTCAGCTTGGTTTTCTGCTTTGCCTTTTTTCTTTAGCCGGCAATCTGGCTTTAGTTTTTACCCAGTTTTTTTTATTGGCCGATCCGGTTGAAGATGTTTCTCTTTATGTTTCTCCGGCTGAGGTTGAGGCTTGGCATTTTTTAAAACCCAACTGTCATTCGGCTGAACTGGTTTTGACTGATTATCCTCGAGGGGTTTATCTGCCTTCAAAAACCGGCTGCCGCTCTTTTATCGGCCATCCGGTGATTACCCATGATTATCGGGCAAAAAGTCAGGATTGGCAAAAATTGTTTTCGGGCGAATGGGATTCAGCTAAAACTAATGATTTCCTAAAAGAATCAAAAATTAAATTTGTTTTCCTGCCCCATGAGACGGCTCAAAAAACAGCTTTGGCCGGAATCAGCAGTTTGAAATTGATTTTTAAGAATGAAGAATTTGTAATTTACGAAAGATAATTTTCAGTAACTAAAAAATTCTGTTCTTGCTTAGTTCAGTCAAAGATGTTTAAAATAATTTTCAGAGGAAATTTTCGTGGACAAAAGACTGGTTATATTAGCCGGACTGGTTTTGCTCTTAGTGGCTGGAGGAATTTTGATTTTGTCGGAAAAACTGGCCGGTTCTTCCTCGTCAAAGCTCAGTTTGGATACTTCTGATAACCCTTCGGAGCTGAAGAGCGAGGGATTTGTTTTATCGGAATCAACAGGTTCGGTAAAAGATGAAAGCTATCTTGATGAGGATTTGATTGGCCGGATTTTGGGGGCTAAATATCATCAGCCGGTAGCTGAAGTGAGGCTGATGATAACCCAGAAAGAAGGGAATTTTGCTCAGGGCTTGGTGGGTTTTGAGAATGATCCGGGCGGAGGAATTTGGCTGGCCTGGTTTGATGGCAAAACTTGGCAGGTCATTTTTGACGGTTCGGGTGCGATTTTTTGCTCGGCGGTTGATCCTTATAATTTTCCGGCCAAAATGGTGCCTGATTGCTGGGATGATTCGGTTTCCGGCTGGCGCTTGCGTGAGGATTGAGAAAGGCAGTCAATCTTTTTATTATAACGGGAGAGAAACAAATGATGAAAGAAAATCTTTTAACTCCGGATCTTAAAAATGAAAAGCTGTCGGCTAATCCGGCTAAAAAAGCCTTTTGCCGGGGGCTGTTTTCTTTTGGGATAATCTTGGTATTTATTTTGGGGGCCGGACTGGCTTTTCAGAAGAGACGAGGATCTCTTTTAAAAAAAATACCGGACCAGAGGTCTTCTTCTTCACCGTCAATTTCCCTGAAAACTCCGGGCGGAATGGTAAAATTTGATTCTTCAGCGGATTTTTCCGGCTATCTTGCCAAAGCTCAGGAAATTGCCGAGGGCTGGTCAAATTTTTCCTTTTCTCAAGAAGAAGTCTATTTTGGGGAGGGTTTGAAGATTGGTGAAGAGGTGCGTTCGGCTCCGGAACCGGGCCGGTTTTCAGAAACGACAGTTCAGGTGCCCGGAATTGATGAGCCCGACATTTTAAAAACTAACGGCCAGAAAATCTTTTTTTCTTCTCCGGCCGGGTTTTATCCGCTGGAAAAGTCAAACGCGCCGGTTTTAACGGAAGAAGTATTTTTTCCTTTCCGGGCGGAGACAAAAGTGATTCAGGCTTTTCCTCCGGCTGATCTGGCCGAGATAGGTCAAATTAAAAGAAGCGGCGAATTGCTTTTGGAACAAGATACTCTCCTGGTTTTGGATCGGACCGAGATTTACGGATTTGATATTTCTTTGTCTGATTTGCCGCGGGAGAAGTGGCAGCTTGAGCTGGCTGAAAATGGTGAATTGATTACTGCCCGGCTTTTTGAGGGCGACCTCTATTTGATTGTTCGCCAAAGAATAGACCCATCCTCACCTTGTCCGGTCAGGTTTTTTTCCAATGACAGTTCTTGGCCGGAAGTGGCTTGCCGGGATATTTATCGTCCGGAAGCAATTGTGCCGATTAATGTTGTTTATGCTGCTTTGAAGATTGATCCCCAAACCGGCCAGACAGAAGAAAGTTTATCTTTTACCGGAACTCTCAGTTCAACAGTCGTTTATGCTTCGCCTCAGTCTATTTATTTGACCTATGGGATTGAAGCTGAGCCGGTGAAACTGCTGGCTCTTTTTTTTCAGGAAGAGGGGCGGGGTTTATTACCCGGAAGCATTCTCGACAAGATAAATCGGCTTCAGACTTACGAGATAAGTTCTTTGGCAAAAATGACTGAATTCAACTTAATCCTTAAGCAGTACAAGGCTTCCCTGATTAGAGATGAGCAGGTTCGTTTTGAAGCAGAGATGAATAATCGGCTGGCGGATTTTACCGGAAAACACCAAAGAGAGCTGAGGAGAACCGGCCTGATCAGAATCGGCCTGTCAAGTTTTAAGCTTGAGGCATCGGGAGAGGTTCCGGGCCAAGTTTTGAATCAGTTTTCTCTGGATGAATATGAAGGGAATTTGCGGATTGCAACCACGATTGGCCAATCAGGAGGGTGGTTAATTCGCAATCAGGGCGAGAGTGCGAACAGTGTTTATATTCTTGACCGGAATTTAAAAATTTTAGGATCGGTTGAAGATCTGGGTTTGGGTGAGCGAGTTTATTCAGCCCGATTTCTCGGCAACAGGGGTTATGTTGTCACTTTTAAAAAGATTGACCCTTTTTATGTTCTGGATCTTTCCGACCCGCGACGGCCTCTTTTAAAGGGAGAACTTAAAATTCCGGGTTTTTCTTCTTATCTTCATCCGCTTTCTGAGGATAAAATTTTAGGGATCGGACAGGAAGACTCAGGGGTGAAGATTTCCTTGTTTGATGTTACTTCAGCTGAGAACCCGCAGGAATTAGACAAGTATCTTCTGGATGAGCATTGGTCGGAAGTTTTATCAAGTTATCATGCTTTCTTATTTGATGAAAAACATCAGGTTTTTTTCCTGCCGGCTTCCAAGGGGGGTTATATTTTTTCCTATCGGGATGATAAGCTTGTTCTGGTTAAGGTGTTAACCGGAGTCCAGGCCAGAAGAGCCGTTTATATCAATGACTATTTTTATGTGGTCGGTGATAATCAGATAGCGGTTTTAAGTGAGAATAATTGGGAGAAAATTAGTCAATTAGACTTTTGAATAGAGAGGGGGTGAAAAGAACAATGCCAGATTTTAAAGTCCGAAAAAAAGACGGTCAATTGCAGGATTATGATCGAGGTAAAGTGATCGGTGGTTTGATTCGTTCGGGAGCCTCTTCTGTGGAAGCCGAACAGGTAGCGGCTCAGGTGGATGCCTGGTTGCCGTCAGCGATTCTTGACGGAGCAATTAACAGCGGCGATCTGAGGCTTAAGATTATTTCTCTTTTGGAGGAGGTTAATCTTCGGGCGGCGGCTAACTACCGGGATTATCAGAAATCAGCAGTGCCAAGCTCAACAGGATCAGGATTGGCGGAGGGAGTGATGCAGGCACCGGTTGAATCAACACCGGCTCCGGTTGCTCCGGCTCCGGCGGCGCCAGCGTTGGGCGGAGTTTTTCCTCCACCGGCTCCGGTTGCTCCGGCTCCGGCCGGGGGAGAACCGGCTCCGGTTGCTCCGGCTCCGGCCGGGGGAGAACCGGCTCCGGTTGCTCCGGCGCCTTCCCAGCCTTCAGTAGTTGGGCAGGCCGTTGGTCCGACAATGCCTGGGGAAAATTCCGGATCAATCCCGACTCAGGATTAAAAAAGGATTTTTTACCGGGAAAGGCCGTTTCTTCTGGCCTTTCCCGGTTTGGCCTGAAGTTAGTTAAGCGATAAATTTGTTCGGGATTAAAGAAACAGTTTTGGCCCTTATTTTTGTCGGCTCGCTGCCATTAAAAAACCTCGGGCGCGTTCAGTTTTGGGAAACCGGTTAACCAACTGCCAGAATTTGGGACTATGGCCGGCAATTTTTAAATGAGCTAATTCATGGATAATCAGATAGTCCTGGACGAATCTCGGCATTTTAAGCAACCGGTCTGAAATTCTGATTATTCTTTTTCTGGGATTGCAGTTGCCAAACATTAGTTTATTTTGCCGGCTGCTGTAGCTGATTTTGGTCCAGCTGAGCTTGCCGTGAAAATATTTTTGATTTAGTTCTTGAGCTCTTTTTTCGAGAAGCTTATCTCTGTTTCTTTCCTGCAGAGATTTCTTTTTCAAAGAAGCCTTAATTCGACTTCGAGCCCATTGGACATATTTTTTTTCATCTCTGATTGATAGCCGTTGAGGGAGATAAAGGCAAATAGTGCCGTTGATTTCTTTGGCGCTGACTGTTTTCTTTCTTCTGTAACTGCGGAAAACTTTAACCTGCATAAATCAAAACAATAATAGCACATCCGGCCGGGCAGGGGTTGACTTGGGGAGGCTAATCAGGTATCCTGTTGGGAGCTTCAAAAGTGCTTTTCCCTGCCTTTATTTTTAAAAAGAAGTTATTTTTTTTAAGTTAATTTAATGAAGTTAAAAAACATTAGAAAGTATCAAAAACAAACCGGCAAAAAGATAAAGAAAACCATTAAGAATTTTTTCCGTTTTTACAAAAAAAAACTTTTCTGGAATTTGTTTTTATCATTTGTTTTGCTTTTTTGCCTGATTTTGGCTTCCTCTTGGCTGGAAGACAAAAAAAATGGACAGGGAACTGGAGAAAAAAAACCGATTCCGGTAATGACCTTTCAGATCGGTAGCGTTCCCCGGGTTCAGGTCCAGGGTCAGGTTGAAAAAAACCGGATTGTTAAGGTTTTTGCTCAGGCCGGGGGAATAGTCAACCGCCTCTATGTTAAGGAAGGCAGTCAGGTTAAAGCAAATCAGGGCGCCCTGGCTTATTTAGCATCTAACTATCAGGGCGGCAATGCCGGTTCAATTCAAAGACAATTAGCTTTAAAACAATATCAATTTATTAAAGACACCTATTCCGATCAAAAGGAGCTTATCTCAAAACAAAAGCAAATTGCTTCTGAAACAGAAAGTAATTTTATCAAATTGAGGGAAATTTCTGAAAACTCGCTTGAAGAAACCCGGTCGCTGATTAATTTAAATCAGGAGATACTCGATTATTACCGTCAGAATCTTGACGCTTATGAAGCGACCGACTCGGCTGATAGTAATCGGGATCTTATTGCCCAGACCAAACAGCTGAAGATAAGTTTTCAGGCGGCCGTTAATCAGTTGCGTTCGGTTTTGAAATCACTTGAATATCAAACTGATACTGAAGCTCCGCCAAGTGATTTAGCCAGGATTCAAAAGGAGTTGATTTTCAAACAGCTCGAGCTTCAGGAAAAGTCGTTGGATCTAAACAGGGAAGTGGCTTCTCTCCAGTATCAGCTTGCTCAAATCCAGGAAAGTTTAAGTTATCCTGTCAGTCCGGTTAATGGAATCGTTCAGGAAGTTCATGTTCGGGAAAATGATCTGATTTCCCCGGGAAGGCTTCTTTTTACGATTTCTGCCGAAGGCGAATCGGCTTCTCAGGTAAAAGTAATGGCGGCGGCTAAGATTGCTTTAAATCTCTCGCTGGTGGAAAAAGCCAGAATTCATCTTAAAGAAGAGGTTTTGGAAATTGCGCCCAGTTTTATTTCGGCGGAACCGACCAACAACTCTCTTCATCTGGTGCTTTTTGATTTGCCGCCTGAGGCTATTTCGTCAGTTGCACACCTGTCCTATTTGACGGTGGATTTGCCTTTGGGATTTTCTCAAAGCGGTCAGACTATTCCCTTAATCCCGATTGATGCTGTTTATCAAACCAGTCGGACTTCATTTGTATATGTGATTGAAGATGGCCGGGTTTTGGCCAAAGAAGTGGCTTTGGGAGAAGTTTACGGTCAGTATGTAACGATTTTAGGCGGCTTGGAGGGTAATTGGCAATTGATTACTGACCGGAATGTGATTGAAGGTGATTTAGTGGAGCTCTCTGATGGCTGAGGCTTCTTATCTTGACCAGTTAAAGTTTCAAGCGGCTGACTTTAATTCTCTGCCGGGAAAATTTTTAAAAAACATCCGCTTGAGTCTAATTCTGGTTGTGGCGATTGTTTTGTTGGGGATTTCCAGTTTTATTCTGATTCCCCGGACTTTAAACCCGGAAGTTAAAATCCCGCTGATAATTGTTTCTACGGTTTTGCCCGGGGCCGGGCCGGAAGAGGTTGAGGCTTTAGTGACGATTCCTCTGGAAGATGAGCTTCGGGATATAAAGGGATTGACTGATTACGCTTCCTCCTCAAATGAAAATCTCTCATTGCTAACTCTTGAATTCGCTTCAGATATTGATCCTCTTTTCGCCCGGGATGAAGTCCAGGCTGCGGTTGAAAAGGTTACTGATTTGCCTGACGATGCTTTACCTCCCCGGATCAGCGAATTGGATTTTGAAAGTTTTCCGGTTATTACTTTTGCTTTAATCAAAAAAAATAATCCCGACGATATCGGCAGCTTAAACCGTTTGGGGGAGTTTTTAAAAAAGGGTTTGGAAAAGCTTGATTTGGTTGGTCAGGTATTGATTGGCGGTGGGGAAGAAGAAGAAATCGAGATTTTAATTAAACCGGAAATGATTCAGGAAAAAGGAATTAATCCTCTTTTAATTTCCCAAAGCATCACTCAGGCTCTTAAGGATTTTCCAGCCGGAAAAGTGATGACCTCAAAAAGCAATTTTTCTCTCAGTATTGACCGGCCGGTTGAAAATCTGAGTGATTTGCGGCAGCTTAACCTCTTTTTAGCCGGCCAATCGTATCGTTTAGAAGAGATCGCTGATGTTGCTATTAAAACTAAAAACAATCCCTCTTTGGCCTTCTTGGCTCAAAAAGACCTTCCGGTCCAGCCGGCATTGATTTTTTCAATTTTTAAAAATCCCCAGGAAAGAATTGATTTGGCCGGAAAAAAAGTAAAAGAATATCTGCGCGATTTTTCTGATACCTATCAATCGGAGTTTGAAATCAGGCCGATTTATGATTATTCCGATTTAATTGAAGAGCAGTTCCTCGATCTGGGAAAAAATTTTAGCCAAACTTTGCTGTTGGTTTTTTTCTCCATGTTCTTGCTTTACGGGATTAAACAATCACTGATTGCTTCGTTGGCAATTCCGGTCTCTCTTTTGGTAGTTTTTATCGTAATGCAATTTTTCGGCATCTCCTTAAATTTCGTTTCGATTTATTCATTGCTGATTGCTTTAGCTCTCTTTGTCGATAACGCTGTTGTTATTATTGAGGCTTATACTTCATATTTTAAAACCGGCCGCTTTACTCCGCTCCAAACCGCAATTCTGGTCTGGAAGGATTTTTTTATAGAGCTTTTTTTGATTAATCTGTTGACTGTTTGGGCTTTTTTACCTCTTTTGGTTACCTCGGGGATCATTGGCGAATTTATTTATCCGATCCCGATCATTGTTTCCGTAGCAATGATCGGCTCTGCCGGGGTTGCCTTTGTCTTTACCCTGCCCTCAATGATGATTCTAACCAAACTCCGGTTGCCCAAAAGAGTCAGGGTGTTTTTCGGCCTATTTATTCCTTTTTTGATTGCTTCGGGACTGGCCATAATTATTCCCAAAAACATTCTTTTCTGGCCTCTCTTTTTGCTGTCTCTCTTCTTGCCGGCAATGATTTTTCTTTTTCAAAAAGAGATTATAAGAAAAGTCAAAAATTGCTGCCCCGGCACTTTGTTTCATCGGTTTGGCAAATTTTTAAAACGGGCTTTTTATCAGGGTTTTGTTACCCTTGAGCCATTGAGTTTGAAGTACCGGCAGGTAATTAGCCGCTTAATTAGCAAACCCCAGGCGAGAAAGAGAATTCTTTTGATTATTGTTATTTTTGTCCTGTTTGGCTATCTGTTATTACCCCTGGGTTTAGTTAAAAATGAATTTTTTCCTAAATCTGATCAGGAATTTTATTATGTTCAGCTGGAATTGCCTGTCGGAACCAATAAACAGACTACCGGTCGGGAAATTTTAAATTTGGGGAAACAATTAAAAACAATCCCGGAAGTGGATTTTGTTATTTTGGAGACATCTCAAAAGGCTAACCTGGGGGGTAATTCTTCTCCGGCAGGAGATAATAATGCTCTGGCAACATTGGTTTTGAAACCAATTAAGAAAAGAAAGAAAACTTCAATCCAGCTGGCCCAGGAAACCAGGAAAAAGCTGGCTGATTATCAAACCGGAATTATCCAGGTTCTCGAGGAATCCGGCGGCCCGCCGGCCGGGGCTGACCTGGAAATCAGGCTTCTGGGAAGCGACTTGGCTGTTCTTGAAGACCGTGCCGGAAAAGTGGAAGCTTTTTTGAAAAATTTGGCCGGAACGGAGAATGTCAGTCGATCTGTCAAAAGCGGCACCAGTAAGTTAAGTTTTGTCGCCGACCCTCTAAAATTGAGTCTTTATCAGCTTAATGAAGCTGAGATCGGCTTTTGGCTTAGGACTCTAGTGAGTGGTTTTAAGATTGCCGAAACCGATTTTAATGGTAAGGATTATGAGTTAGTGATTAAATTAAGCCCGGATACAGTTTTGCCGGAGCGGCTGACTGACTTGTCAATTCCGACCCGGCAAGGCTTTGTGCCGGTTAATCAGCTGGGCGGTTTTTTTCTGAAGCCTAATCCGGCTCTGATTGCTCGAAAAAACGGCCGGCGGATTATTGCCGTGACTGCTTCTTCTCTGCCGGGCTACTTGCCGGCTGATCGAAATCAAAAGCTGGAAAAATTTTCCCGCGAAGAGCTTGATTTGCCTCTGGGTTATAGCTGGGAGACAGGTGGTTTGAATGAGGAAAATCAAGAATCAATCCAATCAATTCTGAGAGCGATGATTATTAGCGGGATTTTGATTTTGGGAACAATGGTGATTCAATTGGGATCTTTTCGGAAAGCGATCATCGTCATTTTGGTTATTCCTATTGCCGCTTCAGCTGTTTTAGTTATCTTTGCCCTTACCCGGACTCCGATCTCCTTCCCTTCTCTAGTTGGAATTTTGGCCCTTTTCGGAATTGTCATTGCTAATTCTCTGATGATTGTGGACAAGATCAATCAGAATCTAAAGGCTAAGTTGGCTCTCCGCCCAGCCCTGATTGATGCCGCCGGCAGCCGCCTGGAACCGATTCTTCTAACCACTGCCTCTCAAGTGATCGGCCTGATTCCGATCACTCTTTCTGACCCTTTGTGGCAGGGAATGGGTTATGCCATTATCGCCGGAATGTCGGTTTCCGGGGTTTTAATGCTTTTTTTTATTCCGGTTATTTACTACTACTTTTTCCCTAATGGCAAATAATTTCTTTCTTAAAATGGAAACTGTTGAATAAAAATTTTCTCACTGTCATTCTGAACGGAGCGAAGGGTTCTCTTCGGCGGGGATTCTTCGGCTTTCAGCCTCAGGATGAGAATGGATTAAGACGTTATTCAACAAGTCTCCGCTCTTAAAATAAGCATTATTCCCTTATTCCGGTATGATAAAATGAAACTTATATGAGCGAACCTGTTGAGGTAGTCGAAGTTCCCGGAGATCTCCCGAAAGAAAGCACTTTTTCTTTTCATCTTGATGCCCAAAGTGTAATTGCCGCTCGTCGATATGACACTCTCGGTTTTGATGTTACTCGGCCTCTTTCGTTAAGAGAACTAGAGGCAGGAGGTGTTGTTTTTATAAATGTCTTGGGTGATGCCGAAAGAACCATTATCCAGCAGATCGGTGGCCAAGATTTTAGTCAGAAACTTTTTCTCACCGATCAAGATCTAAAGGCCGCCAGAGCTGATTCGCTTCCCGAGGGTCTCGCTGAGAAACAATTGCCGGAAGTCGGCCGGGATATGGCTTTATTTGTTTGCCAGTGCCAAGAAGCCGCCGGCTTACGCTCTTTGCTTTACCCTGAGGAAAGACAAGTCGGAATTGCTGATTTTCGCCAATTAATCCGAGCGGTTAATTCAAAACTTGATCGCGAGCGGAGAAAAGGGCCCTTTGGTCAACTAAAAAAACCCCCGAAACCCCTGGGTCTGGAAAGAGAAGAACGGCTAATCAACGAAACCTTGGCCAGTCTCCGCCGGCAATACCCCAGCATTGAGGCTGTCAGGGGTATTCCGGTTGGAAATATTTCCTATCGGACTGAGGGAGCCGGGAGATTGTTGGGAGCAAGGTGTCCGGTTCTTGAATGCGGTCATCATTTTTCCGAACCAATGGGAGTCAGGGTTTTAGATCAAGATGGTTCTTTGACTGGTCAGCCGGGAACAATCCTTCGTTTTAATGAAGCCGTTACTCATTTAGCCGGCCATGGAATCTGCAATACAGGAACTCCCGAAGATCCGTCCCAGCATTATGCCTCTCTTGCTGAATACCAGCCTATTTTTGCTCAAAGAGCGGCTGCCTCAAAAGAAAGAATTGATGTGCACCAAGTCCGACTAGAAGTTGGTTTAACCATTGCCAGAAGAGGCGCTGAGGAGATCGGTTTTTGGCCTGAAGATGAAGACCTAAAAGAACTGGTTTCCGAACATTACTGGCCCACTTTTACCCGTCAAAAAAAGTGATAGCCCGGATTTGCTCTTTTTTATCAGTCTCAAATCCGGCTATTTTTAAAAATTTAAGCCGTTATAAATGCCATTGACGGTTGTTTGCCGGGCACTGGCAACACAAATTGCCCCTGGGCCGGTTTGGAAACCGTTACTGCTTGTTAACTGAACAGAATAAAATATCCCCCTCTACCTTTTAAAGATAATGGTGAAGAAGAATTAAACTAGCGGTAAGAGATCTTTCAGCGGCCTTGAACTTCTGCTTCGTCAATTTTTTAATTCCTAAAAGCTCTTCTTTTAAGCTCGGGTAGCAGCCGATAGAAATATCAAGATTCGGGTAAATTTTTAAACAATGGTCAAGAAAACTAAGAGCAAGTTTGGTCCGACCCTGATAGAACCAATAAGAGATTCTTCTTAAGTCTGTTGATAGGTTAGCCAATTCTCGACTCACAAACCAAATCTTTCTTTAACTATTTTTATAAACTGGGTTTTGATTTTTTGGTCTAAAATTTCTTGGCTGTTATTGTTTTGACTGGGCCGGATATTGATCAGAGCAATGGTATCGATCTGGCCGCTGGCAAGGTCGATGCTTCCGCCCCAAATATTCTCTTGTCGGCAGCCGCTATCCAGCAAGATTTTTTCACCATCGGCGTGCCATTGTCCGCCGATAACCATTTGATCGGTTTTCAGATCTAAGGTTATTTTGATAAAATCACCATAATCTTGACAGGCCGTCCTTAAGTCATTTTGGCCGATTTTATCTTTAACAAAAACTGTTGCCATCGCCTAGATAATATCACATTTAAAGAAACGGATCGCTTCATTTCCTTGTTTGTAATTACTTACGCTTTTAAAACAAGGATAACAATTCCGGATCGTCTGCGGATTTTTCTTCCGGGATCGGGGCAGCTCCGGATTGTCAGAGAGAGTAAGCAGCTGTCTTTGCTTAGTCGTTTCAGTTAAACCACCAAAGACTTAATAATTTTGGTTTAGTGATTAAAATCAACAGATCGCCAAGCGAGAATCGGCCGTCTTGGTTAAAGTCAACCGGCAGGCTGGGTTTAAAATAAATTGAATTTTCTTTTTTAGTAATTGTCATTAAATCCTGCCGGGGAAGATAATAAGGTTTTAAAATTACCACGCGGTAGGGGTGGTTAAGAGTCAGATTTCTTATCTCCTCTACTTTCCCTCGGCTGTCTTTAACGCCAATATCAAGTGCCTCAAAAACCACTTCCTCTTTTTGATTATAGATTACCAGTTTAAAATCATTTCCGGCTGTTTTTCTTTTTGGCCAGAGGGATGTTTTGAAAGTGATGCTGGGGTAACCAAAAATTTCCACCGGCCATTTGATTAAATTTGATCTGACTTTTCCCTCCTTGACCATCCTCAGAGTCAGAGGAAGCTTTCCGGTTTGATCCCCGGTTTTAAGATGTAGGCGGACCTTTTTTTCTTCAAAAGGTTTTAAGGGTAAAAAGTCCGCCCAAAAATATTGACTGTCTTGGGGCAGGCCCCCGACGGTTAATTCATAAGTTTTTGGCTCCCAAATGGCTTGGCCCGCATTTCTTAACTGAAATTCAAATTGGTAAGTCGAGTTCCGAATCAGTTTCCCGGGCAAGGGGGGGGTGGCGACCAATTTTTCTTCCTGGATCGGATCGCCTTTAATTTTAGGTAAATTTTTGACTATTTCAAATTGAGGAAAAACATCTTTCTCTTTTAGGGTTAACCAGGAAAAATGGTCAAACGGTTCACCCTGATAATTTAAAACAAAGGGGGTAATTGCCTGTACCTGTTTATCTTTGGTGATTCTGTCAAAATAGCTCCTGAACAAGCCGGCGACTTTTTCGGCAGAGTGGTAGCCTGGCTGGTCAGTCAGACCTTCCTGATGAGGCCAGCCGGTTTCAGTGATGAAAACCGGCAATTTCTTAACTATTCCCAGACGTTTCAATAAATCCAGCTCCCATTGATAGCCGACGATTGAGTGGCGGCCGTTATCATCAGGCGAGCCGACAAAACCATAATTGGGGTAAGCATGAGAAGCCCAGCCGTCAATAAGGTCAAATAAATTTTTTTCTTCGGCTTCTAAGGCCCCCAACATTTTTTTTAAAAATACCGCCTCGTCCTCATGTTTGGGCAGTTTCGAAGGGGCGGCGGCATCAAATCCCGAGAGCATCACTAAAAAATCCTCATTTGTTTCTTTTAATCTTTGGGCAAATTCAAGAACAATTTCGCCGTATCCTTCCGGATCTATTTCGCCGCCCCATTCCTGAGCATGATTCGGCTCATTGAATAAAACTATGTGGCGGTCTTTAACTACCCAATGAAGCGAATCCAAAAAAATAACCCAACTCTTAGCCTCACTGCTTTGCGGCTTTTTCCAGTTTTCTCCATCAAAACCGGTTGCCAAACGAATAATCGGAATTAAATGAAGTTCGCGAAGTTGATCAAAGATTGACTGCCATTTATTTAGTTTACGGTCGCTTTCCTCAATTATCAGCGTCACATAACCCCAGTCTCCGCCTTGGGAATTTACCAATTCGGCTGCTTTTTTAAGATCTTCTTCATTGGGAACGGCCAGGTGGATACCAAAAGGATTATTAGTCCTTGTGAAACTGTTTTCAGTTGCTATGCAAACCGACGGCAGAAGTAAGACTAAAAAAGCAAATCCGAGGATAATTTTAATCTTGAAAAACATTACGGATATTTTATCAGGCGAAACAAATCCAATCTTGCCCTTTTGAAAAAGAGATTCCTTCACCAAACAGTTCAATGATTCAGTTCATTGAACTGTTTTTGGAGAAATTAATAGCTTAAATAATGTCCGAGAGTTAAATAGTCTTCGTTATTTTACTCAAGCTGCTTTTTAACAAAAATATCAATTGCTTCGCTTATTTGATTTCCTTCAACTTCTTCCAAGTCGTAAGTCACTCTTAAAAGAGGCTTGTTAATCTTGATCAGGCTGGCTAAGTTAATCGGGGTGCCTGATAAAACCAAATCGCAATCTGTTCGATTGATTGTTTCTTCCAGATCTTTAACCTGAGATTCGCCGTATCCCATTGCCGGCAAAACATTTTTCAGATGGGTGTATTTAGCGAAAGTCTCCTTCAGGGCTCCGACCGCTGCCGGGCGGGGATCAACGATTTCTTCAGCCTCGTTTTTCTGAGCAGCCAAGTAGCCGGCACCGAATGCCATTTCGCCATGGGTTACCGTCGGCCCGTCTTCAATTACCAATACCCTTTTACCGGCGATTCTTTCTGCTTCCTGAGTGTGGATAACTGAAGCGGTTTTAGCAATCGTTGCTTCGGGATTATATTTTTTAATATTTTCAAGGATCTGCTCAACTCCTGATTGGGGAGCGCTTTTGATTTTGTTGATAACTAAAACATCAGCCAGCCGGAAATTAGTTTCCCCCGGATAATAGCCAATTTCATGACCGGCCCGGTGAGGATCAACAATCGTAAAAAGCAGATCGGGATGATAAAAAGGAGTGTCATTATTGCCGCCATCCCAAAGAATTAAATCGGCTTCCTTTTCCGCTTTTTCAAGGATCTGGCCGTAATCAACCCCGGCAAAGACTGTTAGGCCCTGCTCGACATAGGGTTCGTATTCTTCCCTCTCCTCAATGGTGCAGTCGTGTTTGGCGAAATCCTCATAAACGGCGAAGCGCTGAACCGCCTGCTGGGCCAGATTGCCATAAGGCATGGGATGGCGAATTGCGGCAGCTTTGACTTGTTTTTCTTTTAGATAACGGACAATTTTTCGTGCTAACTGGCTTTTGCCGCAGCCGGTTCTGACAGCGCAGACGGCAATTACCGGTTTCGCCGCTTTAATCATGGTATGGTTAGTACCAAGCAGAACAAAATCAGCTCCTAGCTGATTGACTAAAGCGGCCCGGTTCATCAGGTATTGATAAGAAACATCGGAATAGGAAAAGATTACTTTTTCGATCTGGTGTTTTTTAATCAGGTCAGCCAGCTGTTCTTCGGGAAAAATTGAGATTCCCTCAGGATAAAGCGAACCGGCTAAAGAAGCCGGATAGCGGCGGTCGTTAATGTTGGGGATTTGAGTTGCCGTAAAAGCAACCACCCGATATTGCTCGTTGTCCCGGAAAAAAACATTAAAATTATGAAAATCGCGGCCGGCTGCACCCATAATAATCGTTTTTGTTGGCTTCATCTTTCCTCCTTTTTGAGCTTCTCCTGCGAGGTGTCTTTTTAACACCCCCCAAAGGCAAAGCAAATTTTAATCATTTGTGCCAATTAAGAAGCCTAAAACAAAAAAAAATAAAAAACAAGCCTAAAAATTTGAAGGAGGATTTGGTAAAATTAAAGGGTTATGAACCGGCAGCATCGGGAATTTCTCTTTTTGATCAAAACCGAAGCGGCGAAAAGGCCGACTTTTTCCAAACTTCGACCCGGTTATGGCGGAAGTAAGGAAAAAGATTTTCCTTTAAACAATGCCCAATTGAGGGCGATTGTCAAAAATTGGCTTGAGAAACGCTCTTGTTTGGATTACAAACAGTTAATAAATTTACTAAATTCGCTTTACACCCGGGCCTCTTCGACAAGTGAAAAATTCTTAGCCGGTTTTTTGCTTGAGTATTTGCCCGGATACCGCTGTCAAATAGATCCGCTGTTGCTTTCCGGATGGCTGGATCATTTAACCGGCTGGGCTCAAATAGATTCTCTTTGCCAGTCCAAATTCTCTGCCGCTGAATTATTATCAAATTGGCCAAGATGGAAAATTATTTTAAAAAAACTTAATCGCTCAAAGAATATCTCCAAACGCCGGGCCTCATTGGTTCTTTTGACCCGGCCGGTTCGGGAATCAGCTGAAAAAAAGTTGGCCGAACTGGCCTTTTTAAACATCAGCCAACTTAAGTCAGAAAAAGATATTTTGATTACCAAAGCCGTTTCCTGGCTTCTGCGCGAAATGATTAAGAATCACCGGGCAAGCGTCATTTCTTACCTGGAGCAAAATGAGTTAAGTTTACCGAAAATTGCCTTGCGGGAAACCAGGCGGAAGCTGGCAACCGGGAGAAAAAGCGGGAAAAATCCGAACGATTCTTTTCCCCAAAAACAGCCGCTTGTTGTTTTTGAATGAGGGCGATGACCGTAGATTTAAAAATGTTTTTATCACGGGTAAAGTTAAGAATTTGGCAGATTTTGATTCTGGCGGCTTTTTTAAGAATCGCTTTTGCCGTTAATCTTCCCTTGGGAGGAGACGAAATCGGTTGCGGTGCCTTATATGCTTCCGGCCAGGCAATTGATTATGAAACCGCCTCTTTTCCCCGAATCCTTTCCCTATCAGCGCTTCAAAAATTTATCAATTTTTCCCCAAATCATTCTTTAAAAGATTTTTTTGCTTCTCTCCGGAGCTATGATCCGCACCCGCCTCTTTATTATTTATATTATCGTTTATTCCTGAAATATTTGGGGAACCGGGCTTTTTTTCTGCGGTTAGGTTCTATTGTTTTTTCCCTCCTGTCGGTCTTTGTTCTTTATCAACTCGGCCGGGAAGTAATCAGCCCGCAGGCTGGTTTAGCTGCGGCATTGATGTTGGCGGTAAGTCCTTACGGGGTTACCGCCGGAATTTTAGCCCGGCCTTATCCTTTGATCGGTTTTTTGTCTCTGGCGACCACTTTGACAGCCATTCGCCTGTCTCAAAGTAAAAAAGACTCTGCCATTAAGAATAAGCTTTTTGCAATCTATGGATTCCTGGTTATTCTGTCTGTCTATACTAATTATTTTTTTATTTTTATTCTTCTTGCTCAGGCCTTTTTTCTGATGCTCAGTTTCCGTCATCAGCCAAAAGACGCAGGGCGGTTGTTTTTAGTGGGTTTAATTGTTGTCATCGCTTATTTTCCCTGGTTGCCAAGCTTAAAAAATCAATTAAGTTTGGTCCGGAATGAAAATCACTATCTTTATGGAAGAATAAAACTTACCGGTTTTTTGCTGGCCTTTCTTAGTAATGTTGCCGGAGAATTTATTCCTCAGCAACTTAGCCTGACCGCGGCGGTAATCGGCGCCCTTTTTATTTTAGGAATTATTGTCTTGGGATGGCGTCTGCTTTTGACAAAAGAAAAGACCCGGTTTTTCGCCTGGGGGATGATTTTTTTCCTTTTAATTGCTTTTCTGGGTGATGTTTTTTTTTATATCCGGAGTATCTTAACGAAAAGAGTTTATTATTTAATCATTCCGGTTGCTTTTTTGCTGGTTTCGAATGCGGTAATAAGAATTAAACGGCGGAATTTTAAGAATTTACTGCTTTTGCTTCTTTCGGGAACACTGTTTTTTAAAACCATTTCTCAGCTGGTTTTTAAACCGCAAACGCTTTTTAAAACTCCCCCGGAGGTTTTTGCTTTCCAGGAACAGATCAGCCGGACATTTTCTTCCCCGACGAAAAATTTGTTACTTGTTAATACCAAAAAGAGGCGGTATTTATTAACTTTGGCCAGTCTTTTAGAAGAGCCGCTGATGGTAGGCTTTTTGCCTAAAAACGAACTCCAATCCCGTCTTAGATCTTTTTCCGAAACGGATAAATTTGACTTGATTATTTTCGCTAATTTTTTCGTTCCCTACGAAACTGAATCCTCTCTCGTAAAGGGAGACTTGGATTTTGTCTCTGATTTTCTGGATAGGATCGGTTATCAACTTCGGCTTCGTTTAACTCTTGTCAAGGAAGAAAAAAACCAATTATTGATTTTCGCCAGAAAATAGCTTTTCCGGAGCGTCAGCCGGAATAATTTTGTTATTCGCCGTTTTGGCGAAAGAGAGTAAGTTCCTGGATTTGCGAAGTGAAAAAAAGGATGATTTAAAATCAGGGGGATGGTGTGGTATAAATAAATCATTATGACTGATTCAATTTCCCAGGAAGGATTAACAAATCAAGCGGCGGAAAAGCTTCAACTGGGAGAGGCTAACGGAAAATTTTCAGCGTCCATCGGGTTGCCGGAGTCCAGCAAAAAAAAGAGATGGGGGCCGCTTATTTTGGCGATTTTTTTGCTGTCGGGGATCGGTTTGGGCGGTATTTATTTTGGAATTTCCCGGTCTCGTTCGTTTCGGGAAGGGGCGGTGCCTGCCCCGATTTTTCAGCTGACGCCTATTCCGACTTCTCAACCGACTCGGATGCCGTTAATGGCTGACAGCGCACTTTCTGCCTCTCATAATGTTTTTGGTTTTAATGTTTTAAAAGAATTGAAGAGTGACGATGAATCAAAAAATGTTGTTATCTCGCCCCTGAGCATAGCTTTGGCTTTGTCAATGACTTACAACGGAGCTGACGGAGAAACCAGAGGGGCAATGGCAGAAACACTGAATATTGAGAGATTCAGTGTTCGGGAAACTAATGAAAAAAGCGCCGCTTTGGTTGCAGATCTGGAAAATCCTGACCCTCGGGTAAAGATTGCGATTGCTAATTCAATTTGGGGGAAAAAGGGGCAGACTTTTAATTCTGAGTTTATTAACACTAACAAACAGTATTATCAGGCGGCAATTGAATATCTGGATTTCGGTTTGCCGGAGGCAGTGGAAACGATTAATAATTGGGCGAGGGAAAATACTCAGGGGAAAATCCCGAAGATAGTTGAGCCTCCGATTTCTCCTTTGATGGTGATGTATCTGATTAATGCTGTTTACTTTAAAGGAAGTTGGACAGTTGAATTTGACCCGGAACTGACAGAAGAAAAGCGATTTACCCTTCCGGATAACTCCGTAATCAGCCATCCTCTAATGAAACAAAAAAGAAATGATTTTAATTATTTCGAGAATGATCTTTTTCAGGCTGTTTGTCTTTCTTATGGGGAAAATGAACGTTTGAGAATGTATGTTTTTTTACCAAAGAGGACTTTATCTGAGTTTGTTAGGGCGTTGAGTGTTGACAATTGGAATCAGTGGCTGGCTGATTTTAACAAAACCGAAGGTACAATTCTTCTTCCCCGGTTCAAAATAGAATACGAGAAATTACTCAACAAAGCCTTGAGCAGCCTGGGAATGGCAATTGCTTTTAGTCCCGGGGACCGATTTCCTAAAATTAGCCCGAATCTTTCTATCAGCGAAGTTTTACACAAGGTTTTTATCGAAGTTAGTGAAGAGGGGACAGAAGCGGCGGCAGTAACTTCTGTCAGCATGAGAATTACAGCCGTTAATCCCGATGAAAGAATTTTCTACATGGAAGTTAACAGGCCTTTTTTCTTTGCCATTCAGGATAACCAAACAGAGGAGATTTTGTTTACCGGTTTTATTCAAGAACCCTTATGAGCTTGCTCAAAGAGAGCGTTTCCTCTTTGAAAATTTTGACCACTAACTTTAAGATGAATGTTGGGCTTTTTTTAAAAAGCGAGATGGGGTTTGTTTGACTATGCCTGTTCGAAAAGCAGGATTTTCCGGTTGATAAACCGGCTTGTCTTTTAATGGCTGTCGGGATGATTTTCAAAGATGATTGGGGAAGAATAATTTTGAAGGTTGTTTCTTTTTCACGGGTAGTTTAAACCAGAGCAGTGGCATAATTGCAATCAATTATGGAGAAGCAAGGAATAGCAAAAAGAAAATGTTCCCACCTCGAACTTTCTCAGTTGACTGAATCGCAGATGAATTTCGATTCCTTTTCTGGAGTAAAGCTGCCTTATTGTGCGCTGCCCCGGATTAAATTAGATGAAATTGATACCGGGACTGAGCTTTTAGGCAAGAAATTAAATCAGCCGCTAATAATTGCCTCCATGACAGGAGGTGTGGCTGAGGCAAAGACAATCAATGCTAATTTGGCAAAAGCTGCTCAGAAAACCAAAGTTGCTTTAGGAGTGGGTTCTCAGAGAATTGCCGTTGAGGATGAAAAAACGGCTGATAGCTTCAAAATAGTCCGCCGGCTGGCTCCGGATGCAGTCATCTTTTCGAATATGGCTGCTGTTCAGTTAAATTACGGTTACGATGTTGACGATTATAGAAGGGCAGTAGATCAAGTCGCAGCCGATGCCTTGTATTTACACCTGAACCCATTACAAGAAGCTTTGCAGTTAGAAGGAAATACTGATTTTAGCGACCTTCTTCCAAAAATTGAGAACCTGGTTAGCCAGATTGGGGTTCCGGTTTATGTAAAAGAAGTAGGGCACGGTATAAGTTCCCTAGTAGCCAAAGCTCTTGAAAACGTTGGAGTTGCCGGAATTGATGTTGCCGGGACTGGAGGCACTTCCTGGTCTTGGATAGAAGCTACTAACAATGATAGAGCTGAATTAGCAGCGTGGTTCAAGAATTTTGGTTACACAACAGCCGAAAGTTTAAGGCAAATTAAACCGGCGATTAAAAATACTGCTTTAGTTGCCAGCGGCGGGATCAGGAATCCTATTCAAGCATTGAAATCAAGATTATTGGGAGCCGACTATTATTCGGCCGCAAGACCTTTTTTAACTCCCGCCCTACAATCTTATGAAGAAGTTGTAAAAACGATTAATCTTTGGCAGCAGGGATTAAAAATTGCCATGTTTTGTATTAATGCTCAGGATTGGAAAAGTGTCGGTTATTGAAAGGGCAGGGGTGAATGAACGAAAGGGCGCGGTTCTTGATTGGCCTCAGTTTTAGTTGTTACACCTTCGGGGTAAACTTCTCATCCCCGTGCAGTCATGAAAATACGCTCTCAAAAGAGAGCGATTTTCACGAGTGACCCCACGGGGAATCGAAGACGCCGCGGATGTCCTTCTTAACTCTTAGCTTTGCATCCGTTATACAAGTATCCCAAGATTTACCTTGGAGTCTTCTTTGCCTTTTCGGGGTTCATCATCCGACATGGGCAATGAAAAAAAGAGCCTAGGTAAACTAGACACTCTTTTTCTTGTGACCCCACGGGGAATCGAACCCCGATTGCTGGGATGAGAACCCAGTGTCCTGAACCGTTAGACGATGGGGCCTCGCTGGTCGGTGCTATTATACCTCAGTTTGAATAATTGATAAACAAAGAAGGCCGGGAGATCGGTGAATATAGCAACTTGGTTTTTTTTATTTTTTGTTTTATAGTTTTGATATAACTAAGCTTTGGGATTGTAAAAATATGAAATTATCTAAATTTCTGCAGATTCTGTTTGGTTGGATTTTTTTTGAGGTTTTCTTCTTCTTTCAGCAATTATCTCCGGCTTTTGCTGCCAATCCGGCAAATCCCAATGCTTCCGTGGAAGTCAAAAAACTCTACCAATACTTAATTGATCTTCCTGATAAACCGAATAAAAGGGTAATTTCGGGCCAGGAGGTCCGGGTGGAGAAAGATGCCGTGATAGGCTATAAAGAATTTGTTGACGTTCTTTATAGCGGAGGAAACATTTCTGAAAGTATGTTTTACGGCACCGGTTGCGGCTGGGAAAATTTTGCAGGAACCGGCAAGTGGGTCGCGATGATTGGAATTACTTACGGTCCTTATTCCCAGGGGGGGACTTTAGAAAACATTGTTAAGGCTAACAATGAAGTCCTGATTCCTTTCTGGAATTATGGTGGTTTAATTACAATTCATTTCAATCCTGATAATCCCTGGACAGGCAGTCCGAGGGGCGGAATTGGTTATTCGGATTTGGAAGAATTAATAGATCACGAAAGGCAATCAGAAGCCTATCTTAGGTGGCGGCAGTTTCTTGATGTGTATGCCGCCGGTTTGGCCCATTTGCAGGAAAACGGCGTAATCGCCATAATCCGGCCTTTTGCGGAGATGAATTATTGGGATTTGAATTGGTGGGGTGCGGGAGCGCATGAGGGAGAGGCAGAGCCTTTTATTGCTTTATGGAAGGACATGTTCGATTATTTTACTTATGAAAAAGGATTAAATAACCTTCTTTGGGTTTATGGACCAGCTAATGGAGGTTCGGTTTGTAAAGAAGTAAAAATTTGGGAAAATGGCGGTTGTGTCCCGATTGATCATTTATATCCGGGTGATAATTATGTTGACATAGTGGGCTTAAGTTTTTACAGCAACGATCAAGTAATGAAAGAAGGCCGTTATGAAGAGCTGATTGCTTTAAACAAGCCTTTCGCTTTTTCGGAATCCGGGCCTGATTTTAAAAGTGATGTGGTTCGCTGTACCCCGGCGAGTTGCAACCTGTGGGACAATATGAAAAGAATAGAAGCAATTAAACAACGGTATCCCAAGACAGTTTATTTTTTGGCTTGGTCAAGCTGGTGGGATTGGGGAACGGATCCGATTACTGACATTTGCACGGCGATTGTTGATACCCAAAATCCGGGACAGCTTCTAAATGATTCTTGGGTAATTACCCGGGGTGAATTGAGTTGGCAAAGCGCTCAGGGCCCAACTCCAACCAGAGATCCTTCTTCCGATGATCCGGTCTGTTTTGATTACGCTGATACGGTAATTAACGCGGGAGATGCTTTGCTTTGGAGCCGGAATTACGGAAATTACCAAGGCGAAATAGATGCCTATACGGACTCAAAGATAAATGTCTTTGAGTTTGGCTACTTGCTGCAAAACTGGGGGCAGCGGTGTATTTGAAAAATAATCGCCGGAATTTTCTCGCTTTGATCTTTTACCTTCTTAAACACCCTCTTGACAATTAAAAGAAAGTAGCCTAAAATCAGAGTTTAGTTTAATAACCCCTCTGCAATTAGATATATTCCTGTGGTGTAAAACCGTTCTTTTATTGGTTTTATTTGAAGGAGGTTTTTTTGTGGTTAATTCAACCCTTTCTAGGGCAAATAAAGTTCACTTAACGCCTGAGGGTGCCAATGAGCTTAGAAGACAGCTGGCTGAGCTAAAAGATAAAAATCGCCCCGAAGCGGTTGATCAATTGGCGGCGGCCAGAGATTTGGGTGATTTGGAGGAAAATAATCAATATACCCAGGCTAAGGAAAATCTGGCCTTGATTGATGGCCGAATTGCCGAACTTGAGGAAGTGATTGCCAATTCAGTTGTGATTGAGCCTGACAAAAACAATGGCCATCAGATTAGCCTGGGAAGCCGGGTAACAGTTGACCTTGGGGGTCAGGAAATCATTTTTTATCTGGTAGGCGAGTGGGAAGCTAACCCTTCTGAACAAAGAATTTCTCACCGGTCTCCTTTAGGTCAGCAGCTGATGGGTAAAAAGCCGGGTGAGGCGGTGGAGGTTCAGGCGCCGGTCGGTAAATTAGTTTATAAAATCGTCAAGATTGAGTAGTGATGTTGAATATGTCGGCTGGCAACGCAAAGTTAAAATGTCCGCTATCGGCAAAGTAAAAATGTTCT
>JAFGMK010000025.1 GCA_016927565.1 Minisyncoccota bacterium | reverse complement strand
ATCAACTCTCTTTCCTTAATAGAAAGATGTTTGTATTTTTTCATGCTCCACATGATACTTCTTCAAGTGGGGCACTTCAAACTTGAATTCTGGATATTGTTGAGTAAAAATTTTCCGACAGCCTGAGCCAGGCAAAGGATTCCCGGCTTGAACCCCAAGGGGATTCTTCGGCCTTCGGCCTCTGAATGACGGGGCGGGGATTTCTCACCGTCATCCTGAGCCTTTTCTCACCGTCATCCTGAGCCTTTTCTCACCGTCATCCTGAGCCTTTTCTCACCGTCATCCTGAGCCAGGCAAAGGATTCCCGGCTTGAACCCCAAGGGGATTTTTCGGCCTTCGGCCTCTGAATGACGGGGTATGGAGTGCTTTTTTTTATCTTGATCTTTGGGCGGCCGGCAGTTCGCCGCTGCCCTTGCCTTTTTTCCGCCTGCCCATCAGGGCCGTCCCCCTTTTGGGTTTGGAAGAAATCTGGGGCACCGGAGGCAAGCCCTTCTCTCTGATCTGCTGCCTGGCCGCTTCCGCCTGATTCTTCTCTTGCTCAATCTGTCTTTGCCGCTGATGAGCCAAACTTAACTGTTCCTGTTGAAGTTGTTGCAGGTGCCGCCGGACAATACCCAGCTGTTTTTGCTTCTCTTTTTCTTTTTCGATCCATTGGGCCGGATCGGTTCCTGCCGGAATTTTTTCCCGGCCCGGATCCGATTTTTTCTGACCAATACCGGCCTGAGACGCAGCCGTTTCGACCAGCTTTTCGACCGTGTTTTGCTTGGCCTGTTTTATCGCCTTAGCTACCTTAGGAGGTAAAATCGGCATATTTTTCTAACCCTTTTTCGGAATTAAACCTTTAATCCAACTCTCTCCTGCCCTCAATCGCCCGCGTAAGGGTCACTTCATCAGCATACTCCAAATCCGCTCCGGTCGGCAATCCCAATCCGATTCGGGTCAATTTAAGACTTTTAATTTTTAATTCCCGGCCTTTAGATTTGCGAATGAGGTTGGCAATGTACATTGCCGTCGCCTCGCCCGCCATATTCGGATTCGTCGCCAGAATTAATTCCTTAACTCCGCCGTTTTTAAGCCGGTTGAAAAGCGGCTTAATAAAAAGCTCTTCCGGACCGATATTGTCTAACGGTGAAATCGCTCCGTGAAGAACATGATAAACTCCCTGATAATGCCCGGTTTTTTCCAGAGCCAGAATATCCAAAGGCTCCTCAACCACACAGATGACGGACTTATCCCGATCCCGATCAAGACAAATCGGACAAGGATCTTCCTCAGCAACATTGAAACAAATCGTGCAGGTCTTAGTTTGTTTTTTCAGATTCTCAAGGTTTGAGGCAAATACATCAAGATAGGATTGGGGCACATGAAGTAAATAAAAAGCCAACCGGGAAGCCGTTTTCGGACCGATGCCCGGCAGAGCCTCAAAAGACTCAATTAACTTTCGCAAAGGACGGGCAATTTTCATTTTCCCAGCAGACCCATCAAACCGCCGCCGGATTGGGCCATTTTAAGCGCCGCCTGCCGCTGGGCTTTTTCCAGGGCCTTGTTTAAAACCCGGACCAGCCTCTCCTGGGACTCGCCGTCAATCTCAACCAGCCTGATCTTCTGATCACCGCTGGCAACCACTCGGATCCCGCCCTCTTCAAGCTCCACCTCTTCCTGAGCCAGTTCCCGCTGCATTTTCAATGCCTGAGATCGGAGCTTTCTTAGCTCGTTGAGTTGTTTTAAATTATCAAGCATACCAAAATCATAACAAGTTTTTTAAAAAAGATAAAGAAGGAGAAATTACTTACCGTTGAAAATTTGACTGGCGGTAACCAGAATGTCTTTTTCGGCCGCAGTTTCAGTCCGGACTATAACCGGCGCTGCCTCGGAAACAGGCTTTTCCCTCTTTCCCAAAATACATCTTATCTTAATCGGCGAATCAAAAACTTGAGAAGCAGCTGATTCCACAATTTCCCGGCACTTGACACTTTCCAGCCTTTCCTTGTGAAATTGATAAAAAGCCCTGATCGTCAGAATTCCATCCTCAATCCTGTCAGGACGGCAGGTCCGAAGCAGGACTTCAACGGAATGATTTAGGGGTTTGACCTGAGAAAGCAAGGCTGACCATTGACCGTTAATCTTATTCAGATTGAGTCCGCCATTACCTTCTTCTTCGGTATTTACCTCTCTGTGACTTTGGCCTTGACTATTATTATCCCTATCTTGATTTAAGCCGGCCCCGGCCTTAAACGGTGAATTTTCCGCTTTAAAACCGGATTTAGTTTCCCCGGCAATTTTAGCAGCTTGAACTCTTTTTTCTTCGGCTTTATTGTTCTTTATCTTTCCTTCTTCGTTTCTCCTTTCTGTTTCTCCCCAGTCAATTACCGCCAATTCCAGCGGCAGCTGAGGAATAACGGCACTTTTAAGTTCTTGACCGGCCTGACAAAACCGGCGGATCAGCTGACGAATCTCGCCGCTGCTCAAACTTTTTACCCATTCCGGTTCAACCGGATCCCCGACTCCGATCCGACTCATCAATTCCTGCCGCAGTATTTTTAAAAAGTTAAACAAAAAAGCTTTTAAATCAGCACCGTTTTCCATCAGGCGGGCCACTTCCACTAGGCCGGCTCTGGTATCTCTTTCGGCCAAAGCCGCAATTAATTTTAAAGGAGAAAAAATCTCCCCCTGGTTCAGTAATTTTTGGGTTTCAGCCAAAGTTATCTCTTTGTTCCGGCCTAAAAGCTGATCAAGAATTTTTTGGCCATCCCGAAAACTGCCATCTACCGCTTCAGCAATCAACTCCAATGCCCCTTTTTCTACCTTCAATTCCTCACCTTTGACCACCTTCTTTAAAGAAGAAATAACCTCGGCCGGACTGGCTTTTCTGAAATTAAATTTTAAACAACGGGAAATAATCGTTTCGGGCAGTTTTTCCTGTTCGGTTGTGCAAAGAATAAAAATAACATGGGCTGGCGGTTCTTCCAGAGTTTTCAAAAGCGCATTGAAAGCTTCAGTCGTCAACATGTGGACCTCATCAATGATGTAAACTTTCTTCCGGCCCTTGGCCGGAGCGAGTTTGACATTTTCCCTTAAAGTCCGGACATCATCAATTCCCCGGTTTGAAGCAGCGTCAATTTCAATCAGATCAAGAAAACGTCCGGAAGTAATTTCTTCACAATGAAGACACTGATTGCAAGGCTCGCCCCTTCCTTCGTTTTTTAAACAATTAACTGCCTTGGCAATAATCCTTGCGGCTGAAGTCTTTCCTGATCCCCGGGGACCGACCAAGAGAAGAGCATGGGAGGTTTTTTCTTTTTCCAGCAGCCGGCCAAGACTCTGCCTGATATCGGGCAGATCCAGATCGGCAATTTTTTGAGGACGGTACTTAAGATAAAAAGACATGGGCAAAAAGATCAGCCGGAAATTCCTTTTAATAAATTCCTCAAACCGTGCTTAATTAAAAAATTTACTTCCTCATCGACCAAAATCCCCTCTGTATTGGCCAAGATTTGCGCCTGGGGATAGCAAATTACCAAATCTCCCAATCTGAGCACTTCATCAGGAGAAAAATGAAATCTTGAATCAGGATAAAGCCTTTCCCGAGAGGAAACTTCCAGTTGAGAAAAAGTCAGAACAGTGGTTGATTGATCCAAATTCCGGTACTGGCGGTTCAGTTGTTTCATTTTTTTATTACCTACAAAAGCCAAGCTTATCTCAACCGGAGAAGTTAAACCGGACCGGTTCAGAAATTTCTCCACTTGTTCCTTGATTTTTTTTCTCTTGATCGGGAACCTTGAGTCTGACTTTATTAAAATCGAATAGTTCATCTTCAGTCAACTAGAACTTTTTCCTGATAAACTGGATCATTTTTTTTGGCCAAGCCGTTTTTTTAAAAAGAAGCAGACCTTTTTTTGTTTTGCCGACGGCCTTTTTTTCTAAAGCGGGCCAATTTTTCTTTTTTGATCACCGAAGGTTTTTTATAATGTCCTCTTTCCTTGACAAGAGTAAGAACCTGCTCAATCTGGACTTTTTTTCTGAATTTGGCAATGAGCCTGTCCTCGCTCTCACCCGGATCTTTTTTGACAATAATCGCCATGAAAACTCATGACACCTCCCCTCAAGCAAAATAAATTATAATTTGTACCCAATTTCTCTTAATAATAACTTTCTTTCTTTCTTTTCATTGTCGGATTCAATTCCTCTGCTTTTGGCTCCGTCAATCACTCCCAGAACTCCCCGGCCCGTTTTTGTTTCGGCAACGACAATCTCTGCTTCATTGGCAGTGGCACAAAAAATTGTTACCACCTCATCCACTCTTTTAATTCTTTCTAAAACATTAATCGGATAGGCGTCTTTTAAAAAAATTAAAAAGCAATGGCCGCAACTGAGTTTTAGAGCGTTTTCGGCCGCCATTTTTACCAGGACCGGATCAGTGCCGCTGGTTCTCACCAGAGAGGGGCCTGAGGCTTCGCAAAAAGCCAAACCGAAATTTATCCCCGGTATGGCACTAACCAGCGCTTCATGCAAATCTTCAACTGTTTTGATAAAATGAGCCTGTCCAAGGATCAAATTAACCCCGGCCGGTTTTTTGATTTTGATTGTCTTCAATTGCACCATAACTCGTCCTAAGTTTATCTTTTTTACTTTTGGTTTACAAGAGGATTTTTCTGTTAACTCGGTCCGGAAAAGAAGATATCCGGCAAACTCGAAATGTCTTTTGCGTTAGCAGAAAAAGCTTAATCTATTTTTTTAACGCCTTAATAATTTCGTCAAGCGAAAGACTGGTTCCCCGAGCGTGAGGGTGGCTGGAAATCAGCAGAAGTTTCTTAGAAGCGTGCAAAAACCAATCGGCTTCAGAATCGCTCTTTTTAAAAATCTTATAAATCGGCGTCAAGTCAACCGGGCTGTCAAAACGGGCATAAATTTTGACCCGTTTGGGAAAATCCGGGTCATATTTAATTACCAGGCAAAACCGGCGGATTTCGGCCTCCCACAAAACTTTTTCATTGCCGGTTTCAAGAGCAATTGCCCGGCCCCATCTGGACTCGAATTTAATTCCTTCCCGTTCAATTTTTTCTTCAGCTTTAATTTTATCCTTAAAAGTCCTTAAAAGTCCGTCCATAAGCATCAGGCCAACTTCAGTTAGCTGGTCATCCTGGGGAATATTTCTTTTAATCCCGTAAATCAAACTGTGAAGGTAAAACTCAAACCGGTCCCGGCGGTTTTCGTTCCAAACTAAATCCCGGGCATTATCAATTTCCGTCACCACCTTCACTATCCGGGTTAAAGCCTCCTTTTCCAATGGACTGATCGTCTGATGTTTCCTTTTTGTCCGGATATATTGCCAAACCAAAGCCGTAGCCGAAGTTATTCTCTTAAGCTGGTGATGGTCCAGCTTTCCCAGACCCGTGTCCACATGAAGCACCGCCGGATCACTATCGGCTGACTGATTGTCAATTGTATTTCCGGCCGGGACAAAACAAACAGCTGCCTTTTCCCAGCCAGGCAAAAAGCGCTTAATGAGCCAAACCGAAGCCATCGCATCCAGGTCAGGATTGATATGAGTAACCACCTTTTTCACTTTATAAAAGGAGTTTAACGATAAAAAAAAGATATTACAAGTCGGAAATGTCAAACCCGGGTTGTTTATTTCAGAGCCGGAGAAGCAAATTTCTCAAGACAATCAGCCAGTAAAACCAAACTGGTTTTTGTCTGATTTCTTTTTTTAATCTCGATTTGCCGGTTGTTAACGGTCTTGTCCGAAACCACCAGCCGGTAAGGAATGCCGATCAGATCTGCATCGGCAAATTTTTCTCCGGCGGAAGTTTTCCGGCGGTCGTCAAACAACACCTCGATTCCTTTTTCAACCAAAGCACAATAAACTTTTTCGCTAAACTGCCAAACCGCTTTGCTCCGACCGATAGTCAGAAGATGAACCTTAAAAGGAGCAACGGATTCAGGCCAGATAATCCCTCGCTCATCATGGAATTTCTCCACAATCACTCCCATCAATCGGGTCGTGCCAATGCCGTAACACCCCATAATCGGATAAATTTTTTCTCCATTTTTATTATAGACATATAAATCAAAATCGCGGGTGTATTTCCGGCCCAAGTCAAAAACATTGCCCACTTCAGAAGCCCGGGCTTTTTTTAGAACTCCCCGGCGGCATTTGGGACATTTTGTTCCCTGCGAAAATTCGGCAATTTCAACATTGATGCAGTAATTGCATTTTTGACAGTACAAAATATCATCTTCGCCGGCATCAGTCAAAACCATAAACTCATAGGAGATTTTTTGGGAAAAAGCACCGCCTGAAGCCTCAGTCACTTTCGCTTTCAAGGCACACTGCTGATAAACTTTAAGATAGGCTTCTTTTGCCTTCTCGTAAAAATTTTCGAAATCACCCTGGTTTAAATGAAAGCTATACATATCCTTCATTCCGAATTCGCGGCCGCGGAGAATTCCGGATTTGGCCCGCAGTTCATCTCTGAATTTCTCCTGGATTTGATAAACAAAAAGCGGCAGTTCTTGATAAGAATCCAGATATTCCTTTACCAGAGGGGTGATAATTTCTTCGTGGCTTTGACCCAGGGCATAGCTTCGGCCGGTACGGCTTTTAATTTTAAAAAGAACATCAACAGTTTCCCAGGCGCCGGTTTTCTGCCAATTTTCTGCCGGATGAAGCGCCGGCAGGAAAAGCTCCTGACCGCCAATCGCATTCATCTCTTTCCGGATAATGTTTTCAATTTTACGCAGGACCCTGAGGCCTAATGGCAGATAGCTGTAACAACCCGCCATCAATTTGTTAACATAACCGGCCCGAATCAAAAGATTGGCATTGACAGTCACTTCACCTGCCGGTGAGCTTTTTTTGGTTTGGCCGAAAAGCTTTGAATAGCGCATCTCATCTCCTTTGATTAATCCTAACCATTCCGGCGGCTATTTTCCGGGCGATAGGCCGGCAGGCAAAAACTATTCCAAATTAAAACGGCCAAAGTTCCAAAACCCGGCCGCCGAATTCAGTCGTGGTTAAAACCCGTTTAATGTCATTAATCGTAACTAAAAGCATTAAAAGAAGCAAAAAAATCATTCCCATCCGGTTAACCCATTGTTCCACTTTTTCATGATTCCTCCGGCCGGTAATCAATTCCACCACCAGAAAAGCAAAACGCCCTCCGTCCAAAGCCGGAAAAGGCAGCGTGTTAATAATTGCCAAGTTAATTGACAAGATTCCGATAAACTGGAAAACAGCCACCACACCGGACCGGGCTACCTGAGAAGTAACCTGCAAGATACCAATCGGGCCGGCAACATCCTGAGGCACCTGGCCGGAAAAAATCAGCTCTCTGATCATCTTAAGAAGAGAGCCGGCAATCATTACCAGCCAGCCCCAGGTCTCTTTTAAACCTTCAGCTCCGGCTCGAAACGGCATTTGCCAAAAAGGAAAATGAGCCAGCTCATAAGAGGAAATAATTACCCCTAAAGGTCCCTCTCCTTCTTGAGTTTCGACTCGGGGAGTAATTTCAATTTCTTTTTCTACCCCTTCTTTTAAAATTATTAAATTGGTAGAAACTTCCTTTCGGGCTTCAATCTGCTTGATAAAACCGTCAATCGAGGTCACCGGCACCCCGGCAAAAGAAACAGCCACATCCCCCGGTTCAATTCCGGCCTTATCAGCCGGAGAATCAGCGATAACCGCTTCGAAAATAACCTTATCGGTCTTCACCGGCACTCCCACAATCAAAAAGTTGGCCGAAAACAAAATCCAACTTAAAAAAACATTAGCAACGATGCCCGCCAAGATTACCGCCAGCCTCACCCGCCAGCTTTTTGCCCAAAAGGATCTTTCTTTTTGCTTCGTTTGGGCCCGATCCTCCCCGTAGAGACGGACAAAACCACCGAAAGGAATTAAATTAAGAGAGTAGGTTGTCTCGCCGATTTTTTTACCCCAAGCACGAGGAGGATAGCCCAGACCAAACTCCTCCACTTTAATACCGGTTTTTTTGGCCACTAAAAAATGCCCCAGCTCATGAAAAATAATTAAGGTGGAAAGGGTAATAAAAAAAACGAGGATTGTCAAAAACATTCTCTAGTCCCCCAAAATTTCTCTTTCTTTACGGTCGCCCATCTTTTGAATCTCTTCATTCATTTCATCAGTCAATTCCTGAAGTTTGGTTTCCTGATTTCTTCTTTCATCTTCATTGATTTCTCCCTCTTCAAATTGTTTTTTGAGGCGCGATCTTTCTTCATGGCGGATTTGTCTGATTGCCACCCGGCCAATTTCCAGCTTAGAAGCTAAAACCTTTACCAGTTCCTTTCTTTTTTCTTCGGTCAGAGGAGCAATTTTTATCCGCACCAGCGCCTCATCAACCACCGGCGAAAGACCCAGTTCCTTCCGGAAACCAATTGCTTTTTCAATGTTTTTGATAATTGACTGGTCAAAAGGAGCTACCAAGATCTCATTTGGTTCCGGCGCAGTAATTGTCGCCAACTCTACCAGAGGCATCTTGGTTTCATAAGCCTCAACCAAAATCCTTTCCACTAAAGAAGGAGTTGCCCGGCCGGTTTTGATTTGACTAAGCTCCTGCTCTAAAAAAGACAGAGTTTTTTGCATCTGTTTTTTAACTTCTTCAATTTCCATTATTTTCTCCTAATTCCAGCCTAATTAACCGGCCCAAAACGATATTCTCTCCGGTTTTGGCAATTATTTCTTTCAATAGCTCGCCCACCCGGATTTTTTCATCTCTGATATAGGGCTGTTTTTCCAAATCTTCAGCATTTTGAGGAGACATAGCCGCTACCTGCATTGCCAATTCATGGGCCAATTCTTTAAACTCCGGCGTCCGGGCAACAAAATCGGTTTCGCATAAAAGTTCAACTACTGCCACAATTCTTCCTCCGCTATGGGAGTAAGCCTCAATCAAACCGTTTTTGACCTGCCGGTCAGCTCTTTTTTCTGCCCTGGCGATCCCTTTTTCCTTCAGCCAAACCAGCGCTTCTTTCAGCCTGCCTTCACAGGCCGTCAAGGCCCGACGACAATCCATTACTCCGGCGCCGCTTTTCTGGCGAAGCTTCTTTAGCTGGCCGAGATTAACTTTCATTTTTTCTCCTTTGGTTCAGGCTTTTTTTTGGAAAGATTTTTCCCATCTGATTTTGAGTTTTCAGGCAATTTCTTTTCTTTTATCTGCCGGCCCTCAATCACTGCATCGGCAATCCGAGTCACCACCAGTTTGATCGATCTGATGGCATCGTCATTGATCGGGATCGGATAATCTACCAAATTGGGATCGCTGTTGCTGTCCACCATCGCCACCACCGGAATTTTCTTTTTGGCCGCCTCTTTTAAAGCCGCTTCTTCTCTTTTAACATCAACCATAAACATTGCCTCTGGAATTTCTTTCAAACCGGTTAAGCCGCCAAAAAATTTCTCCAATCGCCGGATTTCCCGGGCAATTAAAAGATTTTCTTTTTTAGTGTATTTTTCGTACTCGCCGGCAGCTTTTTTGGCCTTCATCTCTCCAAACTTTTTAATGCTTTTTTTTATCTGGGACCAATTGGTAATCGTTCCTCCCAGCCATCGCTGCGCCACAAAGGCGACCCCGGCTCTTTTGGCTTCCTCCCGAATAATTTCGGCCGCCTGCCTTTTGGTCCCGACAAAAACAATCTCGCCGCCTCCGGCAACGAAATTTTTAACAAAGTCACAGGCTTCTTCCAGCTTTTTCTTGGTCTTGACCAAATCAAAAATATGGACTCCGCTCCGTTTCCCGTATAAATAGGGAGCCATCTTCGGATTCCAACGCCGGGGTTGATGGCCAAAATGGGCCCCGACTTCTAATAATTGCATCAGAGAAACTTCGTTTTTTTTGGCCTTCTCCATGGATTCTTTACCGGGCCCTGTCCTAAACAAGACCCTTGCCTCCTTTTTACCTGGCACTGGTTTTTGAAGTTCCCGCCAGAGACGGGATCAAGGAGTCTAACCAGTGGGTGAATTTAATAACTGTCTGGATTCTACCAGTTTTTTTCAGAGTCTGCAAGAAAGACGCTGTCAGCTCAAGCCCATAAAATGATACAATTGCTTTCAGAAATTCCGTTAACAAAGACAGGTTTAAAAATGACCGACTTTTTGCCGTCAGGAGAATACTTAGATCTTAGGCCCCCTTGCGAACGAAACGCCGCTGGAGCCATACTTGAAATACCGTATGTTTATCGGACTTACCGGGAAATTATTGAAAATGGCGCTCGGGGAAGGCAAATTTTAGTAGTCGGGTCTGGAGACAATACTCCTTTTTGGAAAAAATCAGGCTGTAAAACCTTAGACATTGAAGCAAGACACCAGCCTGACTTTACTGCCGACGCCAATCGACTTGTCGAAGCAGTGGGAACTGGCCACTGGAACATAATAATTGCCGAAAATCTGAATATTGATCCCCAAGGCCGAAACGGAGTGAAATTTAGCGGATTTTCCCGGGAAACTTACCAGGCCCTAAAACCCGGCGGCAGTTTTTTTGTTATAACCACCAGCCTTGTCGAAAAACCTAAATGGCCTCTAAATTATAGAACGATCCCCAGCCCAAAAGAAACCCATCTAATTTTAGAAGAAACCGGCTTTGTTAGAACTGCCACTTACTACCAGGAATCCTTCGTCACTATCTACAATTTGAGAGAAACAGGAGATAAGAAAGTAACCAGCGGATTTATAATCGAAGGCGGGGTAATCCACCACGCCCAAAAGCCCGGATAAAATTTTTGTTCCTGAGTTAAGAAGGAGCGACAAGATCCTTGACTGAATCAAGCAGATTTTCAATTTTTTCCCGAATTTGATTCTCCCAGGCCTTTCCTTTGATTAAAGGCAAATTAATTCTGACTGTTTCCAAAGCACCATAAAAACAAGCTGTGGCCAACTCCAGCATTCCCCGGCTATCGGAAATAAAACTTTGCTTGCCTTCCTTAATTAAAAAGCCTGCCAGAGTCATCAGGTTATTGGCTTTTTCCGCCATCACTAAGGGCACGCTGATAATTGCCTGCTTGTTTTCAAAGACTTGTTTATCCTGAAGATATCGGGCATAGGCAATTCCATCTTCAGCCGCCAATTCTAAAAAATCAGCTGTTGTTTTTTCGGCTCTTTCCAACCAGGATTCAAGTTTTAAAACTTTGTCCGAATTATTTTCACCCTTCAAAGAAAAGTTTAAAATTTTTATTCCCAGAGAACTGGCTAATGCTCCGGATAAAGCTATCACCGATCCGCCTCCTAAGCCTGACTGTTTTTGCCCTACTAATCGGCAAATCTCTCCAAAAGAAACCCGGGCCAGGTCTTGGGAACTTTCAGATTTAATTGGCTTAGCCATTTCTTACTCCTTTCCTGGTTTCAGAACCTTTTCATTTAAAACTTTACCAAATAAATTCTGCCTTGACAATTTGATACCATGATTCATATCATAGTATCAAATGGCTCAAATTTCCAAACTCCAACTGAGAAAAGAAATTGAACAACGGATGTACGATGTCTTTTTTGAATCACTGGCCAGTCAAAAAAACAAAGACGGGATTGAAAAACTTCTTGATGATCTTCTCACTCCCACCGAGAAAGTAATGCTCGCCAAACGACTGGCTATCGCTCTTCTCCTTCTGCAGAATTATCAATACCGAACGATTATTGATTTCCTAAAAGTAAGTTTTAGCACTATCCACCGCGTCTCTTTATGGTTGAAAACCGAAGGCGCCGGTTTCCGCGAAACCCTGAAAACAATGGAAAAGAAAGACCGTTTCCGAAAAATGCTGGAACAAATTGCCGATTTTTACACTAAAATTACCCCTTCACCCTATTCGTCCCCCTATCACCGTGCCAAAAAAGAATTAAGTAAAAAAACCCCTTTCTAAACCAATTTCTGAATCAAGTCCTTCCTGAATCCTGCTAAATCCGAGCTTTGTCTTTTTTCCTGACTATCCTCCGCTCTTGATACTATGATTCATATCATGATATCAAGAGTGTTAAAATCTTCTCCGCTTTTGATTTTAGTCTCTCCCTAAAACTTTTTTAAAAAGCAGCAATCTCTAAATAGAATTCTCTGATCTTATCCTGGCCTAAAACCGGCAGACCATTTCCCGAAACTCAATTTATTCCTCATTTTCACTCCTCCAAACCGACGCAGAATTAAATTCCCCAATCTTCTCGGCCCCGGCTATTCATTCACCGGAAACGCTTTTGTCAATGATAAAAACTGCTGTATCCGTTTCCTTCAAGCGCCGGATAACAGCTCATTCAAAAAATCTGCCAATTAAATTATCAAAAACCAAAGCCGTTGCCAAAGGACCGATTCCTCCTAAAACCGGAGTAATAAAACCGGCTCTTTTTTTAACCCTTTCAAAATTAACATCGCCGACTAATTGCCCGCCGATCAGCGAAAAACCGATATCAATCACAGCCGAACCTTTTTTAACCATTTCCCGGGTAATTAAATTTTGCCGGCCAACACAAGAAATTAAAACTTCCGCTGTCTGACAAGCCGAAATAAGATCAGCCGTTTTACGATTGGCTCCGCTGATATTCTCAAAACCCCGGGCAATCAGAGTCTGTTTAATTCGACTTCCCCAAAAACCTGTGTCGCCCACCACCAGAATTTTGGCCCATCGGGGCACAAATGACAACTCTTTGCCTGCCTCCTCAATAGCCAGCAAAACTGCCCGGCAAACAGAGGGAATCTTTTTCTTATCGCCAAAAACAGTTTCTCTTAAATAATCACTGTCCTTTGTCCAACCAATCGCTTTAACAATCTCTTCTCTTTGATTGAATAATCCGGACTGAGACGAAACTAAAGGCAGAAGAGCGTCAATTTCTTCAGTCTTGGTTTCAGCCTTTAAAAAATCCGTCACTTTCTCAAGTCGCACCCGAGAATCAAACCGTTTTACCCGAAGATCAACCCTTAAATCTTTAGCTATCCGTTTAAGACTTCTGAAATAGCTTTCACTAATCAAATCAGAACCGACCAAAACCGTCTCCAAAACCGGAATAGCCTTGCATTTGTTCATTTTCTGCCTGGCTCTTTCCAGAATTTTGCCAGCTTTTCGTTTACTTTGAAAAATTATTGCAGTCATAAACATTTCCCCCTGATACCATGATTCGAATCATGGTATCAGGATTTATATTCTACGGAAGAGGGAACTGGCAACAAAGGGATTTAACTTCTTTTTTGATTCTTCTGAGTTCTTGATTTTCAAAGACTGCTTGCTTAAACTCTTTTCTGGCTTTCTGATCTCTTTCCCGATCCGGACTGCCAATCCCTTCTAAATTCATTTTCCGGGCCGCCTCCAAACCCTCGTTAATCCATTGGCCAATCAGGCGCATTTGCGGTTCCTTCATCCCCCGAGTGGTAATTGCCGGCGTTCCCAAACGCAAACCGGAAGGATAGTAAGGCGAGCGCTGATCAAAAGGTATTGTTTGGCGGTTGGCAATTATTCCCGCTGCTTCAAGCGCCCAAGCAGCCGTCCAACCGTCAATTTTTTTGTTATTTAAATCAATCCAGATTAAATGGTTTTTGGTTCCGCCGCCAATTAATTTAAAACGATATCTTTTTAAACTGGTCGCCAGAGCTTTGGCATTTTTAACTATTTGAACAGCATATTTTTTGAACCCGGCGGCTCGGGCCTCGTTTAGAGCGACGGCCACACCGGCAATATTATTATTATGCGGCCCGCCCTGAAGCCCGGGGAAAACCGCCTGATTTATTTTTTTCCCCAGCTCCGGATCTTTCTTTAAGCCTTTAGCCGTTACCATAATCATTGCCCCTCGCGGACCCCGGAGAGTTTTATGAGTCGTTGTCATAATCAAATGAGCCGACCTTGCCGGCGAAGGATGAACGCCAGCTGCAACCAGTCCGGCAATATGGGAAATATCGGCTACGAAAAAAGCTCCGGATTCATCAGCCAGCCGGCCAAAACGGGGAAAATCAAAAACCTTGGTAAAGGCCGTCCCGCCGCAAAAGATTATTTTCGGCCTCTGTTTTCTGACCTGGGATTCAAGCCCATCCCAATCGATCTGGCCTCTTTTTGATAAACCGTAATAAAAAGCTTTAAAAAATCTGGAAGTCATTGAGGCTTGCTGACCCATCGAGAGATGGCCGCCCATGGAAAGATGCTGAGAAAGCACCCGGTCGCCGGGCTGGCAAACAGCCGAAAGAATCGCCAGATTAGCCGGCGATCCCGAGTAAGGCTGAATATTAACTTGAGCAACGCCGAAAACTTTTTTGGCCCGATTGATGGCCAAACTCTCAACTTCATCAATAATCCGGTTTCCCTGATAATAACGCTTCCCCGGGTAGCCTTCCGAGTATTTATCGGTCAGAATACTTCCCAATGCTTTCCGGACTGCCGAAGAGCAATAATTCTCTGACGGAATCAGCGCCAGCTCCTCTTTCTGTCTTTTTTCCTCCTGGCGGATCAAATCAAAAACTGCCTCACCCTGATTCATAATTTCTATTTTACCATCTTTACTCCACGAGGGTAATACGCAGACATTCCCGTAATCTTAATCCTTTTCCAAAATCCGGGAATATAAACTATTCCCGGTTTTTGCCCCCTACCTGATGACAATGCCCGCAGGCAGCCTGATAAGATTCTTCTTAAAAATTCATTTTTTGAAAAATGGCAGACAAATAAATTAAAAAATTTGCCTGTTTTAACATCTTGAACCAAAAATAAAAGGACAATTGCGTCTTGAAATAATTCTTTTGAAAAATTATATTGGGGCAAGACCGAATTTATTAAGTTAATCCGGAGTTTTTTAAAATGTCAGTTTTAGGACTCGATGTTATTAAAAAAAGAATCAAAAAAGAAAAATTAGTCGAAAATTTAGGCCAAAGAGAGCTTAAGAACCCTGAAGGCGTCGGTTTGGATCTTCGTCTGGGAGAAGTCCATAAAATCATTAAGGGCGGGGCTTTTATTGAAGCCGATCAAAAAAAAAGTTTGGGCTTAAGACAGGGAGTTGAAACCAAACTGGTTGCCCGATACCAAAAAGAGCAAAATCCGCAAGCAGAAATTACTCTCGGGCCCGGAGACTACTACTTAGTCCTAACTCTCGAAAGCTTAAACACCCCTCCAGACTTGATGCCTGTTATCTATCCCAGAAGCAGCCTGTTCCGGGCCGGCCTTTTGCTGCTTAATACAAAAATTGATCCCGGTTATCAGGGGCCGCTAACCTTTGGCTTAGCCAACCTGAGCAGCTTTGAAGTTAAACTCCAGCTAGGCGCCAGAATTTGCAATCTCGTCTTTTTTAAAATCGAGGGCAAAACAATCAATTATCGCGGCCAGCATCAAGGCGGCCGCGTCAGCTTTACCAAAAAAGAAAGACAGGTTTAAAAAAATGAAGGTTTTCCCCGTTGGGATCCACCGACAGGCGAAGGAAAAAATCTTAGAGCTCATCCCCAAAAACAAACAAGAAATTGCTCGAAAACTACTCCGGACAGCCGAGGAAAACGCCGTTATCTTCGCCCGGATTTCCCGCTCCCCCGGCAGCTTTGACGAAATTTCCTCTTCCGTTGATGAAGAAGGCGCGGCCCGCTTTCATCAAAAATGGACAGTTTCGATTGAGGGTTACGGCCACAAGTCGGTCGGCGAGCACGCCATCCTTCAGATTGCCATCGAAGATGTCGCCTCAGCTGATGGCGATGCGATTACCGATAATCGGCTGGCTTCTTACACCGAATTTTCAGCCCGTTTTAAAAGCCGCCAGGGCAAAGGCTATTTTACTCCCCAGTCGGTTCTGAAAGACAAAGCGCTGACAAAGCTCTGGCGAAAAACTCATCAGCTTTTGTTTAAAACCTGCGACCGGTTAACCAGCAAGGCTGAAGAATGGATTTTTTCTGACGAAGCCCAAAACCAGTTTAAAGAACTTCGCCAAGGATATTACCATTCTGAAGAAACGGAAAAGGCCTGGCTGTCCCGGCTAACCAAACATGCCGCTGATCAGTATAAAAATCTCTTACCCGCCTCCAGATTAACCAGTATTGGCGTTACTATGAACGCCTCCGAAGGAGAACATGCCATTAAGAAATTTTTGTCCGGTCCTTCCCCGAGTTTAAGAAAGATCGGCCGAGCCTTTAAAAGAGCCGCCTTAGAAATTGCTCCCACATTAGTAAAATACGCTAATTTTGATCCCTACCTGGCTTCCTGGCCAACCAGGAGAAATTTACTTATTAAAGAATTCAATCTGAAGGGAAAATTGGACAAAATCAAAGGGGAAACTGCCGCCCGGACAGAAATAGTCCAATCTAAAAAGATTGAGGCCCTAATTTTAGCTGCTTTTATTTTTGAAGATGAAAAAACCGGCACTTTTAAAGATCTGGTTTCAAAAATCAATCATTTCCCCAAAACAAAAAGGCAAAAAATGATTCAAAGAATCTTAAAGGAAAACCTTTTATTTAATGACTTTGAAAAAGGAAAAATAAATTCAGCCGGAATCGGCGCTCACGATATGCCGCCAAGGGCTTTTGAATTTAACGGGGGCTATATCTACGAATTTCCTCAAATGACTTACGGTGACTGGCGAGAATTTAAACGCCACCGAATCCAAAGCTATTCCGCTAAACCTCTTGATATTAAATGGGGGCACATGATACCCCCTTTAGCCACAATAATGGATAAAAGCAAAAACAAAAAATTTCATGGCTGCACCAAAGCAGTTGAACAAGCAGTCGAACAAGCAGAAAGGCTTTTTAAAAAAGTTGCCAAAAACAATCCCGGTGACGCTCGATACGCAGTAACCAGGCTTCACTACCGGCCCGCCATCGCCCAGTTTAATACCAGAGAAGCCTTCCACCTGATCAAATTAAGGACCGGCGATACTGCTCACGCCTTTATCAGAAGATTAATGTGGCCAACTTATGACCTGATTAAGAAAAAACATCCGGCCATTGCTGAAGGGATTTATTTACGGGGTAAAAGAACTAAAATCGCTTTTCCGTAAATTAAAAAACTTCTTCTTAAACCACCTGGTAAGTTTTCCGCTCCTTAAATTCCTGGGCCTTGCCTTTGTTCCATCGCCTTAAGGGGCGCAAGTAGCCCACGATCCGGGAATAAACTTCGGTCTCTTCACCGCAGCGAGGACAAATAAAAACCTTTCCCTTTAACCGGCCGCAATTTTTACAAACCGAAAAGGTCGGCGTAATCGAGAAATAAGGCAGCTTTGTTTTTTCGGCAATTTTTTTCACCAATGTCCGGCAACTGCGCCAATCAGACAACTCTTCGCCCAAAAAGACATGGAAAACCGTCCCTCCGGTATAAGTTGCCTGCAAGTTTTCCTGGAGTTGGAGAGCTTCCCATAAATCATCAGTCTCGTCAACCGGTAATTGGGTTGAATTAGTTAGATAGGGCGACTTTTTAGTCCCAGCCAACTTCGCTTTCGGGAACTTTTTTTGATCCAAAAGCGCCATCCGGTAGGCAGTCGATTCCGCCGGAGTCGCTTCTAAATTATAAAGATAGCCCGTCTCTTCTTGAAATTTGACTAATTCTTCCTTGATAAACTCCAGGGTTTCTTGGGCAAACTTTTGGCCCGCCTCAGTCGCAATCGATTTGCCCAAAAGATTCAAACACGCTTCATTCCCCCCGCAAACCCCAATCGTTGAAAAATGATTCCTGAAAGATCCCAGATAATAACGCGAATAAGGCATCAGGCCCTGTTTTAAGTTTTTCTCCACTATTTTTCTCTTGATCTCCAGGGCCTCTTTGGCAAGTTTTAAAGTCTTTTTCAAGCCGGAAAAAAAATCCTTCCTGTCTTTCGCCTGACAAGCCAAGCGATTAAGATTAATTGTCACTACCCCAATCGAGCCGGTTGAATCACCCTTCGCCCATAAATTACCCGGCTGACTAATTAACTGCTTCAGATCCATATTTAGCCGGCAGCACATTGCCCGGACTGAATTCGGATCCAACCCACTCCCGATATAATTTTGAAAATAGGGCAAACCGTATTTGGCCGTTACCCTGAAAAGCAACCGGCTGTTGCCGTTTTCTTTTTTAAAAAACTCTCGGGTTAAATTATAAGTCGGAATCGGGAAAGTAAACGGCCGGCTGCTTTTATCCCCTTTGAGCATGACTTCAAGAAAGGCCCGGTTAATCATGCCGGCTTCTTTTTGAAATTGCCAATATTTTTCTTTTTGCTGCCTGCCGCCAATAATGACTCTCTTTTTAGCTAGGTCTGAAGGAATCACCCAATCAAAGGTCAGATTGGAAAACGGTCTTTCAAAACCCCACTTTGACGGCAAATTAAGCGAGAAAATCAATTTTTGAATTTCCTGGTAAACCTCATCATAAGAAAGATGGTCAAAATAAACAAAGGGGGCCAGAAAGGTATCAAAGGAAGAAAAAGCCTGAGCCCCGGCCCATTCCTGATACATCGCCTTAATAAAATAAATCACATGCTGAATTGCCGTCGAAAAATGACGGGCCGGCAAGGTCTCAATTTGACCCGAAACGCCGCCGTAGCCCCGAGCCAACAAATTCTCAAGCGACCAGCCGGCACAATATCCCACCACTGAGTGTGTTAAATCATGAAGATGAAGCAACCCTTCCTCGTGAGCCTTTTTAATTGCCGGAGAATAAATCTGGCTTAAAGCATAGTTCCCCAAAACCGAACCCGCTGTATGAAGAATTAGCTCTGATAAGGAATAATCAGAATTGGAGTTATTTTTGGCTTTCCAGCCTTTTTGGGCAAGATAACCATCAACCAGAGAAACAAAATCCAGGGACCTTCGGCCTGCCATCTTAAAAATAAACTTAAACAAAAAAGGCAAAGTTGTAAAGAGGGAATTGTTTCGGCCTTTCAGATCCGATGCGGCTTCCGCCAGGTTGCCCAGTCACACTTCGGCCAGTTGGAACAGCCATAGAACCGGCCGCCTTTTTTGCTTTTCTTAACCACCACGTCACCCCCGCATTTCGGACACTTAATCCCTTCAACTTTTTCAAGATATTTTTCCTTATATTTACAATCCGGGAAACGGGAGCAGGAAACAAACTTACCAAAACGGCCAACCCGGATAACCAATTCCCCTTCTTTACACTCCGGACACTTACGCCCGATTGTCTCTACCGGCACCCTCACTCTCTCAGCCACTTTGGAAACTGCCCTCAGCTTTTTAATAAAAGGCTCATAAAAATCATTAATCGCCGCCGCCCACTTTTTCTCTCCCCGGGCAATCTCATCCAGTTCATCTTCCATCCGGGCGGTAAAATCATAATTTAAGACATCGGCAAAATAATCCATCAGAAAATCATTGACTGTGATTCCTAAAACGGTCGGTTTCAATTTTTTTTCTTCTTTTTCGACATACTGCCGGTCCTGAATCGTACTGATGGTGGGGGCATAGGTTGACGGCCGGCCGATCCCTTTTTCCTCAAGTGCTTTAACCAGAGAAGCCTCGTTATATCGGGGCGGCGGCTGGGTAAACTTCTGTTCAGCCAAAACTTCCACCAAAGAAAGTTCATCAGCCCGCTTAAGCGACGGCATTTCTTCAAGCTCCGGATTCTTATCCTGACCGGTTTTGGATTTACCCCTCAAACCATAAAGAATCAGCCAGCCAGGAAATTTAATCACCTTGCCCTGACTCAGGAGAAGATAAACATTAGCTGATCCGTCGGCCCGGATAAAAACCTTAGTTTGATCAAAAATTGCCGGCTTCATCTGCGAAGCCACTGCCCGGTTAAAAATTAATTGATAAAGTTTCTTCCCTCTTTCATCCCGAAAGTTTATTTTTTCAAAAGCGCGGTCAATATCAGTCGGCCGGATTGCCTCATGCGCTTCCTGAGCTACTTTGGAACGAGTTTTATAGAAATTGGGCTTCTCCGGAAGAAATTCCTGATAATGACTCTTAACAAAACCCCTGATCTGATCCAAAGCTTCCCGAGAAAGAGCCACCGAATCAGTCCGGTGATAAGTAATTAAACCTTTTTCATAAAGCTGTTGCGCCAGGCGCATTGTTTGTTTACTGGAAAAACCAAACTTGGCAAAAGCGGTTCGCTGAAGAGTTGAAGTAATGAATGGCGGCAACGGGGATCTTTTTAATTCTTTCTGCTCAATCCGATCAACTTCATAACCGGCCTTTTTAAGCTCTTTGACAATCTCTTCGGCCTCGACCTGATTGCTTACTTTAGCCGCCTGGCCATTTTTGGAAAAAAGTTTGGCCGGAAAAGTCGGCAGATCGGACCGCTTTCGGCCAATTTTTTTTCTCAAATTGCAACCAATGTCCCAGTACTCTTCAGGAACAAACTTCTCAATTTCTCTTTCCCGATCAACAATCAGCCTGACTGCGATTGATTGAACCCGGCCGGCCGACAAGCCCTTCCGGATTTTATACCAAAGCAGAGGCGAAAGTTTATAACCGACCAAACGGTCTAAAACCCGCCGAGCCTGCTGGGCATTAACCAGCCGCATATTAAGCTTGCCGGGATGAACCATAGCTTTCTCAATGGCTGTCTTGGTAATCTCGTGGAAGGTAATCCTTAAAAAGTTTTTCTTCTCCGGCCCGGAAGCGGACCGGCCTTTGGCCGAAACTTCTTCGCCGATTACCCGAATATGATAAGCAATCGCTTCTCCTTCCCGATCGGGGTCAGTGGCCAGATAGATCTCCTTAGCCCTGCCAACAGCTTCTTTCAATTCCTTTACCACTTCCTTTTTACCCGGTACCTGAACATATAGAGGCTCAAAATTATTTTTGACATCCACCCCCAATTTGCCAGCCGGCAGATCGCGGATATGCCCCATTGAGGCCAGAATTTTAAAATCCTTACCCAAAAAACGGCTGATTGTTTTGGCCTTTGTCGGCGATTCAACGACAATCAGATTCATAATTGCCTAACCCCCTGTTTTGATTTTCTTTGTCTTAATATAAATCATTCCTCCCAAATCCCTGACCATCCCTTTAATTTCCATCATGGTCATTAAACTGGTTGCCTCGCCGGTTGTCAACCCTGATTCTCTGGTCAACTGGTCAAGGTGTTTTGGCTCCAGGGTCAAAAGAGAGAGAATTTTTTCTTCATCAACCGAAGGGCTGGTTTCTCGTTTTCTCTGCCTGCCGGCGACTGCCCGATCAATCCTCAGTTCCGACAAGACATCAGCGGCTGATAAAACTAATTTTGCCCCCAATTTGATTAAATGAGCCGGAGCCCGGGTTCCCGGACTATAGATCGGCCCGGGAACCGCAAACACCTCCCGGCCTTGTTCGGCAGCTAATCGGGCGGTGATCAAACTGCCTGATTTTTCCGCTCCCTCAACTACTAAAACTCCCAAAGACAAACCGGCGATAATCCGGTTCCGGGCCGGAAAATAGCCCAGAACCGGCTTGGTTCCCAGAGGATATTCGGAAACCAACACTCCTCCTTCAGCTACTATTCGCTCAGCAAGATATTTGTTTTCCGGCGGATAAATAAAGTCAATTCCCGACCCCAGAACCGCTATTGTCCGGCCTTTGGCCGCTAAAGCCGTCTTATGAGCCACTGAATCAATTCCCCGAGCCAAACCGGAAACAATCGCCAGTCCCATTGAAGCCAGCTCGGCGGTTAGACTTTCGCAAGCTTGACCGCCATAAGCACTCATCCGCCGCGTTCCCACTACTGCCAAAGCCCTTCGATCTTGTTTTAAAATCTGGCCTCTGACATATAAAATAAAGGGCGGGTTATCTGTATTTTTTAAATTAACCGGGTAATTATCTTCGTCAAGAAAAAGAAGGCCAATCGCTTTTCCTTTTAATAGCTGGAAATAAGCGGCCGGATCAAAATCCCGACGAAATTTTATCAATTTTTCTACCAGCGGCTGATTCAGACCGGTTTTCAAAAGCAGCAGTCTTTTCGCCTGCCAGGCCGCCCGAGCTGAGCCAAAGTACTTTAAAAGCAAAGCAAATCTTTTCGGCCCGATTCCTTCAAAAACAGAAAAAGCTAACCAATAAAGTTTTTCTTCTTCCATCAGTTTCAAAGCGGAAAGTTAATCGTCCCAAATATCAAAAGAACCCAAATCCCGATCATAATACACCCGCCCTCTGAGAAGAAAATTTACTAACTCCACCGTTTCATAATCAGGATGCTGCCGAGCCAGACTTTGAATTATCCATACCCTGGCCTGTTGGCCGACACAATCAAGCGGCAGCGTCGCGGCATCGATCTCGGCCTGATAATCCTCTCGACCCGATCCGCGTCTTGCTCTTTTTGCCGCATCCCTTTCAGCTTTCTCTTTTTCTCTTTGCCGCCTGGTTTGCTCGTATAAACTTACTCTTTTTCTACTATACCAAACCGGCGGCCGGACAGCTGACCTTTCAATTGAATCAATCATTTTCATCCCTTCTTTTAAAAGAAAACCTCAAACCCTGAAAGGGAATTTCCTTATACCCTATAATAAAAGTCCTGTCAAATTTTCGCTGCAGAGACTGTTGGACAACGCCCTGATTTATTGTCATTCTGACCCCGCCAACGACAAGGGAAAAATCCCCTGCCGAAAGAAATCCTTCGCCTCGTTCGGAATGAGGCTGAGACCAGAACTATGTCATCCCGAGCCACTTCTTTTGGAAGAGGGCTAAATCCTGCCAAACCATTCTTCAAGTATTTTTTTGGCAACCGGAGCCGCATCGCGGGAACCTTCGCCGCCGGCCTCAACCAGCACCGTAATTGCCACTTCCGGATTCTCAACCGGCGCAAATGCAGTCAACCAGGCGTGAGTTTGATTTTTTTCCGAATCTTCACTCAAAAAACCGAACTGGGCCGTTCCGGTTTTACAAGCCACCGCCGGATCAAAGTCAAAAAGAGGATAGGCAGTTCCTCCTTCAGAACAGGCTTCTTTCATTCCCTCCCGAATCGCAGCAACAGTTGTTCCGCTTAATCCCAAGTCCTGACACTGAGTCTTTCTCTGCTTCGCCACTTTCGGCCGGCACCACTGACCTTGACCGGCAATTACGGCTGTCATCTGATTTATCTGAAGCGGAGTAGCCGTCAAGTCGGCCTGGCCGATGGCAAAATGATAAGTGTTTCCCAAAAACCAGCGTTCTCCCCGAATCTCTTTTTTCCATTCCGGATCAGGCACCAAACCCCCAACCTCACCCGGCAAATCAAGGCCGGTTTTTTCCCCCAGGCCAAATCTGGTTGCCCAAAGTGCCAGTAACTCCGGACCCACCCATTCACCCACCTTGTAAAAAAAAGTGTCTGTTGACCGCTTGAGAGCCGTAACCAGATTTATTTCCCCTTCCGTCCGGCCGTATTGGGTAAAATACCAGTTCCGGTAAACAAAATCTCCGATCCGGATCACTCCGGTGTCATTAATCAATGTTTCCGGAATGATTTTTCCCTCTTCAAGACCGGCGGCGGCCGTAACAATTTTAAAAACTGATCCCGGCGGATAAACCCCGCCAATCGCCCGATTGAAAAAAGGCCGGCGCGGGTCTTCTAAAATTTCCTGGTAATCCTGAACATTCAAACCCATCGCCAGCCGGGTCGGATCAAAGGAAGGAGTCGAAATCAAAACCAGAATCTCACCGGTCAGAGGACGGCTAACTATTACCGCTCCCGCCTGGTCTCCCAGCGCCTCGTAAGCGGCTTGAGATAAATGAGCATCAATCGTCAGGCGCAAATCTCTCCCTGCCCGGGGATCAACTTTACCCAAGCTTCGAACCTGATTTCCCAAGGCATCGGTTTCAAAAACCTCCCATCCGTTTACTCCCCTTAAAAGAGCATCGTATTGCTGTTCGATTCCGCCCCGGCCGACCAAATCGCCCCGGCTGATCAATTCTCCGATTTCCTCTTTCCTGGCTTCCTGAACAAATCCAATCAAATGAGCCAGCGCCGGCCCGAACAAATAACGCCGGCTGACTTCTACCCTAAGATTTTCTTTGCCGTCACCCCCCTGAGCTTCCATTTCCAAAGCTTCCAGACGGGTGATCGGCCGCCAGGAAAATTGGTCATCTTTTTGTCCCAGCAGGTAAAAAGGGATATTTTCCACCAGCGGCCGGCCCAAAGAATCATAAATAATTCCCCGGCCGGCCGGCAAAACCATCTTTTTTACGCGGTTCTCATTTGCTAAAATTCTGTTCCTTTCCCCTTTAATCAACTGGAGGTCAATCAACCGCGCCCCGAGGAGAAAAAAAGCCATTACCTGGAACCAAAATAAAAAAGCCACCCGGGAATCGCGTGTCATAATCTTCTTCTCCCGATTGCTAATTTTAAAGTTTCCCCCCGGCGGGTTTTTTTAAAAAAGAAAAAGCAGATTAATCCCAGAATCAAGGCAAAGAAAAAGCTTCTTTTTAAACTGACAAAATGAAAGCTAATCAAATTAAAAACCAAATCAACCAGAAAAGACAAGCCAAAATCGCTTCCCAACCGGTCCGGGGATAACCGGGTTTTTAAAAAAAAGGCCATTCCTGCCAAGATTAAAAAAATCAGGCTGGACCAGCCCATTGTCTGACCGCTGAAAAGAGAGGCCAACAATCCGGCGCCAAAAGCCAGCCAGGCAACTTCTTTTCCCGGCAGTACCAGAGCCGACAGCAGAACCACGGCCAGCACCCAGTTAAAATGAGGGAGCAGGCCCTGGATTAAAACGGCTAAAATTAAAAGGAGAATAAAAAGCTTAAGTTTCGCTGATGACAAAAACATGTCTTAAATCCTGATAATCCAAAAAAGGGCCGACTGTCGCTTTTTTGAAAACTTTTTCTTTACCGGTTTCAATTTTCAGAATAATCCCGATCCCTAAATCCGGCAACCAGCCTCCCTCGCCGCTCGTCATTACCCAATCACCCTCCTGAATTACTTCGCTTACCAAAACATCGTTCAGCAAAAGTTGTTCTTGAAACAAACCGGTTAAAATCCCCCGGCCTTTTATCCCCGGCTGACCAGGCGTCCGGATGACAACCAGGATCCGGGAATCGGGGTCAGTCACTAAGGTCACCAAACTAAAGTACTTTTCCACCTGTGAAATCCGGCCTACTAATAAATCCCGGGAAACCACCGGCATTCCCGGCTCCACTCCGGCTTTTTCGCCGACATTGATTTTCAACTTGTCAAAACCGCTCAAAACTTTGGCCGGAATAAAATGCCAGGCCGGCGGTAAAGAAGCCCCCAATAATCGCCGCATCGCCTCATTTTCCTCCAGACAGACTGCCAGCTGACCGGCCTCGGCTGAGGGTTTTCCCGTCTCTTCGGACGAACCAAAAATTTTTTGCTTGCCGGCATAAAGAACTCTTTGAAAATCAAGCACCGGCCGCTCAAGATAACCCTTCAGTCCCCTCACCCAGGAAATTCGGGAAAGGCAAAAAATCACCATGCTGAGAAAAGCCAGCTTCAAAAATAAGAAAAAGGTTTGTTTTTTACCCCGGGAACTCATAAAAAGAATCAAATAATTTTAAAAAGCAAAAGCCCGGCCGGAATGATCAGTCCGGGAATTATCACTCCCTCCAATACCTGGCTTAAGCTGTGTTTTTCCAGAAACACCCTTGACCAGCCGACCAGAGGAATGATCGGCAAAAAATAAAAAAACCGGCCTCGGTTGAAAAGGTTAAGAACCAGGTAAACTGAGGTTAAAGATCCCACATGCAGACTGGCTTTATCCCAAAAAGTAGTGACGGCAAAAACCAAACCGGTAAAAGTAAAAATTAAAAGAAGCCTGAAAAGATCTTGAGAAAAGTAATAGGTCAAGTTCAAACCCAAAAAACCGCATCCCAGGCAAAAGATATAGAACCTGAATCTTTCTTTTTTTTCCATTAAGTCGAAATCAAGCCGCCCCCGGCTGACCTCAAACAAAAAAAAGGCTGTCGGGATAACCATAAAAACAGTCAATAAACAAAGAAATTGCCAGGGAGCCAGTTCATCCCGAACCATGCTTCGCCAGATCAAGGATATCAGGCCATAATTAACTGAAATCAGCGGACTGAAAACAAATGAAACCAAGTTGGCAAAAAAAATTTTCTGACGGTTTTGTTTTTCAGCGCAATCCATCGCTCAATTTAACCTTAACTAAAAGAGAGGGCTCCGCCAAAGCCCGACCACAACCCAAAACAACCGCTTCCATCGGGTTTTTGCTCCGCCAGGCCGGAATTTTGGTTTCCTCAGTGATTAATTTATCTATCCCGTCAAGCAAAGAACCGCCGCCGGAAAGGCTAATCCCCTTTTTGACGATGTCGGCCATCAGTTCCGGCGGTGTTTCTTCCAAAACCTGGGAAAGACTATCCATAATCCGGCGGACAACAGGCGACAGCGCCTCCCTGATTTCAGTAGAGGAGAGCTTGACCGACTTCGGTAAACCGTCCTCAAGCCCCCGGCCGCGGACCACCAGATGTCTTTCCCGAGCTAAAGGATAAGCCGAGCCAACCTGAAGCTTAACCGCTTCGGCAGTGGTTTCCCCCAAAAGCAGGGAATGTCTTAATCTAACATAGGCAGCAATCGCTTCATCCATTTTCAAGCTGGCAATCCGGATGCATTTTGAAATAACGATTCCTCCCAGAGAAATTACCGCAATTTCGGTTGTTCCTCCGCCGATATCAACAATCAGCATGCCCTCCGGCCTTTCGATCGGCAGACCCAGGCCAATCGCCGCCGCCATCGGTTCTTCGATCAAAAAAGCTTTTCTGGCTCCGGCTGAGAGGCAGACATCCTGAACCGCCCTCCTTTCCACCTCGGTCACTCCCGAAGGAATTCCGATCACTACCCGGGGGCGGGGAATCATAGGAATCAGCCGTCCCGACTGATGAACCTGACGGATAAATTTAACCAGCATTGCCTCGCAAGCGTCAAAATCAGCAATTACCCCCTCCTTTAAAGGTTTAATCGCTTCGATATTTGCCGGTGTTTTGCCAAGCATTTTTTTGGCGCTATTGCCAATGGCCAGAAACTCTTTAGTCCTTTTTTGTCTGGCGACCATCGAAGCTTCCCGGATAACAATCCCTTTTCCCCGGACAAAAACAAGAGTATTCGAAGTCCCCAAATCAATCCCCAGATCATGAGAAAAAGACGACCAAGCCCGATCAGAAAAAGAAGAAAAATCAAATTTTCGAATGCGGCCCATCATCTCTTGAGTATATCACAGATACTTTTAATCCCTGATCAGTTTTGACCTTAAAAAAAGAAAAAGGCTAGCCGTCACAACAGGCAGCATTGTTAAAGAACCGACCAGAGCCAATTTCGTCATTCCCGATCTCAGAGCTGAAACTAAAAAACTCAGATATAACAACCCGTAGGCCAGAACCGGAATCAGCGGAACGGTTGGCAATTCATTTCCGGCTGAAGAAGGATAAAAATATTCATAGGTTCTGAAAAAACCGGTCGAAATAACAACTACCAAAAACCAGCCGAAAAAATTTCCCGCCGGAACCCCAAAATAAACTCCCTTATCAAGCCAGGCCCAGCTCCCGGCCTGAACCTGCAAAGGATCCATAAACAGATCAATCGCCACCACCGCTAAACCATCGGTCAAAACCAGAAAGGGTAACAAGCAGGCATTCCCCTGTTTCCGACCGGGCTTCCTTTTTTGCTGCCAAAATAAAAAAGAATTAGTAAGGCAATATCCGGCGTAAATAAAAATTGCCCAATAGAAAACCACCGCCAGCGGCACTTCAAAAAATTTTGCCCCTTGCAGGTTATAAACATATCTCCCGCCGAAAATCATTCCGTATTTCAATCCTAAGCGTTCAAAAATGAAACCGGTTAAGGAGCCGGAAAAAAGAAGCAATAATCCCTTTAAAAATGAAAGTGTCCAAACCGAATGAAAAAAAACCGCCACTCCCGGCAAGAGTAAAAGGGAAAACCCCCAAAAGCCTGATCGGTGATTTTCCCAATTCCAAACCTCACCTCCGATATCCACTAGTGCCAGCACCAATATCAAACCAAAGAGGCCCCAGAGGATTTTTCCCTTAACCGGCATGAGTTAATTATAACCACAGCCGCCAACCTAAATACAGACCCTATCCGTAATCCTGCAAATTTTGCTAGAATAACTCCATCACCGCTCAATTGACAACTCATGACACTAATCAGCCTCTTTATTTTTTTAAGCTTGACTTTTTCCTTTTTTACTGTTGCTAAAATACTTGCCGTTTTCCACTTGAACGATTTTGAGAGTTATTATTCGGCCGTCCAGCAACTTTTTTTAAAACAGAACCCCTACCAATTGCCGCTACCCGGTTTTCCTTTTATCTATCCCCCTCCGGCTTTGTTTTTCCTGTTTCCTTTCGGCTTGCTTTCCTACCCTTTAGCCGAAAAACTCTGGACCCTGTTTTCTCTTTTCTGCCTGATTGTCTCTTTAAGACTACTCCTTAGAGGCCTTTTTCCAAAAGCAACCATTACTTCTTTTCTAGTCGTCTTCGGCTTGACCATGATCAGCTTTCCCACTCGGTTCAGCCTCGGAATGGGCCAAGTTAACTTCTTCATCCTTTTTTTAATCAGTCTTTCTTTCCGGTTTTACCGGCATCAGCGGTTCTCCCTTGCCGGTTTTTTTCTGGCAATTGCCGCCGTCATTAAAATCACTCCTCTCCTTTGCTTACTTTTTTTCCTCAGGAAGAAGACTTATCCTCTGGTTAAAACCTTTTTACTGAGCTGCTTCCTTTTTCTCCTGCTGGCTTTTTTAATTTTCGGCTCCGGCTTAACAAAGCAATACTTCCTGAAAGTTTTGCCCCGTCTCCCGGCTATCGGCAATCAGGCTTACTATAATCAAGCCTTGAGCGGTTTTCTGGCCCGCCTCCAGGTAAATGACCGGCTTGCCTGTTGGATTAACTATCTCATTTTATTCCTTCTTCTGACCATCAGTTTTTTCAAAACTCCGGCTCGGCAACAACCATTTTTTTCGGAGCTGGGTCAATTTAGTTTTTTCCTGACTGTTTCCTTAATCGCCGGTGGTTTAACCTGGCAACACCACTTGGTCTTTTTAATCATTCCTTTTCTGGCTCTTTGGGGTAAGGCGAAAAAACAACACCCATCTGAACCGAAAACCGGCTGGCTGGTCCTAGCTTACTTTTTAGTCTCCGCCAATATTAAAAACCCGCTCGCCTTTTCCGGTCTCAGCCTGTTATTCCTATCCCATGGCTTGTACGGCACCGCTCTTGTTTTTCTACTTGCCTTTATTTGACCGGAGATATTGTTTCTTCAGCCTGTTTGATTCTATGTTAATATGGGAATAAGATGCCCGGAAAAATCTTTAACCTAAGCGAAAAACTCATCAAGACCTGCTTTCGGCTGGTTTTTTTTCTCGTTCCTCTGGTTCTCTCTCCCTGGAATTTTGAGCTTTTTGAATTTAACAAAATGATTCTGGTTTATATCCTGACTTCCTTTATTCTTGCGGCCTGGCTGATCAAAATGATAGCCGCCAAAAAAATAATTTTCCGGCGAAGTTTTTGGGATTTCCCCCTGATCGTCTTTCTGGCTTCGCAAACTCTTTCCACTCTTTATTCTCTCAATCCTCATACTTCTGTCTGGGGCTATTACACCCGGGCTCACGGCGGGCTTGCCTCTACCCTCTGCTACCTGATTTTGTATTGGGCCCTGGTTTCGAATTTTAAAAAGCCCGATATCCGGCTCGCTCTCAAAAGCCTTTCAATCGGCAGTTTTTTAGTTGCCGGCTATGGCATTCTGGAACATTTTGGCATTGACAAAAACTATTGGGCTCAAGATGTTCAAAGCCGGGTCTTTTCCACCCTCGGCCAGCCAAACTGGCTGGCCGCTTACCTGGCCGGCTTGATCTTTATCCCCATTGCCGGTATCCTCAACCGCCCCAAAACTAAAAAACCATTCTTTGTTATCCACCTTTCTCTCTTCATCATTCTATTTCTCTGCCTTTTATATACCAAATCCCGTTCCGGTCTGATCGCTTTTGGCCTCAGCTATCTGATTTTCTGGTTTTTCGCCTTCATTCTCCCGATCCGGGCAACAGGAACAAAAAAAAAGCTTCTTTTCAAAAACTTCTTTTTACTCTCCTTAGTTATTCTGGCCTTGACGCTGGGTACTGAAAATCCGATCCGGGAAAAAATCTTAGCCAAGATCGGCTGGTTTGTTCCCGCGGAACTCGCCCCCTGGGTTCAGATCAGCAAATCAAGCGATATCCGGAAAATAGTCTGGCAGGGATCGATTGATATCTGGCGCCATTACCCTCTATTGGGATCAGGAGTAGAAACCTTTGCCTATTCTTACTACAACTTCCGGCCTCTGGAACATAATCTGGTTTCCGAATGGGACTTTCTTTATAACAAAGCCCATAACGAATACCTTAATTTCCTGGCCACAACCGGCATTATCGGCCTGAGCAGCTACCTTTTTCTCATTCTCTCTTTTCTTTTCCGGGAGCTAAAAGCCATTTGGGGTTCTTTAAGCAATAAAAATAACAGCAAAGATTCCAATCCTCCTTCAATCATTCGCCTTTCACTCCTGGCCGGATTTTTTAGTCTTCTGATTACCAATTTCTTTGGTTTTTCGGTCGTTGCCACCGGCTTGATTTTCTTTCTTTTCCCGGGTTTCAGTTTCATTCTTTCTCAACCTGAAATAAAAACCAAAATAAAAACTGCCGCAGAATTCCGCCAAAGACAGCTGGCGCTGGCGCTGCTGGTTGCCGGCTTTGCTTTTTACAGCCTGCGATTCAGTTTTAGAATTTGGTATGCCGACTTTCTTCTGGCCAAGGCGGATAAATTTTACGCCAACGGCAACCTCCAAACCAGTTTTGAATTTGCCCGAAAGGCAGTCCTGACTAACTGGCCTGAACCAACCCACCATAACCAGCTGGCTCTGACCAGCGCCGCTCTGGCGCAAATTGCTTTTAGTCAAGATGAGGCCACTCTTTCGGCCGAACTGGCTGAAACCGCCGTCAGGGAAAGCAACCTCGCCATCAACCTGAACCCCTTCCACCTTAATTTCTTGAAAAGCCGGGCCGAATTGTTTTTGCGCCTGGCGGAGATAAATCCCGATTATAAACTGGAAGCGCTTGAAAGTTTAACTGCCGCCGCCCGGCTGGCGCCAACCGACGCCAAAATCTTTTATAACCTGGCTCTTCTGTACGGCCAGATGGAACAACGGGAAGCGGCCATCCGAACCCTTCGGGAAACCATTGAAATGAAAGCCAATTACAAACAGGCCCGATTTGCGCTTGCCCTCTATCTTTATGAGAACAATCAAGCCCGGGAAGCTCTTGAACAGCTGGAATATATCAGCGAAAAGATCGACCCGACCGATGAATCAATCAAAAAACTAAGCGAAGATTGGCAAAAAAATCTGATATTTTGACATTGTATAATACACTATATGCAAATAACAAAACTGGTTTTTTAGAAACCATAACCATGACCGAATCCGAAGCAACAACCATAGAAGAAGAATCATGTAGAAGATTTTGGGATAAAAGTAAAAACGGCAGTTTTAATCAAATGGAAAAAAGAGCTAGGGAAGAGAGGATTGGCGAACTTTACGAACTGAGAGAATATGCAGACCAATTCATAACTTGGAGAGGTGAGGCCTCTCCCGAATTCCATTTACTGGCTGAAAAAATGACCCTTTTGCTTGATTATGCCGGATTTGATAGCCTAAAAGACCAGGAAACAAGAAATCGTTATTATTTCACTGATGATCAGGTTTTTATTTTACCGCCCGGAAAGCCCACTCCCTGGGGAAGAGCCCTGGCAAAACACCTGGACTCTTCCGACCAAAGAGCCTTTTACAGACATCATTTTTCCGCTCCCCGGCTTCTTCTTCCGATTTTCGTCTTTAATACCTATCGGAAAATGGCCGAAATCGGGCTGCCCAAAAGATTGCGTTGGATTGGAAACAATTGTTTGAGTTATAGCCCCCTCGGAATATCTTCCTGCTTCCAAGCCTGCCTTGATACTTGCGACAGAGATCCGGCTCAAGGCGCAGATCTCGTCAGATTTAACCATCAACACGAAACCCTCCATGTTAGAAAAGAAAGGTTTTGGCTGGAAAAAATACTTGAAATCGGTAGTTTTGCCGATTACGCTGCCAACCCCCGCCGGTTGATCGGCGCCAACAGCGGCCTATATGAACTGGCCGCCAGCGATACCTGGTTTCACCTCCCTTCCCAGATCTATTTACCCAACACTTCGCCCATAGAACACACCAGAAAGATTCCAAAACCCTACCAACCGGCCGAAAAGCCTCACCCGGAAGCTACGGCCTGTTCCCTGCTTTCACTTGATTACGGCACTACCTATTTAAGCAACGAAGAAGCACAAAAAATAGAAAATATCTTTTATCCCTGCGAATCAATAATGGTTAACGGTACTGAAATTGAGATTCCTTATTTATGTTCCCAAAATTTCGTTGCCGCCATGAGCCACATCAATCACGCCTATCACTTTATTAGACTGGGAAGAACCAGAAACAGAGTCCACGAGACAGCACGCAATCCCGGATTTACCTTTTTAGATTATTACCTCAATCAAATTTCCCAAAACCCTCTTGCTGATAGTTATTTATTCCCGCCGGAATTTTTTCCCGCCCTTTTCGCTGTCAGCCGGGAAAAGGAATGGGAGGGTGAAATCAACCACCCGCTGATGAAAGCCGGATTGGCTGGAGAAATCTAAATTCTAGCTTTTCCGGACCCGAATATGATAAATCAGCACTTAGTGAAAAAAGTTCTCCTGCAGAAAAAGCAAAAAAAAAATTACGCCCAATGCTTAACTTGCCAACGCCGTTGCCGGATTAAACCGGGCAAAACCGGTTTTTGTTTGGCCCGGAAAAACACCAATAACACTCTTTACGCCCTCAATTACGGCCTCTTGAATGGCCCCCCCCAGATTGATCCGATCGAAAAAAAACCTTTCTACCACTTTCTTCCGGGAACAAAAACACTATCCCTCGGCTCCTTCGGCTGCAATTTCCGTTGTAAAAAATGCCTTAACCACTGGTGCTCCTGGGGCGAACCGGCAACAGGAATCTTAAAAAAACTCTCCCGAAATGAGAGACCGCCCCAAACCCCTGAAATCACGCCTCAAAAAATAGTCAATCTTTGTCTGGAATTAAACATCCCGGGGATCTCTTTTACCTACAACGAACCGACTATCTGGCTGGAATACAATCTGGCCATTGCCAAGCTGGCCCGGAAAAATGGCCTGAAAACCTGTTATGTTACTAACGGCAGTTGGACCAGAGAAACTCTCGCCGAAATCGGCCCCCATCTTGATGCGGCCAACATTGACTTTAAAGGCTTTTCCCGAAAAACCTATGCCGAACTGGGAGCTTTCTGGTCCGGAATTCCGGAAATGGCTAAACTCGCCCGGGGAAAATACGGGATTTTTTTAGAACTGACCACGGTTCTGATTCCCGGAATAAACGATGACGCTGACGAGCTTAAAAAAATGACTGCCTGGATTGTCAAAAATCTTGGTCCCGACACTCCCTGGCATCTCTCTCAATACTCGCCTCAAAGCGCCCCGGATCCGGATTTTAAAAAAATCCCCGCTCCTACCGGAAAAGACTTGCTGAAAGCCGCCGGAATCGGCCGCCGGTCCGGTTTGAACTTTGTCTATATTTGGGCCCCGGGAACACCCGATGCGCCTGATTTTTTCAGCCGGGGCAATACCATTTGCCCTGAATGCGGCAGTCTGGCCGTCAAAAGAAATTTCTGGCAGCCGGAAATAATCGCAGTTGACAAAAAAGGGCATTGCCAAAACTGCCAAAAAGATCTTAATATCAGATTAGGCTGAAAATCAGTTTAAAAATATGTCACTCGTCGTTTTTTTCGCACCGCATCCTCCGATTCTTCTGCCGCAGACTGGCGCGCCTTTTGATCGGGCTAAAGTAAAAAAAACAACTGCTGCGCTGGAAAAGATGGGCCAAGAAATCGCCCGGATTAAACCGGAGATAATTATCATCTCCTCGCCTCATCCGGATTGGGGCTTTGAAGTGCCATGGTATTTTGTAAAGAAATCAGGTTTCGAAAATCAGAGCTCAAAAGTAATTCTCAAAAATCAAAGAAGGCAAACTCCGGCTAATTTCCGGATTGAACCGGAAACCCCGACCGTTTATCCGATCCTAACCACTCCTGACTCGATTCAACAACATTACCAGTGGGGACAAGAAATCGCCGCCCGGATCAATCTTGAAAAAAAATGGCTTTGGCTTGCCTCGGGCGACATGAGCCATCGCCTCAAAGAAGACGGGCCTTACGGCCTCCACCCTTCAGGCAAAAAATTTGACCGGGCCTTTTTAAACCTTTTAAAAGAAAAAGCCGTTGAAAAGATTCTTGAGCTGGACCCTTTGCTGATTGAAGAGGCCGGCGAGTGCGGCCTGAGATCGTTTTGCCTGGCTTTAGGGGCGCTCGAAGCCGGCGGAGAAAATTGGCAGCCGCAAATCCTTTCCTATGAAGCCCCTTTCGGAGTAGGTTATTTAGTTGCCCGGCTGGGTCCGGCTTAGAAAACAGATGAAGCAAGCAATTTTAAAACTCGCCCGCGAATCAATCAAAAACTACCTGGAAACCGGCCAAATTCTGACACGGCCGGCAAATCTGCCTCATAAGCTTCTGCAAAAACAGGCCGGGGTTTTTGTTTCCCTTCATCTTAGAAGCGATCATTCCCTGAGAGGCTGTATCGGCACTTTTCTGCCGGTCAGGAAAAACCTGGCCGAAGAAATTATTCACAATGCCATTGCCGCCGCCAGTCAGGACCCCCGTTTTCCCCCGGTTGCCCTGCGGGAATTTGGTAATCTGGAAATTGCGGTTGATATTCTTTCACCGCCAAAGATGATCGCGAAAGAATTCCGGCCGGACCGGCCTTTACCGGCAATTCTGGATGCCCGGAAATTCGGTTTGATTGTTTCCGCCGGAAACGGCCGGAAAGGCTTGCTCCTGCCTGATATTCCCGGTGTCAAATCACCTTCGGAACAAATCAAAATTTGTCTTGCCAAAGCCGGCATTTCCAATCGGGAAAAAGTAAATTTGGAAATTTTCACCGTTTTGAGATATTCTTCTTGAAAATCAATGTCCGAAGTTAAGAAAGATAAAACCTGAGTCATTGAGAGCGGCCAAACCGTCATTGTCAAAATCGGGCTTCAAATTCGCCGGCCAGGCAAACGCCCGATAATAAGGCCACCAAGCGCCAAAATCACCAAGATTGACCTTCCCGTCCCGATTGACATCACCGGCCGAATCCGCCGGCGTCGGCGACAAAGCCACTGCCGCCAGAGCCGAGGCAACATTCAGAAGACCGGCGCCGCATTCAGCTTCATTGTAATCCGGAATCACCGCCGGATCGGCGGTTTGGACTAAAACCTCCTTTATCTGATCCGGAGTCAAGCTCGGATCAAGACTCAACATCAAGGCCGCCGCCGCGGCGACATGAGGAGCCGCCATCGAGGTTCCCTCAAAGACGCCGCAGCTGTCATCAATAAAGTAGTAAAGCTCGTCCTCGGCAATACAGCGCAAGCCTAACAAATCCGGCTCCTTTACCGCCGTAAACCGGGTGAAGTCGGTAAATTCAGTTGTCTGCTGGACAATCCCGTCAGGCAGAAAGTCATGGTTCTGATCAAGAAAGGCCGTTGCCTCGTCATTGACCAGCTGGCCTCCGGGAGCAACCAGGTCGAGTTCCGGGCCAAAATCGGAAAAATCGGAACGCCGGTTATCCCAACGGGTCGCCCCAACGGCAATCGTTTCCGGATAAGCCGCCGGATAACTGACCGGCAGCCCAAAAGAATTGCCGGCAGCGGCAACTACAGTCACTCCGGCCTGATGAGCTCCTTTGACAGCGGTTTCCAAAACTGCCGAATAGCTCGGGCCGCCCAGGCTGAGATTGATCACATCCGCTCCCTGAGCAACCGCCAGATCAATCCCTAAAGCAATATCCGAAATCAATCCAGCCCCGCAATAGTTCAACACCTTGACCGGCATCAAACTGACGTTAAAAGCCATCCCTGCCCCATGGCTATTATTACCGGCCAACTGGAAAATCGTTCCGGCAACATGAGTGCCGTGAACCCCGTCATCATTGGGATGAACCCCGATTATCGGGCTGTCCCGCCAGTCGCAAAAAAGACAGCTTTCGTCACAACTGATAGTCGAATTAAGACTGATCGGGCTGTGGATCGGCACTTGAGCCAGCTCCGGCGCCCGGACAAACTGCTGAGTGCCGTTGAAATAATCCTCAAATGCCACTCCAGTATCAATTACCGCTACCCTTACCGAAGCGGCTCCGCCCCGGGGCTGGTATTCCCAAGCCTCAGGCATTTTCACCCGTTCCAGATTCCATTGAAACCAATCCGCCGGAGAAGCGGAAAAGTAAGGATCGTCAGGCAGCCAGAAGGAACGGTAAAGAAAATCCGGTTCGGCAGCAAGAACCTCTTCTTTTTTTTGGTATTCAGCCGCCACTTTTAACAGATCAAAATCCTTCCTCAACCGGATCCGGACGATTTGAGCCAAAGGGCCGGTCTCGGCTAACCGGCTGATCGATTCCACTTCCAGTTCCTTATTCAGGAAGGTCACTTGCTTCATCCCCTCAATCGCCCAACCGGCCGGCCGGAAAATGATTTTCTCCTTAATCAGGGGAACGGTAAAAACAATTTCTTTTTCATATCGGGGCTGAGGAATTGACTTAAATTTAACCAGAAGTTTTCCCGGAGCATACAAAGGCGGTTCTCCGTCAAAAGAAAAACGGCCGAAGGATTTGATTCTTTTCTCTTGATTGTCGGCGAAAACAACGGCCGGACTAAAAAGAAAAACAAAAAACAAAAACAGACAGCCAATTTTTCTGAAACATTTCACCTTTTTATTGTAAGAAAGAAAGGGGAAAGAAGTCAAGAAACGGATGCAGCCGTTTTTGATCTTAAGAAATCGCTTAAATTAAACTAGGAACTCCGGAAGATCACTGCCATTCAATACGTGTATGATATCCAGATAAATCCCGATATGTCACAACATAATAAACTCTCCCGGAAAAAAAATCGTACCTTTTTTCCCTTCTTTCCGCTCCGCCTATTTGGAGAATTTGATCAGGCGGTCTTCTGCTGGTTCCGATCGCATTATATATGTTGCCTCCGCCTCCTTTTTTTGCTTTCCTTTCCGCCGGTCCCGTTCCTATCCCCGCTTCAGGCGGCCTCAGAAGATCCATAAGAGGCTCATTCAACAAGTCGGCGGTCACCCCTCCCGGAGGTAAAGCATCAAGCCGGGAATCATGATTGGCGCTTCCTCCACCCCGGCCTGCTGAAAACGGCGGTTCCGGAGTCTGATTTGGAAAAGGGAGTCCGCCTGCCAGCGGTTCCGACCCTTCTCCCGCAGGAGGAATAAAATCTTTTCCTGCTTCCTCAGGTTCTGGCATTGCCCCCTTTGGCAAACGAGATTCCTGAATAGCCATAATACAATATCCTTTTTGCTAGACTATAAGTCTTTAACAGGAGTTGTTTTACTCCTTTTTAACCCCGTCTGTCAAGCCAAAACCTTTTTAAGGCTTTGTTGAATGAAAATTTCGTCATCCTGAGCCTTTCTCACCGTCATCCTGAGCCAAGCGAAGGATCCCCGGCTTGAATCCAAAGGGATTCTTCGGCCTTTTCGGATGGGATTCTTCGGCCTTCGGCCTCTGAATGACAATGAATCAAGAGTTTATTCAGCAATCTCAAACCGTTTGCAAAAAAGCTCTCAGTTGCATTTGCTTCCTGCCAACGATAAAATAACTTTGATGAAACTGAAAATAATCACTCTCCCTAATGAGCTTTTGCGGCAAAAATCAAAGCCCATAGCGGAAATTGACGGCAGAATCAAAAGATTAATCGGGGCAATGACCTCTTTGCTTAGAGGAAACGCCGGTCCGGACCGGACCGGCGAAGGCCTCTCCGCTATTCAAGTCGGCCGGCCGGTCCGGCTTTTTTTGGCTCACCTGGCTCCCCAAAAAGGCCTTAAGGTTTTTATTAATCCGGAAATTATCAGATCTTCAAAAAAATTCTGCCGGGAACCGGCCTGGCTTGAGGGTTGTCTTTCTATTCCCAATCTTTACGCCCGGATCAAGAGGCCGGAGTGGGTAATTTTAAAATATCAGGACATAAGCGGCCGGTGGCAGAAAAAACGCCTGACCGGTTTTAACGGAACCGTCATTCAGCACGAATATGATCATTTGGAAGGCACTCTCTTTATTGATCATGCTTTGAAACAAAAAGCCAAGCTTTATGAATCTCGAACAACCCCGGAAGGAAAACAGTTATTTGAAACCCAGCTTTAAAAAAATTCCCCTGATTTTTTTCGGCCATGACCGGCTTTCCCGGCTGGTCCTTTTCACACTGCTCGATAATCCGTCAGTCCTGATAGCGGCAGTGATTTCTCTGCCGGACAAACCCCAGGGCCGGCAGAAAAGAATCATTCCCAACCCCATCAAAATAATCTGCCGCCAAAAAAAAATCCCCTATTTTCTCCTGGACGATTTTACTGCTTTGAAAAACAGACTGGCTCCCTTTCCCCGGATCGGTTTGTTGGCTTCGTTTGGAGCCAAGATTCCTCTTGAAATAATCAATTCATTTTCCAAAGGAATTCTGGTAATCCATCCTTCTATTTTACCCTTCTACCGCGGTATTTCTCCGGTTCCCTCGGCCATTCTCGAGGGTGAAAAAAAAACCGGGGTCACTGTCTTTAAAATGGATGAAAAATGGGATCACGGCCCGATTATCAGCCAAAGGCAAACACCGATTAAGCCGACGGACACGAGCCGGATTCTTTTGGAAAAACTTTTTCTTCTGGGGGCAGAAATCTTCATTGAAGCTCTGCCCGGTTATCTGTCCGGAGAAACAAAACCTCAAAAACAAAATCATCTCCGGGCTACTTATACCCGGAGATTCGGCCGCAAAGACGGTGAAATTAATTGGAATATTCCGCCGGAAAAAATAGACCGGCAAATCCGGGCTTTTAACCCCTGGCCGGAAAGTTACACCTTCGTCAAGCTAAAAACAAAAAAACGCCTGAAGATCCTAAAAGCCCATCTTGAAAAGGGAAAATTGGTCTTGGACCTGGTTCAATTAGAAGGAAAAAAAGCAGTTTCCTGGAAACAGTTCCTGACCGGCCACCCCAACGCCGAAATAGTTCAATGTCCCAGTACGTTAAACCGGTGATGAAAAAGTCACCGAAGCGGCAAACGGTGACAGCTAGTTCTTTTTGACGGCGGGTTTTTCTTTAGCAGGAGAAGTTTTTTCAACCAAAAGCTTTTTTTCTTTAGCTGTCTTTCTTTTTTCCCGAGCTTCTTTTCGGCTAACCTTTATCTTTTTAACGGTTCTTTTCGGTTTATCAATTTTCTTTTTCTTCCGGTTTTCAGCCGATTTTTTGGCCAGCAGTTCTGCCTCTTTCCGTTTCAACTCCGCTTGTTCTTTTTTGACTATCCTCAAACATTTGGTGCACAGTTTAAGCTTTTTCCGACGGTGGTTAACTATAACCGTGAGAGAGTGTAAGTTCGGGCGGAAGACCTTTGAACTCCGATAGTTAAGCCCCTGACGGGCCCGGGCAATTTTTTTACCCCTTAAAGAACCTTTAAAACAGCGATCGCAACGAACGGACATTCTTGATAACTCCTTTCGGGTTCATTCTGAGCCTAATTAACGGCCCAGGATCAGACTGTGCTATACTCTAGCATAAATTAACTTTAAAAAAAAGATCATGTTTGATTTTCTTATTCCTCTGGCTGGTTTTCTGATTGCCCTGACGATTCACGAATTTGCTCATGCCTGGGCGGCTGATCAGCTGGGCGACCCCAACCCCAAACTGGCCGGCCGGCTCAGTCTTAATCCGGCCAATCATCTCGATCTTTGGGGAACAATTATCCTGCCGCTTTTTTTGATTCTTTCCAGATCGCCTCTTGTTTTCGGCTGGGCCAAACCGGTCCAGGTTGACATTTTTAATTTTAAGAACCGGCGTCGCGATATGGCGCTGGTCTCTCTGGCCGGACCGGGAGCCAATCTCCTTCTCGCCCTAATCAGCGTTCTCTTTTTTCGCTTTATCCTTGTTCCGGCTCTCCCGGCCAGAGGTTTATCCGTCAATATCGCCATTTTCCTTCTGTTCTTAATCAGAGCCAATGTTGTACTGGCTTTCTTTAATCTCCTGCCGGTCCATCCGCTGGACGGAGGTAAAATCCTTGTCGGTTTTCTACCTGAAAACGCCGCCGCCGAAATAGATCTTTTTTTAAACCGCTACAGCCGGGTCCTGATCCTCCTTCTGATCTTACCTTTCGGCAATCAATCTCTGGTCTCTTTGATCTTAGCCCCAATCGTGCAGTTTTTTCTCTCTCTGGTTTTTCCCCCAAGCCTGCTGATTTAGCCTCAAAAAGGGCAATTTACCGATTGACTCAATTGATCTTTTTTGCTATTCTGGAACCAACCTGCCGTGCGTGGCTAGCTTTTTGGGAAGTTTTCTCCCTGACAGCACCCAATACGGGAGGGCGAAGTGTTTAATGCCCTCGGGCTTTAAACCAGCCCACCCACCTGTTTTTTCGGAAAACGGGGAAAAAATCCCAAAACAACCGGCGCGGCAGGCTTTTTTGTTGCCAAAACCTTTTCAAACTTTCTTTTGAATCTTTCTTTTGTTAAAATCCAATTATTCGTAAAATGTTCATGCCAAAGTTTTTTAACGGCAAACTGGAATGCTGGCGTAGCTCAGTTGGCAGAGCAAACGCTTTGTAAGCGTTGGGTCGCGGGTTCGAATCCTGCCGCCAGCTCAAAAAGCTGGTGGCGGGTGAGAACCCGCCAGGCTAGAGAGCCCTTTTCAACCAGCAACAAACTGCT
>JAFGMK010000003.1 GCA_016927565.1 Minisyncoccota bacterium | reverse complement strand
GCTCTCTTTTGAGAGCGTATTTTCATGACTGCACGGGGATGAGAAGTTTACCCTGAGTATTTCCGAAGGGATTCCCCGTGGGGTCACCAACTGTCTTTTCGAGGCCTTTGAAGCGCTGTTTAGTAGGAAGATAGGGGCTAATTTGAGAGTTCGATTAACTAGATCATTGTATGTTGGTAGTCCTTCGAAAATTAGGCCGAAAAGTTGTTGCTGTTGAAGCGGATTAGCCTCGTTTATCAACAGTTCCCCCAGGTGTTCCATAAAGTAGGTGGTATATTTAATGGCTAGTTTAATATCGATCTCGCTCCGTTCCTTTTTTACCCTGTCTGATCTAGCTCTTTTTATCTTTACTTCCAAATCTTCAACATCTGATTCCAGTTTTTTTCTAACAATATCACTGAAGGCTTTTTTGAGGGCGTCTAGGGCCATCTTTTGCTCTGAAAGCAGTTGGGCGACATACTCCTCGGCTTTTTGACTTTCGCTAACCTTCTCAGCTCGTTTCTCTTTCCAAACCTCAAGAAAGACTTTTTCAAACAGTTTGATAAATGTGGGGTTGAATTTTATTGACTTAACGAAATCATAAACAGTCTGATGGAATTTATCTCTTGGGATACGCCAAAGTTTGTGGCTTCGGGCACAATGGTAGGCTGGATATTTTTTCCCTGATTTGCTAGTTGAAGCACTACCCAAAGGTGGTTGGCCGCAAACAGGACACATGATCGAGCTTTTAAAAGGATAAAGGGGGTTGTTCTTTAGTCTTCTTTTGGGACTTTCGTTGTATTTAATTTGTAGGTTATCGCCCTCCTTAACAATTCGAATTTCCCCAAGGTTAACTTGATTAAAAACTTCAATGTTTACCAGGCCTTTAAATTGAGCTTTAATTGGTTGAAAATGCGTCCATTTCTCGCAAATTACACCTGCATAAACAGTCCGTTGGAACCATCTTTGTAAACCCTTAACAGTAAGCGGGTTTTCTCCTCCATAGCCAATAACTTTTTTTGTTCGTTTATCTCTTTTGCAAAACCGCCTGCTTTTAAAACCCAGGCTATTCAATTTAGCAGTAATTTCTATATCTGAGTATTGGCCTGTTAGTTTTAGCTTAAAGGCTTTCTTGATAAAAAAACTTTTCTTTGGACTCTCAACCAGAATGTTGCGCTTGCCATCTCTAGCCGTCTCTATCTTGTGATTGGAAAAGCCATAAGGGGGATTTCTGTTCCAGTAACCTTTCCGAACATAACCGATCTCGGCTCCAATCATCCTCGTTAAAGCGTCTCTGGCCTCATCTTTAGCTCGGTTAGCTTGGTATGTTTCTTCTGCCTGAGAGGGAGAATAAGTGCTCCACTCATACTCTAGATCATACGGCGCTAAAGTATTAACCTGTTCTTTAATTGTTCCGAAAATATCTCGCAGCTCTACTCCATGTTTTTGAAGTTCTTCCTTTAAGTTAAGATAATCTCTACCTCCGCCCCTAGTAAACCGACTGATATTTTTAAAAACGACATAATTGATCTTGTTCTTTGGGTTTTTGCAGTAATCCAAAACTTCTTGGAAAAATTCCCTTTCTTTTTTTCGGCCTGATTCAACCAGTGAGAATACTTTAATTAACAACCAGGTTTGTTTTTTGATAAAGTTGGAGCACTGGCGAATTTGATCGGGCAAAGCATCGCCTTCAATGACTTGTTTTCCGCTTGAGGCTCTGGCGAGAATAACTGCTCTCATTTTCATAGATTTAATTTGTTTGTTTTTTTATACTGCTTCTCTAATATCTCGTCAGCATAAAAGGATGCCAGTTTGCGCATCACAAATATGATTTTCTTTAATTTTTCGTCGGAATACTGGTTTGAGGTTTTCCCCAATATCCTTCTTGCCTTTTTTATCGAGATAGTGGCCATAAAAAGAGCCCCTCCAATAACTGCAACTTGCAGCTTTTTCGGAAGGGCACAAATTTAGGCCACTAAATTGTTTCCGGCTATAACTGCTTACTGCGGAGGGGCACTTGGCCACTGTTCCGTTATAGCTAATATTGATAAGCGGTTTTTTTAAACACCACTTATCCTTTTTGAAGTCTACTGTCATTTAAAAGTATTTTGTTGAAAATGTCAAAATTTATTTTTGGTTTTTTAGACCTCTTCTCTTATTTCCTAAGTATTACTCGAGCTAATATACTTGATCTTTGGTGGTTTCACCTGTCTCATAACTATAGGTGTTCTAATTTCTTCACCAAAGGCATCAAATTTTCTAAAATGTTTCTCTCTGTAATTAACGAAAAAAGGGGCTGCGCTTCGATGGTGAGTTGAAAACCAGCACAAAATTCTAACTTCTTGGCTGGTTAAAGACTCTTTCCTTATTGTCTTGGAATATGCCTTCCGAATTATTCTGGCAAATATGCTTTGAACAATTTCGCCAGGACATCTTTGAAAACAGGGTATTTTTTCGCAAAATTCACCTTTTAGCCTGTAATTTCGATAAATTGAGTCCTTATACTTACTCAACCCTGCCTTTCGAATAGCCTGGTGAAGCGAGAAGCCACATTTTAAAAAAGGCTCCATTTCCTGGAGCCAGCTTTGGTAAATTTGCATGCCATGTCTAGGCCTGCCTAAACTTTTCTGTTTTGATTTCAAATCTTCTTCTCCCTCTCTTTCCAGTATTCTCGAACCTCATTCTTACTAATTTTGGGGATGGGCTTTGGAAAAAAGCTAATTCTTTTCTTTTGAATTGGTCTAAAAGTTTTAAATCCCATCCCAATCCTATTAACTTTCAATCGTGGCCAAGCAAGATCAGGATCGAAAGGGCCACCCTTGTCATTCCAAATCACATAAAGATGGGGAACGCTATTATAAATGTCGCCATGTTCATCGATGGCTAAAATAGAGTCATATTTAATTAACCTATACACCTCAAGGGTGGCTTGATTCTCTTCTGGTATGCGGCATTGCCAAAAGGAATGATATCTTTCTCTTTTTTTATCAAAGCCCTTATCTTTCTCGAGGGTGATCTCGTGGCGTCTTAGCTTAGAGGGCAAATCGTTAAGATCCTCTAGCATATCCCATTCGTTTGTTTTTTGGTTAACAAAAGCGAAATGACTGCGACAAAGCAAGAGAATACCATTTGGCTCATGTCGCCAGAAGTTAAAAAGATCCCACTTGGGTCTCAGGCTCTCTTATTTGTCTTTAAAGGGATAAGTTTTATCATCTATATCCCTAACCAAAACTGTTCTAAAATGTTGCTTTTTTTTGACATCACCCAGTATCCGAACTAGTTTCTTTTTCGTCGCCAATCTTGACCTAATCACACTCTGGGCCTTTCTCCTTTTTTGGGAAATTGATATTCCAAAATACGCAAACAACAAATGATCGTTTTGAGGTAGAAATAGCTTGTCCTCTAGCTCGCCTTTTCCTCAGAGATAGAATTTACCCAGATTCTTACTTCGGCATTTTTCTCGAAAAACTTGTCTTGATTTCTCACTGAAATTAGCCGCCGCAACTATAATAAAACCGTAGATGTTCTTGTTCTGAGCTATTGACTCCTCAACAATCTGAGCAACTTTCTTTGGCCCGATCTCTTTTTCTCTTTTGCATTGGATTATCCACAGCTTCTCCTTATATTTTGGAGTTATTTTCTTATGATTTTCTGCCTTTTTTAGCTCCCTTGGAGATATTTCCTCGATTTCCACTCCTCTAATGTCTATTCCCTTATCTTGTCCAGCTCTCCCCACGGCTTCAAGGCTTATCCAGTCTCTAAAATCATAAGCTAACTGGCGGACCATATCCTCAAAGCGGTGTGGTTCGAGATCTCCAAATGGAAGCGGATTTAGGGTGCGGGTAGTTTTTACCATGCCGATGTCTAAGAAAAAACTTATAACTTATCGAGCTACTTAGATTTCCAATTTTGAATTTCAACGATGTTGCCTTCGGGATCAAGAGCGTAGGTGAAAGTCAGAGTCCCGCTACTATATTCCTTGCGGACAACTTCGCCTAATTTACTACCGCCCTCACTAATCATTTTTTCCAAAACCGCTTCAACATTATCGACCGAAAAAGCTAAATGACCTAAGCTTTCTCTATTGGCAACCGAGGGGATAGGCCGAGTATTGAAAAATCTCCAAAGTCGGACCTTTATCGCCATAACCAGGCAATAGAAGACTGATCCCTTTCAGGTTGGCATCTTTTACTTTTGTTCCCTTCTCCAGCCAGTTACCAGACAAGCTAGTTTCTCTGGGAGCGGGTTTACAACCAAACACTTTAGTGTAAAAGCCAGTTAGTTTTTTCCAGTCTTTGGCAATGATGTTGGTGTGGACATATTTTATTGGCATATCGAAACTTTGGCCTAATGAAATTTTGGATATAACAGTCTGGTTTTAACTATTTCCCATAGTTAATAATCCAGTCTAGTTCGCTCAGTTTTTCTGATTCTTGGCCAGACTTAGCTTTACTAAGATTTGATATAGCCTCAATACTTTCGGGATAACCTTTTCTTAGTAATTCCTGCCATCTTTGAAAATCGCTTTCGTCTCCCCAGGCTGCTTTTCGAGCTATTTGATGGGCCTGAGAAATCGAATCGGTGACACCTCGCTGGACAAGTTGATCACAAAGAGCATCAAAAAGGGCGATTTCCTTTAATCGAGTAGTTGGGATATCGGTATGATGATCAGGGTCAACTTCGGCAAGAGCTTCTTGAGCTACTAATTCGGTAACCACCTCATTAAAAAGCCTCCCAGCTCCATTCCTTTCCCTTAAACCAACTCGGCCTGAGGCGGTTTTTGACTGATAAAGATGGGCAAGACCATGAGCAAGATACTTTTCACCCTCAGAGCCATCTGGGCCATTTAAAGAGGCAAAACCAACCAAAACCAGTCCGCTATTGACATTACAAACCTCAGTAACATCACTGGTAAATTCTGCTACCCGGACTGCCCCTGATTGGTATTCTAGTGGTTCTAACCCGAACCTCTGGGCGATTGCCCCTCCAACCCGATCATAAAGATGACGGACTCTACCTCCCTTTTCTTGCCAAAAGGTTCTTTCAGCTTGGGGATTAACCCTTTTAATAGCCCTTGATTGGACTCTTGACTGAAAGTATTCTTGTGCCCGGTCTGGATTGAAACTGGCATGCCTTATATCTGCCCGTCTCGGTGCTTTTACTGCGATGACTTGCTCACTCATCTCACACATAGTTAATTTTATTTTAATTCTAGGCTATTTAGGAAACTCAAAAGTAAACTTTAAAGCCTATTTTACCAAAATTTGCCGTTTGTTCCATACCCTGATAGGTAAATAGACTAGAAGGCAATTTTAAGACAGGCAGGCTCAACTTGAGGAAGCTGGATAAATCTTTTGAGAGTTTCATATTGCTTGATTAGGCTCTCCAAAAAGGCGTTCCATTCCAGGGGCAGTTGATTTACCATTTGGGAAATTGGGGATTTTTTGAGGTCAGGGCTTGCCGCAGTCGGCAAAATAACCGAGATGTTAGGCGTAAAACATCTCCGGGGTGAAAAGTCACAAATACTCTAGTAACTATTTTAAACCCAAAGAGATTTCCCTTGCCGGAAGTGGTTCCCCATCCTGACCCCTCAGCTCTATCCTCAGGGACGGATTCCGTAATTTTGCTTTCGTGTTCGGGGTCGTCCAAGCTGGTTTGTCAGCTGTCATCGGCAGGGCATTAGCACACATTTCTCCTATTCTTTCATCTGGAACGACAAAAAAAGTGGGCCATTTACCCATAAAATTGGTATGTTCCCCAAGAACGTCTAATTGCTCTCTATCTAAAGTTACACTTGATCTGACTCTTCTCTCGCCTTGATTTTCAGGGTCGTCCTCGGTTACGGCTATAGTTGCTCCGCTAACTTCTGGGTATAAATCATTAAGCCAAACAATTACTCCAGGATCACCGTCAGTAAAAGAATCTCTTGTAGTTAATACGCTAGCAACTCCTCTAACCTCAGTCGCTGTTAAGGTTCCTTCTCCCGCCTGTTGCGTTGTTTCCTTCTCTGCTAAACCACGCTTAAAGCCTTCAAAACCACCCTTAATGCTATCAAATCTTGTCCCTGTAAATTTAAGAACTGGTTGGCCGCCAACCTGAACCCCGGACACCGGTCTAACGTAAACCGGTAGGTGATCTGAATCCCATAGATACTCTGTGTTTTCTTGGGCTTTTTTTGCTGCCTCCGCTGCTGCCCTTTCTGCCTCTCTAGTCGCCGCCCTTTCTGAAAAATCTCCTTTGGGCGCACATGAAGCAACTGTGGCGACTAATGCAGTCGCTCCTCCCATTGGCTCTTTCAACACCACCATTCAGATCGGGCCTTTTGGGAGAAAGAACAAAAAGAAGAATGTCTCTTTTTTGGCACTCTGCTTCAAAGTGCTTTTTAAATTCACTGCCGCCGTCAATCTGGATTGCCTTGATCTTAAAAGGCAATTTCTTCTCAAGATAATCAAGAAAGAGGGCGTCACAAAAGCTGGTTTGACGACAGTAGCGTTTGAGCCCATCCCACTTGCTGATAAAATCCCGAGCTGTAAACTGGTAACGAACCAGATTAGGCAGAAGCTTGATTACTAGCGTATCTATCTCAACTAAATCTCCAGGAGCCTTAACCTGATAGTCTTTGGGTTTCCGAGTGGCATATCTTGGCTTCTTTCTCCTCTTTTTTGCCTCCCCGGTCTGGGAAATAGTCACCGGCTCCTTTAAAAAACCTCTAGCCTTAAGCCGATTGAGAGTTCGGCCCACAGTAGAGGTAGAGATATCAATTTCTGAGGGTGTACTCCATATACTAAGAGCATATTCTGAGAAAAACGGCTGTTAATTTTGGGTCTGCTAATAAAATCAGAATATGTTTAAAAAAGTCCCCATCAAAACTAAAGAAGAAATCCTTTTAAAAATCAAAGAAGCCGCCACGGTAGCAGAAACCGCCGAGCAATATGAAATCAGCGTTAAAACTATTTACACCTGGCTACGAAACCAGGTTAAGCCAGACATCTCTGTCATGAAGTGCAACCGGTTAAAAAGGGAAAATGACGAGCTGAAAAGAATCATCGGCTTAATCACCCTGGAACTGGAAAGAGGAAAAAAAATCAGCATCGTTAAGCAGTCTAAAAACAAAAGGCTAATTGGAAAAGTAATGAAGGTTAATGTTAAAAATTTGCATTATCAAAGTAAAAAAGAACAAAAGGGCCTAAGAGTGAAAAAACAAAGTGGACAAGATGTATTAAATATAATTAGCCAAGCCTTCGTTTCAACTGATTGGTATTTGTAAATACAGTAAATAAAAATGAACCCACCAACCCAAACAACACCATTTGCGGAAAGACATTCTTCCATATCAGATACACCCAATTATTTATAAGGGCAAAAATGAACAGCAGAACCAAAAACTTCCTAAGGTTTCCCTTCCAATTAAGATGGAACAAGACAAAATATGCTAATGAAACCACAAAGGAAAAGTACAAATTGCCGCTTAAATAATAAGCCACATCAGCAAAAACCCAATAAAAAAACATTTGTTGCAAAACCCCAAAGAACAAATATGGAAGGGTTAGTTTCATTAAAGCCTTTTTCCGTTTCTTGAAATTGCTTGATATGGCGCTAAAAAATATAAATACAGCCCCTACCGCACCACACAAAACCAAGGAGTCTATAAATGTGGTGGGATTATAAACTCCCAAGAGTGGATATTTTCTTACAATAGACAGCCGTAAGAATAATGCTGTTGAACCAAGAACAAATAGAATTATTCCTAGAAGGTTATTAAACCTCACAACCCTAAAGTATATTGGTGGGATTATTAGGCAAAGAACCAGAATGACAATTAAAATGTTCACTCCATTGTAATATATATTTTATGGGTTACGGACTCCTGTGTGGAGGCCATAAAGTATTGCTAAATCTTTTGTTTCAGTTGAGCAGACGTTGATTTGAAGTGTCTTTATCGGACACTGGCGATAACTCCTAAAGTTTATTTCCCCCTCTGGGGTTAGGACTACTCCAAACCTCATTAACTGGTCTAAAACATCTGTTTTCATTGGAAACCCCCGTTGGCTTCGTAAAGTTTCCTGCTTGGATTTGTTTGAAGTACTCGAAGTCCCCAAGACCTTTGTAAAGTTTTCCTCCGTTGGTTTGATATTGATTGTGTCCACTTCTTCCTATTCTAACAATTATTTTACCAATGTGATAATGAGTAAAAACAAGCCTATATGTATCGTAATACTCCTTTGAGATATAATTAGCCCTGAGTTCTTGTTGAGAAGTTAAATTTGACTATCTTTCGCTAAAGTTTCAGATAGCAAGCCGCAAGTTAGAGTTTTTTTACCAAGGTGTCAAGCTAGTACACCCGGAAGGTGTACACATTTTTAAAATCTAATAGAACTTATTTTAGCAAAATCTCGTGTTATACCGGAAATAAATATAAAGGTTTTGTTTGCATGGATATGTCAGAAGATACTTCTGAAAGACCAGAAATTAAACCCTTAGTCAATGGGGGGGATAAAAGTGATCGAATTGATAGAGCCTACAATAAGATGGTAAAACAGCCGAGCATGACGACGAGGATACCGAAAAATGGTGGATGTTAAATACCGCCCTTGGTTCAATCGGCAAAATCTATCCACCAACCGACTCCAAAGAAGCTGGTAATCGCAGATTTTTAATGGTAGTGTTTCAAATCGCAATCCAACCTCAGACTTTAACCGCTTTGTTGTTAAGCCGATGGTCGAATAAGGCGCAGGGGACAAAGCACCTTAAAGGTGGAAGTTCTTTTTGAAAAAAAATTGATAAAAATAATTGACGAAAAACCCTTTTTATCGCTCCGCTCTTCAGGAGAGCGATAAAAAAAGTTAGCTCTGTAAGCCTGAGCTAATCGAAGGAAAAAAAAGAAAACGCAAAAAATCGATATAATACAAATAGCATGGAAGCAGATGCTGAACAGTCCGAAGGACAAAATGCCCAAAGCCAGGAATTTTTAATGGCTCACAATGCCAGGTTTAAACTTTTAGACAGGGTATTAAGAGGTGGACTGGTGAAAACATTTGAATTAAGGTGGGACGAGGAACATACTTTACGAAGATTTGAAGTTGATAAGGGAGGATTATTAGCAATAATTCCTCCGAGCCCACAATCTAAAGCAACTCTAGGAACCGAGAGAAAAACAGCTCCAGATAAAGATGAAGGAAAGCAAATGGTGACTCGATCGTGGCAACAAGCGACTGGGTTAGTCCAAGACATAGTTCCCCCGGCGATTATCGCCGCGGCTTCAAAGGTGGTTGGAGAAAAGAACACGGTTTATGACCCGGATAGCGCCGAAACATTTGTAATGGGATCAATCTTTTTAAGATTAGAGGTGGGCGGCCAGTGGTTATTATGGCAAGCCAATCGCCTAACAGAGACAGCCGAGCAAGCAGGAGTAGAGCTCTCCACTCAGCAATCAACAGAACTAGCCTTAGTTTCATTCAGCGCTCACGAACTGACTCATGTTTTGGTAAGGGCGGCCAATTCTCAAGGAAGAGATATTAACAAAAGAGCAAGAGAGGTTTTGAAAACTCCAGCGCCATTTTCTAGTCTTGATAACCAACACCAGCAAAGAATTGCTGAAGAACGCCTAGCCACCTCTATAGAGTTTTATGCCTTAAGACAAAGAGTTGCTCAATTATTAGGTGAGAAAAAGGCGCGGAAATTGATGGAAAGGCTACTTGAAAACCGGGTTAGCGCCCTGGCAAACTATAAGCTAATTTATAAAGCGGCCCGAGAATTAGGATTTGATCCGAATGATTTACCAAAGATAGTTGATGAGGTTGGCATGATCCTAGACGGGGAAGGAGTTGAAGGAGATGAGATTTTGCCGAATGATCTTTGGGCAGGAGTAGGTTATCATTGCCCGCAACATTCTATGGATCAAATAAAAGCGATCTTCTCCCTCTCTTGATTCGCACAGTTATTAGGTTTGCTTTAAAGCTTAGTAATAAAAATGTAAATTCAGGTTTTTCCCGATTGTTAGATACATAACACCTCTGGGATGATAGCTGCAATACCAAGCTTAACAATGTAGAGGGGATACATAAAATAACTAACCTTGGTAAAAGACTCATGTGGCTTGTCGCAGAGATTAAAAAGGAAATTCTAACTCAAGCTCCAAAAAAAGCTAGGCAAGAGTTAAAAGCAATCTCATTTAAAATTTGATAAGTATTTAAAAGATAGTCTGAAATGGTGTTCGAGGTATATCCCCGTGGAGTCATCAAGTGCGACTTTGACATCGTAGGTTCCTGATTTGGTTTGAAGACATAGGCTAAATTGAGGGTTCCATTGGGCAACTCTTCATAAGTTGGCTTTTTGTCAAACAGCAAGTCAAACATGGCCGCATTCTCAAGAGGATTTTGGCCTCCCAAGACCAGATTCATGAGGCGAAAGTCTTAAAATTTTCGGAATGGTAATTTTGTACCCATCCTGGTATATTCGCAGACACAGGTTGGAAAAGGCCAAAAGATCGGCGTCGCTTAATTCGGGTACCGGGTCGACTCCTAATTCACGATACCTCCAAATGGTAGCCAGGGTAAACTGCCAGGCATTTTTTTCCATCAGCGCTATTCGTCTCTGCTGGGCTTTAGGAAGTCTTGGCAAACCTGTTCTTGCAAACTCTTTTTTAAAAAAGTACTGATAGGCCCTTCTCTGAGCAGATAAAACGAAGTCCCCAATTTTTTCCTTAAAGTTTGCATGGCTGGCAAGATGAAAGAATTGAAGAAGATGAGCAGATTCGTGGAGAAGGACCGGGCCTTTAACGTCGCCAACATCACGACCACCAATCATTTCTTTATTGTGGAGAACTATTCTTTGCCCTGGATTTACTTTCTCACCAGAGGCACCTTTCCCTATTTGTTCCACTCGGCTACTAAGACCTCCACGATCAATAATGTTCATCTCTAGGCAGGCAGTTGTGCCTGGTGGCAATAAATCAACCAGATCAGCAACTAGGCCGTTCTGGGGATTAACTACTAATAAGTGGCTAATTGGAAGCTCGACATCGTGGTTTTCATCCTTATGAAGGTCTGATGCAACGGCAAAAACCTCTATTCTTTTAACTCCTCCGGAAAGTGGGGTTTGACGAGCTACGAATGTCTCAGCCGATTCTTCGTCCCCAACATTAAGCTCGGCTACTCTTAATCCTTGCGGTCGCTGAGGGCGGCCAAAAAGCCGCCTGGCCGCTTGAAAGCAAGCTGGGGTTGAAAAGTGCTTAGGAGAACCATCCAAGAGGCTCTTACACCTTCTGGAATCCGGGCTCTCATCAGATAAGCTATCATCTGCGAAAGAGCTCTCAATTGTGGCGGCCATTGAAGGCCCAACCTTTTCTGCTAAAGTTCCCACCGAAAGTCCCTCAATCACTTTTTTTTGTTCGGGTATAACTTGGACGGCCAATCGTTTGGAAAAAGTCTCAAAACCAACTGAAGCTTCATTTTCGCCCATGCCCAAATTATATATTTTTTAAGCTAGCCTGACAATAAAAGCCTCGTTAAAATTTTTATAAATGTTTAATAAATAAGGCGGTATGGTGTTCGAGATATTTCCCACTTTCTCCCTGCAATGCTAACAAAGTGAGCTTTGGACTGAGTGGGGTAGCGAATTAATAATTAACTAAACTGAAAATAGTCCAGTAAAAATTCATTACTAAAACAGCAGCAGACTTTTTATGCAGTTATCAAGAAAGAACATCTCACCAATTAAGGCAGGATTAAGAACAAAAAGAAATCTGAAAGAATAATTAGGAAAAGTCTAAATGAGCAAGCTCGATAATGAAGAAGATTTTAATAAAGCCCCTAAACAAGCTTTATCTCTCCTAAATCGAGTGGTGGTTCCTCTGTGTCAACCGAAGGCGCCCAAAGATTATCTTCTCTTTTTACCAACCAAAACTCTTGTAAATAACCAAGCAACTCATAAGGGCTCACCTCCACAATCGGCGCGGTTACCCTTTTCAAATCGCCACGGACCCAATTCCCAACCCTTTCTGTGACAAAAAGAAAAGTAAATTCATCAGGAGGTACAACATACCAAGTCGGAATCCCCTCCTTTTGAGAAGCTCCCGCTAAGGTTAAAGCATGATTCTCAGTATTATGAACCGCAACTGCTGTACAGCCATTCATTAACGCTTCATGAGCTAAACCAATATCGCTTGCTGACTCTTCGAACGCCTCAATCGGCAATGGCTCACTTCGAGTCGGAGCTTTAACAATCTTCATTAGTTGACCCAACCCTTGTCGAGTAGTGAACCACAAACCGATCTCTGGGACTTGCTCCAGAAGCCTCCAGTCACCCCGTCTTTCAGTCCCTATGTCGGCTGCCGCTAACCGCAATGTCATCTCATCCACACCCGCCTTAGGATCAATGCCTAAAGCCAAAACTGCATTAAGGACAGCTACTGGGACAGAAGCGCTGATAACTTTATTCATTACCCTCACCCGCTCAAGACCTCTGAAGTTCGTTGACTGAGGAAAAACATCCTTATCGCCCATTGAGTCCTGCACTAAAGCAACGGCCCTATTTAGTTGAGGCACTTGCGCCTGTCGAAGATAGTCCTGAAGCGTCTCTGCTCCCATCGCAATTAATAATACCACAATTATAGGATACTTTCACTTTTCTGATAAATCAAAGATCGGGTCTTAACAAGGACCGTCCTGCCAAAGATAGGCAAATTAAGAAGCTGGAAACCCATCATAAAGCTGCTTGAAAACTTTCAGGATTGGTTAAAACCTCGAAACCTGCTTGGGGGGGATGCCTAACAAGCTGAGATTCAGGAGAAAAACCCAATGTGGTAAAATGCTCGATTTATATGAGAGTAGAAAGCGGGATTAACTGGCAGAGAGTTAATTGGAGCCACATGGAACCACTTGAGGCGAGGAGAGTCTTGGAAAATTTTTGGCGCTGTCCAGAAGAAGAATGGGATGAAGTCACACAGTAAGAAGGAAAAGGGACTCATGAGAAAAGAGCTTTGGTGGAGATAGCGCGCGGAGGTGAAACTTGTTCCGTTTTTGAACTTGTCGAACAGATGAGGCAACGAGACGGGTTGAGTTGTAAAGTAAATTATAGCATTGAGTATTTAAGGGGTTTGGGGCTTACTTCCTAATGACAAATAAGCTGTAAATCCCTCATAAAGCTGCCTAGACACCTTCAAAATCGGTTCGAAAACTTTGCCACCTGCTTGGAAGAGCGCTGCTTAAGATACCGACTTTCAAGGGGGAATCCACCTTGAAGGTGGAAAAATTAAAGAGCTTAAAATTCTCCTATGTCACTTTTTTCCTAGCAAATAGAAGAGTTTGTTTGATAAAAAAAGACCAACCCGCGTATTCGATAATTTGCTTCCACATCTCAATTTCTTCAAAGATGCCCTTTACTAACCCATCCTTAACAGTCTTGGCAGTATTAAGGGCAGTGATATCTGTATAAGCAACCATCTTTTGATTCCTCATTAAATATTGGTTTTGGGCAATCTCTAGTTGATAATTTTTAAGAAACTTGTTTTCCAGCACATTAACCAGGCATGTTTTTTTAATAAGCCGAGTCCCTGCCATACAATGAGGAACACGAAGTAGTTTGCGAATAAATAAATCCCAGAAATTAAGGTAATGAGTGTGCAATATTAAACAGTCTAACTGATTCTTTTCAAAAAGCTCTATTGAGGTTTTGATTTCCTCGGTTTTCAGGTATTCGAGGTCGGCGTCAAGCAAAAGAATATTATCATTTTCTTTAGCAAGACCCAGACCCGTTAAGACTGCCGCAGCTTTTCCTTTGTTGGTAAAGTGCTTAACCAGTTTCACTCTGGGAAATTTCTCTTTAACAAAATCCCCCGTACCATCTGTTGAGCCATCGTCAACACAAATAATTCTGGATAAATCTTCAATTCTTAAAATTGCTTCTAATACTCCAGGTATACGGTTAATTTCGTTGTAAGCAGGAATAATACAAGAATAATTTTGTGTCATAGTAAAAAAATTACATTAACTCCATTAACATCTTTTAGTATAACAAAATTTCAGATTGGAGCTCGTGCAATGCTAAGCAGACAAAAAGCTACTCAAATCTCCCAAGGCGCATGCCTTAAGACCAGAAAAAAATAAGAGAAGGTGGAAAAATATAACACCTGAAGGTGAAATTATTGTCAAAGAGTCTGAGTAATTACGTGGCGTAGCTTTTCCACCTCTAGGGTGGTAGACAATGATAAAATATCTTCAAAATGGCAAGAAGAGAATCTGTTGTTATCCCATTTATTATGAGTGATGTGGCTGGAGAGATTGTTCCCCCAGAGGACTTGAGAGCTGTTATTGAGAAACTAGAAGGGGTTCAAAGATTCATCCAGGGCGATTATCCTAAAGGGGTAATAGTTGATGATACATTTTCGCATGAATTAAGGTGTTTGGGAATGGCCAGAGGTCTAGGGGAAAGACGCGCCGAATTTAGAGATTTCGATTTTGATTTGCTAGAAAGAATTATCTGGCTACACGACTTGGGAGAGCTACATCTGGAACATGACGTTACGGCCATAGAACAAGCCAGACGTCAAGGGGCCGCTGAAGAGAAGGCTGAAACAGAATGGAGCGTATTAAGCAAGCTATTATCTGCCCCGGATCTTAAGCTGCTTGAAGAAGTAGACCGAGCCGGAGGGGTTATTAAGAAGGGTGGAGGTTGGGCGGATATACTTCCCGAGGCAGCCGTGGCTTACATAATTGATAAAATAGATTCTAATATGTGCTTTCACTACTGGGTATCGAAATCGAGCCAAGATTTTCCCCAAGACTCTCTGACGTATACATTCAATCAGTATTGGAGCTTTGTGGCTAATTTATGTACTTGCCCCATTTCATCTGTTTTGACTATGGCCACCGAGCTTTTAGATAAACAAATAACGTTTATCGCCGAGTGTTGGGGCACAGTGCCAGAGTTACAAAGACCAGCGGCAATTAGAGAACAATCCCTGCTTTTCTAACCACCTGATCCCGAAGTTTTCTTTATTACTTGCTAAAAGCAAAGATAAACTGGCTGAGAGTCTTTGAATATCTCTTGCGCTTTTAGAACATATACCTGCAAGGTGTTTGATTCGAGCATTCGCAGGGTTACAATGAAAAAAGAGGCTAGTTTATCTAGCTTCATTTTTCATTGCCCGCGTGAATGATGAACCCCGAAAAAGCAGGGAAGACTACAAGGAAATTGTTAGCAACTTGGATAACGGATGCCAAACTGCAAGTCAAAAAAGCTATCCGCCAAAGAATCTCTGAGGTGCAAATCCACAACACCCTTAGGGTGTTGCAAATCATTATCCCTCCAACGCCAGAATTTCTCTGGCTACTGTCAGGCTGACACCAAGAGAAACATTTTGATGAAAGGCTTCGGTCATCTTTGACAGAGAAACGCCGTCTATTACTAAACCACCAATCTCCTGCCACACTTTGATAGGCGGTTTTTCCAGCCGTCTTAGCCAGCCGGATTGTTGACCCAAAGCTCCATTTGCCTCTTCCACCCGATTTCTTGCTCCCCGAAATAAGCCCGGCCCCATAAAGGAGGTTTCATTGGCCGTCGGTGAAATCAAAAGATCACAATACGGCAGCACTTGCCCTTTGATTTCGGCCATTTGTCGGGGAGAATAACTTTCCCAAATGCTAACTGTTCCCGGGATACAATCATTTACCATCTGGCTTCTGGGAATTTTAAATCCCTGACAAAGGGCGCCTAAAGCCAAAGCTAAATGACGATGCTGGCCGGTAAAAAAGGCGGCATGCAGTCTTTTGTCTTTTAAGGCCTGTCGGATTCCTAAAAGAGACCAGACCGTATTCATTTCCCCGGCTCCGTGAGTAACAAATCCAACTCTGAACAATTCATTTCCCTGGCCAACCTCAGCCGCCCTTTCCAATTTATCCTGAGGATTAATTTCGGCAAAAGGAAGAGGAAGCAAAACGCCCCTGGTTTCTCTGACCTGATTTTTCCCGATACCCGGCAAATCACCATTCGGAAAAGGGACAAAAAGTCGCTGAACCGCCGGGCTTAGCCAGCTGTCCTGAACAAAGGCATCACCCGCCACGCCATAATGAGAAATCCCAGCTGAACCCAAAATCCGGGAAGCTACCGGACTAACCGAAACTACTGTTTGGCCTTCAAAACAAGCCTGAAGCGCCCTTTTCTGATCTGATCCCAAACTTAGAGGCCTCTCATCCAGCGTCTGACGAATAAACTTATAAAGCGACGGTGGCATTTGAGAAAGAACCCGGTACCCCGCTTCCAAAACCAGCTTCTTTATCCAGCCTTCCGTCGGAAGATTAAAAACATCGCTTGTTAATACCTGCCGATCCGGGCCCAACTCTTTAAAAGCACCTCCAAGAGAAAATTGATACAAAGTTCTGCCATTACCGACTGAAGGTGCCAGAACATTTATTTCTTTATTTGTCATGATTAATCATTATAATGCTATCTCGCCTGACCGGTATTTTAAAATATCACCCGGGAAAAGATAAGAATAATAAAATGCCGCAAGCGAAGCCATTGAAATAGCCGGCCAAAAAATGTTGCCGTAATGCAGATTAATTAAGATATAAACCGACCCCATTGAAAACACTCCCCCAGGTAGAAAACACCCGCCCGAAGTAGTTTTTTTTGAATATGAAAGAAAAAAAAGAATAAAAAGCCGGTCCAAAAGACAGCAGAGGAGCCTTTCAAGAAAAAACAAAATAAAATTCCGGCCAAGATTCCGTTAAGGCTCAAAAAACTTTCGGTTTGGGAATAGGGAAATAAAATTAACATCTCTTTAGCTTCTGGAATTCGACAAAACAAATTTGATTTTATCATACGTCCAGGCCAGTTTAAAATCTCAATCAGCTTATCAGCTAATCCTTTTCCTTTCACAGGTTTTAAGAACCAATAACGCTTGACAACCTAAGTTTTTATTTAGTAGTTTATAAGTATTATACCTAAAAAATTACTTATGAAAACAATTACGCCAAAACAAAAGAAAGTTCTGGATTTTATCACTTCTTTTATTCAAAAAAACGATTATTCCCCTACCCTGGCCGAAATTGCCAGACACTTCAGAAAAGCCCCCCCCACCATCAGTCAGTATCTTCAGGTCCTGGAAAAGAAAAAAATCTTAAAAAGGGAAAAAGGCGCTGTTCGCGGACTCAGCCTGGCGGCTGATTCGCTCAAAAGCATTACTGATCAAACAGTTAAAAGAATCGGCATTGTCGGTTTTGGCATCGTTGGCCAGGCAGTAAAATACGGCTTCTCCAGAGAAGAGATCCATGTTTATGATAAATATAAGGATTCCGAAACCTTACCCCGAGTCGTAGCCAAATCTGATTACCTTTTTATTTGCCTCCCAACCCCAATAAAAAAAGATAAATCCGGAATTGATCTTAAAATAGTTAATCAGAACATCCATAAAATCGCCAGCCTAACCAAGAATACGGACAAAATCATTGTCATTAAGTCAACAATAATCCCCGGCACTACCAAATCTTTTATCAAAAAATATCCCCAGTCACTTTTCTGTTTTAATCCGGAATTTTTAACTGAAAGAAATTTTTTACAGGACTTTATTAACTCTGACCGGATAATAATCGGGGCCGAAGACAACTTGGTTTTCCGCCGGGTTTCGGCCTTGTACCAAAAAATAATGCCCAAAACACCAATTTTCCAAACCGATCCCACGACCGCCGAGATGGTAAAATATATGGCAAACTGTTTTTTGGCGACTAAGGTGATTTTTGCCAATGAAATGAATGAGATTTGCCAAAAATTAAAAATCAAATATGAAGAAGTCAAAAAAATGGTCGCCGCTGATTCCCGCATCTTTGATTCTCACTTGGAAATCACCACTTTGGGGGGCTTTGGCGGCAAATGTCTTCCCAAGGACCTTTTGGCGCTTAAGGCTTTAGCCGAAAAGAAAGGGGTAAACACGAAAATCCTAGAAGCTGTTTGGCAAAAAAATCTGGATGTCAGAAAAATTCGCGATTGGGAAGAAATTCCTTTCGCTGTTTCCAGGAAAGGTTTTGGCCATCGAAGCTAGATTCCTTTTCCGTCTTCCTGTTAAATTCGACCTTCTCCGGAAGGGGAGTTTCTATTAAGTGTGATATTATCTAAATATGATTGCGGTTTCACCACTTCATGACCCTGAAGGAAAGATGATAAAACTCCTAAAGCAAGTAGCGGGTTTATACCGGAATAATTTTTCCGGATCAGTAATCGCTTACACCGATCAAACTAATCAGAAACTAATCATGCTTTTAAAAAAATTCGGTAGTTTTCCCCTTAAAACGGGCCTCTGGGGAGAATCAAGAATGGCGGCTTTAAAACAGGCGCTTAAGTCAGAAAAAGATTGGTTTTTTCTGATCGACTTTGATAAATTGCTCCATTGGCTGAAAACCGAAAGCCAGGAGTTGTTGTCCCTTCTAAAAAAAACCCCTCTGGCTGATTGTCTGGTTCTGGGCCGGGAAGAAAAGGTGATGGCAACCTACCCCCAATCATGGATCAAAACCGAATCAATCATCAATCATTTAGCCGGTCAAATTATCGGCTTTCAAATTGATATCACCACCGCCACTCAAATTATTAACCGTCGCGCCGCTAGAATTATTACCCGGAAATCAGTGGAAAAAAGCTGGGGAGCGTGTGTCGAGTTCCCGTTTCTGGTTTTTCAATCTGGTTTAAAAATTGCCTACCAGCCGGCCCGGGGAATGACCTGGGAAGATCCGGATCGATTTGAGGAAGAAATTAAAAAAACCGGCGGACTTAATAAATGGCAAAAGGAAAAATATGATACTCAGGAAGAATGGGGGAAAAGACTAAAAAATTTAAGTCTTCTTTGGGAAACTGTAGAACGGCTTTCACCGGTCAGGAAAACACCCTAAACAGCAGGATTCCTTTTTTTCGTTTGATAACAACAACGGGCCGCAGCCGTTTTTAATTGACAAACCAAGGATATTTTTCTCAGACAGGAAAACGGTGCAATTCTCTCGTTTGACGACTTCTAACAGCCAGCTTGAGTTCATTAACCCTGGCAACAAAATGATTATTGCCTGCCCGGGGACGAACTAAATTCGACCAGGACTCAACAGTCTCGTGTTTCAAAGCATACCGGCCATAGGCAAGCATTGCTTAGAAAATCGAGAGCGGATTCTCTTAGTCCTTGTTTAAAGTTTAGCTTTTCATTAAATAATCAAGTTCAAATTGGCTGTTGCTGTCGGTTTCAAATTTATCAATATAGGGAGAGTAGGTTTTGACTCTGATCTTATCCTCGCTAGGAAAAAACCTCAAAATTCTCAACCAGCCATTGCCGCCATTTTCTAAATTCTGATAATCAGCCAAAAGCTGGTGGATAGGTCGGCCGCCGACAATGTCAGTCCGATGAGCCTCGCTGTGGATATGACCGGCCAGCATTAGGAATAAATTTAGATTGTCTTTTAAGGCTTCAAAAATTCTTTGGCCAACCCGGCTTCTCAACCCGCCGTAATCAAGAATGTAATGACTGGTCACAATCGCTCTCTTTTCCGAATTTTCCTTCAGAATCTGGTCGGCCCAATCAAGCACTGCCTGATCCGGATCATACTCGAGATGAAGAATAACAAATGCCATCCCCCCTCCGGAGAAATACTGATAATTGTTCTGAGAAGCTTTTTGACAGTGGCCACCCCACCAGAATTGTTTTTGAAAACGCTGAAAAGAAAAGTATTGATTAAAAAAAACCGGATTGTCATGATTTCCCGAACAGAGACCATAAGGCACTACTCCTTCCAGCAGATCCAAAGCAGCCCGCGCGTTCTGCCATTCTCTTTCCACTTCCCGGGAATCGGTAATATCTCCCAAATGAGAAACAAAAACAATTTGTTCTTTTTTTTGATTCCGGACAATCCATTCAGTCTGATTTTTAAATATCCAGGGATAACTCTTTGAATAATACTGCGTATCAGGCAAAATTATTAAGGAGAAGTATTCCGCCGGCTTTGATTCTTCTTCGGGAAAAGAATCGGACGTCTTCCGGAGAAAAAACCAGGCCGGGGAAAGGCCCAAAAAGAAAAATGCCAAAGCCCAAACCCACCTCTTTTTTCTGGCTGTTTTCTCCATAACTAAACCGCTTTTTTCCGGTAGGATTCATATCTGGCTGCGGCCTGCAGGTTGATAGCCTGCAAAAGACTCAGAAGCTTTGTGCGGATATCCGCCGATCTGACTTTGCTGTCTATTGCCACTGTCGGCGCCCAACTTTCAATCTCACTAGCAATAAATTCCGCCTGTTCGGTTGAAACTCCGGCCCGCAACAAACTATCAATCACCTTATCGTGATTGAAATTCTCTTCCCGACCGTCGCGTTTTTCAATTTTAAAAAGAGACATCGTCTATTTGGCTTCAATCCGCCATTTTCCATCCGCATCTATATTTAAAAGATAATCCCCCGGGACGGGAATTTTAACTGCTTTCGAGCCGGAAAATTCACCCATTTTATCGACAATCAGTTCAATCTCATCGCCCTGATCATTTAAAAGCCGGACTGCGAATTTTTGTTTTCCCGAATGGCTTGCTTCAAAAACAACCAAACCTTCCGGGAGGCTGAATTTATTTGTTGCCTGTTGTCCTTCCCCGGTCAAAACAAGCGAAGCCGGAATAACAGCCTCCTTCTTTTTAACTGCCTGTTTTTCCTGATAAACCTCAGCCAAATCAGGAGTTCGGGCGCCAAAAAAACCCGCCACCGCAGCTAGAAACAAAAAAAACACCAAAACCACCAAGCACCCTCGGACCTTGAAACCTGATTCTTTTTTATTAGATTCCATTTTTCTTAGATTTTTTGGCTTTTTTTGTTCCAAACGACAAAACAAGAGCTCCAAGGCCCAAGAAGGCAAAGATAATAACAGTCAAAAATCTGACTCCGGGAACAAATCGCAAAAGATAATAAACTAACAAACCCGCCAAAAGCGCCAAAGGCTCACTTTCCCGATGGCCGAGGCCAATCAGAATTTTTTGGCCGATATAAAGGGCTAAAAAGGTTTTGGCGAGATAAGCCAGAAAAACAAAAGTCAGGATTAAAAAAAACGCCAGGGGAATCCCCAAAACGGTAAGCGAGAACAGGAGTGCCAACCCGAATACCATCCCGGGCGAAACGAAACCAAGTAAAAAACTTTTAAACGGTTTTGTCTTTAAAACAGTCATTGCTTCTCTGGTTTTTTGCGGCCACAGTCTGAGAAAACCAAAACCAAAAAAGTAGGCAATCGCCAAGCCGAATAATCTAAAAACAGCTGTTTTTTTCGGCTCAGGCCGGGAAGCATTTTTAAAAACACCTCCGGGTAAAAATTCCCCGTATTTTCCAAGATTCGGTAAAGAAAAAGCGCCTTTCTCTCTCGGAGAAAAAGCAATTTTGCCCGAAACAGAAGCTTCGGGGGAAAAAATTCCTTTCTGGGAACCTTGATACTCCAGATTACCGGCAACAGAAGCGCTTGAAGTCAAGGTCAGATCATTTATCCATCCCTTGAAATCGCCTCCAATCGGCCCTCCCAGTAAAGCCTGACCAACCAAAAGATTAGCTTCGCGGCCGACAGAACCGAGTATCTCCAGATTGCCGCTCAAAGCCAATAGGCTGTTCTTTACTTCAGCGTTCCGCGCCATTCCGGCATTACCGCTTAGTAAAGTAAGACTCTTTCCCACCTTACCCTCAATATTGGCCTGGCCCGCGGCAACCCGGACGTCATCACTCACCTCACCGAGAAGAGTAAAAGTGCCGCTAAGCACCAAAAGATCGCCGTTAATCCTCCCGTCAACGATCACTACTTCTCCGGCTAAATAAGCATCCCCATTAATGGTTCCGGAGAGAGTAATTTTTTCTCCGGCGGCAAAATAATCCCGGTCAATTATTTCTTCCGGGCCCAGCAAAACCATTTCTCCTCTGTCTGCTCGCGCCGGTTTTACCCCACAGGAAACCAAGGTCAGAAAGAAAAGGGTAAAAAAGATTCTTCTTTTTAGATTCTTTCTTCTCATCCTTTTTAAAATAACACTTTCTTTTCGTTCAATCAAGCAATTCAGCCGGCCACCAAAAACCCGATCCGCTTTTTTTAGAAAACAGAAAAAGCCGTAAAAAAAGAAGCTTAAAAGCTTACTCGGCTGGTTCGGGTTCAGATTTAGTCCCGGGTTCAGCTATTTCGTCTGGTTGAAGAGTGTCTTCTGGCTGAGAGTCATCAAAAGGCTGACTGGCCGGCTGAGAACTGCCGGCTGATGACGCTGGCATACTCGACTGAGGGCCTCTTTCCCTGGGAGGTCGAGCCTCATTTACAACAATAGTTCTTCCTTGAAATTCCTTTCCGTTTAAGGTTTCAATCGCCTTCTTAGCCTCATCCTCGCTCGCCATTTCCACAAAACCAAAACCCTTTGAGCGACCGGAATAGCGATCCGTAATTACAGTAGCGCTAACCACAGTTCCGGCTTGGGCGAAATACTCACCCAGCTGGTCACTGGTAACACCGTAATCTAGATTGCCAACATAAAGTTTGACGTTCACTTTTTCACCTCCTCCCTCTAAGAGAGTATTTTCTAAATTGGCTTATTTTAGCAAAAGCATTTTTAAAAAGAAATAGGTAATTGTCATAGTGTCAGTGCAAAGTGACAATGTCACCTAAACGCGCCAAGTAGAAATGTGACATTTTAACTTGGCATTGGCAAATTTTCGCTTCTTAATTGCAAAATAGCCAGGAAAAGAGTATAGTCCAAAAAAGGACCCGCCCTAAGCGGGTTTTTTTAGGCAATGAATAAATTGGAAACAGGAGTTATTTATCAACCGGAACTTGACGGGAAAAGCTTTGATGTGGTAATCGTCGGTCTTGGCCCGGCCGGAATTCATCTTTCATCGGAAATCCAAAGATGCGTCGGCAGTGCTTATAAAACTATCGCTCTCGAGCAAAACGAAACCTGCGGCGGCTCGGCTCATGCCTCAATGCAGCAAGCCAGAACCCTGCAAACCCACCCGGAAATGGCAAGAATGGTGGGGGAAACTATTAAGTGGTACCGGGAAACTGGTGGCTTTAATAAACAAAAAGGAACAGAAGCAAGGCCTAATTGGGTTTCTCCCCTGCCGTATTTATTTGTTGCCGGTAGTAAGGCTCAACTAGACGGGTATAGACAAAATTTAACCCGGACCCGGGAGTGGGGTTATGGAGCTCAGGCGGAAATTCTTGGCCCTGACGAACTGCAATATCGTTATCCTTTTATTGATCGATCAATTGTAGCTGGCGGCTTGTATTATCCTGATGCTTTTTCGCTTGACTTCGAAGCTGCTATGCAGCACATACTAACTGAAACTCCCCGAACTACATTTGCCACCGGCACAAGGATGAGTCAAGTTCTTTTTGACAAGGACCGGGTTGTCGGCATCAAAACCGACCGAGGCGAAATAATTAATACACCAAGCGTTGTTTTAACTACGGGTCCCTTTATTATTCAGGCGCCTGAACAAATTGGGCAGGCCGAAATACCGGATTTGATTCAAGTAGTGAGCTTAACTGAGGTGAGAAGAAGGCAACGATTCTCGGCTCCGATCAAAGGCAGTCCGGTCGACCAGCCAGTCTTTGTAGTTAGTCCTTTCGGCGCCTATGCCCGTTATAATGTTGACAGTCAACGCCAAGTCTGGGCTGATTACGGCTTTGCTGACCCCAATGACCCGCTCGTTACTTATCCTGAGCCCAAGCCAAAACCAGATCCGTTTGCGTTTCCCTACTCATTTCCTAATTCTGTTTACTTGAATTTAGGGACAGTTATCTCTTCATATGGCAACGAAGAAAGTTTTGGACCTTGGGCGGTTCACCCACAACCAAACTCCGGCGAGGCCGGGTATTACAGTGATACTCCGGCCGATTTGCCGATCGTGACGCGCCTTAGGGAAGGATTGGTAGTTGGAGTTGGTTTTGGCCATGCCGGTGTAATGAATCGAGGCGCGGCTACCCTTATAACTGAGATCTTATTCAATTGTCAAACAACATCTAATGCTTTCTCTCTTCAAGCCCAGAGAAAAAGCATTTCTACCAATCTCAGGTTGTGATTATTTTTTATTTGTCCGCTTTCGGCCTTCCCGATAAATTCGCAAAGAAGTAAAAACTCCTAAAAAAGTAGCCGCCAGGTTGCCGGCCAGACCGGCAAGAAATTTTTCAAACTCCGATTTTGAAAACCTGCCCTGATACCACCATAGGATCAGCAAAAGAAACAAGATTAAAACAAGAACAATTGAAATCGGCAACGTCTTGACTTTTTCTTTGGAATTCATTTTTGCCAAAAATAATTCGGCAGGAGAATTAAAACTAACTGGCACACAGTATATCAAATTTGCTGCAATTTTTTAATATTAGGTCAGAAAAAGACTATTGCCACCCCTAGAGCGGTCTACAAATAAACCGGCTAAAACAGCTAAAAAACCAACCCGTTTTGGCAATTATGCCAAGTTATTTGCCTAGGGAATCCCTTCGGTTACTCAGGGCAAGCGAAGACGCCTCGGTAAGCTTTACAAGCTCTTATCGCAGTATACGTTATACAAGTTAGTTTTTCTCACTCCAATCTTTGTCTTGCTTTTAAGGTTCGTTTCTATCCCAGGCACAAAAAATCACCCCACCGTTGGCGGGGCGATATTTTTGTGAGCCCGGAAGGAATCGAACCTTCGACACCCTGCTTAAAAGGCAGGTGCTCTACCGCTGAGCTACGGGCCCTCTAACAAACTATTTTAAAAAAGATACGTTTATCCGTCCAATCGGAGCCTGTTCTGCGCCCCTCACTTTAAGAAATCCTCTTTTTGTTTTATTAAGCTTTCGCCCTGCCACACCGGAACTAAAAAACCTTCACCTCCCGGTTCCTTTCTAATCAAAAATTCTGTCTCTCCCTGATAAAAGACAAGACTGATGAATTCCTGATCTTGGCTTATAGTTAAGGTTTGACTTGGTTTGGCCGGAAAATCTTTGCCGGTTTCCTCATTAGCCAAGCTGGTTGCAACCAGCGGACTGAGCGAGGCAATTAAGTTTTCCACCTTTTCACTAGCCACTTCCCGACCATCGGCCAGTCGCCAAACTTCATCCTTAAAATCAATCTCAAAAGATTGAGAGCCGACAAACTTAATCAATTGGGGCTTTTTTTCAGCTAGATCAATCACCGTTTTATCATACCAATCATTAATTTCACCCGAAACAATCGCCGAGCTGACCCGAGGCAGCAGGAAAACTTCAGGCTGGCCCTGAAAACGAAGGTAGCTTCCCTGAAACTGGCTTTGGCCGATCAAAAAAACTAAATTATCTTTTTGTTTTAAAATCACTTTTAGAGCCGAATCCTCGCTGATACCAAAATCTTCATGTTTCAAATCTGTTTTCGCCACCAGTTCAACCCGATCAGGAGCCAGCAAACTTTCAAGCAAATCTTGAATTTTTTGCTGGTCAGCCGCTTTGTCATTTAAACGCCAACCGTTGTTCGTTTTTTTAATCACCAGTCCGGATTCGTCATTAGATTGAATTTCAATCTCTAAAATTTCCCCGGCTGTAAAACCTTTGATCCTTTGTTGATAATCTAAAACTTCTCCTTTTTCCAACCGCCGGGACCATTGCTGACGGCCTAAAAGAATCAGCAGGAGAAACAATAAAATCAATCCTAAGCATTTAATACTTTTCCAGGTCATTTTTTTTCCAAATCCTTAATTTTAAATTCCCGCCGGCTCAGTCTTTTACGCTTGGTCAGCCAAAAAGCCCCAAAACCGGCGATTAAAAACGGCGGAAGAAAAATATTGATATATTGAAGCAAAATCGGCTGGATATCATTGGAAAACTGGAAAACGCTCCGGCCCAAGCTCGATGCCCGAATTGAAGCCAGAGCAGGATCAGCCATTACCCAGTCAATCAAGCTGCTGGCCAAAGCAATGTTTTCCGGCGCTTGTTGAGCAAAGTCATCGGCTAAAAAGTCACTATCACCAATCAAGACCAGCCGCTGATCTCCGGCTTCGCTGGAAACAGCCGCCCCCAAAAGAATTTCTTCCCGGGATGGTTCCGGAAGAGTCTCAATTTGGTCAGGCATAATCGAAAACATTCCTTCCTGACGGCCGGCGGCAGGACTGCCCTGAAGCAATCTCCGGTAAGTGAAGCCGGCTTTACTCTCAATTTGGATCGAGCTGGGCCAAGATAACGCTATGCTTTCAATCCCCGAAAGAGGAGCAAAATCATTTTTAACCGGCAAAGCTCTAAACCAAAAAGGATAAGTTCTTAAATAACGAACTCCCCCTGAATTAAGAGCAATTACCTCACCCAGCCGCAAATCATAAACCAAATCATCTCTTAAAGACAAACCAAAACCCGCCAGAATTTCTTCAAGTCCTGTTTTAACAGCACTGGCAGTTCCCGTCTGAACATTAACTTCGACCTTATCAAGAAAGAAAACCGCTTTTCCTTTTTCTTTGACAAAATCAGCAACCGCGGCTGAAGCGGTAGCTCCGGCTTCTCCGGGGCCGCCGAGTAATAAAAGCAGATCCGTTTCAATTTTTTCCGCTTCCTCCAAGAAGAGAGTTTTTACTTGATACTGGGTTTCCAGCGCCTGGCGCAGAGCCTGATAACTTTGGGATAATCCCGGATCGTACCAGCCGATTGTTTTTTCTCTGTCTCCGGCCAGCTTTTGAATTTTTCTGGAAATTTCATATTCCAAATTAGCCGTATTTTCCACAAAGGGAATGGTTTCGGTTTTGTCGCCAAACCGGAGTTCAATCCCCAAAAATCCTGCCTGGACCTCAAACCTTCCGGCGGCAATCCGATTGAAAGCCACCTCCTGAATTCCTGCGGCTAAAGCGGCCTCCCTTGCCTCGGAATCGATATCCGGGTAAAGTTTTTCCAAACTAACTCTGTCACTCTGGCGTTGATAGTCTTTTAAAAGATCCTCAACCGTTTTGAAAGTAGTCCGGATCGGACCGGGAAGGTCCCGGGAAACAAAAACTTTGATTTTCAAAACGTCAGGCAGCTGGCGGATAATTGTTTTAGTTCCACTACTTAAGCTGTACTGCCGGCCTTGCGTTAAATCCAGTCGCAAAGGATAGCTTAGCATCACCAGATTTAAAACCACGACTACTGCCCCGATCAGACTGAGCCCAAGCGTCAGCTTCTTCTTCTCAGACGGATTTTCCAAAAACCATTCTTTTTTAAGACGAAAAACAACGATGCTTAAAAAAACCAGGGTTCCGGTTATAAAATACAACAAATCCCGCAAATCTATCAATCCTCTAGCCACGCTGGTGACATGAGGCAGAACCGCTAATTCCTGAGCCAGCTGATTAAGAGGCGCCGGCAAAGCCAGAACTACCATCTCCAATCCCAAAAGCACCAGAGAAAAGTTCATCATTCCGCCTAAAAGAAAACTTGCTACGGCGCTGTTAGTCAACGCCGAAGCGGCCATTCCAACGGCCAAAAAAAGGCCGGAGGCAAAAATAGCTCCTAAGTACTGGGCCAAAATCATTCCCGGGTCAAGCGAAGCGAAAAAAGACATTGAAAGCGGCAAAAACAAGGTCGAAACCAGAACAAGAATCAAAAAAAACAAAGCTCCGAAAAACTTGCCGGCAACAATCTCCATTTCCGAGAGCGGATGGGCCATCAACAGTTCCCAAGTTTTTTTCTCTTTTTCGGATAAAATTGTCCGCATCGCCAGCGCCGGAGTGATAAAGATCAAAAACCAAGGCAGAATCTCAAAAAAAGGCCGGAGATTGGCTTCACCTGACAAATAAGCCGTTCGGAAAAACAAAAAAGTCGATAAAAGCAGGAAAACCACCGCCACCACATAAGCTGCACTGCTATTCAGGTAGCTAAAAAGCTCTTTTCCGGCAATAATAAAAATGTTTCTTTTTTTCATGAGGTGGTTAATTGAGCAAAAATATCTTCAATTTCAATCTGTTTTTTAACCAAAGTCCAAAGCTGCCAGCGATTTTTTTTGACCAGAGAAAAAATGGCCGGTCTCAGATCTTTTTTATCAGCCGATTTAACCACCAGATATTGACCATTTTCTCCTCTGGCCTTATCTTCCACCACTTCATCCACCCCGGACAAACCTTTGATTTGAGAGAGAATTTTATTTCCGGTCAATTCAACCTCGATTATCTGCTGGCCGCTGGCGGCCTTGCTCAAACTATCAGGACTCCCGTCAGCCACCAATTTCCCGCGATGGATAATCACCAACCGATTGCACATCCTCGTTACCTCCGAAAGGACATGAGAACAAATGATTACTGTTTTTCTTTTTCCTAATTCTTTAATTAAAGCATGCATTTCCCGACGCTGGTTAGGATCCAAACCTTCAGTCGGCTCGTCGAGCAGTAAAATTTGCGGCCGGCTGAGGATTGCCTGCGCTAAGCCGACCCGTTGACGGAAACCTTTTGAGAGTTCGCCAATCAAACGATAGTAAACCGGCCCCAAACCGGTTCCTTTAATTACAAAACTAAGCGCTTTTTTCTGCTCTGCCGGAAAAATTCCTTTCACTTTCAACCAAAATTTCAAGTATTCCTCGACGGTCAATTCCTCATAAAGCGGATTATTTTCCGGCAAATAACCGATCTTCGTTTTGATCGACTGAGATTTCTGAATTAATTGTTTACCGTCAATAATAACTTTGCCTTTGCTGGGAGGCAGAACCCCGGCCATCATTCGGATAGTGGTGGTCTTACCGGCTCCATTCGGGCCTAAAAAACCGATTATTTCCCCTTCGCCGATTTTTAAAGAAAAATCTTCGACCGCGACTGCCTGGCCAAACTGCTTAGTGACATGTTGAAGCTGGATCATAAGAATCTATTCTACCTAAACAAAAAAAAAGATTCAAGGAGATTTCAGCGAGTTACGTTCTTAAAAATCCTGATTTCCCCTAAAGTGTTATTCTCAGTCAAAATAATACTGACCACATCAATCCTTAAGCTTTCGGGTAAACCGGCATACTGGTTGTGAAAAAAATATCCCGCTTTCCGGATCTGTCTGATCTTAGCCGGCGTTACCGCCTCTTCAGGACGGCCGAAAAGGTCTCCCCGGCGGGTTTTGACCTCGACAAAAACCAAATCCTCTCCCTCAAGAGCCACCAAATCAATTTCCCCCCCCAAATAAGAAAAATTCCGGGCCAAAATCCGATAGCCCTTATTTTGAAGATATTTTACTGCCCGGCTTTCGCCTTGGCGACCGCGCTGTTGGCGCCTCACTTTTCTCTTTTTTAACCGGCTCCTTTGTCTTAACCTTCAAAGCCGCCCGACCCTTCCGGTCTCTCAAATAATAAAGTTTCGACCGTCTCACCTTTCCCCGTCTGACTACTTCAACCTTTTTAATCCAGGGAGACTCAACCGGCCAGATCCTCTCTACTCCTACCCGGCCAACCGCGATTCGCCGCACCCGGAAAGTTTTATTCGGATGCCGGCCTTTAATAGCGATTACCAATCCTTCAAAAACATAAGAACGGCTTTTGCCTTTCTCAACCAGCAAGGTACTCACTCGGACGAGATCGCCAATTCTGATGAACTGATCTTTAATCTTAACCTCGATTGCCATAAGCTGTTCGCTTTTTTTATTATCTTAGTTAAACCGGATCTAATTCTAACAACTCCGGCTAAATTATTCAATCCCCGATAATTTGTTTTATTCTTGAGGCTAATTCCTGGCTATAATCAATTCTGTACGGGAGAGGCATCCGCCGAACACTTCCCGAACCATCGGCAAAAATAAGAACTGCCTTCTTGCTTCCCCGATTGTTCTTTAATAAATCATTTAAAACCACCAGCTTCTTGGGAGACACTGAAGCCGGCAGCCTGATCTCAAAATCAAACTTTTCAACCAGCTGATCAGAATCGGTTTCCGATAGAAGCGAGGCCGAATCGACGATCAAAGAAATCGCATCCTCCCGAGATTCAACCTTGCCTTCAAGCAAAACAATTTTTTCCTTAGTCCAATAATCCCGCGTCGAAGCAAAAGTTTTGGGAAAAACCACGGCTTCTAAACTGGCCGTATCATCCTCCAGTTTAATAAAGGCCATTTCCTCCGAGGTTTTGCGAGTAACGACAATCCGGACATCACTGATCATTCCTCCTACTTTTACCCGCTGTCCCACTTCATCCTGCTGAGTGATTTCAAATAATTTATGAGTCCGATGCCGGTCTAAAAGAGAAAGAGCCGAAGATAAAGGGTGCTCGGTTAAATAAAACCCGAGAAGATTTCTTTCCAAGCTCAAAAGCTCACTCCGGGGAAACTCTTGAATTTCAGGGAGATTATCTTCTATTTTTAAACCCGAATCCGCCGATTGTCGCTGGTCGAAAAAACTACCTTGACCATTACGCCGCTGCTTTTGAATCGTAGCCCCCCGACTTCTGATCTGCTCCAAAACTGAAAGCATTGGCGCCCGTTTTCCGAAGCTGTCCATGGCCCCCACTTTAATCAAGCTTTCCAGCACCTTTTTGTTTACCTTCTGAGCATCAACGCGCTGGCAAAAATCAGTTAAAGACTGAAAATTACCCATTTCCCTGGCTTTAAGAATTGCCCCTATTGCCGCTTCACCGACATTTTTAATCGCTCCCAAGCCAAAGCGGATCGCCCGATTCTCGAAAGAACGGGGCTCTTCTTCGACAGTAAAATCGGTTTTTGAGGCATTAATATCAGGCGGCAAAACTAAAATACCCAAACGCCGGCATTCGACTACTGCCTGAGTCAGCTTTTCATCTTTAGCCGGCCCTGATGAACTTGAAGACTCAACCGTTAAAAGAGCAGCCATAAACTCAATCGGATAATGAGCCTTAAGGTAGGCTGTCTGATAGGCAATCATTGCATAGCAAGTTGAATGAGCCTTATTAAAGCCATAACCGGCAAAACGCTCAATTAATCCCCAGACATTTTCGGCCACCTCTTTTTTATAGCCAGCCTCCTGGGCTTGACGAACAAACTTAATTTTTTCCTTATTCATAATTGAGATCTTCTTTTTTCCAATCGCCCGACGAAGAATATCGGCCTCTCCCAAGCTATATTTGCCCATAACATTGGCAATCTGCAAACACTGTTCCTGGTAAACGGCAATCCCGTAAGTTTCCGCCAGGACCGGCTTTAAATCCGGATGGGGATATTTGACTAGCGCCGGGTTATTTTTGCCGGCAATAAATTCATCAATAAACTGCATCGGTCCAGGCCGGTAAAGGGCCACCATGGCAGCAATATCCGAAAAAAGGTTGGGCTTTAATTTCCGGGCAACTCTTCTCATTCCGGCACTTTCCAGCTGGAAAACACCGGTTGTTTCTCCCGGAATAATTACCTTCTCAAAAGTGGCCCGATCATCAAGGGGAATTTCAGAAATGTCAATTTCTTCACCGCGGACTGCTTTGATATATTCCCGGGCCCGTTCCAGGATAGTCAAATTTCTCAATCCCAAAAAGTCAATTTTTAAAAGGCCGATGGCCTTGTCAGTGACATTCAAATCAAGAACATACATATCATATTGAGTGACAATTTTTTCACCTTTGGCCTCTTTTTGAAGAGGACAATATTCAGTCAACGGTTTATCGGCTACAACAACGCCGGCGGCATGAACTGAGGCGTGGCGGGAAATTCCTTCCACTCTCTGGGCTAAGTCCAAGAGTTTCCGGTACTTTTCCTGAGCATAGAAGCGCTCCAGTTCGGGAATGGTTTTAATCGCTTCAGCAATGGTGGTTTTAGAGGGAATCAGTTTGGCAATCTGATCCGGATCGCTGTACGGCATTCCCATCACCCGGCCAATATCCCGAATTGCCTGCCGGGCTTCCATCGTCCCAAAGGTAATGATCTGAGCAACTTTATCCCGACCGTATTTTTGAGTCACATACCCAATCACTTCATCCCGCCGGTCATCAGCAAAATCAAGGTCAATATCCGGCGGCGAGGGCCGTTCAGGATTCATAAATCGTTCAAAAGGAATATTGTGTTTTAAAGGATCAACTGAGGTAATTCTCAAAGCATAAGAAACCAACGAACCGGCAACTGAACCCCGGCCGGGACCAACCCGAATCTTTTCCCTCTTGGCCCAATTAACAAAATCCTGAACAATCAGAAAATAAGTGGCAAAACCTTTATTGGAAATAATTCCTAATTCATAATTCAGTCTTTCTTTTATTTCGGAGGTAACTTTTTTGAACCGGGTTTTAATTCTTTCAAAAGCCATTTTCCGCAAATGTTCTTCAGCGGTTTCATTTTCGGCCAGGGGATAGGCTGGCAGGATCCATTGACCAATCGGGATTTCCAAAGAACAAGCGCGGGCAATTTTTTGCGTATTTTTGATCGCATCCGGAACCCGGCTAAAAAGCTTTATCATCTCTTCCTGAGACCGAAGGTAGAAATCAGGCGAATCGAGCATGGTCAGCCGATTCTGGTCAGCAATCATTTTCTGAGTTCCCACTGCCAAAAGAGCGTCTTGAGCCTCAGCATCATCAGCATTAACATAGTGAACGTCATTGGTCGCCACCAAGGGAATTCCTAATTCGCGGGAAAGCTTAATTAACGCCTGATTGGCCTTTTCCTGAGCCGGAATCTGAGGATGATGCTGAAGTTCAAGATAAAAGTCTTTGCCAAAAATCTCAACCAGCTTTTGCGCCTTCTCTATCGCTTGTTTTTTTTGGCCTTGAAGCAGCAAGCTCGGAATCTGACCTTTTAAACAGGCGCTCAAAGCAATCAAGCCTTCATGATACTTTTCCAGCAGTTCAAAATCGACTCGAGGTTTGTAATAAAAACCCTCCAAATGGGCCAGAGTGGTAAGCCTCATCAGATTTTTGTAGCCGGCCTCATTTTTAGCCAAAAGCACTAAATGATATTGATCCGAATCGACTCGAGCCTGCTTGTCGAAACGGGAACGAGCCGCCACATAAGCCTCAAAACCGATAATTGGATTTACCCCTGCTTCTTTACAGGCTAAATAAAATTTAACCGCCCCATACATAACCCCATGATCGGTCAAGGCCAGGGAATTCATCCCGTACTCAACTGCCTTATCAACCAAGAGATTAATTTTAGAAAGGCCATCTAAAAGGGAATACTCGCTGTGAACATGAAGATGGGTAAACTTGGACATAAATCCAATCAGTTAAAAATTTTGTTCTTGGTTCAATTTCTTTAGCAGGATTGTCCTGGTTATCTCCGGATCGGCTAATCCACGGGATTCTTTCATTATTTGACCGATAAAAAACTGTATCAGGCCGATCTTGCCCTCTCGATATCGATTAACCTCGCCGGGATACTTTGCTAAAACCTTTTCTACCAGAGCCGTTGTGTCTGAACGGCCCGTCTTATTTAATTTTTGCTGGCCGGCGATTCTTTCGGCCAATTGGATCGGAGAAAAATGAGCAGTTTCAATCCTTTTGTTAATGATTGCTCGGGCAATTTTAGCCGGTTCCAGCTTCAATCTTAAAGCCTCAACGGCGGCTTTTTCAAAATAATCCGCCCGGCTTTTTTCCCGGGTCAGCCTCTCAGCTTCAGCCGGATTCAGTCTAAAATCCCTCTGAAACCGGATCTGCTTAGCTTCCGGCAATTCGGGAAGCCGCTTTTTAATCCGCCGAATCGCTGATTCCGGCCAGCTAATCGGCGGAATATCTGCCTCGGGAAAATATCGGTAGTCATGAGCTTCTTCCTTGCTCCGCTGGGCAAAAGTTATCATTTTCTTTTCATTAAAACCTCTGGTTTCCTGAAGTAACTTCTGGCCTCTGATTAAAGCCTGGCTTTGGCGTTTAATTTCATACTCGGCTGCGGCTTTTAAAAATTTGAATGAATTAAGGTTCTTGACTTCTACCCGGTAATCAGGCAATTTCCGATCTTCCCTTGGTCTCATCGAGAGATTTAACTCAAACCGCATTTGCCCTTTCTGCATATCAGCCGGAGAAATTCCGAGATAACGAACCAGCTGGTGAATTTTTTTGCCAAAAGCAATTAATTCTTCAATCGAGGCGATGTCCGGTTCGGTAACCACCTCAACCAAAGGAACGCTGGAGCGGTTAAAATCAATCAAGGAATAATCCCGGCCGCCAATCAACCGATGGACCAGTTTACCGGTGTCTTCTTCCAAATGAACCCGGTTAATCCGGATAGTCTTATATGTTTCATTTTTAATTTTTAATTTGAGCCCTCCTCCGAGAGCGAACGGCTGGTCATACTGAGAGATTTGATAACCTTTCGGCAGATCCGGATAAAAATAGTTTTTCCGGTCAAATTTAGCTTTTTTCGGAATCCGGCAACCCAGGGCTAAACCCAAAAGAACCGTATCCTCAATAGCCTTTTGATTGGGATAAGGCAAAGCTCCCGGCAATCCCAAACAAACCGGACAGGTCTGAGTGTTGGGCTCTTTGCCAAAATGGTCAGCCGGACAGCGGCAAAACATCTTTTGCCGGGTAGTCAATTCCAGGTGAATCTCAAGACCAATGACCGGTTCTAAAACAGCCATATTCTTTTTCATATTTTCGGTTTTATTTTGTACCACTCAGTAGCTTGCTCGTAGGTGTAACCAATTCTTAAAAGCTTTTCTTCGCTAAATTGAGAACCAATAATTTGCATTCCGACCGGCAAACCATTCTTTGAGAAACCAACGGGAAGGTTTAAGGCCGGAATTCCGGCAATGTTGACAGGACAAACCAGGATGTCAGATAGATACATTGCCAGGGGATCGTTGGTTTTTTCTCCCAATTTGAAAGGCAGGGTTGGTGAAGTTGGCGCCATAATGACATCCACTTTCGAAAAAACCTTTTCAAAATCCCGCTTAATTAAAGTCCTAATTTTTTGGGCTTTAAGATAAAAGGCGTCATAGTACCCGGCTGAAAGGGCATAAGTTCCCAGCATTATCCTTCTTTTAGCTTCATCGCCGAATTTGTCTCTTCCCCGACCATATCTGATTCCGTCATACCGAGCTAAATTGGAACTGATTTCTGACGGAACCAAGATGTAATAGCAGGGCATGGCGTATTTGGTATGAGGCAGAGAAACCGGAATAATTTCTCCTCCGCTTAAGTCGATTATTTTTCTGATCGCTTTTTTCACCAGATCTCCTACCTCATTATCAATCCCCCGGTTGAAGTATTCCTTCGGCAAACCTATTTTCAAAGAACCGGTTTCTTGACTCAAAATCCGGGAATAATCCGGCACTTTTTGATCGGGCATAGTGGCATCAGCCCCATCCTGCCCGCTGATTATTTCCAAAATGGCAGCTTGATCCTTAACTGTTTTTGTCAAACAGCCGGGACAATCAAAAGAAGAAGCCATCGCAATCACCCCAAAACGGGAAACCCGGCCGTAGGTATTCTTCATTCCCACTAAATTGCAGAATGAAGCCGGCAATCGGATAGAACTGCCGGTATCAGTTCCGGTTGCGGCCAAACACATCCCGGCAGCCAGAGCCGCACCGGAGCCGCTTGAAGACCCCCCCGGCACATACTCCTGATTCCAGGGATTTCTGGTAGCGCCAAAAGCAGAATTTTCTCCTGACGAACCATGCCCCCAGGCATCCAAGTTGGTTTTGCCGACAACAATCGCCCCTGCCTCTTTAAATCGCCGCACAACAGTAGCATCATACTGAGGGATAAAATCAGCCAGAACTTGAGAACCGGCCGTCGTTTTAATCCCTTCAGTTACAAAAAGATCCTTAAAAGCCACCGGAATTCCCAGAAGCCTTTTTTTAATTCCTTTTCTGAGTTGTTGATCCGCTTCCCGAGCCTGATTTAAAGCTTTTTTTTCGCAAACAGTGATAAAAGCCTTAATTCGGGAATCTGCTTTTTTGATTCTGGCTAAACAAGCCCGAACCAGCTCAACCGAAGAAAAATCCCCTCTGAATAAGCCTTCTTGTGCCTGATCAATCGTTAGTTCATTAAGTTTCATTTTTTTTCGAAAATACCTTTAACTTTAAAATAACCCTGGTGTTTTGCGGGAGCATCAGCCAGCGCCTCAGCGGAGGCCAGACATCTTCCGGGCTTGCCATCCTGACGAGTCACATTTCGAAGGCCAGTCACCTGGCTGGTTGATTCAACCTCTGCCGTGTTAACTTCAGCCAAGCTTTGAAAATGGTCAAGAATAGTTGAAAGCTGAGCCGTAAATTTGGCAATTTCTTTTGCGGTTAAAGTAAGTTTGGCCAAATCAGCAACGCGTCTGACTTGTTTTTGATTTAATTTTTTAAGTTTAGAAGACATCGATTTTTTTTAAAAAAAGTTTAAGGATACCAAAAAAAGGCTGCCCTGAGGGTCAGTATAATCGGAAAAAAAATAAGGTTCAAGAACGAGAAGTCTGGTAATTGCTCATTAGGCAACTTCAATTTTTCCGTTAACCGCTTTTACCTGAACCCTATCCCCTTCTTTAATTTTTTTCTCAACCAGCAAAAGAGCAATCGGGTTCAAAACTCGGTTCTGAATAACTCGTTTCAAGGGCCGGGCCCCAAAACTGGGATCATAACCCTCCTTCGCCAGAGCTATTCTGGCCGACTTAGAGAACTCCAGGGTTATCTTTTTCTTTTTTAGCCGTTCCGTTAACCGCCTGGTCTGAATATCCACAATTCGCTCCATCATTTTCTCATTCAGCCTTTCGAAAAGAATAATTTGATCCAGCCGGTTTATAAATTCAGGCCGAAAAGTAGCCTTTACTATTCCCATTACCGCCTCTGCAATCTCAGCGGTATTTTCGCTTTCTTCCCATTGTTCACTGCCTAAATTTGAAGTCATGATCAAAACCGTGTTTTTAAAATTAACTGTCCGGCCCTGGCCGTCAGTCAGCCGCCCCTCATCCATAATCTGCAAAAGCAAGTTGAAAACTTCCGGATGAGCTTTTTCGATTTCATCCAGCAAAACCACCCCGTAAGGTTTTCTTCTGACCGCCTCAGTCAACTGCCCGCCCTCTTCATAACCGACATAACCCGGCGGAGCGCCAATTAAGCGCGCCACACTGTGGCGTTCAGAATATTCACTCATATCCAACCGCGCCATCGCCTCTTCATTACCGAATAAAAATTGGGCTAGGGTTTTGGCCAGTTCCGTTTTGCCTACTCCGGTGGGGCCAAGAAAAAGAAAGACTCCAATCGGGCGGTTTTCCTCTCCCACTCCGGCTCTTGAACGCCGAATGCTATTGGCCACTTCCTCAACTGCCTCATCCTGACCGACCACTCTCTTAGCAAGCTCTTTTTCAAGATGAGCCAGCTTCTCTGCTTCGGAAGTCAACAGGCGGGTAACCGGAATTCCTGTCCAACGGGAAACTACCCGGGCAATATCATCTCCGGTAACTTCTTCTTTAATCAACCTTTGCTCCGGGGGAATTTGCCGCCATTGCTTCAATTTTTCCTTAAGTTGTTCTTCAAGCCTGGGCAGACGGCCATACTTGATTTCAGCGGCTTTTTCAAGCTCAACTTCCCTTTCAGCTTTTTCCAGGTCTTGCCTTGAGTTATCGATTTCTTCCCGAATTTCACTTATAGTTTTAAGCATCTTTTTTTGTTCCTGCCATTTCAATTCGTCTTGCCGAGCCTTTTCTTTCAGGTCGGTCATCTTTTTGGTCAAGACCTTCCTTTTTTCCTCAATTTCCTTCCCTCTCTCTTTCCTCATGGCTGCCAGCTCAATTTCAGACTGGGTCACCTTTCTTTTTAGTTCGTCCAATTCCGCCGGCAAACTTTCAATCTCGATCTTCAAAGCTGAAGTCGCTTCGTCGATTAAATCAATCGCCTTATCCGGTAGAAAACGATCGGTAATATACCGGGAAGAGAGAGTAACGGCACTAATAATCGCTTCATCGGTAATTCTGACCCCATGATGAACTTCATATTTTTCTTTAAGGCCTCTTAAAATAGCAATACTATCCTCAACTGAAGGTTCTTCGACCAGAATTGGTTGGAAGCGACGCTCCAGAGCCGCGTCTTTTTCAATATATTTCCGATATTCGGTAATCGTGGTTGCTCCAATAGCATGAAGCAATCCCCGAGCCAAAGCCGGCTTGAGCATATTAGAAGCATCAACGGCACCCTCGGCAGCTCCGGCACCAACCAAAGTATGAAGCTCATCCATAAAAATAATGTACTTGCCGGCAGCCTTTTCAACTTGGTCTAAAATTGCTTTCAGTCTTTCTTCAAACTCCCCTCTAAACTTACTGCCCGCCAAAATCAAAGCTAAATCTAAAGCCAAAACTTCTTTATTTTTTAAGCTTTCCGGAACGTCTCCGGCTACAATCCGCTGAGCCAAACCCTCAGCAATGGCCGTTTTTCCCACCCCCGGATCGCCAATTAGAACCGGATTATTCTTCCGGCGGCGGGATAAAACCTGCATTACCCGCCTGATTTCCCGATCTCTTCCGATCACCGGATCAAGTTTCCCCTCTTTGGCAGCCCGGGTTAAATTAGTAGTGTATTTTTCTAAAGCCTGATATTTGGTTTCAGCTGATTGGTCGGCCACTTTCTGATCTCCTTTAATTAACTTTAAGACCTTGCGGACTTGACTTTCTCTGACATCTGATTGCTCTAATATACTCTTTGATTGGCACTCTGTCAATAGAAGTGCCAAAAAAAGGTGTTCCTGGGCAATAAATTTGTCCCGGTTTTTTTTCGCCTCTTTTTCGGACCGATCAAGCACTGCAAGCAACCCTCGCGAAGGCAAAAGCGAATTTTCACCTTCAACAATCGGCAGGGACCTAACTGCCTTTTCCACCGAATCGGATATAGACGAGGGGGAAAGTCCCATTTTTTCCAGCACGACCGGGATTAAATCACCCTTCCCGGCCAACAAAATCCTCAAAAGATGAATGTCTTCCGCTTGGGGGTTTTTGTTTTCTTTGGCCAAGCTAAAAGCCTGCACCAAAGATTCCTGAGCTTTATGGGTCAGATTGTCCGGACGAATCATAAACCAATTTTAACACCACCTGCTTATACTCAACTCATCTCTCTCAGTTTTCTGATTCTCTCCTCTACCGAAGGATGGGTATTGAAAAGACTGGCAAACATGCCTATTTGATCGTGGCGATTTTTTAAAGGATTGGCGATATACAAGTGGGCAGTGGCCTTATTGGCAGCCTCGAGAGGCTCACGGTCTTGAGAAATTTTCTCCAGAGCTCGGGCCAGACCATCAGGAAAACGGGTAATCATTACCCCTGACGCATCAGCTAGAAACTCTCTTCTTCTGGAAATAGCCAGCTGAATCAAGCGCGCCACAATCGGCGAAAGCAGAGCCAGCAAAAGCCCGATCAGAACAAGCCCTCTTCCGCCTTTTTTATTGCTTCGCCCCCCCATTCTTGAACCCCGGAGAAACCAATCAGCCAAAAGAGTAACCAGTCCTACCAAAACTGTCACAATCGACATTAACCGGGAATCATAATTTTTAATATGAGAAAGCTCATGAGAAATAACTCCCTCCAGCTCTGTCCGGTCAAGCCGGTCAACTAGCCCGGAAGTGGCACAAACTGCCGCATGCTTTGGGTCCCGGCCGGTAGCAAAAGCATTCATGGCCGTATCCTCGATCACAAAAAGCTTAGGCATTGGGATTTGAGCTGCCAGACTAAGATTTTCGGTCACCGTAAAAAGTTTAAAATCTTTCTCTCGGCTGGCCGGCCGGGCACCGGAAAGAGTAAGAATAATTTTATCGCCCTGGTAATAGCCGATCAGACTGGTCAAACCGGAAAAAATTAAAGCCAGACCAACCACCGAAAAATCATAACCGAAAGCCTGAACAATAAAATAAACGCTGAAAGTAATAAAAAGAATAAAAAAACCGATGATAAAAGCGCTCTTTCTTTTATTACTGTCAATTTGTTCGTAAATGTTTTTCATTTAGCCTGCTATCTTGAAGTTTATGATTTTGATCCCGGATCGTTTGCTATTTTCGATCCGGGATCGGCTTATCAGTTAGTCAGATTAATTCAGCTTCACCTTTGGTGTTTCTGTTTCTTCTTTAGTAACCTCGAGCTGAGCTCCGGTTTCCGGCATCTTTATTCCTGCCTGTCTCCCGAAATTAAACATCATCGCAACAAGGTTGCTCGGAAAAGTCGCTGTCCGGGCATTGTAATCAGCCGTCAGATCAATCAGAGTCCGGCGGGAATACATCAACTTATCGGCAGTATCTCTTAATTCATCCATCAGCTTAACCGTAGGTCCGGCGGCTTGCAATTGAGGCGTGCTCTCAAAAACCGCCCTGATCGGCGCAATCGCCTTTTCCAGCCGGGTGCCGGCCTCAATTAACTTATCAGCCCCTCCTTCTTTAACAGCCGCCAGAACTGATTTCCGGGCCTCAGTGATTTCTTTAAAGATATCTTTCTCATGCTTCATGTAGCCCTTAACCGATTCCACCAGATTGGGTATCAAACCGGCCTGCCTCTTGAGCTGATTTCCGATCTCCTGAACTGCTGCCTCAAGTCTGGTTTTGGCTTTTACAAACCAGTTGTAAAGAGTCAGCCCGTAAAAAACAATTCCTATCAGCAAAACCAGCAACATTAAAAAAAATCCTCCCATTTTTTCACCTCCTCTCTGGAAAAAAAAGACTTTCTGCCTTTTTCTAGGCTTTATTTATCAGCCATTGGCTAATTTTATCATATTTCAGAGTGTTTAAGATAGTCTCTTTTTGACTCCAGCCCCGGCGCGCCACCGCAATTCCGTATTTAATCATTTTCATCTCTTCAAGAGAATGGGCATCGCTGGATATAACCATTTTCACACCAGCTTTCACAGCCTGACGCACCAAAAAATCAGGCAGGTCAAGTCTTTGCGGACAGCTATTAATTTCCAGGGCTTTTTTATTCTTAAGACAATAAGCAAAGATTAATTCCCAATCAACTTCATAAGCCTCCCGCCGGCCAATCATTCTGCCGGCTGGATGCGCCAGAATCTTTACTTTTTTTTCGCTTAAAGCCCGAATTATCCGCTGGGTCATCTCCTTCCGGCCAAGCCGAAAACTGGAATGAATCGCCGCAATGGCAAAATCAAGAGTAGCCAATCCTTCTTTGGGAAGGGCCAACCGACCATCGGGCCGGATATCAATCTCCAGAGAATTAAAAACCCAAAATTTCCGTTCACTTTTTTTACTCGAGTAATTAATTTTATCAATTATTTCTCTCTTCCGCTTCAGGATCGAAAGTATCTGTATCGGATTATGGCGAGATAAACTGGGATTATGCTCAGTGAAAGCTAAATATTGATATCCCATTTTTTTTGCCTGCCGGATCATTTCTTCCATGCTCGCCGCTCCCAGATCATGGCTGGGTTCGACTGGAAACCGGCTATGAAGATGAAGATCGCCCCGAAGATCTCCAGCTTTAACTAGTTTCGGCAGTCGGCATAGTTTTCTTTGATTTTGACAAAGAACGGCTTCAATTTCACCAGAATCTTCTCTTAATTCCGGCGGTATCCATTGCATTCCTAAAAAGGAATAAAAATCTTTTTCCGTGGCAAATTTGTAAAATCCCAAACCTCCGGCCCGGTTTTTATATTTTGTATTTTGACTTTTAAATCTTTTTATCCCGTATTCAGAAAGGCTTAGGCCTTTTTTCAAAGCGATTTCACGAAGATGAATATTGTGCTGCTTCGAACCGGTAAAATGCTGCAGCATCGCTCCGTATGATTCTGGCTTTTGGGTCTTTATGTCAACCTGAAGACCGTTTTTCAATTTTATCCTTAGTATGTTTTTCCCGGCAGCTAAAACCCTGGCTATTTCCGGATATCTTTCGGCATGAGTCAGCGCCTTTCGGGAGTTTCTAGTTGAAACGCCCAAGTCGATATCGCCAACTGTAGCCGTCATCCGCCGAAGAGAGCCTAAAGGGTCAACACGGATAATTGATTTTTCTTCTTTTAGGAAATCAATTAACTTTTCAGCAACTATCAAAGCCCGGCTCAGCAATATCCGACCGGGCCGCCGCCTGAATTCTAAAAGTCCCCGAAGAATTTTTTTTTCTGAATCAGGCCCAAACCCCGGAATTAATCGAATCTTTCCTTCTCTGGCAGCTTTCTCAAGTCGTGAAAAGGCATTTTTAGCTGCTCTAATACCTAAATTTTCACACAATTTCCACGCAGTTTGAGGCCCAATTCCAGGCACTTCAAGCAGTGAAAACATTGCCGGCGGCAAACCTTTTATCACTTTCTGAAAATGCTTTACGCGACCGGTCCGGAAAAGCTCGTCAAGATAGTTGGCAATATTTTCTCCCACACCCGGCAAATCCTTTAACCGATCTTCATCCCAAAAATCCTTAACTTCCCCGCCAGCCTGCTCGATCACCGAAGCTGCCCGCTCATAAGCCGCAATCCGGAAACGTGATTCTTTTTTAATTTCATAAGCGGCCGCCATTGCTCTTAACAGTCTGGCCACTTCCTTATTAGTCATTATTAGTCATTTTTTGAAAGAGATCTTAAAAACAATAATAATCAAGAGCGTCTCCATCTGCAAGCAATAAACCCTTTTGGCCAAGCCGTCGTTTCCATTATTTACTATTGGAGAACTTTTTGATATTATGCCGCCAAAGACTAAACTCAAGAACTGCTCCTTTGTTTAGTCAGGAAATCTGGGGTTGTAGCTCAGTTTGGTTTAGAGCGTTGCCCTGTCAAGGCAAAGGTCGCGGGTTCGAGCCCCGTCAACCCCGCATTAAGTAATTTTTATTACTTCTGCCTGGAAAGGAGGTATCTATCTCCTTTAATAATCTGCCCTATTTAAAGAAGATAGTTGTTTTATGCAAAATTTGTTAAAAAACTGGCTTAAAAAAATCAGATTGAACGAACCTTTAATCAGTACTTTTTTAGGAGGACTGGTTATTTTGGTGGTAGGAGTCTTAATTTTTAATTATTTTAAGGCTGGACAGGTGGGAGAAATAGCTTTAGAAGAACCGGGAAACAGCCAAACTGAAGCCGGACAGGAAGATAAACAGAACCGCCCTGATACATATGAAGTTCAAACAGGAGAAAGCTTATGGAAGATAAGTGAAAAGCTTTATGGCACCGGTTACAACTGGACAGATATTGCCAGTGCTAATAATCTGTCTAATCCTGATTATGTTGAAGCTGGAACCAAGTTAACTATTCCCAATATAGAAACTGAAGAACAGGAACAGGTGGAACAGATAGCCACCAATGCTCCTCAGATCAACCAAGAGGACTCTGAAACCACACCAGATACATATACTGTCAAACAGGGTGATCATTTATGGAAAATAGCTCAGGAAGTTTACAATAATGGTTATAAATGGACAGAGATTGCCCAGGCTAATAATATTCAGAATCCTGATTTAATTGAAGTTGGCCAACAATTAAAGCTTCCGGGTAGATAAT
>JAFGMK010000024.1 GCA_016927565.1 Minisyncoccota bacterium | reverse complement strand
ATTCTTAAAAGAATATTTATTAAGATAAAATTTGATTTTCTGATATTGATAAAAATGGCAATTTATTGGCTATTCGATTTTTTTGATCCGGCCGGTGTGGGAAATGTGCTGATTGTCTCTTTCTACTTCGTAAACAAATTTTTCGCCTTCTTTTTTCCCTTCGATGGCTTGACCCAGAGGGGAATGAGGAGTCAGAATTTGCAGGCCCGGCAATCTAATGCTGCGGTTGGTGAAATAGAAAGAAAAACAAACACCATCCGGGTATTGAATTTCGACAAAAGAGACTGATTTAACCGTTTCATTTTTAACCTCATCGGTAGCTTCGATTTCTTTTTTAAAAGTGAGGAGTTCGGCTAAATTACTTTCAGCTAAATCAGCGACATTTTCAAAATAACGCCGATCGCCTTGTTGAGACCGGGAGGCCCGGCGGAAATGCTTAGCTGTTGCCCGTCTTTTTTGGGCAACCTCCCGGGCTTTATTAAGGGCTTCTTCAGTTACCGCCAGAATTTGTTTTTTTCTGATCTTTTGCATGCTGGTTATTATACTCAGCTGAGAAATTAGGATCAAGTGCTTTTGGTGTTCGAGATGATCGAATAACGTCTTAATCCATTGTCATTCTGACCCCGCCCCGTCATTCAGAGGCCGAAGGCCGAAGAATCCCTTCGGGTTCAAGCCGGGGATCCTTCGCTTTACTCGGGATGACGGTGAGAAAATTTTTATTCGACAGTCTCTTTGGTGTTTTGATTACGAAGTGTGGTAAAATACTTCCATTGAATGGAGGTGACGATGAGTCGAATTTCGCCAACCAAGAGGAAGATGCAAATCAGGAAAAGGCGGCAGCGATGGTCAAAACTTTCCGGATTACGACAAAAATATCAGGCGGCCAAGACTTCATTTGAGAAGGAAAAAATTCTGGAAAAGGTGCCTCGGTTGTCTCCCGGGTTAACCCAAGAGGAATTTTTAAAACCCCTGAGTTTTTCAAAAAAAGCGGATGCCTGAAAGATTAAAACCGGTTTTACCTAAAAAGCGCTTCTGGGGCCTGGTTTTTCTGGTTTTGGTTTTTGTTTTTTACTTGCGGATAGTAATCGATCCTGATTTGGGTTGGCATTTGAAGGTCGGTGAATATATTATCGAAACCCGGACAATTCCCCGAAGAGATCTGTTTTCTTTTAGTCTGCCCGATTATCCTTATATTTATCATTCCTGGCTGGCCGAAACGCTGCTTTATTTGGCTTACCGGCAATTCGGGCTTTGGGGAGTAACCTTTTTTTATTGTTTCTGGGCAACTCTGGCTGTCTGGGTGATTGCGCGGATAATTAGTTTAAGGACGAAACAAACCTGGCCTTATTTTTTTCTGGTTTTGATGACGCCTCTAATTCAGACAACGACTTATTTGAGGATCCAACTTTTTACTTTTTTAGGTCTCTGCCTGATTTATTTTATTTTCCGGAAGTTTCTTCTTGATAAAAGCCGGTTAATTTGGCTGATTCCTCTGGTTTTTGCTCTTTGGGCCAATTTACATGGAGGATTTTTTTTAGGTTTGATGTTTTTCGGCGCCCTATTGGCAGTCGAATCGACAGTTTTCTTGTTTCGGGAGATTCTTCCTTTTAAAGTCTATGGCGATATCGGCTTTAAGCTGTCTTTTAAAAATTTCCTTGAATTATTCTTGGTTTTTTTTCTTTCTCTGGTATCGGCCTTGATTAATCCTTATGGGTTTGGAGTTTATTTTCAGGCTTTGGTGATGGGAAGCAACCGCTTTGCCAGCCGGCTGAATCTTGATTGGACGCCGCTGGTAAGGGCGAGTGATTTTTCTTGGCTTTTTGCTTTGCTGCTTTTCGGAGCGATAGCGGCAATTTTGTTAATTAAGAACAAAGTTGAATTAAGAGAAAAACTGATGATTCTGATTTTTTTTCTGTTGGCTCTAAGGCTGAACCGTTTTGTCCTGGCTTTAATGGTCGTTTTACTGCCGGCTTTGATTTTTTTTCTGGAGGAATTAAAAGAAAAGATTGACCGGACTCTTGCCAAAATGCGGCCAATTTTGGCTTTGGTTATTTTGCCGCTGATGCTTGTTTTTTTCGGCCAGGCGGCGGATATCTGTTTGCGGATGAAAAAAGCCTACGCGGATGAATCGGTTTATGCTCAGGAAATGATTCCGCCCTATACTTATCCCCAGGGAGCGGTAGAGTACATTAAAAAAAACCCGGTACCCGAGAGGCTTTTGAATGATTATAATTGGGGAGGGTATTTAATCTGGAAATTGCCGGACAGAAAAATTTTTATTGACGGCCGGATGGATAATTTTTTTGTTGATGGTGAATCCTTTGCTGAAAAGCATTGGCAAACAACGACTTTAAAGCCGGGATGGGAGAAACTTCTGACGGATTATCAGATCGAGGCCATTTTGATTTCCACAGATTGGCCCTTGGCCCAGGGGCTCAGGCTTTTGCCTGCCTGGCGGTTATTATATGAGGATGAGGGCAGCGTTTTGTTTGAAAAAGTAAAATGACTCAGGTTTTTTTGGATGTGGAAACCAAACAATCTTTTTCGGCGGTTGAGGATCGCGATCCGGCCAAGCTGGGGATTTCCTTTGTGGGTATTTATCAGCGCTCATCCTTTGCTGAGTCTTCTCTCTTCACTGGAGGTGTGAAAGACAGATCGAGGGATCAGGGGGAATTTGGCTCTTTTTTTGAAGCCGACCTGGCGAAGCTTTGGCCGATTTTGGAAAAAGCTGATCTGGTGATTGGTTACAACATTTTAAAGTTCGATTATCCGGCGATGAGTCCTTATTATCCGGGGAATTTTCAAGAATTGCCGACCCTGGATCTTTTGGAAGTAGTCAAAGATTCTCTGGGGAAGAGGCTGCGGCTTGATAATCTGGCTCAGGCCAGCTTGGGGACGGGAAAGATTGCTGATGGTTGGGACGCCATTCGTTTTTGGCGGGAAGGCCAGCTTGATAAACTGGAAGAGTATTGTCTCAAGGATGTGGAGGTGACGCGCGATCTTTATGATTTTGGCAAAAAAAACGGTTTTTGGCGTTATGTTGCGCCTCCCGACGAGATTAAGGAATTTCCGATCAAGTGGCCTCAGGAGGAGAAAAAAGAAGGGGTCAGTCTGACATTGGGAATATAGAGGACTGGATATTTTTTTCTGAAGACCAGCTAAGTATTTTTCTGCCTTTTTACTTAAGGCTTCTTAGCTAAGCCGCTTTACTAAAACCGAAGTGTCTAAAACGATTTTTTCCATCAGTGAGATTCTCGATCCTTAATGATAAATTTAGATAAGGATTTTTTAGGATTGATTTTTTTTGATTTTCTCTGACCCGATAAGATTAGTTGTCAACTAACTTCGATCGCTTCATTAGGTCGGACTAAAAGAGTTTTTTTCTACAATAGAAATCTCAGCCGCTTTTTAGGGAGCTGGCCGGGCTAGAACTCGTCGTACCGAAAAGGGGAGAACAAGTTGATGCCGGTTGCGAATAATTACAGCTTGCGGGTTCATTGCTATCGGAATATGAGAAAATCGGAAACCTGATGGGTCCGACTAAATATTTGTTCAGTTTCTTAAAACAATCCGGGGTTATCTGATCCCGCCGCCGCGATCGTTATTTTTGTTTAAAGGTATGAGTAATTGCTTCTTGACGAAATGATCCTCTTGGAATAAAATTCTACTAAATTAGTAGGAGTTTAGATATTACACCTTCAGGGTGGCTTGGCGGGGAGGTTTTATGTTTGAACTGACTAAAAAAACCGAATACGGCCTGCAGTTGATGGTTTATTTGGCCAGGAATTTTTCTCAGGAGCCGGTATCTTTAAAACAGATTGTAAAAGTGAAAAAGTTGCCTTATCGGTTTCTTTCTCAAACGGCAACGGATTTGAAAAAGGCAGGCTTGATTAAAAGTAAGGAAGGAGCAGGCGGAGGATATTTTTTGAGCCGGAAACCGAAAGAGATTACCGTGGCTAAGATATTGGAGGTTTTGGAGGGGCCGATCGGGCTGGTGGAATGTTTGCAAAAAGAAGCCAGTTGTCCCTGGTCCGGGATGTGCGGGCAAAGGCAAATGTTTTTTAGACTTAAGGGAATAGTGAAGAAAGTAATGGAGTCTCATAGTTTGGCAGATTTGGTAGGAAAGGAGAAATAGTTAATTAATCCATACGCTTCCGGATCGGAGGAAAAAAAATTATATGAAAGTCTATTTGGACAATGCAGCAACAACGCCGGTTGATCCTGAGGTTTTGGCGGTAATGATGCCCTTTTTTAAGGAGAAGTTTGGAAACCCGTCTTCGGTTCACTATCAGGGCCAAGAGGCTAAAATTGCTTTGGATCGGGCCAGAGTGGAGGTGGCTGATTTTTTTCGGGTAGAACCGGAAGAAATTATTTTTACTTCCGGAGCAACCGAATCGGTTAATCTAGCCCATAAAGGTTTGATTGAGACTTTTCAAAAGTCTAGAGTCCCGGCATGTCAAGCCGAAAAGCCCCATATTGTTACTACTTCGATCGAGCATAAGGCGGTGCTTGAAACTTGCCGGCACCTGGAAAAGCTTGGCTGGGCAGAGGTAACTTACCTGCCAGTTGATAGATTCGGCTTGGTTAGGGCGGAGGCGGTTGAAAGAGCAATCAAGCCCAATACGGTTTTGATATCCGTGATGTATGTTAACAATGAAGTGGGGACAATTCAGCCGATCAAAAAAATCGGCGATTTTGTTAAAAAAATTAATCTTTCCCGCCCGGCATCCGGTGCTCCCCGGATTTTCTTTCATACTGATGCCACGCAGGCGATTCAATATCTTAATTGCGATGTCAGTGAATTGGGAATTGATTTGCTTTCTCTGACCGGGCATAAGTTTTATGCTCCGAAAGGAGTTGGACTTCTGCTGGTTAAATCAGGAATTTCTTTGGTCAGACAACAAGATGGCGGGGGGCAAGATCACGGGCGGCGGGCCGGCACGGAAAATGTTGCCTTCATCGCCGGCTTAGCGGAAGCTTTAAAACAAAGGGCAGCGGGTAAAGAACAGGAGGCAAAGCGGGTGAAAGAGCTGAGAGATAGGTTGGCTGAGGGGATCTTAAAAAAAATTTCCGGGGTTGTTCTGACCGGCCACCCGGAAAAAAGAGCTCCGCACATTGCTTCATTTACCATTCGGGGAGTGGAGGGCGAGGCGGTTTTGATGTATTTGGCTGATGAGGGCATTGCTGCTTCTTCGGGGAGTGCCTGTGCGGCCGGAGATTTGAATCCCAGCCATGTTCTGCTGGCAATGGGGGTTAAACCGGAACTGGCTCACGGTTCGCTCCGGTTTTCTTTAGGAAAAAAAACAACCATCCGGGAAATTGATTATGTTTTGAGCGTTTTGCCGGAAATAGTGGTTAAATTAAGAAAAATGGCTCCAAAATAAAATGACTTTAACCTACACTAAAAAAGTGCTTGATCTTTTGAGAAACCCTAAAAATATGGGGCAAATCATAAAACCGGATGGAGTTGCAGTTGTAGGTAACCGGGTCTGCGGGGACGTAATGAAGCTTTATTTACGAATAGGCAGAAGACGGAGAGCAATAGACGGAAAAGAAGAAGAATATGTCAAAAATATCAAATTTCAGACTTTGGGTTGTCCGGCGGCAATTGCGACTTCAAGTATTCTGACTGAAATTGCCAAGGGTAAAACGCTGACTCGGGCTTTGAAAATCTCTAACAGGGAAATTGTTGAAGAATTGGATGGTTTGCCCCGGACCAAGCTTCACTGCTCGGTTCTGGCGGCTGAGGCGTTAAAAAAAGCGATCAGGAATTATCAGGGGAATGAGAAGTAAATTTACCCCGAAGGAGACCTGTCTATGTTTTTGGTGTGTTTTAGCCCCTTTTCTTTCTTGATAAAATTTTCTAATATAGAAAGTTAATGAAGAATTCTTTTCACTTCAAAATTGGCGGTCAGGCAGGCGAGGGAATCATGTCTTCAGGCCAAATCTTTACGAAATTTGCGGCCCGGTCCGGTTATTGGACTTTTGATTTTGTTGAATATCCGTCTTTAGTCCGGGGCGGCCATAACACTTTTTACGCGACTGTTTCCGCTGAAGAGGTTTTTTGCACCGGCAATCATGTTGATCTCTTGATCGCCTTAAATCAGGAAACGGTTACTCTTCATCGGGACGAGCTTAATCCGGGAGCCGGGGTTATTTTTGATCCGGATAGTTTTCAGCCGGAATCAATTCGAGGAGTTAAGTTTTGGCCGGTGCCTCTTTTGAAATTGGCTCAAACAGCCGGTCATCGGCTGATGGCAAACACCGTGGCCCTGGGAGCGGTAGCCTATTTGACCGGAGGAAATTTAAAGATTTTAAAATCGGTTCTGACAGATGTCTTTGCCAGCAAAAAAAAGGAAATAATCGCCGGCAATCATCGGGCGGCAGAGCTCGGCTATGAGTTTGCTAAAAGTAAATTTTTGCCTTTGGGAGATTTTTTAGGAGCCAAAAAGAGTTTGCCCAGGATGCTGATTGGCGGAAACGAGGCGATTGCTTTGGGAAGTATTGCTGCCGGAGTCAAATTGGCCTCGATTTATCCGATGACACCGATTTCGTCGATTCTGCATTTTCTTGCCCGGTTCGAGAAAGAAGCAGGGATAATTTATTTTCAGCCTGAGGATGAGATTGCCGGAATTTCTTCGGCTATCGGAGCTGCTTTTGCCGGAGTCCGTTCTCTGGTGGCAACCTCGGGTGGGGGTTTTGCTTTAATGAGCGAGAGTTTATCGCTGGCGGGAATCACGGAAACTCCGCTAGTAGTTATTTTTGGGCAGAGAGCCGGACCAGCAACCGGAATACCGACGTGGACAGCTCAGGAGGATCTTTTATATGCTCTCACGGCCGCTCAGGGTGAATATCCGCGGATTCTCCTGGCACCGGGCGACGCCGAGGAGTGTTTTTATCTGACTGCCGAAGCTTTTAACCTGGCTGAGACTTATCAAACACCGGTGGTGGTTTTAGTTGACAAGTTTATCTGCGAGGCTCACCGAACAATCCCCAGGTTGGCTTTTGGCAGAGTGGATATTAAAAGGGGGAAGATGGCCCTTTCAAGTTTCAGTCCGGCGGCAAATAAAAAATCAGAAAGGGAGATCTTCCCGCGTTATCGTTTGGCCGACGATGGTATTTCTCGCCGGGGTTTTCCCCGGGAAGGCCGGATCGTTAAGGTTAACTCCGACGAACATAACGAGTTTGGTTTATCTGAAGAATCAATTAAAAACCGGAATGATCAGCTGGAAAAAAGAATGAAAAAAACAGCCGGTCTTTCTCAATTAATTCCCGCCCCCAGTCTTTACGGGCCGGCTCAGGCGGAAGTGACCTTAGTTGGCTGGGGCTCAACTAAAGGGCCGATTCTTGAGGCAATCAAAGAATTAAAGGCCAACTTTCTGTACCTGAATTGGTTGCGGCCTTTTCCGGCTCAGTCGGTCAGCCGGATTTTGGCCAAAGCTAAAAAAACTCTGCTGATTGAAAATAACTACCAGGGTCAGTTAGGCCAGTGGCTTAAGATGCAAACCGGAATTGAAATTAAGAATAAATTGTTAAAATATGACGGTCGGCAGTTTTATCCGGAGGAGATCGTCAAAAAAATTAGAAGTATAATCTGAAAAACCAAGAATACAGATGACTGTTAAAGATTACGAAACAAAAGTTACTCCCAATTGGTGTCCCGGGTGCGGCAATTTTGGTTTGTGGCAGGCTTTAAAACAAACCCTGGTTGATTTAAGGGCCGATCCGGGGGAAACGGTTCTCGTAGCCGGAATCGGCTGTCATGGCCACATGAATAATTTTACTAAAATTTCCTCTTTTGAAGGGTTACATGGCCGTCCGATTCCGATTGCAGTCGGGATTAAACTGGCTAATCACCGGCTTCAGGTAATTGTTTCCACTGGTGATGGTGATTGTTTGGGTGAGGGGGGCAATCATTTTGTCCATGCTTGTCGGCGGAATCATGATTTGGTGGTTTTAATCCACAATAACAGTTCTTATTCTTTAACAACCGGTCAGGCATCGCCTACCTCTTCTTTAGGTTATCAGTCAAAATCGACTCCGGAGGGTAAAAAAGTTGAAGCGCTGGACCCGGCATTGCTGGCTTTGGCTTCGGGGGCCACCTTTGTTTCCCGGGGTTTCAGCGGAGATGTTCCTCACTTGCAGGAGATTTTAAAAGCGGCAATTAAACATCGGGGATTGGCAGTGGTTGAAGTTTTACAGCCCTGTGTTGTTTTTAACAAAGATCAGACGTTTGATTATTATCGCCAGCGGATTAAAAAATTGGCCCGGCCCTATTTAAAAAGAGGCGGGGCAATAAGAGCTTGTCTGGCTAAAAACGGCCGGATTCCGATTGGGATTTTTTATCAACAGAAGAAACCCAGTTTTGAGAGTCGGCTTGACCAAATCCGGAAAAAGCCGCTTGTCAGGCAATCATTAAGAAATTTTGATTGGGATAAGTTAACCGGAGAGTTTTATTAAAATTGTCTGAGTTGGCGCGCTGTTTGCATGAATATAAAGGTTCACGATGAGGAGTAGGGGATTACTGGTTATTTTTGGGCTGGTTGCTTTGACAGTGGCGGGTTTCTTTTTTCTCCGTCGCTATCAGACCGAAGCGCCGGCGGCTCCGGACGGCAGCCTCCCGCTTCTGCCGGAAGAAGAACGACAGCTCGAATCTCAGTTAGGGATTGAGATTCCCGAAGAAGGAAATAATTTCGGCCTTTTTGAGCCTGAAAGCGGGAAGGTGAAAGGACTGGTTACCTGGCAGAGCCGGGAAAGCGGGACAGAATATTCCATTTTGGCTGATTTGCCCGATCTTGAACCGGGGCATTTTTACCAAGCCTGGCTGAATCGGGAAGGAGAAATGGTCTTACTGGGGCAGTTAGCGCAGAAAAAAGGCGGTTGGCTTTTAGATTTTTCCGGGAAAACAGTTGAGGCTGCTTCGCTTAAAGTTCTGATTACTCTGGAGGCGGAAGACGATGATCGGCCGGAAAAAAAAGTTTTGGAAGGAACATTTTAGCTTCTTGCATTATGAGGGGGGTGAAAGAGATGAATTTTGAAAAACAACAATGGCATCAGATTTCTTTGTTTTTAATGCTCGCTTCAGCTTTTAGTGTCTTTGCCGCGACTTGGGGGTTTATTTTCGCTGATCTGATTTTGGCTTCGACTCAGTGGTTATTAGTGGCGGCGGTTTTGGCGATTTTCGGTCTCTACGCCCGGCTCGAGGAGTAGAGATGATTTTTGTTAATTTTAAGACCTATCAACAGGGAACCGGAGCCAAAGCTTCAAAGTTGGCTGAAATTTGCGAGAAGGTTTCAAAAAAAACAGGAGAGACGGTTATTCTAGTGGCTCAGGCAAGTGACATTTTTAGGCTTAGTCGGGCTGTTTCTTTGCCGGTTTGGGCTCAAGATGTGGATGAGATAAACTATGGTTCTCATACCGGTTGGATTTTGCCGGAAGCGATTAAAGATTCCGGGGCAAAAGGAGCCATTCTTAATCATTCGGAAAAAAGACGATCTCCGGAAGCGGTGGGTAAGATTGTCAGGCGGCTTAAGGATCTGAACTTGAAAAGTTTGCTTTGCTGTCAGTCAATTGATGAGGGACAGAAATTGGTCAAGTTTCAACCCGACTTTCTGGCTTACGAGCCGGCAGAATTAATCGGCAGTTGTGAGGTTTCGGTGGCCAGTGCCAAACCGGAGACAATCAGAAACTTTGTTTTAAAATTTTCCCGGCTACCGGTTGTGGTTGGGGCTGGAATTCACTCCCCGGAAGATGTTAAATTAAGTCTCAGGCTGGGAGCGAAGGGGATTTTAGTCGCCACTGATGTAGTTTTAGCCCGAAACCCGCAAAAAGAATTAGCAGAGCTGGCGCAAGCATTTGGATAGTTTTATTTTTTAATTTTATTATGAGCTATAAAATCTGTATTTCCGGAGCTGCCGCCGGTCATAGCCAAAAGGCTAAGGATTTGGCTCAGGTAATTGGCCGGGAGGTGGCGAAATTAGGCCATGTTTTAGTAACCGGAGCAACGGTGGGTGTTTCTTTTGAAGCTGCCAAGGCAGCTAAAAAAGCCGGAGGAATCGTAGTTGGTTTTTCACCGGCCGGATCAGAACAAGAACATGTCGGTCGTTTCCGGCTGCCGGAAAGCAAACACTTCGATTATGTAGTTTACACTAAATCGGGTTATACCGGCCGCAATCTGTTAATGGTGAGAAGCTGCGATGCGACCATTGTGATTTCCGGCCGGATTGGCACTTTGAACGAATTTACCTGTGCTTTTGAAGAAAACGAAATTGCCGGTGTTTTAGAAGGATCGGGCGGAATAGCAGACGAGATAAGTCATATTCTTGAGGTAGCCAAAAAAGGGAAAGGGAAAGTTTTTTTTGAAACCGATCCGGTTAAAATGGTCAAAGAAATCGTGAGACGAATTCGAAAAGAAAAGAAAGAAAAAAAAGAGATTTTTACTGAGTATGAATAGCCCGGCAGGTTTTAGCTGACTATGGAATTGCCTTCAATTGCCGATTTAAAAATAACCGATAAAAGAGTTTTGCTTCGGGCTGATTTTGATGTTCCCCTGATTGTCAAAGAGGAGCAGGTTTTGGTGGCTGACGACACTCGTCTGAGGCAGGTTTTAAAAACAGTTAACTGGCTTATAAAAAAGAAAAGCAAGTTGATTATTATGGCTCACCTGGGCCGGCCGGGAGGAAAAAGAGTTGCCGCTCTTAGTCTCAGACCGGTGGCGCGAGCTTTTTCAAAGCTTTTGCCGGCAAAGATCAAATGGAGCTTTTCCCCCTTTGTTTTGGGAAAAAAGGCCGAAAAAAAGGCGGCCGGTTTGAAACCGGGCGAGATTTTGATTTTGGAAAACTTGCGGTTTTACCCGGAAGAAGAAAAAAATACCCGCTCGTTTGCCGGCAGTTTGGCCGGCCTGGCCGATGTTTTTGTTAATGAGGCTTTCGCGGTTTCTCATCGGGAACACAGCTCAATCGTGGGGGTGCCTCAGTTTCTGCCGGCGGCTCTGGGCTTCAATTTTTTGAAAGAAGCCCGGATTTTAGGCCAAACTTTTAAAAATCCCCGGCGGCCGGTGGTGGTTGTTTTGGGCGGTCGGAAAAAAAGCAAAGCAGTTGCCGGCCAGATTCTCTTGGGCTGGGCTGACGCCATTTTAGTCGGGGGAGAACTAGTTGAATTAAACGGAATTGTGGAATTAGCCACTCATCACAAAGTTAAAGCCAATTTAACTAAAAATGGCGAAGATATCACTCCGGATTCTGCTCAAGAGTTTGCCCAAATTATAAAAGGGGCCGGAACGGTAATCTGGAGCGGGCCAATGGGAGCTTATGAAACGCCCTGTTACCGGAAGGGAACGGCAGTAGTAGCCCGGGCAATTGTTGATTCCCGGGCCTTTTCGATTATCGGCGGTGGTGATACTGAGGCGGCCTTGACCAAGCTGGGTCTGGTTGATAAAGTAGATTATGTTTGTTCAGGCGGAGGGGCAATGCTTGATTTTTTGGCTCAGCGTGGCACTTTGCCCGGAATTGAAGCAATAAGAGGCAGGAAAAATAGAAATGCTGAAATTTAGGAAGTCGGAGAAGATTATAATTTCAGGCACCTTTTTAACTTTATAAGCTTTTAACTGAGGAGGATTTTATGGTCAGATTGGCGATTAATGGCTTCGGTCGGATCGGGCGGGTGGCCTTTCGGGTAGTTCAAAAGTACTTTGCCGATCAAATAAAGTTAGTAGCCGTCAACACTTCGGGCTCAATGCCGGTAGCTAGTTGGGGTCATCTTTTAAAGCATGACTCAGTTTATGGTTCTTTTGGAGGCGAGATTACCTGGGATGAAACTGATCTGATTGTTGAGGGAAATCGAATTCCGGTGCTGTTTCAGCGCGATCCGGCGAAAATTCCCTGGAATCGTTTCGGAGTTGATGTCGTGATCGAATCAACCGGAGTTTTTCGTGATTTAGAAAACGCGAGCAAACATCTGAACAGCGGGGCTAAGCGAGTAATCGTTTCAGCTAATCCAAAAGATAGAAAAATTCCGATTTTTATTAAGGGAGTCAATTTAGATAAATATCGGCAGGAAAAGGTGATCAGCTGTGGTTCCTGTACAACTAATTGTGCGGCGCCAATTGCCCGGGTAATTATTAAAAATTTTAAAGTGGAAGATGGCCGGATGACTACGGTTCATGCCGTTACGGCTGATCAGCAACTGGTTGACGGTTCTCATCAGGATCTGCGGCGAAGCCGCTCAGCTCTGGTTAATATTGTTCCTACTTCCAGCGGTGCGGCTGAGGCGGTTGTGAGAGTTCTGCCCGGTCTGAGAACTAAGTTTACCGCTACGGCCATCCGCGTTCCGGTGCTGGGAGGGTCTTATTCGGATATCACTTTTAAATTTGTCAAACCAACTAATTCCCGGGCGGTAAATCGGGTTTTACGGGAAGCCTCGCTAGGTAAAATGGCCGGCATTGTCAGGTTTTCGGGTGAGCCGCTGGTTTCTTCAGACATTATTGGCGATTCTCATTCGGCAATCGTTGATGGTTTGATGACTCAAGTTATCAGCCAGGATCTGGTTCAGATTGGCGCTTGGTATGATAATGAATGGGGCTACTGTTGCCGTTTGATTGAAGGGGCAATTTTGATTGGCCAGCATGCGGTTTAGTAATTTTTAATTAAAAATGGATAAGCAAAAACTTGCCGGTTATTTAGATTTTGCCAATCATCGGGCCGATGCGACTGAGAAGTCGATTAGATTCCTTTGTCAGCAGGTTAAGGCTTATGGCTTCCATAGCGCTTTTGTTAATCCTTGTTATGTTCCCCTGGCAAAAGAATTATTGGGAGAGGAGGGGGTCGTGGGGACGGTGATCGGTTTTCCCTTGGGACAGGAAATTCAAGCCGTTAAGGTTTTTGCTTCGGTTGAAGCGGCCAAGAAGAGAGCTGACGAGCTGGATGTTTCCATGAATGTCGGCTGGTTTAAAGCCGGTTGGGATAAGCTGGTTCTGGCAGAAATGAGAGCGATAGTTGAAGCCGTGAGGAATATCAGGGAAAAAACAATCATTAAGTTTATTATTGAAACCGGTTTTTTAAATGAAGCAGAGATTAAAAAGGCGGCGGAATTAGTGGTAAGATCGGGAGCTGATTTTGTTAAAACCTGTTCAGGGATGGGACCTCGGGGTGCCCGTCTTAGGGATGTAGTTTTAATCAGGAGCGCAATCGGGGATCAGGCTAAAATCAAAGTTGCCGGCGGAATCGGAACTTGCCGGGAGGCGATTGCTTTTATTGAGGCTGGGGCCCGGCAAATTGGAACTTCAAAGGCAGTGGAGATTCTTGACGGTTTGTCTGAGGCAAAACGGAAGGAATCGGTGATTAAGCGGGGCGAATAAAAAACATGGATTCTTCCTTGAAAGGCTGGTTGACTAAGGCATCACGAGAGGGCTTTGCGATTGGTGCCTTCAATGCCGTTAATCTGGAGATGGTTAAGGGGATCGTGGCGGCGGCTCAGATAACTCAGAGTCCGTTGATTATAGAGGCTTCTCAAGGGGAGATTGAATATTTTGGTTTTAGAAATTTCCTGAGTGTGGTTAAGAATTTGTCATCTGAGACCGGCTTGCCGATTTTTACTAATCTTGATCACGGCAAAGAAATCGAGAATGTTAAAAAAGCGATTGAACTCGGCTTTGATATGGTTCATTTTGACGGCTCGGATCTGGGTTTTGAGGAAAACCTTCGTGCCTCGCTTCAGATGGTTGAATTGGCCCATCAGAAAGGAGTTTTGATTGAAGTTGAGTTTGAAAAAATTCAAGGCGTTTCCGAGAAGCAGGAGGAAACAGCAGAGGAAGTTCTGGCTAAAGGAGAGCTAACCGATCCAGATAAGGCAGCCGGTTTATTAACTCAGGTTAAGGCTGACATTCTGGCAGTTTCAATCGGGAATCTTCACGGAGTTTACCGAACTGCCGAAGAAATTGATCTTTTGCGGCTCAGACGATTGGCTGAATTACTCCCTTGCCTGATGAGTTTACACGGAGGATCAGGAATCAATCAGGAACAACTGAAAGAAGCGATCGGCTTAGGAATCGTAAAAATTAATGTTAATACCGATTTGCGGATAGCTTATCGGCAAACTTTGGAAAATGTTTTGAAGGGTTCGGATGCCGTTAAGGTTTATCAGTTAATGCCGCCGGTGATTGCCTCCATCCAAAAGGTGGTTGAGGAAAAAATTAAACTTTTTGGTTCAGAAGGAAAGGCGGTCGAGATTGAAAGGCTCTAAAAAAAATGAGGTTTGATGTTATCTCAATTGGTTCAGCCACTTTAGATGTTTTTTTAGAGTCAAAGGAACTGAAGCTTTTAAAGACTCCGAAGGTTTTTACCGGTCGGGCACTGATAGCTCCCTATGGGGCGAAGTCTGAAGTTTCCCGGCTTTTAATTCAATCGGGCGGGGGAGGGACTAATACCGCGGTCGGTTTCTCGCGGTTGGGGTTAAGAGCCGGTGTTTTGGCTCGTTGCGGCCGGGATTTGGCCGGTCAAATTGTCCGGACTCAGTTACGCCAAGAAGGAGTTAGCCGGAATCTTTTGATTCAGGTAAAAGGGGATGAAACCGATTATTCAACTATCTTGCAAGGACCGGATGGCGGTCGAAGCATCCTGGTTTATCGCGGCGGAACAAGATTGGAAATTGATTTAATCGACTTTTCTAAACTGAAGGCAAGCTGGTTTTATATCTCTTCGCTCGAGGGAAATCTGGCTTTTTTAAAGAAGGTTCTTGACCATGCCGGCCGATACGGAATTCAAACGGCGATTAATCCCGGCCGGAAAGAACTGGCTCAAAGAAAAGAGCTGATCCCTCTTCTTAACCGGGCTGAGGTGGTAATTATCAATCAAGAAGAGGCGGCTCGATTAACGGGTTTGGAAATGACCGATAAGCGGCTGTTGCCAAAAACCTGTGCTTTGGTTAAAGAGGTCGGGGTAGTGACTCAGGCCCAAAAAGGGGCTCAGCTTTTTACCCGGGACGATCAATGGCTAACCACTCCGGCTTTTAAAATCAAAGCTAAAGATACCACCGGCGCCGGTGACGGCTTCGGGGTCGGTTTTGTCGCTGGTTTGATGATGGGCTGGCCGCTTTCAAAGGCCTTAAAACTGGGGGTAGCCAACGGGGCATCGGTGGTAACAAAAATGGGTGCGAAAACCGGACTTCTTACCCTAAGAGAAGCTCAGAAATGGATAAAAAGGCCAATCGGGAAAAGCTAGTTTTATGATTTAAAATAAATTTTTTGAACACTTTTTAGCCTCATGATTTTCTTTTTTAAAAATGGTTATTCCTGCTGGTCAGATTAAGTCTCTCAGAATGCTTAAGAAGCCTTCTAAAAAAGAAGAAGAAAGAATAAAAGAGAGGGTTAGAGATCGCTTTGACGGCCGTTGGTTAATAGTGATTCTTTTTCTGGCAACAGTGATCGCCAGTTTATTTTTTTACTTGCAGACAGAATTGCCTGTTTGGTTAGAACAGGTTTTTGGTTCTGAAGTGATAATTTCCCGACCGCCTATTTCCTGATTTTCTCCCAGATAACTTTGCCGTTTTTTTCTATCCTATAAGAAGTAGTGGCAGGCTTGATTTCTTGAAAGTTATCTTCCGTGCCCAGGATCTTTTCGCGTTCCTTTTCACTTCTTTTTTCTTCCCGGGACGAGCAGTGATTCTTGGGCTCGGTTCCGCTGATAAAGATTTCTTCTTTGGTTGGGCAGTCTTGGCAGGGAAGAGTGCCGGTCAGGGAGCAAATTTCCTTTTGAATAATCCCTTCCGGTCGGGGAAAGGGCTGATCGGGAAGATCATTAAGAAGATTGATCATAATTTTATGCCAAATTGAAGAGGCGCCGGTCAGACCCGAAGCAATTCGGTGCATCGGAGAATTGTCGTTGTTGCCGACCCAAACGGCAACCAGGAAGTCGGGAGTATAGCCGATTGTCCAATTATCTCTTAATTCGTTAGTGGTGCCGGTTTTAACCGCGACTGTTTTTTCCGGAATTACCAATTGAGAGTGAGGGCCGAAAGCAGGGGTGCGGGCCTCATTATCGCTTAAGATATGGTTTAAGAGGTAGGCAACCTCCGGATCAAGAGCAGTTTTTGACGAACAACCGGAGCTTGAAAAAGCTTCGGCGGCGGTTCCTTTAGGGAATTCGTTTGAATGGCGGCCGCAATCGAAATCGTGGTATATTTTACCTTGGTAATTTTCGATTGACAAAAAAGGCTGAAGATCAACTCTTTGGCCCAGGTTGGCAAAGGTAGCGTAAACAACGGCCAGGTCAATCATTCTTACTTCGCCGCCTCCTAAGGTTAATGCCAGGCCAAAACGATTCGGGTTATTCCAAGTGGAAATGCCCAGATCTTGGCCCAGAGAAATCATTTTTTCAACTCCATAGGAAGAGAGTATCTTGACGGCAGGAACATTATATGAAGACGCCAGAGCGGTTCTGAGTGGAACTTGCCCGTGGAAACGATTGTCGTAATTCTTTGGCGAATAGGGAGGCTGCCCGGGAATTTTGTAGGTGATTGGGGTATCTGAGAGAATGGTAGCCGGAGTGTAGCCCATTTTAAGCGCTACTGCATAGTTAATCGGTTTGATTGCTGAGCCCGGTTGGCGGGCGCAAAGAGTAACGTTGACATTGCCGTCTTGGTCGGTGGCAAAATAATTCCGGGAGCCGACCATGGCCAGGATTTCGCCCGTTTTGGGTTTGGTGACTAGCACTGCCCCGTTCTGGACATTTAATTTTTCTAAGTTTTTTAGCTCTTCCTGAACAATGTTTTGAGCCAGATTTTGAACAGCAAGATCCAGACTGGTGATTACTTCCAATCCGCCTTCTTCGACAATTTGGCCACCGAATTTTTTGGCCAGAAGATCTTTAGCAAACATTACGAAATGGGGAGCTTTGATGTTGGTTTCCTGAGGAGCAAAAGAGAGCGGAGCGATCTTGGCTTTTTCAGCCTCTTCAGGGGTGATAAATTTTTCGGAAGCCATTCTTTCCAAAACCAGGCTCTGCCTTTTTTTGGCCAAATCCGGATAAGCTCCAAAAGGGGAATAAAGGGTCGGTGAAGCGGGAAGGCCGGCTAAAAGAGCCGCTTCCGGCAGGTTGAGGTTAAGAGCTGATTTGTTAAAATACTTCCAGGCGGCTTCTTCAATCCCGTAAGCCGCTCCGCCGTAAGCAACTTCATTAAAATACATTTGAAGAATCTCTTTTTTGTTGAAGCGGAGTTCAGTTTGAATTGAAAGAAAAAGTTCTCTGAATTTTCTAAGGATAGTTTTTTCCGGACTCAAAAGAGCGTTTTTAACCAGTTGTTGGGTAATGGTTGAGCCGCCTTGAAGCTTGCCCTGAGAGAAATTTTTTATTAAGGAGCGGGAGATGCCTTTTAAAGAGAAGCCGTAATGATGGTAAAACTCGGCGTCTTCGATGGCGACAGTTGCCTGGATTAAGAAAGGAGGGATGTCTTCAATTTTGATCAGAGTCCGATTTTGATTGCGATAGATTTTGTAAAGCAATTGGCCGCGGCGGTCATAGATTTTAGTGGAAACAGCCTGAGGTCGGGTAATGAGACGATCCGGATGAGGGAGGTCTTTGAGGACAGTTAGATAAGTAATGACAGCCAGACCGAAAAATAAGTTCAAAAGCAGGCTTAACCATCGGCCGCTTCTGAAAAGTTGTTTCCCGGTTGTTTTCAGAGTCGATTGTTTGTTTTTTCGTTTTTTAACTGTCCTTTTTAAAGGGGATCGGAAGAGAAACTTCTTAAATTCAAGGAATAATTTTAAAAACCGGCTGAGAACAAAAAACAATTTCAAAAGAAGCCAAAGGATTGGCCGGCCGATGGATTCCAGAAAAAGACCGATTCCGCGGCGGAATTTTTCAGTAGTTTTGGCGAGTTCAGTAAAAGCGCCGAACCCTGTCCTTTTAGTCGCCATTATTTTTGGATTTTAGCTGATCATCGAGCTTTATTAAAGAGGGGAAAATAGAAAAAACTAGTTAAGGTGATTTGCCAGTAATTTTGACCAAAGATAAATTGAATCAGGGTGTTGGTTGGGGAAAATTTCTGAGGACCCGGCTGGAGTCCAGAATTTGGGCTTGGGTGGGAAAAGAGCAGTCCAAACAATAGGGGGTGCCCAGCTTGTCCCAAACTACCCGATGATTCTGGATTTCGATATTTTCCGGCAAGGTGTCGCTATTTGCCAGTTGGCCGCTGGTTTTGTCAACGGCAATGCCTCTTTCTAAATTTTCGATTTCTTCAGGCAGAGTGTCTTTATCGAAGTATTCGAATCGGACCGGACAGCTGTCATTCGAAGCCGGTTTAAGACCGGAAACAGCACAAATCTGAATTCCAACTATTCCTTCCGGTTTTGGCGGCCAATGCGACTTTTTATCTTTAAGTACGAGACTCATGATCTGATTCCAAATTGATGAGGCGCCTGTGGTGCCCGAGGCGATCTGGCTCATGGGAGTGTTGTCGTTGTTACCTACCCAAACGCTGACCGAAAAGTCCGGAGTGAAGCCGATTGCCCAATTATCCTTTTTTTCATTAGTGGTTCCGGTTTTGACTGCTACTTCAGGATGATCTTTGATAAGCAATTGTGAATGGCTGCCAAAGGCGGCGGTGCGGGCGTTGTTATCTGAAAGGATATGGCTGATCAGGTAAGCTGTCTCCGGCGAGATAACTCTGGCTCCGGGTGACTCCTGATGTTGATATAGGACTTTCCCCTGCCAGTTTTCGACTTTTTCAATGGCATAGAGGTTTTGTCTGATCCCGTTATTGGCGAAGGCAGAAAAAGCAGTTGTCAAATCATACATTGTAACCTCGCCGCCGCCCAGAGTAAGGGAAAGGCCGTAGTTTTTCGGCTCGGTAAAGCTGGTGATCCCCATTTTCTTGGCAAAGTTGATGAATTCTTCAAGTCCGTTTAAAACCAGCGTTTTAACCGCGGGAATGTTATAAGAATTGCCGAGGGCAAATCTGGTTTGAACCGGGCCGTGAAACTGGCCGTCATAATTGACCGGACAGTAGGACTTTTGGCCGGCAACTTTGAAACAAGTCGGAATATCGTTAATCACTGAGGCCGGAGTAAGAGTTTTGTTTTCAAAAGCTAAAGCGTAGTTTAAAGGTTTGATGGCTGAACCGGGCTGCCTTGGCCGGAGGACAACGTTGACATTGCCGTCATTTTTAAGATCAAAATAATCGTGAGAGCCTATAAGCGCCAAAATTGCTCCGGTTTCTGGAGCAGTTATCAGGCCGGCGCCGTTAGCCACTTTGAGATTTTCAAGTTTATCAATCTCGGCATGGATGATTTGCTGGGCTTTTTCTTGCAGGTCAAGATCAAGGGTGGTAGTAATTCTTAAACCGCCTTGCTCAACCAGTCTTTCGCCGTATTGCTCGACTAGTTTTTCTTTGATCCAGAGAACGAAATGAGGAGCTTTGATGCTAATTTCCATGGGAGCAAAGTTCAGAGCTTCTTTTTCTGCCTCTTGGGCATCCTCCAAAGAAATGTGGCCGTCCTCAACCATTCTTTGAAGAACTCTTTTCTGGCGGTTTATGGCTAAGTCGGGGTGAGCGCCAAAAGGAGAAAAACGGGTCGGAGAGGCTGGTAGTCCGGCTAAAAGAGCTGACTCAGCCAGAGTTAAATCGGGGGTACTTTTATTGAAGTAGGTTTGAGCGGCAGTTTCGATCCCCCAGGCAGTTCCGCCGTAAGGAACCTGGTTGAAATACATCTCTAAAATTTGGTCTTTAGAATAGATAATTTCTGTGAGCCAGGCCAGGATTGCCTCCCGAATCTTTCTTTGAATGGTCCGTTCTTGAGTCAGGAGGGCATTTTTGATTAATTGCTGAGTAATAGTAGAGCCGCCTTGGAGGCTCTTTTTGAAAATGGTATTATAAAAACCCCTAATAATTCCCCGGAAGGCAAAGCCCCGGTGATGATAAAAATCTTTATCTTCGGAAGCAATGGTGGCCCATTTGAGATGATCAGGAATGTTTTCAATTTTGATTGGGGTCCTTTTTTTTTCGGCATAGATTTCATAAAGAAGCCTTTTTTTTGAGTCAAAGATTTGGGTTGAGACGGGAAAGTCGTAATTTTCAAGTTTGGTTGGGGAGGGAAGGTCTTTTAAAATGAAAAGCCAAAAGCTGAAAATCGAAAGCAGGAGAAGAAGAATAATATAAAATCTCCCTTTTTTTATTAAGCGCTTCTTTTTGGTTTTTGGAAATTGGCGAGTTTTACGTTTTTTCTTGGACCGGAGGGTGCTTTTTTCAGCCGGTCTGGCCTTCTTTTCAGTTTTCATCAAAAGTATTATAACAAAGAAGGGTTTAAAACCGCCGGCTAATTTGTTATTATGTGAACAATGAGAGAATCTCTTTTTAACAAACTTTTTGGCATTACTATCTTAAAGGACGGAGATTCTTTTGAGGCAGTTAGCTTAAAGAGAATTAAGGCTTTGCGGTTGGTTTTCAGCTATTTTATCTTTTTGTTGCTTGTTTGGGGCTTGTATCGTTACTTGATAATCCTGCCGGAAGCGATTGATGAACTCTTTTTAAAACCTTTGGTTTGGCTGGGATCGCTTTTTTGGGTGGTTAAAAAGCTTGAAAAAAAACCGCTTTCTTCTTTAGCCTTATCAACAGAAAAACTTTTTAAGAATCTTTACTGGGGAATCGGTTTGGGATTTGTTTTTGCCCTCGAGGGAATTTTAACCAACATCGTTAAATACCAGGGGCTGGATTTGCCAGAATTGCCTTATCAGGGTTGGGGATTGGGTTTTGTTCTTTTGACTTCGGGAATTACTGCCCTTTGCGAAGAATTGGTTTTTAGGAGTTTTATTTTTAATCGTCTCAATCAGTTTTGGAAAAACGAGTGGCGGACTAATTTTGTCGTGTCATTTCTTTTTGTACTGATTCACTTGCCAATCACGATCTTTGTACTCCGGTATGATCCTTGGCAGATTCTATCTTATGGGATAATCGTTTTTGTTTACAGTTTAGGAGCGGGTTTTGTTTTCAGCCGGACCGAAAGCGTGATAGGGCCGATTCTTCTCCATGTTTTCTGGAGTTGGCCGATAATATTATTTCGCTAAACTTGTCTTTGGTTGACGAAGAGTGATAAAATGCAAGCTGCTTATGAAAAGATTCTTGCTTATCAGTTTGACTCTATTTTTCGGCTTGGCGATTTTATCAGTTTCTCTTTTTAAAACTTCTTCTAAGACGCTGGCCCAGTCAGGGAATGTTGCTTCTGGTTCTTCAGAATCAAATTTCGAGGATCCTTTGCCGATTCTCCTTGACGTTGTTGATGATGAGGCGACTGGGGCAGTTCGATTGGTTGAAGCAGAGAATGCGGTTGATTATTATCTGCCCTATCCGGGAATTCTGCCTGATCATCCTCTCTATCTTTTGAAGATGATTCGTGATCGGATCCAGCTTTTTTTAACGACTAACCGGTTAAAAAAGGCAGAGAGATTACTTCATTATGCTGATAAAAGAATTGGAGCGGCGGAAGTTTTAGTGGAGGGAGGCAAGCCTGAATTGGGGATAACTACCGCGACTAAGGCAGAAAAGTATTTAGAGCAAGCGATTGCTCAGGAGAAAGAAGCAAGCGAGGATGGAATTGAAACCCTAGCTTTTTTGGAAAGGCTGGAGATAGCCTGTTTGAAACATGAGGAAGTTTTGTCTGCCATCAAGACAAAAGCCGAAGGGCAAGAAGCTATCATTGATCAAATCCTGACCTGTTCCCGTGAGGGTTTAAAACAAATCAGGGAAAGAAAAAACAGATAGCCTTTGTTTAGATTTGCCCCTTTTTTGAAACCCGTTTTTCATTTTTAATTTCCGGTTTCTGATATCTTCTGATTCATTTATTTCTGCTTGACAGGCTTTCTTTAACAATTGATATGATAACTCAGCTCATAAACTAAACTGGGTAATCTATAAACAAAATCCGGTTTAGAGGTTTTTAACTTTCGGAAAAGGCGGGCAAAACCACTTTCTAAAAAAACCTGAGACTTTTTGTTTGAAATTTGTTGGTTCGGTTCTATAGGAAGAGATTATGGTTCAAAAAAAACGACTTGATGTGACCGATTTTTCTTTGGGAATTTCCCGGCAATTGGCCCGGATATTACCCGGTCCTAAAGTTCAGAAAAAAGACAATCATTCCCAAAACAGTAACGGGAATGGCCTTTTCCATTTTGAGGATACAGGTGAAGACGGAAGAGTCTCTCTTTCTTTAGAGGAGATTGAGACTGTCATCGCGAAAGAAGGTAGCCGGAGCGATGCCAATATGCCCAACACTCCTGAGGGAACAAGTTTTACTCTGTCCGAGTTTGTTAAAAAAGAGTATGCCCTAAATAAGGTTTATTCTAAATCAGTGGCTCGGGCTCACCGGCGGGGAGATTTGCATCTTCATAAATTAGGTTTTATTGACCGGCCTTATTGTTCCGGCCAGAGCGTTGAGTATGTTAAAAAATACGGTCTTAACCGTTATGCCAGTTTTGCGGCGACCAGGCCGGCCGCTCACATTGACTCAGCTTTGGATCATCTTTACCGGTTTTCTTTGGCTCTCAGGGCTAATTTTGGCGGGGCGATCGGCTGGGACGCGGTTAATTTATTTTTGGCGCCTTATTTGACAGGCCTCTCCGATAGTGAAATCTATCAGGCGGCGCAAAAGTTGATTCATCAATTTAATCAAACTATCGGACCTCATGGCGGTCAGCCGATTTTTTCTGATCTCAATCTTTATTGGGAGGTGCCGGCTCATTTTGAAAAGGTTCCGGCTATTGGTCCCCGGGGTCAATATACCGGCAAGGTTTATGGTGATTATGAAAAAGAAGCTCAGAGCTTTGTTTGGCAAATCTTTTCCGTTTATAAAAAAGGCGACAGCCAGGGTTCGCCTTTTTTTTGGCCCAAGCCCAATCTCCATATTACCGACAAGTTTTGGGCCACTCCGGGGCATAGTCGGTTTTTGAATCATGTTTGCGAAGTGGCGACCAAAACAGGTAATCCTTACTTTATGCTGGATCGGGGAAAAACTGCCAAGATTTCTGAATGCTGCCGGGTCTCTTTCACTCTTTCCAGTGAGGATTTAAAAGACACTAAAAAACCTTGGCGGATGCGTTTTTCCGCAGCTCCTTATATTTCTCTTAATTTGCCTAGGATTGCTTATCAGGCCAAAGGAAATGAAAAAAAGCTTTTTGAATTGATCAGAAAAAGGATGCAACTGGTTTTCGAGGCTCATAAACAAAAAGGAGCCTTCTTAAAAAAACTCTTGGATCGGCGAGAAACCGGCCCTTTGGGATTGTTGACGGTTAAACAGGAGGGTGAAAAAGAATCATATTTGCGTTTTACCAAAATGGCCTATTTGGTCGGTGTCTTGGGGGTGGGCGACTGTGTTCGGGCGCATTTGGGCCAGAAGATGCATGAGAGCGATCAGGCGCTGAAATTTGGTCTGAAAATAGTGGCTTTCATGAAATATCTTTGCGATCAGGAAAGCAAAAAAAGCCGGTTAAAAATCATTCTTGAACAGGATCCGGCTGAGTCAACCTGCTATCGTTTTGCCCGGCTTGATTTGAGCCGGTTTCCCAAACAAGCCCTTAAGATTGTTCACGGTGATCCTGAATCCGGTTCAGTTTATTATACCAACTCAACTCATTTAGATGTTGATGCCGAGATTGATCCCTTAGACAGAATTGAAAAGGAAGGCCTTTTCCATCCTCTAATTGAAGGCGGTAATATTACCCATCTTTGGTTAGGGGAGCGCGAGCCGAGTCCTGCTTCTGTCGGCCGGTTAATTAAAAAGACTTTTAACCGGACCCAAAATACCCAAGTTGCCCTTTCACCCGAATTTACCTTGTGCTTAAAGTGCCGGCGTTTAGCTCGGGGATTATTGGGGAGTTGTCCTTATTGTCATTCCAGAAAGGTAGATGGAATTACGAGGATTACCGGCTATTATACCTTTACCAGTTCATGGGGGCGGGGCAAGAAGGCGGAACTCAGGGACCGGCATCGAAATAAAAATATTTGATTGGGAAATGATGAGGGCTCAGACCCTGTCCAAACCAAAATATGCCTAGCGAAATAGATAAATATCAAAATGGCAAAAACGGCAGCGGCTTAACCAGAAAGCAGGCTAAATACCTGGCTAATGCCCAAAAACATCAGGCCACTGATGTGATGTTTTTTGTTTCTACTTCTGATGAGGCTTTAAAAAAATGGGATGTGACCCAAATTGCCAAAAGGCTGATTATTGAAACCGGGATGGATGAATATCTGGCAATGAGGATTGCCCGGGAAGTGGAAAAACAAATCGTTGACTCCAAAGTTAAACATGTTTCTACCAATTTAATTCGGGAGATGACTAATGCTGAATTATTATCTCGAGGCTTGGAAAAATATTACTATAAGCACGTTCGTTTAGGAGTCCCGATTTATGATGTCCATAAAATGTTGACGGAACAAAATCGGATTAATGCCAATGTTCCTCATAATACCGAAGCTACCAATCTCTCTTTGGCTCGAAATATCAAAAAAGAATACGCTCTCCGTCGAGTTTTTTCTCAAGAAGTGGCTGAGGCTCATGCTCGGGGGGATTTACATCTTCATGATCTCGATTTCATTGATCGGCCTTATTGCTGTGGTCAATCGATTGAATATGTTAAGAAGTATGGTTTAGACATTGCCTCGTCATTGGCAGTGGCCAAACCGGCAAAGCATGCTCAGGTTTTAATACTGCAGATTATTAAGCTGGCAGCGATGCTCCAGGTTCATTTTGCCGGGGCAATTGGTTTTGATGCGGTCAATCTTTTTATGGCGCCTTATTTGGTGGGAATGCCCTTTGCCGAGATAAGGCAGCTGGCTCAAATGCTTTTATTTGAGTTTAATATGCAGAATGTAGCTCGGGGGGGGCAAGCAATTTTTTCAGATATTAACCTTTACTGGGAAGTACCGGATCATTTTGCCAAAACTCCGGCCATTGGCCCCGGAGGAGTTTATACCGGCAAAAATTATCAGGACTACGAGAAAGAATCACAGGATTTCTTAAGAGCCATTTTTGAAATTTACCTGGAGGGAGACGGGGCCGGCCGGCCCTTTTTCTGGCCGAAGCCGAATTTGCACATTACGGAAAAATTTTGGGCCACTCCGGGTCATAAGGAGTTTCTCCGGCTGGCTTCGCGGGTGGCAGCTGAAAGAGGCAACACTTATTTTGTTTTGGATCGGGGAAAAACAGCCCGGATTTCCGAGTGCTGCCGGCTTTCTTTCAATCTGAATAAAAAAGATCTCGAGGAAGCCAAAAAACCCTGGCAGATGCGCCATTCAGCAATGCAAAACGTTTCCTTGAATCTGCCTCGGATGGCTTACAAAGCTAAGGGTAAATCGGAAAAACTGTTTAAAGAAATTGACAAGGGAATGGAACTTTTAGCCAAAGCCCATCAACAGAAAAGACGGTTTATTAAACGACTTCTTGAGATGGGGCTTCAGGGTCCTCTCGGCTCGCTGACAACCCGGCAAAAGGATGATCCTGAAATGTATTACCGCTTTAAAAAAGCCAAGTTTCTGGTAGGTATTTTCGGCGTGAATGAAACAGTTGAGTATTGTCTGGGACAACAGCTGCATGAAAGTAACGAGGCTTTAAAATTGGGTTTGAAGATTGTGGCGGCCATCAATAAGAAGGCCAAAGAAATGAGCCGGCGGGATAAGATGGATTATGTTTTGGAACAGACTCCGGCTGAAGGACTGACTTATCGCTTTGCCAAACTGGATAAGCGTTTTTATCCTGATCAATCACGGAAAGTGATTAAGGGACGATGGGAAGATGATTATATTTACTATACCAACTCGACCCAATTGAATATTTCCGAAAATATTGATCCGATTGAAAGAGTGACCAAAGAAGGCCTTTTTCATCCTTTAATTGATGCCGGAGCCATTAGTCATCTCTGGTTGGGGGAACAGAACCCGGATCCGGTTTCGATTGCGAGTTTTGTCAAAAAAACCTTTGAACAAACCCAGAACGGTCTGATTGCCTTTTCGCCGGAATTTACAATTTGTGATTGTTGTCTGGCGACAACACGGGGCCTTCATGATGCTTGTCCTAAGTGCGGCTCGGAAGAAGTTGACGGGGTGACGCGAGTGACCGGTTTTTATTCCCGTATCAGCCGCTGGAATAAGGGTAAGATAGGAGAGCTTAACGATCGTCACAAAAATGAGGGTCGGTTTTAAGAAAAAAAGGATTTTTTATGATCTTAAAAATTTTTACCAGAAATAATTGTCCTAAATGTCCTCCGGCTAAAAAATTGGGCAGGGATTTGGAAAATAAAAGCCAGGTCAGGATTCAAATTGAATGGTTTGATGTTGATAAAATTGAGGGAATGGCCGAGGGGGCTTTTTATCAGGTAATGGCGACACCGACGATGATTCTGGTTGATGATAAAGGCAAGATAGCGGCCGAATGGCGAGGAAAAGTGCCGAAAGAGTCGGCGATTCTTGATAAGCTTTAAAATTAAGGCATAGAGTCCAAAATTAATCTGGGGATTTAAGATCCCGGATTAGAAATACCTGAGGATCCGGGATCGATTAGTTTTTATGAAAATTGCCGGTTATTTAAAAACCTCTCTGATCGAGTGGCCGACCAAGATTGCTTCAGTGATCTTTGTCCCGGGCTGCAATTTTGCCTGTCCGTTTTGCCACAATCGCGACCTGGTGAAAATCAATAGTAAAAAGCTGAAACATCACAGCGAGAAGATTGTTTTGACGGATTTGAAGCGGCGGAGCAAATGGATTGATGGTGTGGCGGTTACCGGTGGTGAACCGACTCTCCAGCCAGACCTTTTGGGGTTTTCAACTAAGGTTAAAGCTTTGGGTTTTAAGATAATGATAGAAACTAACGGTAGTCGGCCTGAGGTCATCAAAAAATTGCTTGAGGCAAAACTGGTAGATTTTTGGGCGATGGATTATAAGACTACATTTTCGGATTATGAAAATGTAGTTGGAATTAAATCCGGGGGGCAATCCGATCCAGGATCGAAATCTGCAGACGATCCGGGATCGTTAGCCGCTGGAATTAAGGAATCTATGCGGTTGATAATAGACTCTGGCTTGCCGTTTGAATTCCGGACAACCATAGTACCGACCATCCATGATGAAAAGGTTTTGCTGACAATGGCTCGGGATTTAAAAAACCTGTTTGCCGGTTGCGGTCGGAAAATTAGAGATTTCTCCTGGGTTCTTCAGTCTTTTCAACCCAAAAACTGCCTTGACCCTGGATTCAATGAAATAGAGCCTTTTGCTGTTTCCCAGTTGAAAGCTTTTAAAAAAATGATTTCAGAAATGATCCCAAAAACTAAATTGCGGGGAGTGGGCGGGGATTTTATTTGATACTTGACTATCGTTTAATAGTCTATTAAGAATTATTTGTATGGCTGGTAAAAACGGGGTTAAAAACGGAACTTCCTTTTGGTGGGAAAAAAAAGAGCCGAGTCGTTCAGTTTCAGGACGCCATCGGTTTCGCAAATTTACCTCCGCCAAAAAACTTCTGGAAAAATTGCAAGACCAAAACTGATTTTTTTTATTGTTCCTCATTGTGATTCTTCTATCCGTTTAATATAATGGGAAATTGGAGAAGAACAATCAGGATCAGGTTCTTCATTTTACTGTGACGTTGACAGACAAAGAAAAAGAAACAAAACCAGTTTCACTTGAAGAGAGGCAAAAGGTTGTGGAAGGAGTTTTCGGCAAGGGGCTGAATCAATTTCCGGTAGTTGAGAGGCTTGATATTCCGGAAATTCCCAGAGAAATTGAGATGGCCCAGCCGGTTCCCGGGGCGGCGACCCGGCTTACTCAGTCGGTGACGGATGATCAAACGGGCCAGGTTTTAGTCAGCAATTCCGGTGATGACGCGACAGGAATTGTTTTGCCTTTGACCGAAGAGGAAATCAGAGAAGGAACGACTCATAAAATGGTTGATTCTATCCGCTGGCTGGCGGAATGGTGTATCCGTCTGATTAGGTTGATGGGGGGTGTTTTTAACAGAAAACCCCCGAAACAAAAAAAGACTAAAAATCAACCTCGAGTCCAAGCGGTCCGGGCCGATCAAAATCAAGTTTACAAAAATAAGCCGGGGATGGCAACGAACTCCTCGGCAGAAGATTACGAGAATTGAGATAAGTTATTATGAATATGGAAGCCCTTACGGGCAATCTGGGTCTTTTCCTTGCCGTCATCGGTGTTCTGGTCTTTTTATTTTTGGGATTGGTGATTGGGCTTTATTTTTTCCTGCTGACGAAAAGAAATCAGAAGCGGGAAGAAAGATCTCTTCAGTCGGTTCTTTTGCAGGTGGCAGTTCCTTTTAATAATGAAACTAAAATCGATACTGCCGAACAGTTTTTTGCGTCTTTGAATTCAATTAAAACAAGCAGCGATTTTTTAAACCTTAAGCCTCCCAATCACCTTTGTTTTGAAATTGTTGCCCGGCCCGAAGATATCCGCTTTTACATTTCGGTTCCTAAGGATCTTCAGGATTTTATTGAAAAGCAAATTTACGGGGCTTATCCGTCTGCCGAACTTAAGAAAGTTTCTGAATACAATATTTTTTCTCAGGAAGGGAAGGTTGCCTTTGCCCAGCTTCAGTTGAGTAAAGATTCTTATTATCCTCTTAAGTCTTACCGAGAATTAGCAACTGACCCGCTTTCCCTGATTACTACTTCACTGGCGAAGATGAGTGAAGGAGAAGGGGCGGTAATTCAAATTAATGTAGTTCCGGCCGGAAGCAGTTGGCAGAGTGCGGGCAAGTCATTTATCTCCAAAACAAAAAAGGAAGAGGCAGATGTTGAAAAAGCTTCTTTTAAAGTCGATGCTAAAACTTTGGAAGCAATCGAAAGTAAAACCAGTAAGCCCGGTTTTGAGACTTTGATTCGGATTGTGGTTTCTTCAACCACCGAGGAACAGGCTGAAGCTCATCTGGAAAACATCAAGTCTTCTTTTGAGCAGTTTTCCTCTAATCTGAACGGGCTTAAAACCAGTAAGATCTGGTTTAAAAAATTATTTATGATTGATTTTATTTATCGCTATATGCCGCTGGTCTATATGGGAATGGGCCACTCAATTCTTTCTTCAGAAGAGCTGGCAACCATTTTTCACTTTCCCAATAAAACAGTCGAAACGCCTCACATTCACTGGCTTTATGCCAAAACAGCACCGGCGCCGGTTCAGATTCCCAAGAGCGGTCTTTATGTCGGCAAATCGACTTACCGGGGAATGAGCCGGCCGGTCTATCTGAGCGATAAGGACCGCCGCCGCCATGTTTATGTGATTGGTAAAACCGGGGTCGGCAAAACCGAGCTTTTAAAAGATATGATTCTTCAAGACATTCGGGCCGGGAAAGGAATTTGCTTAATTGATCCTCATGATCTGGCGGAAAGTCTGCTTGAATTTATTCCGCCGGAAAGAGCCGAGGATGTAATTTACTTTGACCCCTCGGATACCGAAAGGCCGATGGGTTTTAACTTGCTTGAAGTTCAGAATGAAGAGCAAAAGCATTTTGTTACCGGGGCGATTATAAATTTAATGTACAAACTTTATGACCCTTATAAAACCGGCATTATCGGTCCCCGGTTTGAGCATGCGATCAGGAATGCCATGTTGACAGTCATGTGTGAGGAGGGAAGCAGCTTCGTCGAAATTGTCCGTTGCCTGACTGATGCTAAATATGTTCAGGAGCTTTTGCCTAAGGTTAAAGACCCGATGGTTAAACGTTACTGGACCGACCAGATTGCCCAGACTTCAGACTTTCATAAAAGCGAAGTGCTTGACTACATCGTATCTAAATTCGGCCGCTTTGTTACCAATAAAACAATGCGGAATATTATCGGCCAATCAAAGTCTTCTTTTGATTTCCGGCGGGCAATGGACGAAGGGAAGATTTTGATAATTAATTTGGCTAAAGGGAAGATCGGCGAAGAGAACAGTTCTTTTTTGGGTTTGGTTTTTGTGCCGAAATTGTTAATGGCGGCGATGAGCCGGGCGGATATTCCTGAGGACCAGCGGCGCGATTTTTATCTTTATGTTGATGAATTTCAAAACTTTGCCACTCCGGATTTTGCCCAGATTCTCTCAGAAGCCCGGAAATACCGGCTGAATTTAACCGTTGCCAATCAATTTATCGGGCAGATGGATGAGGAGGTTAAAAATGCCATTTTCGGAAATGTGGGAACGATTATGTCTTTTCGGGTGGGAGTGAATGATGCTTCTTATTTAACTCATGAATTCCAGCCCACTTTTGCTGAAGACGATCTTCTGAATATCGAGCGCTACCACATTTATATGAAAACGATTGTCAGGAATGAGCCGGTGCCGCCTTTTTCAGTTGATCTTTATCGGGACATGGCTGCTTTGGAAAAGATGAAAGATCCCAGGGTAGGGGAAATGGTAAGGAATCTTTCCCGGTTGAAATACGGTCAGGACAGGCAGTTAGTGGAATCAGAAATTGCCCAGCGGGCCAAGTTATAATTGATTGTTCCGAAATCGCTAATTGCTTTGCGCCTGTAGCTCAACGGTAGAGCATCGATCTTATAAGTCGAGGGTTCTTGGTTCGAATCCAAGCAGGCGCACAGGGTATTTTGGATAAGGTTAGGCTTCGGAGATTTTGATTTAGCTACAATTCTTTGATCTTAACTTCTTCAGAAGAGGTGCTTTCGACGAATTCCAAATATCTTTCAGTAGTGGAAAGTCTTTTGTGTCCAACTAATTTTTGAATCAGGACAACGGAGTTGCCGGCACCTAATTGGTGGGCAATAAAGGTATGTCTGAGATCGTTAACTTTGGCATTTTCTAAACCGGCGATACGGAAATAGCGTTCAATTGCGCTTCTGATGTTTCTGACTAAAAACGGCCGGCCGTTTTTGGTGACAAATAACGATCGGGTGCGGACTTTGGGTCTGGTTTCAAGGTAGGCTTCCAGGGCTTTTCGGGCCGATCGGTTCAGCGGAATGTCTCTTTGTTTATGAGATTCATAGCCTCGGATGGTTAAGGTTTTTTCATTAGCATCGCCGGTTTCCAGCCGGGCTAATTCGCCGATTCTCATTCCGGTTTGAAGTAAAAGTTCAATTATTGTGGAAATACGAGTGTCTTCCCTGGCGGCGTCTCGGATGGCCCGGTATTCCATCTGGGAAAGAATCCGCGGTGCCTTAATTTTGTATTTCGGGTGGGCAACGGCTGTGGCCGGGTTTAAGAGCAGGACGCCTTCTTCTTCCAGGAATTTAAAGAAAGTTTTAATGGCATTGAGCTTTCTTGAAACCGACTTGGCAGTGTATTTTTTTTCCATCAGACTTTTTTTGAATTCTTCAATGTGGTCGGAAGTAACTGAAGTTGTCTGACTAATGCCTTTGTCTTTTAGAAAAGCGACTAACTGTTCAATATCCTTCCGGTAGGCAAGGATAGTTGCCTGAGCGCGGCCCTTGTTTTTTAGATGGTTAACCAGCCTTTTGTGGGCAGTCTCAAGCGAGTCAAGATTGCTATTCATTTGAAAATTTCCTCGGGAAGGTATCCTATAAAGATATCCTATAAAACTGCCCTATAATAGCAGTCAGAGATCCTATTGTCAAGAGTGGGGTTGGGTTATAAGAGTTCAGACTTGGGAGAGAAAAAAAGTGAAATCACTCCTGCGAAGTGTCTTTTATTTTACCTTAAAGTGTGTGGTTCGGCGTAGACAAGCAAAGCTTTCCCAGGGTCTGAACAGTTAAGTCGGATTGACTTCGGTATGGCCGGCGGGCTAGGATGCTTAGGGGGAGTGATTATGCCTCAAAAAAGGTCTTTTTTAAAAAAAAGATTAGGCTTAATTCTGGCTTCATTTTTGGGCTTGTTAATGATCTCAGGTTTGCTGCGGAATATTTTTCGTCTCTTTCGGGCGGAAAAGGAAGTAGGCCGGGCTCAGGAAGAGCTTGCCAGGCTGCAGGCAGAACAGGAAGAGTTGCTTCAGAAAAGAGAACATGTCGAGTCTGAGGCTTTTATTGAAAAACAGGCGAGAGACAAACTTAATATGGCTAAAGAGGGTGAGGTTGTGGTTGTCTTGCCGCCCGACCTAGGCCAAACTCAAGAAGAAGAAGCCTTGTTGCCAACTCCAAATTGGCAAAAGTGGCTGGAGGTTTTTGGCTGGTAAAAGTAATTATTGTGCTAGGGGCCGGATTTGAACCGGCGACCCATCGCTTATGAAACGATTGCTCTACCCCTGAGCTACCCTAGCCGGTGAAGAAATTATATCAGGCAAAAGTGGTTTGAACAAGAAAAAACTGCTATTGGCAACGATTTACTTTCTTTAACAATCCGGAGCTTTCCCGATCCCGGAAAAGAAATCTGCAGATGATCCGGGATCGTTATCTTTGTTTTGCCGGTTCACAAGATCACACAAACCAAACAAAAAAGAGCCGGAGAGGCTCTCTTTGTTTGGTTGCGGGGCCGGGAGTTGAACCCGGTCTGTGAGATTATGAGCCTCACGTGCCGCCGTACACTACCCCGCAAGTTAAGGTTATTCTAGCAAACATTTTGAGCTTAATCAATTATGAGTTTCATGGTAATTTACCCAATTTCTTTGACATTCCGGAGTTTCCCCGATTCCGCCGCCGCGATCGTTATCTTTGTTTTCGTAACAATCTTTTTAGGAGGCTTTTCTATTCTGTTTGGCCGATGGGCATGACATAGAGAGGTTGGTAGTTGGTCGGTAGGTTGAGAATTTTTTTGATTTTTTCCGGCTCGAAAGCGCCGACCGTCACCGTTCCCAGGTCTAAACTGGTGACCTGGAGAGCGACATTTTGGCCGACGTGGCCGGCTTCCATATGGGCATATTGAACCCCGCGTTTGCCGTATTTTTGAGTGGTTCTTTCGTATTCAACGGTGATTATTAGAATGATCGGGGCTTTTTTAACATAAACTTGAAATAAAGAAGCCTTCATGAGTGAATCCCGGAGATCTTTTTCAAGGATTCTTTCTAGCTCGTGTATTTGAGAGAGATAGTGGTAAACACCGGCGGTTAGTCCGGTGACTTTTTCTTCACCGACAACAAGGTAAAGATCAAGAGGATAGAGGGCGCCGGCTGAGGGAGCGGTGCGAAGGTTATTTTTCTGGTCCGTTATTCCCTGGGCTGCCCAGAGAATTTGGCTAACTTGTTGAAGAGTCAGGCGGTCGTTTTTGAAGTTTCTTTTTGACCTTCTTTTAGAGATTGCTTCTTCTAAACTGACGCTGCTATCAAGTTGGGGGAGAGGGAGGCTAATTGTTTGCCCTTTAGGATTTTGGCGAATCGGAACCATGGTTCTCTTCCGGGGAAATGGCAGCAAGCTTAAAAAACTAATCAAAATTGAAGCTAAGCCCATGACAAGAAAGATTAAAATTAGCTTCTTCATTAATCATATCATAGCCAATAGGATTGACTTTTTCAAAGAATTTGCTAAGATAAGTTCATTATGACTCACTTTAAGCAAGATTCTGCTTGGTGGTCCGCCGATACCAGATAAGCTGTCGGCGGTTTGGTCATGGATAAAATTTGAATAAAAAGAAACTAGAAACCCGCTGACAGCGGGTTTTTTAGTGGCAGCGGGCTTTTTTCAAGCTGACGGCGCCGGAGAAAGATCAGATATCGCTGGACCCGCGGGGGAATCGCAATGTGTGCGTGAGTGAATAGTTTCCACTAGGATTTCGATATATTGATATATCGAAATAAAAGAAGGAAGAAAATATGACCGGAAGAGAAAGACGAGAAGTTGAAAGATCGGAAGTTGTTGGAGGCTCTGAACCAAACGGGGATCAGAGTGAAGTTTGGTCTGGCTTCAATTCTGAAGGGTTGTTGTTCGAATGACTATTTAACAAATTACGAACCTCTTTTAGAAAATGTTTTTCTTCCTGATGGAGAGGTGCCTTTGCTGGTGGTGGTGGTGGGCCCTTGCCGAAGTGGAACAACAGCCCTGAGTAATGTTTTGGCGCTGACGGGCCATTTTTCCTATATGCAGCCATTTAAGTCAATGGGCCGGGCGTCTCTGGAGGGCGGCCGGGTAAAGTGGGTCATTAAAGAAAATTCACTGGCTTTTTCTAAGGAGACTTTGGGAGTTGAAACTGACATTGAATATTTTGATCCGGTTGATCTTTTATTAAGGCGGGGGTATCCAAAAGACAAGCTGCAAGTGGTGACAATTTTGCGGCGGCCGGAGGAAACGCTTGATTCTTGGCAGCGTTTGTGGGGCTCCGTTTCGGAAGAAAGATTAATTCAGGCTTATTATCAAACAGTGGCGATTAAAAGGCGGGCGGATCAGAAAGGCATTCCGGTAATTCCCTATGTTCCAGAAACAATCAGGTATAATGATCCTGGAGAGGTAATAGCCCGTTTGTTTGCTGCAATTGGGAGCGAAGAACTGGTTTATCATCCTGGTTTGACTGATTGGAGTCAGGGGCCTGTTTTTGGGGAATCGGGATCAAATGTTGTTTTTTTTGATAATCCGCCGGATCGATTCATTCAGGGAGTGAAGAAGGGGCGCGGTTATGTGTCTGAGATGAGGCGGCCCCAATTAACTGCTCGTCAACAGGAAATCCTTTCTCTGTCTGGTTTGGGAATGATTTATGACCAATTCAGAGTCGGATGCGAACAATGCCTGGGAGTCAGGATTGGCGGCTAAAATCAGCGAATAAACATGTTAGAATTGAAAAGAAAAGGAGAAAAGATGAAAGCTAAAAAAAGAATTCTTACCGGCGACCGGCCAACCGGGAAACTTCATTTGGGCCATTATGTCGGCACTCTGGCTAATCGGGTTAGGCTTCAAGATCGATATGAATGCTTTTTTATTATTGCCGATCTTCATGTTCTTACAACTCGAATTGAGAAGGAGAAAATCGCCAAGGTTAAGCAAAATATTCACGATTTGGTTTTAGATTATCTTTCGGTCGGCATTGATCCCGGAAAGGCGGTTATTTACCAGCAGTCACTCGTACCGGAAGTAGCTTATCTGGCACTTTTATTTTCGATGCTGGTTTCAGTACCTCGCTGTCAGCGGGTGCCGACTTTAAAAGAGGTAATGCATGATCTAAAGATTCAGAGTCCGTCCCTCGGCCTCTTAACTTATCCGGTTTTGCAAGCAGCTGATATTTTAATGGTTAAGGGAAATTTGGTTCCTGTGGGCAAAGATCAGGAAAGTCACATTGAACTTACGCGGGTAATTGCCAAGCGTTTTAATTTGCTTTACGGTGAAATTTTTCCCTTTCCTGAAGCCTTGATTGGAGAGGTGCCGACTTTACCGGGGACTGACGGTCAAACCAAAATGAGCAAATCAGTAGGAAACTGCATTTATCTTTCCGATAATGCTAATGAGGTCAGGCGGAAAGTAATGGCAATGTACACTGATCCGACTCGTGTTCATCCAACTGATCCGGGCCACGTTGAGGGAAATCCGGTTTTTGTTTATCACGAGGCCTTTAACAACAATCAGGAAGAAGTTGAAAGGCTTAAACAGAGGTATCAGAAAGGTCAGGTCGGCGATGTTGAGGTAAAGGAAAAATTAGTCAAGGCCTTGAACTTGTTCTTAGACCCTATTCGGGCCAGAAGAAGGAAATACGAATCTCAACCGGAGGCAATCGAGGAAATTATTAAAAAAGGCAGCCAAACTGCTCAGGCCGAGGCACAGAAAACCTTAAAAGAGGTTAAAAAAGCAATGGGATTGGCTTAACTGCTTTAGTTTAGCTAATATCTGTGCTAGAATTCTCCCATATGAAAAATCAAAAAACGCTTTTTTTACCCCAGTTGAAAGAGGCACCAAAAGTGAAACAACCAAAAAAAAACTTAGCTAACAGGAAAAAACCGAAGCAGCTGGAAGTAAAGATCCGGCTAAACCTGAAAAAGATTTTCCTTTGGCTTTTTATCATTTTCACCGGAGCCTCTTTTCTCTTTTCTTTTGCCTCAGTGCCGGTTGAAGATGAGATTTCCCTTTCGCAGTTAATTACGGATATTAAATCAGAGAAAGTAAAAGAGGTGGCGGTTGAGGATGACCGTTTATTAGTGGATTACGGGGAGAAAAAAATTGCTTTTTCCCGGAAAGAACCGGGTCAATCTTTGACTGAATTATTCCGTGATGCTGGCATCGATCCTGATGCGGTCGGAGTGGTAATTAAAGATACTTCACTTTCCAAGATTTGGCTTGAAATTCTGGGTACCTTTTTGCCTTTGGCCTTGATGGCAGTTTTTTTTCTCTGGCTTTTCAGACAAGCTCGGGGAGCCCAGGAGGGCATCTTTTCCTTTGGCCGTTCTAAAGCCAAACTTTTTGCCAAAGGCAAGCAATCGGTTTCTTTTAAAGATGTGGCCGGAGTCGAAGAAGCTAAAAAAGAACTTGAAGAAGTTGTTGATTTTTTGAAGCGGCCGGGTAAATATCGAGCTTTGGGAGCCAGAACCCCCAAAGGGGTAATTTTGGTCGGCCCAAGCGGGACTGGTAAGACTTTATTGGCAAAAGCAGTGGCAGGGGAAGCCGGAGTGCCTTTTTTCTCCATGGCAGGTTCGGAATTTATGGAGATGTTGGTTGGGGTGGGAGCTAGCCGAGTAAGAGATTTGTTCAATAATGCAAAAAAGGCTTCTCCTGCAATTATTTTCATTGATGAAATTGACGCTATTGGTCGCCAACGGGGAACCGGTTTTGCCGGCGGCCATGATGAGCGGGAACAAACCCTAAATCAGATTCTGGTAGAGATGGACGGTTTTAATCCGAATGACAATGTGATTGTCTTGGCGGCGACTAATCGGGGCGATTTGCTTGATCCGGCTCTCTTGCGGCCGGGGCGATTTGACCGCCGGGTGGTTTTAGATATGCCGGATATTGAAGATCGGCAGGCGATTTTGGGAATTCATGCCCGGGGCAAACCTTTTGTCCAGGGATTGGATTGGGAAAGAGTGGCTAAAAGGACAGTCGGTTTTTCCGGGGCTGATTTGGAGAACATGCTTAATGAAGCGGCTATTTCCGCTGCCAGAGAAGCCCGCAAGGCGATTGAGATGAAGGATATCGAAGAGGCGGCATTGAAGGTCAAGTTAGGACCGGAGAAAAAAAGATTGCAATCGGAGGATGATCGGAAGATGACGGCTTATCATGAGGGTGGTCACGCAGTGGTGACTTACAATTTGCCGCATATGGACCCGGTTCATCGGATCAGTATCGTTTCGCGGGGAATTGCAATGGGTTTTACGATGATTCCGCCGAAAAAAGATCGCTACAACGAAACCCAGTCTCATCTTTTAGAAACAGTGGCTTCTTTGTTGGGTGGCCGGGCGGCAGAGGAAGTGGTTTTTAAAGAATTTACAGCCGGAGGGGCCTCGGATATTGATAAAGCTACCAGCATAGCTCGGCAAATGGTGGTTAATTTGGGAATGAGCGCGCTGGGACCGATTTATTTGGGACCGCAGATTGACATCAGCGAGTGGGGCCGTTCTTGGATTGAACCGGTTCATCTTTCGTCTGAGATGCAGGCGGGGGTTGATAAGGAGATCAGGAAAATTATCAGCGATTGTTATCAAAAAGCTCTGGAGATTGTTAAACAGAATCGGGAAAAGCTGGATAAAGTGGCTGAGGCGCTTCTGAAAAAAGAAACGCTTGAGGAAGAAGAATTTGAGAAAATAATGAAGCCGGAAAAGGCTAAAATTAAGAAGAGTAACTAATTTCGACAATATGGAAGCAATCGGGGAAGCTTTTCATAGATTGAAAGGAACTGGAGTTTTTTTTCCCTGGATGCAAGTAAAAAGATCTAGCCGCGAATATGAAAGACTTTTGCGGCGGATCGGGCCTGAAGATAAGGAGCTGGCAGATAGAATGCGGGCCGAACCGGTTGAGGAAGGGATGGCTGGTTATTTGTTAGATCAGGTTGAACGAGTAATAAGGGTGGGCCAGCCGGAAGATTTAAAAAATGCAGTTGATTCGGATCATCGGCGGATTGAGATGGCATTGGTGGGGTGTCTTGGTAAACCAGCCAAGCCGACGGCTCAGGCGATGGCGACAGAGGTTGAGGTAGTCCTGGGGGAATTGGACCAACCAGATACTTTAAGAAGGGAGAGGGTGGTTGAAGTTTCAAAGATCGGGAAGGAAGCTGATCCGGTAGTAAAACTCATTCTTTGTCCTTATAGTCGGACGATTGCCGCTAAAAGAGTTGATTACCGGCGCCAGCCTGATAAAACTGACCCCAGGTTCCCGCATTTTACGGGGAATACCTGGCAGCCGAATCCGTCGCATTATCATACCGAAGAGATACCGGCTTCGAGACTTCGGGTAGTAATTGGCCAGAGTAAGTAACAATGTTCGTAAAACAGACTTGTCGTATTTGTGAAACTTTAATGACGGTTCCATTCTTTGGGTCTGTTATATTGGGCAGAAATCCGATTGAGGAATAAAATGACTGAAAGTCCTGATCAGCTTATTGGAGAAGTGGCGGCAAGAGATCGGGGTATTTATTTAGTAATCTTCTCTGAACCGGCAATTGTTTTTGGGGAGAGATTGGCTTTAGCCCCGGAATTTGTCTTTCCTTCAGATGAGGTGGGGAAAAAAATAGAAACGGCCCTGTCGGCTGATCCGAAAATCGGTTGCCGGGGACGGAGCTGTTTAAGATCGGAAGTGAATTTAAAATTGGCGGGAGAAAAATGGCAGATTAAAGTTTTTGAAAGTCCTGAAAGATTGGGTCAGTTGAGAAGAGAGTCAAAAAGAAGGAACAGTAATCCGTTATTGGCGGCAGTTCTGGCGCCTTTTTCAGAAGAAAAAGGGAAAAAAACGGTGTATGTCAACGGAGAATTGGTGGTAGAAAGATATCTTGGTGACGGGGGAGTTGTTACTGCTCATTTTACTCGTGATGGCCAGTTAGGCCTGTTTTATTCTAAGGATCGGCTGATTACTCCTCCTGAAGCTTCCGCAGAGATAAGAAAGATGCAGGAAGAAACTCGGGGTGCTTCCTTGTCAGAAAGAAAGAAGCTGGCTGCAGAGATAAGATTAAGAAGGATAACTGATCATCGGTCGCTATCATCTCAAGAATCTTTTCAGTTTTGGCAGGCCTTTTTAAGAGCCGAGACAGTGGTCGCTTCAGGTTCCGGAGACGATTGAGGCGTGTTAGAATGAAGATATGAAAAAAAGACTGGTTTTGATTGATGGCCATGCCATTCTTCATCGGGCTTATCACGCGCTTCCGAAAAGTCTTACTAATCGCCATGGACAGCTGGTTAATGCTGTCTATGGTTTTACCCGGATGCTTCTTCGGGTAATTGAGGATCTTGGTCCGTTTTATTTAGCAGTTACTTTTGATCGGCCGGAGCCGACTTTCAGGCACCGGGAGTTTATTGGTTACCAGATCCAGCGGCCGAAAATGGATGAGGCTTTAAAAGACCAAATTGAAATAATCAGAGAGGTTTTGTCGGCCTTGGCGCTTCCTGTTTTTGAAAAAAACGGGTTCGAGGCTGACGATATAATTGGAACTTTGGCTTTTCAGGCCAGGGTTCTTAAGCGCAAAACGACAAAACAATCCGGAAGTGGGCGTAGGTCCTCTTCTGGAGCGAAATCCAGAATAGAAACGATTATTGTGACGGCCGATCGGGACATTTTTCAACTAATAAACGATTCAACCCTTGTTTACGCGCCAATCAAGGGGTTTTCTGAGGCGCGGTTATTTGATGCTGAAGGAGTAAAAGAATCACTTGGGGTTTGGCCGGATCAGATTGTAGATTATAAAGCTTTGATGGGTGATTCTTCAGATAATTATCCGGGTGTTCCCGGGATTGGCCCAAAAACAGCCGTTCGATTGCTTGAGTCGTTCGGGTCGCTGGAAAATATATACCTTAATTTGGATAAATTGCCAGTTTCGGTAGCGCGGAAACTAAAGGAGGGGAAGGAGTCAGCCCTGCTTTCGCAAAAGCTGGCTCGGATTACGATTAAGGCGCCGGTGAAACTGATTTTAAAAAAATGCCGCTTGGCTGATTATGACCGGGAAAAGGCCCTCACTTTGTTTAAGAAACTGGGATTTAAGAGTTTGATGAACAAGCTGCCGGGTGACTTGCCGGATTCGGAAAGAGAGGGGGAAAAAGAACAGATTCGAAGACAGTTGAAGCTGGTATGAAAAAAAACCAAAAGCCAAAAAATAAAAAATTTTCCGGTTTGAAAATTGCCCTGGTGCATGATTATCTGGCTGGTTATGGGGGGGCGGAAAGGGTTTTAGAAGCCTTCCACCAGCTCTTTCCCCGGGCACCAATTTATACCAGTTTTTTTTTACCCGGAAATTTCGGGCCTCATCAGACAAAAGTTAAAGAATGGCCAATCAGAACTTCCTTTTTGCAAAAGGTGCCTTTTAAAAAATTCCTGATTAGTCCATTTCGATTGCTGGCGCCGACGGCTTTGAGGAAGCTTAATTTATCCGGTTTTGATCTGATAATCGTTTCCGCAACCGGAGCTTATACTCCCAATACCATTAAGACCGCTTCAAAAGCAATTCATCTTTGTTATTGCCATACGCCGCCGCGGTATTTATACGGATATCCGACTGCCCGTAATTGGCAGAAGCATTGGTGGGGAAGATCGGCCGGGAATTTTATCAATCATTTTTTAAGATTGACAGACTTTGAATCAGCTCAAAAAGTCAGTCATTTTATAGCTAATTCCCGGGAAGTGGCCGGGAGAATTAAAAAGTTTTATCGCCGGGATTCGGTAGTGATTTATCCTCCGGTGGATATTCAAAGATTTAAGAATAGGAAGCAGGGAGGCGAAAAGGAAGGGGTTTACTATTTAGCCGGAGGACGGTTGGCTCGGGCAAAAAGGATCGATTTAGCAGTGCGGGCATGTAATCGACTGAATTTGCCTTTGAAAGTTTTTGGATCAAGCTTTGCCGGTTATGGAGAAGAATTGAAAAAACTGGCCGGGCCGACAGTCGAATTTGTCGACGAAGTGAACGATCGGGAATTGGCTGATCTTTATGCTAATTGCCGGGCTTATATTTTTTGTGCTGATCAGGAGGATTTTGGGATTACTCCGGTTGAGGCAATGGCGGCCGGCCGGCCGGTGATTGCTTACCGCTCCGGTGGAGTTAGGGAAACAGTAGTTGAAGGTAAGACGGGCTTGTTTTTTGAAGAACTGACTGTCAATAGTTTAATTAAGGTTTTAAAAAAATTCGATATCTCGATATATCGTAAAATTAAATTTAGAGACTGCTGGCAACAGGCAGAAAAATATTCCCAAGAACGGTTTAAAAGGGAAATTTTGGAATTTGTTTCAGAAGTAGTTTCAATCGGGGAAAGTTAATTTTTTTCTGGCTGATCTTGATGGTGATGAGAGTCATGTTCGTGGGAGTGGGGAATGATTTTAAAAGTGCCGAGCATGATGCCGACTCCGGCCAGGAGTGCCAAAAGCGCTTTCTTACGGGAAAGGTCTTCGTGGGCATGAGGAAGGAAATCGCTGGCTCCGAGATATAAAAACATTCCTGCGGCGGAGGCGAGGAGAATCCCGATAAAGTTTTCATTTTGAGAAACGAATACTACCGAAAAAGTGCCGATCAAAGTAAATAAAGCGGAAAGGATATTAACGATGACAATTTTTTTCGGCGGCCAACCTTTTTTTAATAAGATGCCGAAATCGCCGATTTCATGGGGGATTTCGTGTAAAAAAGTTGAGATTGTTGTTATCCAACCCAAACCGGGATCGGTAAGATAGGCGGCCGCGATGGCAACGCCGTCAATAAAATTATGAATGGTGTCGCCAATTATGATTAGACCGGTTGATCCTGAGGATTTATTGGCAGGCTGATCGCAGTTGTGGTCGTGGTGATGAAGATTGCAGGCGAAGTTTTCAAACAAATAAGCGCTTAAGAAAGCTGACAAAACGACTAAAAAAGCGTTTTCGCCGATCATTTCCACTGCTTCAGGAAGCAGGCCGATTAAAGCAACAGTCAGGAGTACGCCGGCGGCGAAGGAAACCGAATAGCGGGTTAAGACCAGAGACCAGGATTTTACATATAGGAAAATAATCCCGCCGGTTAAAGCGAAAACGCTACCCAAGAGAGAGAGAAATAAAACAATACCGAGATTGGTCATAGTCAGTTAAAATTGCTTCTTGTTCCTAAATCATAATTGGTATAATGGAAAGAGTCAAAAAGGAGGCTTATGCCGGAATTGCCCGAGGTGGAAACAATAAAAAAAGGCCTGGAAAAATTAGTGATAGGTTATCGGATTGTTGATATTTTAGCGGATTCTCCCAAGCAAATTTTACCGTCGCTGAAAGTGGTTAAAGGAGAGGTTATCGGTTTAGAAATTGCCGAAATTAAGAGACGGGCGAAATTAATGCAGGTTTTTCTTAAAGCGCCTCGGGAACAACAAAAAGAGCGCCGACGGCAACTTAACTTTTCTGAGAAGGAAAAAAGTGTTTGGCAGGCGTGCCTGCTGATTCATCTTAAAATGACCGGCCGGCTTTTAGTGAGAAAGCCAGGTGATCCCGGGGACGAATATCAACGAGTGGTAATTGGGCTCGAAAAAAAATACTTCAGGAGTGGCAGACAGATTGCCGGCGGCGGTTTGACTTTCCCGGTGTGGAAATCTGGGGAAGAGAATAATTTAGAGCTCCGTTTTTGTGATTTGCGAAAGTTCGGGTGGATTAAGCTGGTTAAAGGCAGGGAAGAATTGGAGAAAATTATGGCTGAATTTGGACCTGAACCGCTGGATGATTTGACCTTTTCCTATTTCAAAAGGTATTTAGCCTCAACCCGGCGGCCGGTTAAGCTGGCTCTTTTAAATCAGAAAAAGATCTCCGGGATTGGCAATATTTATGCTAATGACAGTTTATTTTTAGCCAAAATTGATCCCCGACGACCAGCTTGCGGTCTTAAGGAGAAAGAAGTTAAAAGCGTATATCAATCGATTCATAAGGTTTTGCGGGCTGGAATCAAATATAGAGGAGCATCAGATCAACATTACCTTGATGCTTTAGGTCAAAAAGGGGCTTATCAGAAGCATTTTTTAGTCTATAAGCGTGACGGGAAAAAGTGTTTTTCCTGCTCCGGGAAAATCAGAAGAATCAAAATCGGCGGCCGGGGAACTTTTTATTGCCCGCGGTGCCAAAATTGATTCTGGTTATCCCTTCTGATAGAGGAACGACGGAGAATCAGGATGGGAAAAGATAGTTTTACCGGATCGTAGGTAGGAAAACGATCCCGGATCGTGGGGTTCTTGTTAGTTGGTTTGGATTTTGTTATCCTTTAGCAAAAGGAGGTGAAAGATGTTTTTTGGCAGTGTTTTTTTTGTTTTTTTGGTTTTAATTGGAATTGCGGCAATCCGCTTTGTCAGGGTGGTTGACCAGTATGAGCGGGGAATCGTTCTAACTTTGGGAAAATATTCTAATACTCTGGATCCGGGTTTGAACTTCATCATTCCGGTGCTGCAGCGGTTGATTAAGGTTGATATTCGGATTACGACAGTGGATATTCCTCAGCAGGAAGTAATTACTCAAGATAATGTTCCGGTTGGAATCAATGCGGTGGTTTATTTCCATGTCGAACGGGTAGAGGATGCAGTTTTAAAAATTCAAAATTATTCCTATGCTGTTTCTCAGTATGCTCAAGCGGCATTGCGGGATGTAATCGGCGGGGTTGAGCTGGACAGCTTGCTGGCAGAAAGACTGAAAATTTCCGAGGAGATTAAGAAACTGGTTGACGAGGAAACTAACGCTTGGGGAATCAATGTGACCTCGATTAAAATCCAGGATATTGAGTTGCCGGCGGATATGAAGCGGGCAATGGCCAAACAAGCTGAAGCCGAACGGGAAAGGCGGGCAGCAATTATCCGAGCCAATGGTGAACTTGAAGCCTCAAAGAATTTACAGTCGGCGGCTGATAACCTGGCTAAATCCGGAGCAATCTCCTTGCGGACCCTGCAGACGATTGAAGGAACAACGGCTAATCCGGCCAACACGGTCGTTTTTGCCTTGCCGGTGGAAGTTCTTGAAGGTTTTAAGAGGTTGATTGGAAAATAATTATTTAATCTCTTTTAAGAAGCCGGCGGCCAGTTCGGTAGTATTGTCTTGAATTTGATAAAACTCCTTCCAAACCATGACAATGTCAGCACCATTGAAAATAGCTGACTGGACCTCGCGGAGGGTGTCGCCACCGCCGATAGCAATCATTACATCAAAAGCTCCTTTAATCTGGTTGATTAAATGAATCGGGAAACGGGTTTGGCCTGTCTCAGTTTCGTCAACGCCGCGGTGAAGCATGACGATTGGCGGAAGTTTTTTGAGTTTTCTTAAAACTTGATAGGGTCTTTGGACGTTCATCATGTCGATAATCGGATCCAAACCGCATCTTTCGCAAGATTTAAGCAGAGCGTCGATTGTTTCTGTCGGGGCTTGGCCTAAGACAGTAATGGCATTAGCGCCGGCCCGGCTGGCAATAGAAACTTCGGTAGCACCCCGATCCATAGCTTTGTAATCGGCAATAAGATAGGGGACGAAGGTGGTCTTGGCCTTTTGAAAGGGAGTCAGTTTAGGGTTTTGGCTGGCGGTTTTAATCAGTTGGCCGATCTCGAACGGATTTTTAGGGAAAGTGCCGGGAGTAAGGGATGGATAGCCGAAAAGCTTTTCTTGCCACCAGCCTTTAATTTTTAGGAGGCCTTGTTGGCCATAGGTTTTAAGCAGGGGAGTGCCGGCTTCGATCAGAATTCGGTCGCTGAGAGGGAGCTGGTTGATAATTTTTCTGGCTTCGTCAAGAGTGCTGTTAAGAGCAACCTGAAGGTATTTACCTCTTTTTTCAAGCATGGTTGTATTATAATTAGATAAATGACTAAAAGAAAGGGCTTTGATTATGCCTGAAGGTATCGCGAATCAATTAACCCGCCGGCAGTTTTTAGACGGATTGTTTAATTTAGGAACTGATCATACCTTGGGGAAGGGTAAGGTTCGGAAGGGAATAGAAAATCTGGGTTGGCAGGAGTCGGTGGGAGAGAGGAAGCCGGTTTTGACCCCCTTTGATCTTGATGATCCGGAGCGAAAAAGGCTTGAGGCTGATCTTAAAAGAAGGGGGCCGTTCGGAATTGCTAAAACTGAATCGCCTGAAGAGATATCACAGGTTTCCGCTCGTCTCAGCCTTCCAATTGAGGCTCTCAGGCAAAAACATGGCTTAACTCGTTTGTTTTCGCCTCAGGCGATTTTAAGAAAGAGTCTAACTCTTTTAAACCCTCCAGGGAACGATAGGTATGATGATGAGAAGCAGGGCTTTAATCTTTGCGCTATTTACGGAGTTGACTTTGTTCAGACGGCCTTGGGAACCCGGTTTATTACCCGTCGGTTGGATGACAGGGGCCAACCAGTTCAGTCTGGCGGAAGAGAGCTGAATGCTGTTGGGGTTAGTGATTGGCTTTCTAATAATGGTAGGAGTTGTGGTTGGCAAGATGTCGGCCGATTGAGCCCGGTCAAGAAGTATGCCCTTTTAATGGAAAGAGATGTTTTACTTTATTCTGTTCGAAGAAACCCGGATCCGGTTCATACGGTGGTGTATCTAAGGCTTAATCTTCCTTTTAAACGGGATGATGGCCGGGAGGTGGTGGTTAAAACGGTCGGTTATACTCAGGCTACGGGAGCGGTATTGTTTGCGCCGATTCTTTATTACCGGCCTGATGATGAATGGGGGCTTTCTGGTTATTTTGCTACTGCCGGGACATGGACTTCTCCAACACAACCGACCTACTCGTTTGAAAAGAGTTTCCATGCTCATTCGCTTATAAACATTCCTCCTCAGATGTCGATTTCTAAAAATTAGCAGATGCTTTTAAAAACTCTGAATTTAAAGAATTTTCGCAATTTTACCCTGAAGGAGCTGAAATTCGGCTCGCGGATGAGTTTAGTAGTGGGGCGAAACGCTACTGGAAAAACTAACTTGATGGAGGCAATTTGGATTCTTTCCCGGGGACGCTCATTTCGAGGCGGAAGGGACGAGGAGATGATCAGTTATCAGGAGGAATTGTCAGTGAATAGCTGTCGATTGTCAGACGAAGAAAAATTAGAAATTGTTCTTACTCGGGGAGAGGTGGGCGGAATCAGAGCGCCGCGCAAGCAATACCTGGTTAACGGGGTGAAAAAAAGGGCAATGGATTTTGCCGGAATTTTGAAAACTGTCCTTTTCCGGCCGGAAGATTTGGAGATTGTGATTGGCAGTCCTGCTGTTAGGCGGGATTATTTAGACTCGGTTTTGGAGTTGGTAAATCGGGAATACCGTCGAGCCTCTCTTTCTTATCAAAAAGGCCTTAGGCAAAGAAATCGGGTGTTGGAGCAAATTAGGGAGGGCAGAGCTAATCGGTCAGCCCTTTTTTTCTGGGATCGCTTGTTGATTGAGAATGGTCAGTTGTTGAATGCGGAAAGAGCCGAGTTTATCAGGTTTGTTAATGCTCAGCCGGATTATTTTGGTGATTTGGAGATTGAATATGATCAGAGTCTGATTTCTCCGGAGAGACTGACAAGGTATGCGACTGAGGAAGTTTTTGCGGCCAAAACTTTAGTTGGTCCTCATCGGGATGATTTTAAAATAAATTCTAAATTAGAAATTAAAAATGACAAATTTAAAAGCCGGGACTTATCGATTTACGGATCCAGGGGAGAGCAGCGATTGGCAGTTTTCAGCCTAAAATTAGCAGAGCTTGAGTTTGTTGCTAAAATTACCGGCCAGCGGCCAGTTTTACTGCTGGATGACATTTTTTCGGAACTGGATCAAAAAAACCGCCGGCATCTTTTGGAGGTAATTCCTAAACAGCAGACAATCATGACGATGACAGAAGCAAGTTTAGTTAATCCAGAGTTTTTGAAAGGGATCGAAATTATTGGATTGGATTAATAATAGATTTTCTTATTCTAAAATTAATTTGAACGAGGCGGTTCAGGTGGCTGGTCTAAAAATTAGCTCGAAGAAAAGGGTGGATGAAGATCAGGAGAATGAGGGTTTAGCTCATAAGGGAGCGGCTTTGGTGACGGTGGATGAGATTTGGGATTTATCTAAACCAAGGCTATTAGCCAGGAAATGAATTTTTCTCTTGTTCTCTTGCGGAAATTATGCAATAATTAGTTAGGTTTAAGCCTAAGGATTTAAAAATTTTAATTTTGAATTTTTAATTTTTCGTGTATCAGCCGCAATTTACGATTACAAACAAGATTTTAAAAAATATCGGTCTAATTGAGGCTGCGCGGGAAGTAATTCTAAACGCTCCTTTAATTCCGGCCTATCTGATGAAGTTTAGAAAAGAAGCTCTTAATCGGACAGTCCATTACGGAACTCATCTCGAAGGCAATGCTTTAAACCTTAATCAGGCAATTAAGGTTTTAGAGGGGGAGCAGGTGGTGGCGCGGGAGCGGGATGTCCAGGAAGTGATTAATTATCGGCGGGTTATCCACTTTATTGATGAGCTGGCTAAATTCAAGGAAAAAACCTCTAGGAATAAGCCAGCGGAAAAAGAGAGAAAAATCCGATGGCGTTATACCCAAAAAATGATTAAAAAAATCCACGCTTTGGTTTGCGAGCGGATTATTTCTCTTGAGCAGCAAGGACAATATCGGATTACTCAGGTAATTTTGAGAGAGACCAGTACCGGTGAGGTTTTCTTTCGGCCGCCGCCGGCTGTCGAGGTGCCTTACCTGGTTGAAGATTTTGTCCATTGGATCAATTTAAAAACTGCCTGCGAGATTCATCCGGTTCTGCGAGCCGGAGTGGCCCATTATGTTTTGGCGGCAATTCACCCCTTTGTCGAGGGAAACGGTCGAACAGCCCGAGCTTTTGCCACGCTGGTTCTTTTCGCGGAAAGATATGATATCAAGCGTTTTTTTGCTTTGGAGGAATACTTTGACCGGGACGCGGCCAGCTATTATCAGGCTCTTTTTAAAGTTTCGGCTCAGAGTGAAGAGCTGGAAAAACGCGATTTGACCCCCTGGCTCGAATACTTTTGTGAGGTAATGGCGATTGAACTGACTCAGGTTAAGGAAAGAGTAAGAAGGCTTTCTCTGGATGCCAAGGTAAAAAGCCGTTTGGGCCGCCAGATTCCTTTAAATGAACGCCAAATCCGTTTGATGGAGTACTTGGAAGAAAATCAACGTCTAAAAACCAGTCAGGCCAAAAAACTGATTCCCGAATACAGCGAGGACACTCTTTTGAGAGATTTGAACTATTTTGTCAAAAAGGGTATTGTGAAGAAGAGGGGCAAAACTAAAGGGGCTGTTTATATTATGAAACAATAGGGGATCAATGAATACCAAGGACCCTCAGTTTCTTTATATGTTTCTAATCTTGCCGACGCTTTTTGGTTTAACTTTAATTGGCGAAGGTCTGAATAAAATTTTAAAAAGTGAAAGAATGGGTTGGCTTTCGATTGTTTTTGGGTTCCTGTTCATCGGAGTGGTTGTTTTTACTTTTCTTTTTTTCTCCCAGAATATTTTTTAATGAATTTCTCCCGCTTAGCTGACTATTTTTCGAAATTGGAAAATACTGCTTCCAGGAACGAAAAAACGGTTATTTTGGCCCGGCTTTTTAAAGAAGCCCGGCCTGATGAAATTGATAAAATCTGCTATCTGGCCTTGGGAAGGCTGGGTCCCCGCCATCTGGGAATTGAGTTTAATTTGGCTGAAAAACTGATGATTAGGATTTTAGGCCGGGCCTATCATCAGAAAGAAAGTCAGGTGGGAAAAGTTTATGGCCGATTAGGCGACTTGGGCAGCATTGCTTTTGAGTTGGATAAAAAAGCGGCTGGCCAGTCGCTGACGGTTGATCAAGTGTTTAATTCATTGTTAAGAATTGCTCAAGATCACGGTCAGGGATCGGTGGAAAGGAAGGTAAGCGGCCTGGTTGCTGTTTTAAAAAAGCTGGATGGGCAGAGTGCTAAGTATATTGTCCGAATTACCTTGGGTAAGTTGCGCCTGGGTTTTTCAGACCAGACGATTTTAGATTCTTTAAGCTGGTTCTTAGCCGGAAATAAAAACCTTAAACCAAAAATTGAAGCGGCTTATAATGTTCGGGCTGATGTCGGCTTCATTGCTCAGGTAGCTAAGCTTGATGGTTTGGCCGGCTTGGGCGAGGTCGGGATTTCCTTAGGAACGCCGGTGGTTCTAGCGCTTTGCCAGCGATTGCCGGATGCAGGGGAAATGATTAAACATATGTGCCGGCCCGGGTCAAAGGATCGGGTTGCGGTCGAGCCCAAATGGGACGGAACGCGATTGGAAATTCATTTTAGCCGTCAAAAACAAGAGAAATCAGTTCGTGATCAAGGTTTGTTCTCTGAGGAAACAAAAGGATTTGTCCGGATTTTTACTCGCAACCTGGAAAATGTGGCGGGGATGTTTCCTGATCTTGCTTTGGCCAGTTTTGAAGAATTAAAAGCCCAAGAGGTGATTTTGGATGGGGAAGCCATCGGTTATGATCCGGGTAGCGGTAAACTTTTACCTTTTCAGGAAACGATTAAAAGAAAGCGCAAGCACGCTATTAAACAGACAATCAGGAAGATTCCCATGCGTTATTTTTGCTTTGATGTCCTTTATAAAGATGGTCAGAATCTTTTAAAGGCTCCTTTTGCTCAGAGAAGAAAGATTTTAGAGTCAATTGTGGAGGGGAAAAATCGAACTTTTCTTTTGGCGCCGCAAATAATAACCAATGACCCGGTTGATTTGAAAAGTTTTCACCAGCAGCAGCTTAAAGCCGGTTTGGAGGGGGCAGTAGTTAAGAAGTGGCAAGCAGCTTATGATCCGGGCCGACGGGGTTATACCTGGGTGAAGTTTAAGCAAGAAAAAGGGAAAAAAGGAGGCGGTTTGGCGGATACGATTGACGGAGTGGTGATGGGTTTTTATCGGGGCCGGGGTAAACGGGCTGATTTTGGAATCGGAATGATCTTGGTCGGTATTTGCCAAAAGATCTCGAGCGGATTGATTACCAGCCTGACTAAAGTAGGAACCGGTCCTTCGGATGAGCAATGGCAGGAAATGAGGCGTCGGGGCGAAAAGGCGGCGGTGAAAGAAAAGCCGATCAATTATCAAGTTGATAAAAATCTTTGGCCTGATGTTTGGTGCGCGCCTGAAATTTTGGTGGAAATCGAGGCAGATAACATTACCAAGTCACCAATTCATACCAGCGGTTATGCTCTCCGTTTTCCCAGATGGCTTCGCTTCCGGGATGACAAATCAGTCTCTCAGGTCACTACTCTGGCAGAGATTAAAAAACTTTATCGGCTTCAGAAGTAGTTTTTTTGGGATAAAGTTTGTCCGTTAAATCCAAACAGTTGTGGAGTTTCAGTGGATAATTTTGGCTGGTTTAGATAAATACTGATTTGGGTTTGGGCTGTTTTTCTTGAGGCTGATTGGGTATACTGAAAATAGTTATTTTTTAATTTCACCCGAATGGTTAAGACTAAAAAGACAGATCGGAATCCCGAGTTCGGTTTAACCTCTTCGGAATCGGAAAAAAGACTTTTGAAGTTTGGACCCAATGAAATCAATCGAAAAGAAGAGCTTTTTTGGCCAAAGCTGTTTTTGGCCCAGTTTAAATCACCCCTAATCTACATTCTGTTTCTGGCAGGACTGGTTACTCTCTTTTTGAAAGAGTGGACCGATTCAATCGTTATTTTTTTAGCCGTAGGGATTAATACGGTGCTTGGTTTTATTCAGGAGTACAAAGCGGAAAAATCGCTCCTGGCTTTGAAAGAAATTTTAGTTCCGCAAGCGCGGGTAATCAGGGAGGGCAAAGAAGTTCAAATCGAGGTTGAGAGAATCGTTCCCGGTGATTTAGTTGTTCTTTTGACGGGTGACAAGATTCCGGCCGACGGCCGGCTGATTGAGGCGGTTGACTTTCATAGCAATGAGGCGATTTTAACCGGCGAAAGCAAGCCGGTTTTAAAGAAGAACAAGGCCGATGTTTTTATGGGGACAGTGGTAGCTTCGGGCCGGGGGAAAATGCTGGCAGTTAAAACAGGGGCGGAAACCAGAGTGGGCCGGATTGCAACTAAGCTGAGCCAAACGGTAGCTGAAGAAACGCCCCTTAAAAAACAAATAAGCCAGCTTTCAAAGGTTTTGGCGATTATTTTTTCCCTGATTTGTTTGATTATTTTTTTAGAAGGAATTTGGACGGGAAGAGGTTTTATCGAGATGTTTACCCTTTCAGTAGCGGTAGCGGTGGCGGCGATTCCTGAAGGCTTGGCGGTTTCTCTGACTGTAATTCTAACTCTGGGAATGGGACGCATTTTAAAAAGAAAAGGATTAGTCAGAAAATTGCTGGCGGCTGAAACTCTGGGTTCGGTTGATGTCATCGCCGCGGATAAAACTGGTACTTTGACTGAAGGGAAGATGAAGGTTATCGGTTGTCAAACTGATGATGACGGAAATAAGGAAACCAGAGAGAAAATTTTAAAAGCGGCAGTTTTGGCTAATAATATGACTAATCCTTTGGAGTTGGCAATGATGGCTTGGGCAAGAAATGAACTTGCCGAAGTGGAGGGTCTGATTCGTCGCCACCCCCGTCTGGCAGAAATGCCTTTCTCTTCGCAAAAAAAATTTATTGCGGTTTTAGTCGGTTCAGCCGACCAAAAGGGGGGAGAATTTTTTCTCTCAGGGGCGCCGGAGATGGTAATGGAATTGTCAACTTTGACCTCGGAACAAAAAAAAATCTGGCGGAGCAGGTTGGATAAAGTGACCAAAAAAGGCCTGCGGGTGGTTGCCTTTGCCTGGACGGCAGGCGGTTTAAACAAGTTAAAAACCGGCTTTTCCCGATTAAAACATGGCTTCGGGAAATATGACGGCCGGCTTAATGGCAATTGGCAGAAACTGAATTTAAAATGGCTGGGTTTTTTATTATTTGAGGATCCGGTGCGGGCGGAAGTGGAGGAAAGTTTGAGGCTTTGCCGGCAGGCGGGGATTAGGGTGAAGGTAATTACCGGCGATTATCGTCATACAGCGGTGGCGGTTCTTGATAAACTTAAAGTTTCCGGTAGCCGCCTTAAGACCGGTCAAATTATGGAAGGTTGGGAACTGGAAGGGATTTCCGCCGAGGAACTGAATAAAAGAGTGGAAGAAACGGTTCTTTTTGCCCGAACTACTCCGGAACAAAAAATTAAAATTGTTGAGGTTCTTCAGGATCAGGGCCATTCAGTAGCAATGATGGGAGATGGTGTGAACGATGCGCTGGCTTTAAAGAAAGCTGATATCGGAGTGGTTGTCGGCGAGGCTTCGGAAGTGGCTAAGGAAACGGCAGATATGGTTTTGCTGGATTCGAATTTTAAAACAATTGTGGCGGCGGTGGAAGAAGGCCGGGGGATTTTTGAAAACATAAAAAAAGTAGTTTTATATCTCCTGGCGGATAGTTTTACCGAAGTGATATTAATCGGCGGAAGCCTTCTTTTGGGTCTGCCGACTCCGCTTTTACCGGCGCAGATTTTGTGGGTTAACCTGGTTGAAGATGGCTTGCCGGGTCTGGCTTTGGCTTTTGAGCCGAACGATCCGGAACTGATGAGAGATCCGCCGCGGTTAAAAAAAGCGCCGATTCTCGATCAGGAAATTAAAACGATTGTTTTTATTATCGGTCTGGTGACCGATCTTTTACTTTTCGGAGTTTATCTGCTTCTTTTGAAGACGGGTTTAGAGATGGATTTGATAAGAACGGTGATTTTTGCCGGCTTAGCAATTAACTCGCTCTTTTATGTCTTTTCCTGTAAAACTCTGAGACAGAATCTTTGGCAGGAAAACCTTTTTTCAAACTCTTTTCTGATTGTTTCGGTCCTGATTGGATTTATCCTTCTTTTGGCTGGTATTTATCATCCGTTTTTGGCGACGATTTTGAAAACTCAGGAAATGGGCTGGTTTTTTTGGCTGATTGTTTTGGCTTTGGGTTTAGTTAATACGGCGGGGATAGAGCTGGTTAAATGGGTCTTTATTAGTCGGAATAAAAAAATATAATGGACTTTAATGATCTTGCTTAATGTTTTTTTAATCTTTGTTTTTTGCTTCTTTTTAATCAAAGCGACGGATATTTTGATTATTAATTTAAAGAAGCTGGCTGAATCGACCTGGTTAGGTGAATTCTTTATTACTGCTTTCATTCTGGCTTTGGCAACAAGCTTGCCTGAACTTTTTATTGGGATCAGCAGTGCTTTAGAAGGGACGCCGGCGCTTTCTTTAGGGAATGTGATTGGTTCTAATATCGCTGATCTTTCTCTGGTTATCGGAGGGGCGGCGGTGTTAGGAGGAGGCTTGTCAATCGAGGGGCTTTTTTTAAAAAGGGATGTTTTTTACGCTTTTTTGGCCGGGTCGGCGCCGATGCTTTTGCTATTTGACCGGAAGCTTTCCCGAATTGACGGGATAATTCTGCTGATTCTTTATGGCTTTTATAATTTTTCTGTTTTGTCAGAAAGGGTCAGTCAGGTAGCAGAAGGAAGAGGGAAGAAGCAGGGTTGGGTGAGAAAGATTCTTCGGCGGTTAAAAGTTGGTCCTTCAACCCGGCAGGTGAAAGAAATTGCCTGGATCTTTTTTGGGGCGGCTCTTTTGCTTTTTTCAGCTGATATGTTGGTTAAAACAGCTAAGACTTTGGCGCTTGAGCTTAATTTGCCGGTTCTTTTGATTGGTTTGATTATTGTGGCGGTGGGGACTTCTTTGCCGGAGCTGGTTTTTGAAATTAAAGCGATTAAGGCTCAGAAGCCGCAAATGGCATTGGGCGATCTTCTGGGTTCAATAGTTGCCAATGGAACTTTGGTGATTGGGACGACGGCGTTAATTGCTCCTTTTCGGGTTCGGGCTTTCGGGGACTATCTTTTGGCGACAATGGCTTATGTGGTGGTTTTTGGCCTTTTTTACTTTTTTGTCAGGACTAAAAGGAAATTGGAGCGGTGGGAGGGGGCTTTTTTGATTGGTTTCTATCTGGCGATAGTTTTGTTTGAACTGGCTCATCCGTAAGTAAGAAGATGGAGTTAGTAGCTGATTTGCACCTACATAGTCGTTATTCCCGCGCGGTATCGCCGAAAATGATAGTTCCGGAAATTGCTTTTTGGGCAAAAAGAAAAGGAATTGATCTGGTGGGAACGGCTGACTGGACTCATCCTTCGTGGTTGAAAGAACTTAAAGAGAATTTGAAACCTGCAGAGGGAGGTCTTTTTAGCTTTGATCAAGAGCCTGAGATTCTTTTTCTTTTAGCTACTGAAATTGCCAGTATTTATTCTCAGGGAGGCAGAACCCGGCGAATTCATAATCTGGTTTTGGTTCCCGGTTTTCAAACTGCTGAAAAAATTATTAAAGTTTTGAAGAAGCAGGGGGCGAACTTATCAAGTGACGGTCGGCCAATTGTCGGCTTGTCGGCCCAGAACTTAGTTGATTTGGTCTTGGCGATTGATAAGAGCTGCCTGGTGATTCCCTGTCATATCTGGACGCCCTGGTTCTCTCTTTATGGTTCCAGGTCTGGTTTTGATTCGATCCGGGAGTGTTTTGGCAGTTCGGCTCAATATATTTACGGCATCGAAACAGGCTTGTCATCTGATCCGGCAATGAACTGGCCGGTAGGAGAATTAAAGAATCGGGCCATACTTTCTTTTTCTGATGCTCATAGTTTGACTAAATTGGGCAGAGAGGTAACGGTTTTTAAAACGCGATCTGCAATAATCAATGCGCACGACGGCAAGCAGGGATCATTTCCTCTTTCCCGGCTCACATATTCTGATATTGCCGGGGCAATTAGAAATAATCCGGCGGGACGATTTGAGATTGGTTATACGGTTGAATTTTACCCCCAGGAAGGTAAATACCATTGGACTGGCCATCGACATTGTGGTATTAAACAACCACCCGAGGAAACAAAAAGGCGGGGCGTGATCTGTCCGGTTTGCGGCCGGAAGTTAACGGTAGGGGTGATGGATCGGGTTCGGCAATTAGCTGACCAGGATCAGATGGATATGGATCGGAAAGCGATAGGCAAAACCGGACTGAATTGGATCAGGGGGGGCAGCCGCCCGCCCTATGTAATGATGGTTCCCTTGCCGGAGATTCTGGCGGAGGTTTTGGAGAGCGGCATTGCCAGCCAGGTTGTCCAAAGAGAGTACGAGCGTTTAATCGCTGATTTTGACAATGAGCTGGATGTTCTTTTAAAAATACCGGTGAAAGAAATTGCCGGAACAAGCGGGGAAAAAATAGCGATGGGTATTAAAAAAGTGCGCGAAGGAGAGGTTTTTATTGATCCCGGTTTTGACGGCGAATTCGGCAAGGTCAAAATTTGGAGTGAGGCAAAAAAAACAGCTTTGGGGAGAAAACAAATGAGCCTTTTCTCCGGTTGATTCTTTTGCCTGCTAATGTTAATTTTAGTCAGGACTTATTTTCTTAAAGATTGATAATGAGGGGAGGTGAGATTATGGCTGAAGAAGAAAAACAAAAATTGAAAAAAGGGACCGGCTTGCCTAAGAATACGACAGCCGCTCTTTCCTACGCCCTTGGCTGGGCAACGGGTATTTTGTTTTTAATCCTGGAAAAAGATGCCTATGTTCGTTTCCATGCGATGCAATCGATTTTGGTTTTTGGAGCTCTGACAATTATTGCAATATTTCCCTTTCTGGGATGGTTGCTGACGCCAATTCTGGGCATTGTTAGCTTTGTCCTTTGGCTGGTTTTAATTTATAAGGCCTATCAGGGAGAGAAATTCAAATTGCCGGTAATTGGCGATTTTGCCGAGAAGCAGTTGGGGAAAATAAAATAGGCGCCAAATAAAAATCCCGAGGGCGACAAAGCAGAATCGGTTAAGAGGGAAACTGCTTGAGATCGGTATCGGTCGGAGAGGTCCTTTTAAACTGATTATTAATAGTTGTTGCCGGAGGATTTTGTAAAATTAAAATCTAAAAGGCAAATTCCAAAATTGCAGTATAAAATTTACAATTATTTATTGTCAGTCGAATTATGAAACTTATTGTCGGTCTCGGCAACCCGGGCAGAAAATATGAGCGGTCCCGCCACAACTTGGGTTTTATGGTGCTTGACCGATTGGCTCGGCAAAAACGGGTTTCTTTCAGAATTAAAAAAAAGTTTTCGTGTTCTGTTTCTTTTTTGCCTGATCAGGAAGCAATCCTGGTTAAGCCGGCAGTCTTCATGAATGAGTCAGGTTTGGCGGTGAAAAAGCTGGCCGAGTTTTACCGGGTTAAAGCTGAAGATTTTTATCTTTTACACGATGATGTCGATTTGCCCTTGGGGAGAATCAGGATTGTCAGAAGCCGCGGTTCGGCTGGTCATAAAGGCGTTTTATCAGTGATTGATCACTTGAAAACGATTGATTTTGTCCGTTTCCGTTTGGGAATTGGCCGTTACCGTGCCGGTTCCGTCAAAGGAGGGGGAAAGACGGCTATCAAATATGATTCCCATGACGAAATGACCGCTTTTGTCTTGAGCGATTTTTTAATCACAGAGCAGGACGAGTTAAGACGGCTGATCAAAACGGCAGCGGGGGCGGTTCAATTGGCTTTGGAGGGGGGGGTTGAATCAGCCATGAATCAATTTAATTAAGCTTGATATTCAAAGCCGGATAACAGCTGGATTCCACTTTCGGATTTGCGTTTTATTCTTGACGTTTTGAATTTTTTCTATGTCTTATTATCCCGAAAAAATCAACGGTTTCAGTTTGGATTTTTTTAGGAGTAGGCCTTGTCTGAGCGGATATGCCGGTCTTTATTTGAGCAGCGCTTTCCGCTCTCTGGGAATGAGTCTGATCGGTCTTTTTATTCCTCTCTATATTTTAAAATTGACCGGCCATATTGTTTATGTTTTTCTTTTTTTTGCCCTTTATCATTTTTGGGTGATTGTTTCCGATTATCCGGTTGCCTGGCTGGTGAGAAAATGGGGGATTGACTGGTTGAGTTTTTTGGGTAGCCTGGCACGCGCCGGTTTTATTTTCCTTTTCCTTCAAGCTGAAGCTCAGCCTGTTTTTTTGTGGCCGGCAACTTTTCTTTGGGGCTTGACGGTGACGGCAACCTGGCTGCCTTTTCATTATGCCTTTACCATTGCTGAAAATATGGACGGTAAATACGGGCGGGAGGTTTCTCAGTTGCAGATTGTTAACAAAATCACTGGTCTGGCCGGTCCTTTGGCCGGAGGAGTAATCATTGCTTCTCTGGGTTTCCGGCCTCTTTTCGCCCTTGCTTTAGTTTTGATAGCCATTTCCGGTTTGCCGCTTTTTTTTGACACGATTAATGCCAAAGGAATGAGGTTGTCTTTCAAAAAAATAAAAGGTCATTTATTCAGGAAGGACCGGAGTCGGTTTTGGCTTTCGTTTGCGGGGGGAGAACTGGAAACGGCGGTTTTGGGTTTGGCTTGGCCCTTATTTATTTTTTTACTGGTTGAGAGCTATGAAACTTTAGGATTGATCAAATCATTGGCCGCCCTGGTTTCGGTGGCTCTGTTTTGGTTTGTGGGCCGATGGATTGACAAAAAGGGTAAGTCAATTCTTTATTTAGGAACGCTGATTAATAGTTTTAATATCTTGCTAAGAGCTTTTCTGTCTAATCCTTTTGGTTTATTCCTGGTTGATTCGGTTTATGATTTTACTGCCGGTTTGGTGACGACGCCGTTTGATAGCGCTTTTTATGAGAAAGCCCGGGAAATGCGGCGGTTGGAGTTTATGGTGGAAAGAGAGTTTATAATTCATTTTTTCGGAATGCTGGCTTGTCTGCTTTTAAGCTTGCTCTTTCTTTTTGAAGTGGCTTGGTTCTGGATTTTTGCGCTTGGAGTTGTCGGGGTTTTAATGCGGGGCTTGATTATATCTCAGGAGGAAGAACCCTGGTGGCAGAAGGTTAAAAGGAGAATTTTGGGAAGGTAAAACTTTAAGGATTGACTTGATTTAATTCAAGTTAATTAGATCAATTGAGAGTTACGTATGAGCTCTAAAAAAGGCATGTTTTCTCTGAATGATATCTTAAAGGATTTTGATTGGGATAAAAAAAAGTACATTTCTAAGGAATTTCAGGATTATGGTTATCGTTTAGCTGAGGCCTTGAATGATCTTAAACATAAAGCGCTTTATATTAAATTGGCTAAGGAAACTCCCCGCGGTTTGCTTGAGGAGGCTTTAAATTTTGTTAAAGGGGCGGATAAGGTTAAATCCCGGGGCCGGCTCTTTATGTGGAAGCTGAAGGAGTTGAAAAAAAACGTTAACTTTAACAAAGTTTGAACTTTCTAAATACTATTTAAGTATGAATTACACGACGTTATCGATTAAAGAAGCTAGAGAGATTGCCGGAGTTGGGTGAAAGGGTGGCCTTGACCAGGGGAGTCCTTTTTGGTGACTGATAACCAAAAGCGCTTCATTTATATTGAGGGATTAAAAGTGATCCTGTTCCGGAAGGTTCTGGAGTAGACTTGGGCTCGGCAGAAGCTTTAGCTAAATTCTGTCATTGATTGTTTTTGTGGAATTTGAAGGAGCTGAGGAGAGAGAAAAAAAGGGGGAAGGTGATTTAAGACTGGCCAGTAGCCTTTTGGCAAAAGATTGCCTGGGGGGCGATTTGTAGAATAACGGCAGCAGGCCGACTCACTAATTTCCGAGAGTCTTTTAAGGTTATTCCGGTATATCGAAAGTACAGTTTTTTCTGTGATCTAAAAGTTCTCTTTCTGTGCCGAGATTGTCAAAGGCGAACTAAAAAGTTAAAGGTTAAAACTCAGATAAGAATAAGCGGGTTTTATGGTTATAAGCCGGTTCATCTTTTGGGCTTTTTTAGGAAACCCAGTTTTACACTTGGTTTAAATCAAAAAAAATGGCTTACTTAAGGATCCTCAAAATTATTGTTATAAGACTATTTTTTTCTCATTGCATTTTAAAAAAATGTTTGATATTATCTGAGTGAATTCTGATTTTTATCTGACTGGAGAGATAGAGCATGGTTCAGCAGTCTAAGTTTTTTTACCCGCTGGGCAAAGAAACGATTGAGGATTTAGTCAAGTTAGTTTTCGAACCGATTAAAAGAGGCGAAAGCGTAACAATGATTTGGGTGCCAATGGCAGGCCGGAGAGTTGTGACAAAATTTGTTATCGAAAATATTAATCTTTTTCCTAAAATTATTTCTAATTTTAATGATTATTTATTGGTTTATATTGAGCCGTTAGAATTAATTGAAGAGTCGGCTCGGGGATATTTTAGGTTAGTTGGAAAAAGCTTGGTTGATGCCTGTCTGACGAGAGAAGAGTGCCGTGGGGTAATTTCTGAGAAGGATCTAAAAGTTTTTGAAGGAGATAAGTTAAGTTACGCTCGGCTTCTGTCAAAAGTAAATGAACTGGTAAAAAAAGTGGCTGATTGCGGTTTAGAGATTGTTTTTTTTCTGGGGGAGTTTGATGAATTAGACTTTGCTGATGGAGTTTTTTATAACAATTTAAAATTTCTATGGCTTAAATTTGCCCCGTTAGTTCACTTTGTTTTTTTAAATCGGGAGGAGATTGTCGACTTGGATAAAATTGCCCGGTATAAGGATCTTAATGAGCTTTTATTGCAGAATGTTTTATACATCCCGATTTTTAGAAAAGAGATTGATTATTTAATCGATAGGATTACCTCTCGTTTTAAGAGAAAGTTTTCTGACAAAGAAAAGAATTTGATCAAGGCGAGTTGCGGGCCTCATCCTTATTCGATTGTGGTGGCGGCTCGGACAATTGCCCTGTTTAATGGAAAAAAGGTAGGCTTGGACAAACTTAAAAAACAAATTTTGGCTCATTATGAGCTGAATGCGGTTTCTGGGGGTGTTCTAGAAGTGCTTTCTGATGAGGCAAGATCGCTTTTGAGAAGGATTGCTGCTGGGGATAGGGTTGAAGAAGAAACCTCCCTGGAGAATCATCTCTTAAGTAAGCTTGGTTTGATTTATAAAGCCGAGGATGGCCGATGGCGGCTCTATGGAGAGGTTTTTGAGCAAGTCTGTCTAGGTAAGAAAGAGGTGGTGATGACAGCCGGCTCGTCGCAGGACTTAACTTACAGTCCCGAGCGAGGGGCTATTCTTTTTCGGGGCCAGCCGGTTGAAGAGAAATTCACTACTCAGGAATACAATGTTTTAATGTTCTTTCTAAAAGCTCCGGGCGTTTTAAAAACAAGAGATAACTTAGGCGAGGTGCTTTGGGGAGAGGATTCGTATGATAAATATTCTGATTGGGCGATTGATCAGTTAATTAGTAAGCTAAGAAAGAGACTGATTAAGGTTGGCTCGGCGAGTAGAATTGTGACTTTGAGGGGAAGAGGCTATAAATTTATCGCTGCCAATTCTTAGCTTGGTTTACTTCGCCAAAGGGAATTAAAAACTGCTCCCTTTTTGTTTTTATGGCTAGGCCGGAAAGTTATAACCTGCTTTTGGCAAGATACGCTCGCGACCTGAATGCTTCTCCTGAAGCTTTAAGAAGTCCTACTTGGCTAGGCCGGATTGCTGAGTATGTAATCGCAGTTGAACAATCACCGGAGCAGACATTGACGGTTCAACTGGCCGATGGTTTTGGTTTATTGACTAGATCATTGGCTTTTAGTTCTCGTGCGGATGTAAATGTTTTTGAGAGGCTTCATCGTTCGGCTGCCCATTTTTCGATGGGTTATAACCGAAAGGATCCGGTTGGACCAAGGACTTTCAGGGAGCATGTTAGGGTTTGGCTAGATCAGGGAGTCAGAGCGGAGACGATCGCCGGTTGGTTCCAGTCTTTGGCTGGATTAGCCTTTCTTGATCCAGTTCTTGTCCCCGGTTTGTTTTTAAGAGGAGGAGAGATAAAGCCTCTGGAGGGATTTCGATCGGGACCTTCTTCGTTAGCGGATTCAGCTTATCATGATTTAAGTGATCGGGGTGAAGTTTGGGGAAGTGAAGAGTTTAGAAGGATTGAGGCTTTGGAACAGATTGGCAGAGATGTTTCTTGGCATAGTCCTTGGAATGGCGTGGCTCAATTGGAACATTTTTCGACTGCTTGTGCTCAAGAGTTGGGAAGAGAGGAAGGCTCTCGAAAACAAGATTTTGTTTTGATTGCTCAGGCGGCAGCAAAAGCAAGCGAAACTTTTGGCATTTTTCTTGAAAGTTCTTCGGAGGTTGGGGCGTTGAGATCAACCTCGGTGGCTGATATTATCCCGTTAATAGCCTTAGCTTTGGGAGAGAGGCTTGACAGGGGAGGGGAAAATAATCTGGCAGTGACTGATCGGGCGATGTTGGCTCAAGAAATGTGTTCTTTGGTTAGGCGTCGTCTTTTGGCTTTGTCTAGGGAAAGTCTTTTGGGTTTATGCGCTTCTTTTACCCCGTCGGAATTATTGGTTCCTAAGTTTTCTCCCGGGAGAGGAGTGGAATCATTTGCAGGTTGGGGTTTTAAAAAACTTAATTCTCATGTCCGCGGTGTTGATGGGGAATTATCCGGGTTTACTCATTCTTTAATTGGCCAATTTATTTTAGAGATGCGCTTACGAGGTTTACACACCTTTGAATGGAGTGAGGCTTATTATCGGTTTTTAGGGATGGATAATTCGGTTTGGAGAAAACACAATCGTCAGATTGACGATCATGAGATAAGGACTAAACGACCCCGCAGTGTAGGGACAGTCAGAAATGGGGTTTCTGTGCTTGATTTTCATGGACAATTTGGGCCGATTCATGTTGGCCATGAAGAAGCGGCAAGGGAGGTAGCAGGGCGACAGTTTCCTAGTCTGTTTGGAGGTGGCGCGGTTTATGTAGGGATTAGTGTTAATCGGGGCAATCCGGAAAAAAGGCATCTGGAGCGGAAGGCGGCAATCAGGCGGGAGATGGTTCACCAGGCGACAAGGGGTCAGGCGGGAATTTTTTTGTATTCTGCCAGGGATGCCGGCAGGCCAACAGCTGATAAGCTGTTGGCTCATTGTCAGGCATTTAAAGATCGGGGTCTGACTGTTTCTTTGGGTCGGTTGACGGGAACTGATGCTCTTGATCGGGCTAGGGGCATTTATACCGAAGAAACAGAACCGCAAGGGCACGAATTTCTAAATGGAATCCGGACAGTTTTAAATTTGCAAATGGGCGAGCTGGGAACTGCTTATCAAGCGATTCCGGTTATGGGCCGGGTTTTTGATAATGGCGTTCAGGCTGTTTTTTTAATGGGCTCCTTGTCGGATGTTCACAGCTCCTTTATTAGGCAAAGGCTTCATGATCTTGATGATGAAACTCTGGCGACTCTGACTCATCCGAGAAATGTTGAATTGACGAGGGAACTTTGGGGTTAGTTTGAGCTTTCTTTTTCTCCACTTCAAGAAATCTGCTCAGAAAACTCAGTTTCTTTGTGCCTAAATGACTAGTTTTTCGTAAGGTTAATCTCAAGCAGAGAGAACTCCGTTTCTTTAAAATAATACCCGCAGTCAGTTTGACTTAAATTTCGAACGAAAAGTTACAAAGGGCGGTCTTGTGGGGGCAGGAGAGCGGAAAGCCGCTTGATATGTTTTTTTTAAAAGGAAGCTGGGGAACATGAAGATAAAAGACGGACCGGAAGTTTGGGAGACAAATTATAAACTGGCCGCAACTGAAGCACAGCGGCTGAAACGATGGGGTAAAGAAGAAACAATTTCCCTAGCCGATAGATGGAGAATGGTCCGGCAGATTGTTGAGAAGATGTATCTCGGAGAAGATGAGGGACAGATAAGGGATTTGGCAGCCGAGGCGGCGCGGCTCATTTTGAGTTTTCCGATGACGGTGCAACAAATTGGAGTGGCAGTTCGGGCGCAGATATTTTTAGACAGATGGTTGGCGGAGGCCAAGATAGATGAAAAAGATCAAAGAAGAATCCAGCTTCAATATCCGGAATTATTAACAATTCATGCCGGGGATTGGCGGGGAGTGAAGCATATTTTTGGCCGGTTTTCCGAAAGACAGGATGCCTGGGAAAAAGCATTGGCGGGAATCAGTTCGGGTGACGGGTCGGAGACGGTTTATCGGGGTGAGTGGCTGGAGCAAACTGACGAAAAAGCAGAACTCATCAGAAAATATGGTTTAATACCCGGCGGTTTAGAAAAATATCTTAAGATTGAGAATTTGGCTTATCGAACGATTGATTTCCACTGGAAAGTCGGAGGCTGTCTGGCAAGGAGATTTGAGCCGGAAGTTGGCTTGGCATGGCTAATAAGGCAGGCGCCGGTTTCGCCGATCGGTCTTTTGTGTTCCAGGTATACTTCAGGGGAATTTAGGCAGTCCAGTCCTTTTGACTTGGGAATGGGAATGACCACCCCGGATTATCTTAAAAGGAGGAGGGGAAGATTTTTTGGCAACTGTCTTTTTAAGATTCATTTACCGGTCAGAGAATTAATAAAAGCGCCTGACGAAGGTCTTCTTGAAGACGGGCGGATGGTTTTGGGCTTTATTCCGCCGGAGGCGATCACCGGGCACTGTTTTATTCTGGAACATGACCGGGGACGATCTTTGCTTGACAAATTGTCGGCTGTTTGATTAATTTGACTTCTTTAAGTTTGAAGCGTTGATTTGTTTTTATCCACTCAGAAAACTCAGTTTCTTTGTGCCTGATTGACTAGTTTTCAGTAAGGTTAGACTCAAGCGGACGGCGTTAAAGTTTTGTAAAATCAGCCTCGGTATAAGCGTCAAGCCAGAGGGGTTACACAAGGCTGCTTATACCCGCGGGCAACGGAGATTAAAAAAATCCCCGATCAAAGAATAAAATCTTTACCCCGGGAGTGGAATAGACAGATACTCCGGAGGTGTTAAGGGGCTGGACAGAAGGCAATAAATGTTGTAAAAATAAAAAAAGAGAACGAAAGAAAAATGTTTAAAAAGAATGCGCCGGTTTATTCTGCTTTTCTGATTGGTTATCTTTGCCTGATTACTCTGCTTCGCTGGCAGTTTCATTGGCAATTAGTATTTTTATGGCTGGGTGGTTTTTTGGGATTGTTAATATACAATCTTGATCATGTAACCTATCTTCTTTGGCAAAATCCTGAAGGAGAAACGGCTGTTAGATTCAGGCAGTTAACTACACAGCGTCGTTTTAAAGAAGCATTTGCCTTATTAACTGATACTTGCGGTGAAAGGAAAAGATTGGTTGGCCATTCAGTTGTTTTTCAGGCCACTCTGCTGGCGGTATCTTTTTTTGCCGTTTCCTCAACTAATTCCCTTTTTGGCAAAGGGTTGGTGATGGCGATGCTTTTATACTCTTTGATTAATCAAGGAATGCTTTTGGCCAATGGAAGTAGTCTGGCTAATTGGTTTTGGCAGGTGCGGATTAAACGCTCTTCCAAAATAGAAGCCTTTTACTATTTGGGAATGGTTCTTTTTTTCCTTCTTTTTTCCTGGATGTTAATTTGATTAGAAGGCCAAAGGCTAAAAGCTGAAGCCGGTATCTTCGTTTTTTTGATTTTCACTTTAGGGGATAAACATTTGTAGGCTTGATTACAGCCAAAGAAGATGGTAAAAACTAAGATAGTCGTGAAAGGAGGTTTGTGATGTTAATTTTAAATGACGAAAATTTTAATAAAGAAGTTGAAGAGGCTGATTTGCCGGTTCTGGTTGATTTTTTTGCGGTTTGGTGCGGCCCCTGCCAAATGGCTGGGCCGGTAATTGAGGAGCTGGCCAAAGAATACGAAGGTAAACTCAAAGTAGGAAAGCTGGATATTGATCAGAATCCGGAGATAGCCAAGAAGCATCAGGTGATGAGTATTCCGACAGTGCTGATTTTTAAACAAGGTGAGGAGATAAAGCGATCGGTGGGTTTTCCCGGAAAAGAAGGGTATAGGAAGTTGATAGAAGAAGCGATTTAATGAAAAAAAGCACTTCTAAATTTGTTTATGATCTGATTATTATCGGTTCTGGCCCGGCAGGATTGACCGCTTCGATTTATGCCAGTCGTTACAAAATGAGAAACCTGGTTTTAGGTAAGCAGGCCGGAGGAACTATTGGATTGGCTCATAAAGTCGAAAATTATCCGGGTTTTGTTTCCATTTCCGGATTGGAATTAATGCAGAAGATGGAGGTTCAGGTTGAAAGGTTAGGAGCCGAAGTTTTTTATGATCCGGCTGAGGATATCAAAAAGACAGCCGAGGGTTTTTTCCAAGTCACGACCGATTTGGGGAAAAGCTATTTGGGCAAAACATTAATCTTGGCAACCGGAACCACGCGCCGGAAACTTGGAATTCCCGGAGAAGAGGAATTTTTGGGACGGGGAGTAAGCTACTGTACCACTTGCGATGCCCCTTTTTTTAAAGGCAAGACGGTTGCCTTGGTGGGGGGGTCAGACGGAGCGGTTTCCGGAGCGGTTCATACAGCTGAGTTTGCCCGAAAAGTTTATTTGATTTATCGGAAAGACAAGTTGAGGGCGGAGCCGATTTGGGTCGAGCAGGCGATCGCTAATCCCAGGATAAAAACGATCTATAATACCAATGTTCTGAAAATTGAAGGTGATAAGGTGGTCAGAAAAGTAATGCTTGATCGTCCCCACGAGGATAGTCGTGAGTTAACCCTGGATGGAGTTTTTATTGAGATTGGAGGAATTCCGGGAACCAGTCTGGCCAAAATAATTAAGGTGGCTTTGAATGAGGCCGGCTTTGTCAAAGTCGATCAGCAAATGAGAACAAATGTCGCCGGTATTTTTGCCGCTGGCGATTTAACAGATTTTCGGCCGACTTTTCAGCAAGTAGTTACCGTTCAGGCAATGGGTGCGGTGGCGGCGGCCTCGGCTTATCAATATTTGAGAAAAGAGCAGGCTCCTTTGCAAAGAGGAGCTTGATTTTTAAATGAATCCTTATAAAAATGCTGTTTTCCAGTTAAATCAGATAGCTGAATTATTAGATTTGAATAAAGAAATAATTGAACAACTAAAGTTACCAGAAACACTTCATAAGTTTGATATAAAATTAAAATTAGATAATGGTAAAATTAAAGTTTTTAGGGCTTTCCGGAGTCAGCATAACAGTGCCCGTGGACCATATAAGGGCGGGATAAGATTTCATCCTCAAGTTAACGAATCAGAAGTGAAAGCACTTTCAATGTGGATGACTTGGAAATGTGCGATAGCCGGTATTCCTTACGGAGGGGCTAAGGGAGGGATAATTTGCGATCCGAAAAAGCTAAGTCCGGGAGAGTTGGAACGTTTATCAAGAGCTTACGTGAGAAAATTGTCGCCATTTATCGGACCCTGGACAGATATTCCGGCACCGGATGTGAATACTAACAGTCAAATTATGGCCTGGATGGCCGATGAGTATATAAAAAGGCAAAACGCCAAACGCAAGATGCGGAGATGGGGAAATTTGGGAGCAAATCCTTTAGCGTCATTTACCGGAAAGCCTTTGGTTTTGGGAGGAAGCCAGGGAAGAGAAGAGGCGACCGGTTTGGGCGGGGTGTATATTCTTGCTTCACTGGCCCAAAAATTAAAAATCAGAAAAGAAAAATTAAAAATTGCCGTGCAGGGCTTTGGGAATGTTGGCTATCATTTTGCCAGATTGGCTCAAAAAGCAGGTTTTAAGATTGTATCACTTTCAGACTCAAGAGGAGGAATAATCGGAAAACAGAAGCCGGAAAACGGAAGAGGGAGATATTTAGAGGTGGAGAGGGTGATGAGGTGGAAGAAGAAGACAGGGTCGGTAGTTGGTTTCCCGGGAACAAAAACAATTACCAATGATCAGTTATTGAAAACTGATTGTTATGTTTTGGTGCCGGCGGCTTTGGAGAATGTGATCACTAAAAATAACGCTGCCAGAATAAAAGCCAAAGTAGTGCTTGAAATGGCCAATGGCCCGACGACGCCTGAGGCGGATGAGGTTTTACACCAAAGAAAGATTCTGGTGATTCCTGATGTTTTGGCCAATTGCGGCGGGGTGACGGTTTCTTATTTTGAATGGGTGCAGAATTTACAGGGATATTATTGGGAGAAGGCAGAGGTTTTAGCTAAATTAAAAAAGATCATGGTCAGGGCCTTTCTTGATTTTTGGCAGAATTATCAAACTCTTAAGGTTACTCCCCGGATGGCGGCTTACGCTCTAGCGCTGGAAAGAGTGGTTGGGGCAATGAAAATACGGGGAAGTTGAAACTTGATTAATCCCGTTGGTTTTAGTATGATACCCGCATATGAAAAAAGTTAAGGTTGACAAAAAAACCTGTATCGGTTGCGGAGCTTGTGTTGCTTTGGCTCCCGAGAGCTTTGAAATGGATGAAAAAGGCAAATCAAAGCCGATTGATCCGGCAGGAGATGACCAGGCTGTTATTCAGAGTGCGATTGATTCTTGTCCGGTGAAGGCGATCAGTTGGGAAGAAAAGTAATAACCACCGGAGAAATACGGATTCAATAGAAAATAAGGCCAAGTGTTCCCTTGATTAAGCAATCAAAAAAACGTTTTATTAATTGGTTTAAAGGCGGAAAAATTAATGCTTAAGGAAAATAAAGAAGAATCCGGAAATATATCAAAGCTGGCGACGCCGGTTTTGATTTTCCTTTTGCTGCTGGCCGCTTTTTGGGGCGGCTCTTTATATACCAAGTTCAGGAATTCCGAAACCGGTCAAAATCAAGAACCGGCAGTTGATCTCGCGGCCAGACCGACCTCGACCCCGGGGTCAAGTCAGCCGGAGCAGGGAGAAGAAGACAGTTTAGGGGTCCAGTCTCGAATTAAGATCGAGGAGTCGGCAATAGTTAAAGGCAGTGCCGAGGCGGGAGTGGTTATTGTTGAATTCTCTGATCCTTCTTGTCCTTACTGTGCTGCAGCGGCAGGGGGAAATCAGCAAGTAATTGAAAGCCTTAAATCAAGAATTCCCGGTTGGGAAGCGCCCTTGCCTCAGATTGAAAAGGAATATCTTGAAAAGGGTTTAGTGAGGCTGGTTTTTCATTATTTTCCCGGTCATGGTGCCGGTATGGAGGCAATGAAGATAATCTGGTGTGCGGCCGAACAGGGCAAGGGTTGGGAGATGAAAAAAGTGGTTTATGCCAATCAGGATGAAGTGGGAAATAAAGCCGCGCTTCAGGTCTTAAGTCAAGGGGTGGATTTGAACCGGTCTGAGTTCGATCGTTGTCTTGAGAAGGATTTCAGCGCCAAAGAAAGCGAAGAGGCATCGCTGGGCCGGGAGATGGGGGTTAGCGGAACGCCAACCTTTTTTATCAATGGCCAGATGCTGGTTGGCGCTCAACCCTATCAAAGCTTTAAATCAATTATCGATAGTGAACTTGAGAAAAGTTAGCTAATTTATTAATTAGTTTTTGGCTTTTTATTGCCTTCGTTTTTGATTTTCCATTTGCCGCTATGGCTGAAAAAGAATTAAAAATCGAACCAGTTAAGACCCGGTTGACTGATTTTTATGGGAAAGTAATAACGATTGAGGTTTCCGCGCAAAATCTTTCTGAGGCATCGTTTGTGGCTGATTCGTTTGACGAACGGCGAGGCGATCCTCTGGCTGAGTCGGCGTTAATGACCGAATTAATGGCAATAACTCATGTGACAGAAACGGAATTTTTTACATTCAGGCGTTTGTGGAGAGCGGCGGCAGCAGGAGGCGGGAGCGAACAGATAGCTCAAATTCTGCAAGAAAACCTCACTCATTCTTTTTCAGAAAAAAGTGTTTTTGACAGATATTTTTCTCCGCCGGATTTTAATTTTACTACCGAACCCTGGTCCTTTAAGGCTCAATGGAAGGGAGAGCAATTTTCGGTTTTAACTCGCTGGACCGATCGTCTTTTGAAGGCTGCCTGTCAATTTTTACAGGAAGGCCGGGAAATGCCAGGAGGGTTTTTTTCTCTTTCTCAGCTTTGGCAGAGAGGCGAGGGGAGGGAAAAAGGTTTTTATTCCCTTTCCCGGTTTTGGCAAGACTGGAGGAATCTGGGCCGGGCGATTTTGACCCATTGGGCTGAGGGGCCTGATGATGAAATAAATTTCCCCGATTATTATTCTCTTGTTAGCCAGTTGACACTTCCAGATCGGTGTTTGATAGCCGGCGAAGCGAGCCGGCCGATGGACGGTCCAAAAACTGCCGCTGTCCAATCTTCCCGGCCGGTTTCTTTGTCCCGGCCTTTTTTACTAAACTGGCCGGGGCCGGGAGCGGACAATTCGGTAGTTAAACATCGGGTAGATTTAAGTTTTCCTAAGCTGCTAAAAGGCAAAGCTTTGACTGAGCCGGGTTTTCCTCAATTGGGGCTGGTGGCCGGAGATGATTCGGGCTTAACGGTTTTGGATTCATTGAGAACGACTTATCCGTCAGTCGATCAGCCGCGATTAGCCCTTTGGGAAGTGCTTTTTTCCCTGGGTCCGGGCCATGATGAACTGTTGTTAGCAAAGTTTAGCAAACATCAACCTGAAAAAAGTCTGAACTTGAATCTTATTTTGATTCCTAAAAGGGGTCTTGTGTTCGGTCTTTCTTATATTTGGAAAGAGGAAGGTTTTTTAAATGGGGGATTGATGCCTGAGCAGGTTTTGGTACCGATTGCCAATGAAGGTTGTTATCCGGTTTGCGTTCTGGTTGATTATCCCGATAAAAGAGGGGTTGTTGAAGAAGCTCTGGCCCAAGAGAGAATAACTGGAGGGGAAGAGTGAATTTTTTGCTTCTTTTAGCTTGACAATGATATAATTGACCCATGAAAGAGCAAAATCTCAGACAGCGGATAGGGGTTTTTGTTGATGTTTCAAACCTCTATCATTCGGCTAAAAATCTTTATGGAGCCTATGTTAATTTTGGCCAGGTTTTAAAAGATGTTGTCAACGGTCGGGATTTGGTGCGGGCGATTGCTTATGTGATTCAGGCTGATATAGAGCAGGAACAGCCTTTTTTTGAAGCTTTGAAAAAAGCCGGTTTCGAGGTTAAAGCCAAAGATCTTCAGGTTTTTGCCGGAGGAGCTAAGAAGGGTGATTGGGATGTTGGTTTAGCTTTGGATTCAATCAAGATTGCGTCTCATTTGGATGTGGTTGTTTTGGTTTCAGGTGATGGTGATTTTATTCCTCTGGTTTCCTATCTGAAAGAAAATAAAGGCTGTAAAGTTGAATTGGCAAGCTTTGGTAAGACCACCTCTAACCGTCTGGTAGAGATGGCCGATTCTTTTTTGGACTTGGATAGCAAGCTCAGGACTTATTTGATCCAACGGCCCGGAGTGTCAAGGGCCAGAAGGAGAGTCTGAAAAAATGTTTTTTGAATCCTTCTTTACTGGTCAGTTTTTTAGGGAAGCAATTGCAAAGGCGATTGAAGCCGGAATTCCGGTTTCTTCGCTGGCATATCTTTTGCTTTTACCCCTTTTGACTAGTATGATTGCCGCTGCCAGGCATCTTTTCGGTTTGACTACTTATGGAACCTTTATTCCGGCAATCATATCTTTAATCTGGCTTAAACTGGGTTTGATGCCCGGTTTTTTTTTGACGGTGATTTTGTTCTTTTGGGCCCGTTTTTCCCAGTGGCTGATCAAGAAAACAATGATTAGAAGATTTAAAATCGATTATTTGCCGCGGATGGCAATTTTTTTGCTTTTTCTAAGTTTAGGCCTGTTAGTTTTTTCTCTGGCGGGTTATCTTAATTGGCTTTTAGCAGAACAGGCGAATATTTTTATCTTGTTAGTTTTAGTCTTGGTGATCCAAAATTTGATTGAGATTCAAATCACTTTAACGGCTAAAGAAGCTCGATCTTTAGTTTTGGAAACAGCCTTTTTTGCCTTGCTTGGATACGGACTGCTGGGATGGGGCTTTTTGCAGAATTTTGTTTTGGCGTGGCCCGGGTTGAGCATAATTTTAATTTTGGTTTTTAATATTGTTGTCGGCCGCTATGTTGGTTTCCGGCTTCTGGAAAGATATAGATTCCGCTCAATTATCGATTAAATATGGCTAAGTGGCGGGACGTTTTGAATATTAATGCGCGGAATCGGCTTTTTCTGATCCTAAACTCCAAAAAAGGCCGCCGGATAGCCAATTCCAAGATTTTGACCAAAAAGGTGATGAAAAAAGCCGGCATTCCCGTGCCCCGGCTTTACGCGGTTTTTAAAACTCGGGAACAGGTCAATCAGTTTGCCTGGGAAAAACTGAAGGGAAATTTCGTAATTAAGCCGACCCGGGGATATGCCGGCGAAGGGATTTTAATGATCAGAAAGAGAGGGAAATGGGCCGGAGAATGGCTTTTAATGGACGGAAGCAAGGTCAGCACCGCTGATTTGAAATTTCATATCGGCGATATATTTGCCGGTCGTTATTCTTTAAAAGACCTTCCGGACAAGGCTTTTATTGAGGAGCGGATTAAAATCCATCCGATTTTTAAAAAGTATGTCTATCAGGGAACGCCCGATATTCGGGTAATCGTTTTTAATAATATTCCGGTAATGGCAATGTTACGCCTGCCAACAGCAGAATCAAAGGGCCGAGCTAATCTTCATCAGGGAGCAATCGGGGCCGGGATTGATTTGGCGACGGGGATTACCACTTATGGCGTCAGACATAATCGGGCAGTAAAATATATTCCTCACAGTGGCCGAAAGATTAATGGTCTAAAATTGCCTTTTTGGGATGAAGTTTTGCTCTTTTCAGTCAAGGCTCAGGAAGCAGTGCCGCGGCTGGGATATTTGGGAATCGATTTTTTCCTTTCCCAGGAGAAGGGGCCGGTGATTGTTGAGCTTAATGCCAAGCCGGGGCTTTCCATTCAGATTTGCAATCGGGATGGCCTTTTCCGCCGATTGACTAGAGTTCAGGGGCTTGAAGTAAGAAGCCCGGAACACGGCGTAAGAATTGCTAAAAACCTTTTTGCCGAGCGGTTTGCCGATCGGGTAATGGCGGAGAAGGGAATTAAAACTTTAAAAGTCTTAGAGCCGGCAAAGATTAAAATTGGTAAAAAGAAATGGCATGAAGTTTTTGCCAAGATCGATACCGGGGCTTTCAGAAGCTCAATTGATCGGCAACTGGTTGCTGAATTGGGATTGTCGGTTAAAAAAAATGTTCTTTATTCGCGCCATTACCGTTCAAGTATGGGTAAAAGGAGAGAGAGGAAGATAATTGAGCTGACTTTTAGAATCGGGGGGCGAAGAATAAAGACAGCTGTCAATGTTGTTGACCGGAGTCATCTTAGCACCCCGCTTTTGATTGGCCGCCGCGACCTGGCGGGGTTTTTAATCAAACCGGAACCAATTACAACCGGGAAAAGCGAAGTAAAAAGTCTTCAGATGGAGAAAAGAGGAGAATAAAGAAGCAAATTCCGGATAGCAAATCAATAAAATTTCGTTCTGCCAAGATTAAAAAGAATTTTTAAAATCTAAATTAGAGGAGGAATAATGAAAATTGCTCTTTTTTATCGGGTTTGGTTTGATAGCGGCGAGGAGCTTTTAAAAGCAGGAAAGAAATTGGGAGTGGAATTGGTGCCGATTAATTACCAGGACCTGATTTTAAGGCAAAAAGAAAATACTTTTGAAATTTTTTGGGAAGATCAGCCGCTTTCAAATTTTGACCTTTTTTACTTTCGAGCAGTGGGGTCGGCGACAGAATGGTCCAATCTTTTAGTGCTTTATGCGCTTGCTGAAAAAATTCCCTTTGTTGACGAATACCTGGGTGTTTGGGGGCCGGGAAGGAGGCTTAAAAGCATTGCCGGAGTGATTTTAGGTCAGAATCAAATAGCTTATCCACAGACTTCATTTGCTTCTGATCGGGATCAGCTTTCAAAAGAAGCCAAAAGATTTGCCTACCCATTTGTTCTAAAGATCTCGAAAGGAGGACGGCACGGATTGGGAACGCTTTTGGTAAAAGATATGCAAACATATACAAGATTATGTAAGGGAAGAATTGAAAGATCGTCCTTTTTGCTTCAGGAATATATTCCCAACGATGGAGACTATCGTCTTTTTTTAACCGGTTATAAAGTATTGGGAGCTTTTAAGAGACAGAAAAAGGAACAAAAACTAATACTGAACCGGTCGTCAGGGCCTTCAGAAAGTCTGAAGCGAGTGCCGTCAGAGGTTGTTAAATTGGCCGAGAAAGCGGCTCGGGTTCTTAAGGTTGAAATAGCAGCAATTGATATGGTAATTGATCAGCGAACCAATAAGCCGACGGTGATAGAAGTAAATGAGGCACCACAATGGCGGGTTTTTACCCAAAGAACGGGAATTGATGTCGCCGGGGAAATTGTTAGGTATTTAATTAGAAAAGCGAGTAAGAAATAATGTCAGAAGCGCCTGGCAAAAACACATTCAAAAGAAGCTTTCCGGGTATTTAAAGTAAACAGAATTTTTATTGTACACAAGTAATAACTGTTTATTAGAGATATATGAGAAAAATGAATCTGTTGATTCTGACGCGTTACCCGGTTGAGTATGAGCCTCAAAGACTGTTGGAAGAAAGCGGAAAAGCAGGTCTTAGGGCCGAAATTTGGAACTATAATCAGCTGGCTTTATTCTGGCAGCCGGAAATGATCAAGATTGGACTGCCTGGGGAAAAAAAGCTGGCAGATTTTGATTTTTTTATTCCCCGTTCCTCGGCTCATTCAAAGAAAAAATCGTTGACGGGCCTGAAGACGGCTATTATCAGATCGCTTTCGACCGAGGTAATTTGCCTGAATAGGGAAACTTTTTTCAAATGGCCGATTTTGGGTAAAATTGAGCAGGGAGTTATACTCGCTCAATTTGGAATACCGGTAATCCCGTCTTGGTTTTTTGCCGATCGGGCTGAACAAGAAAATTTTTTTAAAAAAGCGCCCTGGCCGTTGATTCTGAAAGGCCGTTTTGGCAGCCATTCCCGTAAAACCTTTAAGGTGAGCTCAATGCTGGAGGCTAAAAGACGCCTAGCAGCCGTTAGCGGCGAGTTTTTCTACCAACCCCTCATCCGATCTCATTATTATTGGCGAGTTTTAGTTTTGGGAGAGCAAGTTTTAGGGATTATGAGGCGGAAGACGAACAGCCGATTTTTTAAAAATGGTTTTGTTAAAAATGTTTCTGATCAAAAACTAAAAGAAGCCGCTTTAAGAGCGGCGGCAGCAATTAATGCTGAATTTGCCGGAGTGGACTTGCTGGCCGATCAGAATGGAGAGCCGCTGGTGATAGAGGTTAATCGGACGCCTCAATTTAAAATTTTTGAAAAAAAACAAAACATTAACATTGCTGAAAAGTTAGTCAATTATATGAAGAAACAGCATAAAAGGTTCAAAACAAAAAAACCTGAAGCAGATACGCCAAAATAACTCCTGCCAAAAGGGCGGCTAGAGAATAAGTTACTAACTTGAGAGATCCGGAATCAATGGAGGAATTTTTTTTTAATTTTTTCTTTTCTAAAACTTTTTTCGGTTTTTCCAAAAGTGAGTCTAATTGTTCCCGGGAATAATAGCGCCGATTAGAAGGAGATCGGAAAGGAGTAATTTTGCCTTTCTTTTCCCATCGCCTGAGAGTATCACGGGAAACGCCTAGTCGCTTTGCGGCATCGCCGATAGCGAGTCTTTTGTCCATAATTACCTACCTTTACCCGTATTTTATAAACCTGAATCTATCATAGTTGAATGTTTTGAAATTTGTCAAGGGTCATTTATCAGCTTTAAAAAAAAGCCTGAGTGATTTTACAGAGCTTCTAAGCGGCTTTTTAAAGGCTAAGAATTAGATTACAGGCAGAGAAGGGTTCCTAAAAATCTGATCCGGTATCAAGCTTGATTTATGCCTATAGAGTCTTCTAGTTTTTTACTATAGTATCTTCTTAGATGGGTAGGCTTTAGTCCTATAATTCTGTTATTTTTTGATTTTAGCTTGTTTTTTTGCTAATTTGTTAATTGCCTCAAATTTTATTTTTTTCTTCTTAAGGCTAAAAACCATTTATCCCATAGCTCCTTGACAGGAGTACCCATGATTGGTAACATAATTCAGGCACGGATTTAAAAAAATAAGATTTCCACAGAAAATCCACAATCATGCGCTATTCTGCCCGGCAAAAGCTTAGAATCCTAAAAAATATTCTGAAATCTCCAAAATCGGTTAGTGAAGCTTGCCGGGAAGTCGGTATCAGCCGAAAGACCTTTTACCAGTGGAAAAAAATTTACCAATCGGCTCCGGCCAGAATCAAACGGAAGTCGCTGGCTTTAAAATATACCTTCGGATCAAAGCACCCGCGAGCAAAAAGGGCTTATTTTAAAAACCATTTATTAGCGTTGATAGTTTGCCAGCCGGAATGGGGAGGACGAAAAATAAGTCAGGCCCTTAAGGATGGCGGAGCAAATCTCTCGCCCCATGGCGTTTTTGAGCTTTTGAAAGAACTGAATCTAAATACCCGGGAAAAAAGGCAGGCCTATGCTTCTCTTTACCAGACCTTTGGCAAGATTAAAAATCTTTATCAGAAAAAGCCGCTTCGTTTTTTACCTGAGGAGAGAAAGAAACTGGTTGAGGCAGTTTTGATAAATAAGGAGAAAGTGAGTGATGTCTGTTTAAAAGCCCATCTTTCCCGAAAAACCTTTTATAAATGGAAGAATCGTTATCTTGAAGCCTCTCAACAGGCAGTTAGCTTGCTTGAGGCGATGAGCGATCGTTATCCTGAAGGCGAAAAACATCCCCGGATAGTTCCGGATAAAACAGAAAAGCAGATCTTGAAGATCGTCGTGAGGCATCCGGCTTATTCGACTCATAAAGTAGCCGGTCTTTTGAAGGGAATTGGGAATCATGGGGTTCAAAACGTTTTTAAAAGATTGGGATTGAATACCTATCAGTTGAGATTAGCTTATTCCCATTCCTGCCGGTTTGTACCTAAGCCTGTTTTTGGTTTTCCTGCTAAAGTCAAGAAACTTTTTGGCTTTATTCCTTCAATTTCGGCCATTCCGCCGCCCGGAGATTGGCGAATAAGCTCTTTTTGGCGAAACCGAAAGCAAAACTTCAGGCCTTTTTATCTCAGTTTTATTTCTTCTCTGATCTTGTCTAATTTCCTGGCTTTCTTGTTTAAAATTATTTTCCAAGCCGAAGATTTTTCAGCCAAAATCGGCCTGGTTTTTGCCACTGCCTCTCTTGCCACCGGCTCCTTCTTCTTTGCCTACTCCATGAAGTACTACTT
>JAFGMK010000023.1 GCA_016927565.1 Minisyncoccota bacterium | reverse complement strand
TTCGCTCTTTTTGCCGCTCCCGGTGAGTATTTTTGGTAAATATAAAAAAGCGCATTTTCACCTGGCCACCCCACACTCCAAGGAGGCCATCCGGCCATCTTGCAGGAGGGATTACCTCTAAAGAAGTGATTGTCTCTTTTGACTAAGAACCACCCCAGTTCCCAAAAAAACCATTGGCGCTAACCAAATCAAGGCTGACACTCCGGTTTCGGGCATGGCCTTAACCCCTAAGACCTCGCCTTCGGTTTCTTTACCAAGACAAAACCGGGCATCGTCGTAATCAGTTTCACCGCGGTCCGGATCAGCCCAAACCTGGTTTTGGACGCAAACCCGGCTGTCAGAGGTCACCCGGCCCTCGATAGTTCTCACCGCTTCTTCATCAACCCCTAAATCAAAGATCTCATAGCGGTATTCTTTTTTGCCGTCGTCCCAATTGTCATCGTCATCACGGGGGAAGTCAACCTCATTGGGATATTTGTCAGTGACGACAACTTTGGAAAGGGTTTCTTCCCCGGTATTTTTGACCCGGATTTCAAAAGCCACCACTTGATTTTTTTGGTAACGCTCGGCTTCGCCTTCACCCAGCTCATAAACAAAATCATAACCGCCCTCGTTATTTTGCCGCGGGCGGGAAACCTTTTTAACCACATAAACCTCACTCCGGTCTTCTTCGTCATCATAGTAGTAGGCTTTGGCTAAAGGAGCGGTTAATAAAAAGGCCGCTAAGGAAAGAAGACAAAGCCAAAATCGGAAAGATGTTTTTTTTGTTTTCATAAATCTATAAAATAAAAAAACCTGCCTATTGGGCAAGGTTTGATAGTGGTGATACTTTACCATATTTTCACAAAAGCGTCAATGACTATAGGATTATGTAACTATTCACTCTCTTTGACAATCCGGAGCTTCCCCGATCCCGCCGTCGGCGGGATCGTTATTGAACAAGATTATTGTCTTGCGCCAACCAAAAAGAGACCCTTTTGCCGGATGGAATTTTTAAACAGGTTTAGCAAAAACCAACAGTCGTTTCCAAGTTGTGCCCGGCGGCCAGCAGGTCTGAAGGATCAACTGATTCTGATCAAAGGTCAAATTAACTTCGTCAAGCTGATTGGGATTAAGAACTTTTTTTTCGGCGACTTCATACTCAAACCGTTTTGCCTGATAAAAAAGACTCAGCCGGTCACCGGCTTCCAGTTTGTTCAAGAGATAAAAAAGGGCGTTGAACCGGCTGACATTAAAGATATAATCGGTTGAGTGGCCGAAGAGATAAATCGTACCTTCTTCTCCCGGCAAAACACTGCCCGCAGCATGGGCAACGCCTTTTTTTAAGGCCGCTTGATAAGCGTTTTTATCATCCTCGGGAACATTGGCCACTACCCGGGCATTAACCTGAATTTTAGGAATCACCAAACCAAAATCCGGCTCAATCGGTTCAAGCAAGCTCAAATCGCTTTTTCTGATAATGGCGGCAAAACCGGATTCTTCTTCGATCTTTTTTAAAATTCTGCCAAAGCCGGAGATTTCCTCGGGTTTTGATTGGGACAGGTTATTAAGATAATAACGGGTTTCAAGATAAAAAAACGGGCTGGCAAAAAAGGCGGCGGTTATCAGACCGAAACTCAAAAAAAATAAGGCCCAGAAGCAGGCAGGGCGGTGTTTAAGACTGGTTAGAAACTTTTTCATCATAAAGTTTCGGGTTTTCCACCTTCAAGGTGAAATATGCAGACACCCTAAAGGTGTTATGAGATTGATTAAAACACCCCTGGGGCGAAAGATTCCTTAGAAAATATTATACCACTATAGGACAGTTATAAGCGACCATCCGGGATAGTTATCGCGCTCTTTTTGCCACTCCCGGTGGGTTTTTGGTCCACAGATTCAAATCCGGGCGGGCGATCCGGTCCAACGGATCAAAATTCTTCTTCAGATAAATTCCTTCTTGGTATTTATAATAGCCGGCAACGCCGACCATAGCGGCGTTATCACCCACCAGCTTGGGAAACGGCGGGAAAAAAACTTTTACACCTAATTTCAGGGCTAATTGCTTAATTAATAAACGGAGTTTCTTATTGGCCAAAACACCGCCACCGGCAACAAGGTTTTTTGTTCCGGTAGTCAATAAGGCTCTTTTCAGTTTCACCAAAATGGCTTCAAAAGCAACTTGCTGGAAAGAAGCAGCTAAGCCAGGCAGATTTTTCCGAACTGTCTTTTGGGACAACCTCGCCACCCGATTTTTAAATGAGGTCTTCAAGCCTGAATAAGAAAGATTAAGCCCCGGATGGGTTTTCATGGGAACCGGTAAATCGAGAAAATCAGGGTCGCCTTTCAGGCTCAGTTCTTCCATAATCGGTCCGCCGGGATAACCTAAGCCCAGCACTTTAGCCGCTTTATCCAGAGCTTCACCGCAGGCATCGTCCAAAGTTTGGCCCAAAACCTGATAATCAAGATGATTCTTGACCAGAATCAGGCTGGTATGACCGCCCGACACCACCAAACCCAGAAACGGAAAAGCAAACTCTCTCAAAGGCCGGCCATTCCGGTTTTGAGCCCAGCAACTATAAAAATGGGCTTCAAGATGATTAACCGGAATGAGTGGTTTTTTAAGTTCCGAAGCCAGTTTTTTAGCCTTTCTGAGGCCTACTTCCAAAGCAACCACCAATCCGGGACCAAAGGTTACCGCAATCGCCCCAATTTCACCAAGATCAATTCCGGCATTTTTAACCGCTTTTTTAACCACTATCGGCAATTTTTCCTCATGGGCCCGCTTAGCCAAAGCCGGGTAAACGCCGCCATATTTTTTATGGATATTGATTTGAGAAAAGACCACATTAGAAAGAACCCGCCGGCCTTCGGTAACGGCAGCAGCGGTTTCATCACAACTGGTTTCGATTGATAGAATTTTCATGTTTTCGCTTGCCCTGGATTGTTAATTCACCTTCAAGGTGTAATATAAGTTTCACCCCAGGGGTGAAATATCAAAGACACCCCTGGGGTGTTTGCTTTGTGTTTTTTTAAAGCTGATAAAGTTTAAAATCCCGGATATTTTCCCCCTTTGCTTCGATCTGAAGCCAGTAAAAAGCCGCCCCGGTTTTTTTAAATTCACCAAAAGAGGCCAGTTTTTCTCCCCACTCAAAAAGCAGCAAATTACCCTTCTGGAAAAAATGAGTCAAATCCAAATCATTTATTTCTTCCGGATTTTCCAGCCGATAAAGATCCAAATGATAAATATTTCTTAAATTCCCTCGATTAATCGGGTGCTCATCCATTAAAACAAAAGTCGGGGAAAAAAGCTGGCGATTAAATAAACGACCGATCCCTTGAGCGAAAACAGTTTTGCCGCTGCCCAAGCCGCCCCTCAGAATAACGCCAACCGCCCGAGAGGCTAATTTCTTTTCTAAAAAATCTTGGTAAATTTTTTGCGCCAGTTTGATTGTAGCCATCGGGTTTTTAGTTCTTTGATTTAAAACCAGCCGGGGATTTAAAAGACCGGGGCGAATAACTTTTATCTTTTCACTCGTTAATCGGATGACCGTCGAAACCGGCCGCCGCGGCAACCGACCCGCATCAATAACCAGACTTAACTGCTTCTTTTTTCTGTCTGAAAGAGTCTTTAAAAAAGCCGGAATTGAATAATGCGGTCCCCGCCCGGACAGATTGGCGGAAGTGGCGGTAAAGGGAAAACCGGTTTTTTTGAGAAGCTGACTAACAAACTCATGTTTAATTACTCTTACTCCCAAAGTCTTATCGGCCGGCTCCAGTAGGGAAGACAAAAGCCGACGCGAATCTAAAATGAGGGTGAATGCCCCGGGCAAAAGAGTCCGAAGAACCTCAAGCTGGCCGGAGGAAATAAAAGCATATTTTTTAACGGCTGCCAAACCGGACAAGAAAACAGAAATTCCCTTATCCGGCAGGCGGCCTTTAAAATCCAAAACTTTCCTGACCGCTTTTGAAGAATCAGCCCGGGCGGCCAAACCGTAAGCCGTGTCAGAAGGAATAACAATTAGATTACCAGCCTGAAGCGCTTTTTGAGCCGAATTGGCAATTTTCTCCAAGTTAGCTAGAGTGAGTTTGATAATTTTCATTAAGCCTGATTATACCGCAAGATTAGAAGGATCACGATCCCGGACCGATCCCGCCATCGGCGGGACCCATGGTCCGGGACCGGAAGAGATTAATATGGTAAACTTAAACTGATGAAAAAATGCATTTTCTGCCAAATCGCCAAAGGCCGCCGGCCCTGTTTTAAAATCTACGAAGATAAAAACTACTTGGCTTTTTTGGATATAAACTATTTTACCCCCGGCCACACCCAAGTGATCACTAAAAAACACTACCGTTGGGTTTGGGATGTTCCTCAGACGGGTGAGTTTTTCAAAGTAGCGGCCAAAATCGCCCGCCATTATCAAAAATTTTTTAAAAATTCCTGGGTAGCTTCAATTGTTTGGGGAAAGATGGTTGAACATGCCCACATTCAAATTTTACCAGCACCAAAGGGAACCGATCTGGTTTGGAAAAGAAACAAATTAACTAAAGCAAAAGGCCGGATGCTAGCTAAAAAACTATCCCTGGAACAAAGTTCCTCAGAAGCTAAAGAACCTTCACCAATCTCAGCAGGCCAAAACCGATCAAAGCATAAACAACCATGCCGATAACCGAACCGATGTCAAGGACAAACCGGCCGAAGCTGGGATTGCCGCCGAAAATACCATCAAACGGAGTCGCGAAAATACCGGTAAACTGATAAAGCAAAGCAATGAAAGGATTATTGTCTTTAGCTCCCAAAAGTTTAAAAATCAGTCTTAAGGCCAGAGCTCCCTCGATCATCCCAAAAAGAACATTAACCGCATTCTCCAATTTATAACCCCGGCGAACCCGTTTAACCTCTTTTACCTGTTCGTCCTGAACGATCCGCTGTTGAATTTCACTGGCCGTTTCGGCCGGACCGGCCTGAATTACAGTTTGGGTCGGCGGCGGCATGGGTGAAATGATAGTCGGCATCGCCGGTGCCTGGTATGTCACCGGTGCCGGCGGGGGAGAAACCACTGTCGGCGGCGGCGAATATTGGGGAGGAGCAGCAGCTACCGGTCCGGCGCCAGACGGATAATGATTAATTGGCGGCGGCGGCGGATTGATCGTTGGCCCGGCCGGATTCTGGCTAACACCTATTCGATCAGAGGAAAGGCTTGGTCCAGACGAAACGCCCATTCCGGGGGCAACCGGCGTTTCGGCAGGAAAACTCGGTCCGGAACTCAATGATCCGACCTGTTCCGATTGAGAAGCAGGGCCGGAACCGGGAAGCTGGGTCTGACTATTCGGATCACCTGGATTATCTGTTTGGTTGTTCATTAATTATTTTTTATCATAAAATTGAACTTGTATGCAAGAGGAGAAAGGTTTAAGCTGATTTACCAACGAAAGTGGGCAAAAGCCCGATTAGCTTCCGCTAAACGATGAATGTCTTTTTTCTTTTGAATTGCTATTCCCTCGCCTTTAGCCGCTTCAATAATCTCAGAAGCCAATTTAAGCCAAAAATGATGATGCTCCTTATTAGATTTGGATCGGGCTGCCTGAATCAACCAGCGGATTGCCAAAGATTCCCGCCGGTCTCCTCTAACCGGTAAGGGAACTTGATAAGCCGCTCCTCCGATTCTCCGGGGACGGACTTCTACGCTGGGTTTAATATTTTCGATTGCCTGCAAAAAAATTTCCAAGGACGGCCGGCCGGTTTTCTTCTCAACCTCTTCAAAAGCCTGATAAACCTGCTTTTGGGCGATTGACTTTTTCCCCCCCCGCATAACCCGATTGATCAATCGGGTTACCAACCGGTGATTGTAAATCGGATCAGACGCAATCGGTCTTTTTTTTACCTTTCCGCTCCTGGGCACATTACCTCACTTTTCTCCCTGCCAATAAGCAGGTAAATCAGTCAAAATCAAGAATTATGCCGGCATGGCCGGTTCCGGCGGAACAGCTTCTGCCGCCGGAGACGCCGCTCCGGCCTTTTTGGTTCCGTATCGGGACCGAGCCTTTTTCTTTCCCTCGACGCCGCCGGTATCATACTTACCCCTGATAATATGATACTTTACCCCCGGAAGATCTTTAACCCGGCCAAAACGAACCAGCACAATTGAATGTTCAGCCAAATCATGACCTTCGCCCGGAATATAAGCGGTGATTTCTTGTTTGTTAGAAAGTCTAACCCGGGCCACTTTTCTTAAAGCCGAATTTGGTTTTTTGGGCGGCATTGTTTTAACCAGTAAAACTACGCCTCTTTTGAAAGGATTAACGGTTTTAACCATCCGCCGATCTTTGCTATTAAAAGAGCGTCGCAAAGCTGTAGCTTTAATCTTCTTTTTAATTTTTTTTCGTCCTTTTCGGATCAGTTGAGAAATCGTTGCCACGTTAACAAGATTAAAAATTAAATATAAAAACCAAAATTTGGCGCAGGTAAATTGTTATTTTAGCAAAATCGGCCTTAATAGTCTAACTCAATTCTTAATTCTGGCTCTCTTGGCCGTCACCGGAATCAAACGGCCGATAATTACATTCTCCTTCAAACCCACCAATTTATCTTCCCGTCCCAAAGAGGCGGCATCAGTTAAGACATTAGTTGTTTCTTCAAAAGAGGCCGCCGAAAGCCAGGAATCGGTATAAAGCGCCGACCGGGTAATTCCCAAAACAATTACTCTGGCGCTGGCCGGCTCGCCGCCTTGAGCTAAAATCCGCTCATTTTCTTCTTCAAAGCTTAATTGGCTAACCAATTCACCCGGAAGAAAATCGGTATTTCCGGCAGTCTCAATTTGAACCTTATCGCTCATTTTTCTGACTATTACCTCAAAGTGGCGGTCATCAATCGGAATCCCCTGCGATTCATAAACTGCCTGGACCTCTTTGATCAGATATTTTTGGGCCTCTTGCAGACCTTTCACTTCAAGAATCCCCCTGACATCCAGTGAGCCTGAGGCAAGCTGGGTTCCAATGTCGATCAGTTGGCCGTCTTCAACTCTCAGAGTGGACAAAGGCGGAATAAAATATTCTCTCTCCTCAACCGGTTTTACGCCAACTGTCTTAACCCTTACCTTAATTCCTTCTTCTGTTTCAATCACTTCTACCTTACCTGCAATCTCAGAAAGCGGCGAAAGCACTTTGGGAGTCCTGATCTCAAAGATTTCCTCTACCCGAGGCAAGCCCTGGGTTACATCGGAAACAACAATCCCGCCAAAATGTTTTGTCCTTAAGGTCAGCTGGGTTCCGGGTTCGCCGATAGACTGAGCCGCAATTACTCCCACCGGACTTCCCAAATCAACCATCTTTCTGACTGAAAGGTCCCAACCATAACAAGTCGCGCACAAACCATAACGGGCCTGGCAGGTTAAAGGGGAACGGACGACTACTTCCGAAATTCCTTTTTCTTTCAAAATTCCAATTTTCTCCTCGTCAATCACTTCACCTTTAGCAAAAAGTTTTTCCTTTTTCTCGTCTAAAACATCTTCAGCCAAAACCCGACCGAAAATTCTGGCCCCCAAGGGAGTTCCCCGGCCATCTTTGCCAATTCTGATCCCTCTTTCAGTTTTACAATCCTTCTCCCTGATAATTACTTCATGGGCAACATCAACCAAGCGCCTGGTTAAATAACCGGCGTCGGAAGTTTTTATTGCCGTATCTGTCAAACCTTTTCTCGACCCCCGAGCTGAAGTGACATATTCAAAAACAGAAAGCCCCTCCCTGAAATTTGATTTTGTCGGCAACTCGACGATATTACCCAAAGGATCAAGCACCAGACCCCTCATTGCCGACAATTGTTTAATCTGATCCCGCGAAGCCCTGGTTCCACCGGAATTAATAATTATCTTTACACTGTTTTCCGAGCCAAAACGCTGCCAAGTCAGCTCGGCCAAGGACTCGGTTGTCTCCATCCAAACATCCTGGATCAGCCTTTTGCGTTCCTGGTCAGTCACCAAGCCCCGATTAAAATTACTTTCTATCTCCGCCACCTTTTCGTTGGCTTGATTGATAATTGACTCTTTCTCATCGGTAGTCAGACAATCCCAAACCCCAACCGACAATCCGGAAACAGTTGCCCCCCAGAAACCGATATCTTTTAGATCATCAATTAACTTCACCACCGCTTCGCGCGGACAAAGCCGGAACGCCTTGATTACCAAATCCCGCATTCCCTTTTTTCTCAGTTCTTCATTTAGGAAGTCTAATTCTTTCGGCAAGATTTGATTGAAAATAACCCGCCCGACTGAAGTTTCCAGTATCTTGCCCGCCACTTTAATCTTAATTCTTTGCCTGAGATCGATTCTCCCGCTCTTAAAAGCCAAAATAGCCTCTTCAGAGCCAAAGAAAATTGAAGGATAAAGCGGCAGTTCCTGATTTAAGGAAGTCACAAAATAGCACCCTAAAACCATTTCCTTGTTAGGAATTGTAATTGGTGAACCGTCAGCCGGTTTCAGAAGATTGTTTTCCGGACTCATCAGCTTGATGGATTCTTCTTTGGCTTTTTCTCCCAAAGGGATATGAACTGCCATCTGATCACCGTCAAAATCAGCGTTAAACCCGGAACAAATACAAGGATGGATCTGGATCGCGCTTCCTTCAATTAAAAGGGGAAAGAAGGCTTGAATTCCTAATTTATGCAAGGTCGGCGCGCGGTTCAAAAGCACCGGATGATCACGCGTCACCTTATCTAAAACATCAAAGACTTCAGGAGGTCTTTTTTCTAAGATAATTTTGGCACTTTTAACATTGGGGGCCACTCCGGATAAAATCAGCTCTCTCAAAACAAAGGGCTTAAACATTTCCAGAGCCATTTCTTTAGGCAATCCGCATTGGTTAAGCTTTAACTCCGGACCAACCACAATCACCGATCGGCCGGAATAATCAACCCTCTTCCCCAAAAGGTTCTGACGGAACCTGCCTTGTTTGCCTTTCAACATGTCCGATAAAGATCGGAGAGGTTGACGCTGACGCCTGAGACGCCTTCTTTTAAGACCCTTGCTGGCATCAATTAAACTATCAACCGCTTCCTGGAGCATTCTTTTTTCATTCCGAAGAATAATTTCCGGAGCTCCGATTTCAATCAAATGCTTCAAACGATTATTGCGATTAATCACCCGGCGGTAAAGATCATTTAAATCCGAGGTTGCAAAGCGCCCTCCGGACAGCTGAACCATTGGCCTTAAATCCGGTGGCAAAACCGGCAAAATCCTCAAAATCATCCAAGCCGGATCAATTTCCGCCCTTCTGATCCCTTCAACCACTCTCAAACGTTTAGTTGCCTTAACATAGCGCGCTCCCTTGGTCTCCTGAATCTCTTTTCTCAAACTCATCATCAGTTCTTCGAGATCCAAAGTTTTTATTACTTCCAGAAGCACTTCCGCTCCCATACCGGATTTAAAAAAGCCGGTGGCCTGATACTCGGCCAGATTCAAATATTCGTCTTCTGAAAGCAGGGCTAATTTTCGCAAAGCTCTTACTTTATCAGAAACCGCCTTTTGGATTTCTTCAACTTTATCCTGTTCTAAAATTAACTCATCCCGGGCATTCTGCAATTTTTGTTTATATTTCAAATCTGCCTCTTTTAAGGCCAGCATTCTTCTTTCTTTATTTTTGATTTTTTCATCAATTGCCTTTTTCTCTTTTTTTTCTTCTTTTTTTAATTCCCGACGCTTTCTCTCAAAGCTTACCTTAAGTTCCTGTTTCCTTTTTTTAAATCTCTCAACCAAACTCTTTAAAACCGACTTCCTCATTTTTTCATCAACCTCAGTAATTAAATACTGAGCAAAGTAAATCACCATCTCCAAATCCTTAGGAGGAAGATTTAAAAGCAACGACAATTTCGAAGGCGCTTTTTTAAAAAACCAAATATGGGCTACCGGATAGGCTAGAGCAATGTGGCCCATTCTTTCCCGACGAACTTTAGACTGGGTCACTTCGACCCCGCACTTATCGCAGACAATCCCCCGATAACGGATTCTTTTATATTTCCCGCAATAACACTCCCAGTCCTTGGTTGGCCCAAAAATACTTTCCGAAAAAAGGCCGCTCTTCTCAGGCTTGAGAGTCCGGTAATTAATTGTTTCCGGCTTGGTCACTTCCCCCCAAGACCAGCTTTTAATTACCGCCGGGGAGGCCAACTTAATTTTTAAGCCGGAAAAATCAACCAGATCTTTAAGTTCTCTCATTTTTTTATAAATCCTCTATTTCGCCTTCTTTTTTAATTTCTTTTTTAACCATTCCGGTCGGAATAATTTCCAATCCCAAGCTATTGAGTTCTTTTACCAAAACTTTAAACGATTCGGGCACAGTTGGCTCCGGAACTGGTGTTCCTTTCACAATCGCTTCAAAAGTCTTAGCCCGGCCCACGACGTCATCAGATTTGAAAGTAAGCATTTCTTGAAGAGTGTGAGCCGCCCGATGGGCCTCCAGAGCCCAAACTTCCATTTCTCCCAATCGCTGGCCGCCCATTTGAGCTTTTCCCCCCAGGGGTTGTTGGGTTACTAAAGAGTAAGGACCAGTCGAGCGGGCATGAATTTTATCCTCAACCATGTGAATCAGTTTAAGGATATAGTTAATCCCCACCACTGTTTTTTGAGAAAGAGGCTCGCCGGTCCGGCCGTCATAAAGAGTTATCTTGCCGTCAGGCGGCAAACCGGCCTTTTCCAGCTCCGCCCGGATAGCTTCTTCCGGAATTTTTTCAAAAACCGGGGCCGCCGCTTTATAACCTAACCGGTCAGCCGCCCAACCTAAATGAGTTTCCAGCAACTGCCCCAAATTCATTCTTGCCAAAACCGAAAGAGGAGAAATAATAATATCCACCGGTTGACCGTTTTTAAGATAGGGCATATCAGCCGCCGGAACAATCCTGGAGATAACTCCTTTATTTCCGTGCCGACCGGCAAGTTTGTCACCAACAGTTACTTTCCTTAACTGGGCAACCTTGACGATTACCTGCTTAATTGCCCCGGGCTCAAGTTCATCTCCCTGACTCCGATCCAATACTTGAACTTCGACCACTGTCCCTCGCTCACCATGAGGAATTCTCAGGGAAACATCTCTTACCTCTCGGGCTTTTTCGCCGAAAATCGCCCGCAACAGTTTTTCCTCAGCAGTCAGCTCGGTTTCCCCTTTGGGAGCAATTTTACCCACCAAAATATCGTTTGGCCCGACTTCGCTTCCCACAACAATAATCCCTTCTTTATCAAGATTAGCCAAGTCTTGTTCGCTCACATTGGGAATGTCACGAGTTAATTCTTCCGGACCAAGCTTAGTTTCCATTACTGCCGTATCGTATTCTTCGATATAAATTGAAGTCAGAAGATCTTCTCTGACCAAGCGGTCAGAAACGATCATCGCGTCTTCATATCCCAAACCGTCAAGAGAACAATAGGCGATTAATAAATTTTGACCTAAAGCCAATTCGCCTTTTTCACAAGCCGGGCCATCAATTAGCAGATCTCCCGTCTTAACTCTATCACCGACAACCACAAGCGGTTTTTGCGAGTAACAAGTACTCTGAGCCGAACGGGAAAATTTTTTCAGAAAATATGTCTCCAGGCCTTTATCGACAATTATATCTTCCCGCTCCTCAATGCCCTCTTTCATCAGAGTTGCCGTTTCTTTCTTATCCACTTCAACTACCACTTTACCCGCATCGACCCAAACAACCTTACCGGCATGCCTGGCTCTCAGTACTCTTCGCATCGCTGAGGCCGCCATCCCCTCCATCCCTGTTCCCACAACCGGAGATGAAGGCCTAATTAAAGGCACCGCCTGGCATTGCATGTGAGTTCCCATTAAAGCCCGATTGGCTTCATCATGAGCCAGAAAAGGAATCAGAGAAGCCGAAGTGCCCACTACCTGAACCGGAGCAACATCAATAAACTCAACTTTTTCCGCCGGGACTTCCAAAAATTGACCGTTAAAACGAGCCGGCAGCCAGTCATCTTTAACAAAATCTTTTTCTTCAAGATCAATGCTCGCCAGAGTAATATAATGATTTTGCTCATCGTCAGCCTGAAGATAAACCACCTCCCGGCTAACCTTCATTTTAATTCCTGCCCCCTGTTTTTGCTTGATCACTCGAAAATAGGGGGTTTCCAGGAAACCATACTCGTTAACCCGGGCATAAAGAGCCAGGTAAGTCACCAAACCGATATTCGGCCCCTCCGGTGAACGAATCGGACAAACCCGACCATATTGGCTGGCATTAATATCCCGGATCGAAAAGGAGGCTCTTTCCTTAGTAATTCCACCCGGACCCATTACTGTCAAACGACGCAGATTGTCGATTTCCGCCAAAGGATTTGTCTGGTCTAAAATAGTTGAAAGCTGGCTGGTTCGGAAAAAATTGTTTAGCGAGGCCGAAAGCGGCCGGGCGTTAACCAGCTGGGTTGGAGTTGTCGTTTCCTCAGTACTGACCAGACTCATTCTCTCTTTAATCGAACGCTCAAGCCTTAAAAGACCGGGCCGAAAGGCAACATCAGCCACCAATTCGCCAACGCATCTTACCCGGCGATTAGACAAATGGTCAATATCGTCAACCTCTCCTTCACCCGCTTGAAGCTTAATCAGATATTTCAAAGTAGAAACCAGATCCTTTTGGGTCAGAATCCAGTTTTTCTCGACATTGGGAATTGTCAAGCCCAATCTTTTATTAATTTTATATCGGCCGACCTTCCCAAGATTGTAGCGCCTGACATCGGAAAACAAACTATTGACTAATCCGATCGCATTTTCCAGAATCGCCGGCTCGCCGGGGCGCAGTTTTTGATAAATCTCCAAAAGGGCTTCTTCTTTATTTTTTGTCGGGTCATTTTCCAAAGTCGCAATAATATATTTTCTTTCCTTTTCTTGCCCGAGGGGGAAAATATTCAAAATTTCCTCATCATCGGAAAGACCGAAAGCCCTGAGCAAAATCGTCATCGGAAACTTCCGCCGACGATCTACCCTAACGGAAATCACATCATTTCTGGCCACAAAAAACTCCAACCACGAGCCTCTGATCGGCCTTACCTCTCCGTAATAAAGAGTTCTGCCGCTGATCTTGTCAATTTCACCAAAGAAAAAAACCCCGGGGGAACGAACCAATTGATTTACCACTGCCCTCTCAATTCCGTTAATGACAAAAGTGCCCCTTTCGGTCATCCCCGGAAGATTGCCCAGAAAAACCTCTTTTTCATTCTCTCTTCCTGTTCTTAAATTGCAAAGAGTAGCTTTGACCCGAAGCGGCAATTCGTAGGTTACTCCTTTTCTCATTGCCTCAATCGGGGAATACTTCGGCTCGCCTAACAAACATTGATGGAAATAAAGTTTCCAGTTTTTGCCGGTAAAATCTTCAACCGGAGAAATTTCTTTTAATAACTGGCCGAGGCCCTCTTCTACAAAATTGCGGTAAGAATTTTTCTGAATCGCAACCAGATCAAGCTGAGGAAGATTTTGATAGGATTTCCCCCAGGAAATCCTTCCGTTTTTTGGGGCCGGCCTGCTTTTAACGATATCGGGAATATCAGAGAGGCTCATCGGTTTTCTTTGAAAAATCCTGGCAAAAACCAAAAATTGGGTATAAAAAATTGCCCAAAATTGGCAACAATAAAGTTACACGTACTCCATTGTACGCTTTTTAAAAAAAGCTGATGGTAAAGATAACACAAGAACTGACCTTTGTCAAATTTCCGGGTTTTCGAGATTGTGGAATAAGATCTTAGCTGCTCGTCATTCTAAGACTAAAAGCCGAAGAATCCTATTCGAAGGGGATCCTTCTTCGCTACGCCCAGGATGACGATGCGAAAAACAATATCCAACACTCTCCGGGTTTTTAAGATCAAGATTGCGGGCAAGCAATCAGACCGGGAATCTTCAGATCCAGGGTCCTGAATTTGGTGTTTCTCTCAAACTACCTTAAGTATTTGGCAACATTAGCATTGTGCTCGGCCAAATCCTCAGCATAATGAGTCCGGCCCTGAGAATCGGAAAGATAAAACCAATAAGGCGTCTCCCGATAGTCTAAAACCGCCTTAATTGAGGCCAATCCGGGATTGCAGATCGGCCCGGGAGGCAGATTTTTGTAAAGACGGGTATTGTATGGAGAATCTATTTTTAAATCTTTTTGATCAATGTTTCCGGGCCACCATTCTATACTGCGATACACTTCAAGCAAATCCTCAAACTCGATTATGGCTAAAAAGTTTTCAACTTTTGCGTACTGAACAGTAGCGTCGATCTCAAGCGGCCAGTCATTTTGCCATCTTTTAATCAGAATTCCGGCGACAATTGGCCGATCCTGGTCAATATTAACCTCGCGTTCAATCAATGAGCCGAGAATAACTGTCTCCGTCAAAGAAAATCTGCTTTGAGCCAGGTCGGTTTTTAAACCACTGGTTATCTTTTCTGAAAATGTATCCCTGAGTTTGCCGAGAATTTCTCCTTGAGAATAATTTTGGGGGAAAAGGTAGGTATCGGGAAATAAATAGCCTTCGAGACCGGCAGTTTCCCTTATCCAATCCGCCAGGTCAATTTCAAAGCCCTGCCTGATTAGTTCCAGAGCAAATTCTTCTCTCCGCCAACCCTCGGGAAAAGTCACCCAAACATCGTGTTTCCCATGAGTTAGGCTGGAAAATAATTTTTCAAAATCAAAGTCCGGACTTAACTTAAAACTCCCGGCTTGGATTTTATCGGCTGAGTTTTTTGCTTGAACCCAGATTTTAAAGGCAAGAGCATTTCTTAAAAAACCCTCTCTTTTGAGCCGCCGGGCGACCGAATCTAAGCTTTCTCCCTTTTTTATCACGAAGTTTTTGACCTGTCCGGAGTCAGTTAAAGGAGCTTTCGCTTGTTGCCACCAAAAAAAGCCGCCAAAGGCGACTCCGACAGCCAAAAATACCAAACCGATAATCAGCACCCGCCGAGGTTTTCGAGCCATCGTTTTTATACTTCCTCAAAAAGAGCTCTTCGGTACCGGCCGGTCCCTTGATTATGAATAAATATCCGGCCGCAGGAACAAGTCACCTTTTCAGTTTTGTCCTGGCGGCTCTCTCTTTTTCCTTTTTTTAGGGAGCGGCCGCACCCAACACATTTACCCTGAGACAAAAGCCAAGCCTGAACCGGAGCAATAATCTTTTTAAACATATTTTGTTTGAATTACAAAAGTTAACTTTTGTAATTCATAATCTATTTAAATAATTTTCCAGAATCATCGCCGCCGCAAAGGCATCTTCTTTTTTCTGTCTGAATTTCTTTTTTTTACCGACCTGGATCATTTTAGCAATTGCCTCCTGAGTGGTCAAGGTTTCAGCTTCATAAATCACCGCCAAGCCGGTCAATTGCCCCAGTTGCTGGCCGAAATTTCTGATTTCTCTTTCCAGCTCGCCCTCCGGTAAACCGACTATGATTTTTTCAACCTGGTTTTCAAGGCAAAAGACTTTGATCCGCCGAAAGAAGCCTTCTTTATTTTTCCACACAGCCACCGGCCAAACCGCCAACTCATTGCCCAAAGCCAAACCAATTTTCACCCGACCGTAATCAACCCCAAGGAAAATCATAAAAAAAACAGGAATTAAAGAATTTCCAACTCCCTTTTTTAAAACATTCTGAATCCGATTATATCAATCTTGCCTTAACGATAAGTCTTCTTAAATAAGTTCCCGGCGGAACGCAGGTAATCATTGAAAGATACTCGCCCGACAAATCCGGCTCCAAGACTGAAATATTAGTCGGTTGAACCTCAATCATTTCAAAAACCTGATAGGCATATTCGATTCCGTCAAAATAAATTAAAATCTCATCTCCGGTCTTCATTGTCGGCAAAGTTGAGCAAATCGTTTTATAATTTTTGGGGTTAAAAAACTGGGGCAAAACCGAATGGCAAAAAACCACCGCGTTGCCTTTCTCGCCCGGAAAAGCTGTTCCCGGATAGTGCACCATGCTTTTACCCAAATCTTCCCCGCCAATTTCGACCACCGCTCGATTAATCCCCAAAACAGGAATTGAAAGATTATAGTGGGTGATTTTGCTGTTTTTGAAGGGCAGCGGCGGCGGACTGGAGAACCAATAGGCAGGTTGCTGATACCCGGCCGGCAAAGCTTTTTGAGATTCTCCCAGAACCGAAGCTTTAGGCAAAGGCGACAAGAAGTAATCTTTCTTGGCAAAATTCCGGCTGCTTTGCACTTGATAAAAGCCAAATGAACCTAAAACCACCAGTAAAATAATTACCCCCAAGCCGATTAAAAAACCGGAAAAAAAACGTCCTTTTTTGGCTGAGTCGATTCCCGGCCGACCCCAGCCCCGTTTTAAATCGGAATTAATTCGCCGCGGCGGACTGGAAGGACTTTTGAGGTAACAATAAAGAGCCATTATCGCGATTTTAACTCAATCTGAATATTATCCGCCACCCTGGGAAAAGTCTTTATTCCTGAGGGTAAATTAGGAGTAATCAAAACCTCAAAACCGGCCAGATTAGGCAAACTGTTAAGATAAAACTCTCCCGTTTCTGGTTCTTTTCCCCTTAAATTTTCCCGGATTTGCAACACATCTATCTTCGGCCAGAGAATCGCCTTAAAGGAAGCGGCAAAAACCACTCTTCCTTTATCTAGAATCTTTTCCAGTTTAAAATCAACTTCGCTTTCCTCCTCTTTGAATTCAAACCCGGAAGAAACTGCCTTTTTAATTTTCTCTCTTACCAAACTCGTAAGCTGGTCTTTCTGATAAGCCAGCGCTTTAAAGCGGATTTCAAGCACCAACCTTAATTGGTTTGCCTCTTCTCCTGCCTGACGGTCAAAGCTTTTAGCCAAAATTTCCTCGGTCAAAGATTCCCCGATCAGACTATCTTCCGCTGAAATCTCCTCTTCCAACTGCCCGATCGCCCGCTCTCTCAATCGGTTTAAAAGCAAAGCCGCCAGTTTTTCCTGATCTTTCTCGCTTACAATCTTAATTTCTCGGCTGCTTCCCCCGCTGAAGGCAGAGTCATTTCGGGCAACCAGATCGGTCCGCGAATACTTATCAATTTCGAATTCCGTTCCTGAAGCCAGGTTGCTTTCAGCTCCAATCGCCGTCGCGCTTACCCTGACTGATGCTTTACCGGGAATCCTAACATAATCAGGGCCACTGCTTTCAGAAGCGACAATTACTGTTTCACTCAGTGAAAACTCCAAGCCGCTTGGCCCGATTAAAACAGTGCCCGGCTTAAGCGTCTTTTCTTCTAAAGTACGGTTATAAATCATCACTTCGCCGCCGGCCTTCTCTCCCACCAACTTAGTTCCGGTGGTATCTTGTTCTTCTTCACTTTTAAGGTCTCTTTCCATTAGTTTGGCCGGCAAAGTCATTGTTTCGATATCCACCTGCTCCGCATCAGCGTCAAGAATGATTTCAAATTCCTTTTCCAGAGTTTGAGGCTTAACAAAAAGGGTTATTTCCGCTTTGGGGAAAAACCACCAAAACCAAAACAAAGCTCCGCCCAGCAGCAAGAAAAATACCAGGAGAAAAGCTCCTAAAAAGGGCAACCGCTGACGCCTTATCCCGGAAAAAAAATTTTTAAAATTTACCCGGCTCAATTTTATTTTCGGCCGTTTCAGACGCTTTAAAAAAGCTAATTTTGGTTTTTGAGCCGATTTCTTTGCCAATCGGGCCGGGTCGGAAACAACTTTTTTTTCTTCATTTACCTGGTCAAGAGTGATATCTTTTTCTTTTACAAAACCAAAATCAAGCTCATCTGACTTTTTCAGCGAATCGGACTTTAAAAGCAACCTGGCTTCGTCTGGAGTCGAATCCTCTTCCCTGTCTTTATCTAAAGGCCGCTGGCCTTCTTCAGAAGTTTCCGGAAAAGAAGCCTTTTCTCCGGATGGGGAATTTTCTTTTTCCTCTTGAGTAAAAATCTCGGCCTTAATCCCTTTGGCTTTAGCGATTTCCGCCCCTCCTGCCAAAGCCACGGCCTTAATATCAAACTCTGCTGAAACCACTTCTACCTTAGGTAGATGCAAAAAGTTAAAAGAACTTTCCTTGGCCAGCCAGGGATAAGTAAGAATTTCTTCTTTTTTTTCTTCGATTTCTCCCTGGCCATTATAGAGAATCATTCTGGCCGGTAAGACCTCCTGACTTTTAATCCGCGAAAGCCCCTCGGCGACATCTTCGCCTAAATTTTCACTCCGGCCGACAACCGCCCGACCGATGATCTTCCCTAACCGGAGAAGCGTAATCTCAGCTTCGCTTATTCCAATCTGAACCAAGATCGCATTCGGCGGCAAACCTTCAATTGTTTCCAAATAAGAAACAATTGCTTCGGCCACTACTACAAAACCAACCGGCTTGAGATCTAAACTTTGGCAAAGATTTTTCAATAAACTTAATTTCTGGCTGACAATTTTATCACCCTCAACCCAAGAATAGGGCAAGCCGAACATTACTTTTTTCGGTTCATCTTCCTGAGAAAGAGCTGCCTTTTCTACCGCAAGCGAAAAACAGCGATCAGCCGCTTCCAGAAGTTTGCCATTTTGCCAGGAAATTGGCGGACTGACAGAAAAAGTTTTTGCTTTTTGATCGTCAATGGCCCAAATCGCCCCCTTCACCACATCTGGAGCAATTTCAAAAGCAAAGGTATATTCCAGCGGGGTTTCCGTTTGGCGAATTCTTTCAAAAATTTGTCTAGGATCCATTGGGCAGCTCCTTAAGGATCATATAAAGCCGACGTCGTCCTGTTCCCACACTCTCTTCTTTTGTTATTTCAACATGTCCAACCTTCCGGGTGTTTTGAACATGAGGTCCGGCGCAAACTTCCCGGGAAAAACCACCGATTGAATAAACAGTTACTTCCCGGGCATATCTCTCTTTAAAAAAAGCCAGGGCGCCGCACTTCTCGGCTTCTGCCAAACTCATTATTTCTTTTTTAACTTCCAGGCCACGATCAATTGTCTGGTTGACAATATCTTGAATTTCTTTAACTTGCTTTGGAGTTAATTTTTCCGGATGAGTAAAATCAAAGCGGAGACGTTCGGCAGTAATATTGCTGCCGACCTGCCGGACATGGTTGCCCAAAACTTTCCGGAGCGCCTGATGAAGCAGGTGAGTGGCGGTATGAAGCTTAACAATCCTCTCAGAAGAATCAGCTAAACCGCCTTTAAACATCCCTCTGGCAGCCGTTCGGGATTTGGCCTGATGACCTTTGAATTCTTTTTCAAAAGCCTCTCTAGCCAGATCTATTCCCTTAACCAGAGCCAACTCCCGGGTAACCTCAAAAGGAAAACCGTAAGTGGAAAAAAGTTTAAAGGCAAACTGCCCGTTGATTTCTTCCGGAACCGTTTCGGCAACTATTCTTAAACCTCGAATGAGGTTTTGATTAAACCGGTCAACTTCCTGACTAATAACCGGAGCAATCTTTTTTTTCCGCTTGGCAATATCATCAAAGTAAATTCCCTGATAAATCCTCAGAACCGCCTCACAAAGCGGCTCAAAATCAGTCTCCGAAATTTTTTCTTTTTTAAGCTGCTGCATTTTTACCACCGCCCGGCGCAACAAACGCCTTAAAACATAGCCCTGTTGTTTATTGCTTGGCTCGACACCCTGATCAACCAAAAAGACAGCTGCCTTGAGGTGGTCGGCAATCACCTGCATAAAAACCGGATTTTGCCGGTATCCCACGCCTGTTGCTTTTTGAATTGCGCCAATTATCGGATAAAACAATTCTGTGCGGAAAATATCCGGCTGATCCCAACTTGAAGCTAAAATCCTTTCAAAACCGCCGCCAAAATCGATATTCCGAGCCGGCAACTTGTCAAAGCCACCCGACTGATTCTTTTGATACTCCATAAAAACGGAATTGCCAATCTCTAAAAAACGGCCGCAGTCGCAATTTAAATGGCATTCGTTTTGGGCAAAAATTGAGCGCTCATGAATCCCGAGGTCAGCCCCGAAATCAAAAAACATTTCTGAGTCCGGCCCGCCGGGCTCGCCTGTCGGCATTTGATCCGGCGCTCCTGACCTTGACCACCAGTTTTTCTTCGAGCCATAAAGGTAGACTTTAACTTCGGGATCAAAACCTTCTTTACCTTCTCTGGGCGCTTTTTTTGTTTTAAAAAGTTCCTGCCAAATTTCTATCGCCTCCTGATCTTTTTGCACTTGATCATTACCGGCAAAAACAGTCACATATAATCTGGCGGGGTCAAGGCCGATCTCGCCGGTTAAAAATTCAAAAAACCAGGCCAATTGCTCTTTTTTGAAATAGTCTCCCAGAGACCAGTTACCCAGCATCTCAAAAAAGGTGGTATGACGGCCGTCACCCACCTCTTTGATATCCTGAGTCCTGATACAGGGCTGACTATTGACAATCCTGCTTCCCAAAGGATGTTTTTCACCTAAAAGATAAGGCATCATCGGCTGCATCCCGGAACTGACAAAAAGAGTGGTCGGATCATTTTCCGGCACCAGAAGAGCTGCCGGAACCCTTCGATGGCCTTTCTTTTCAAAAAAAGCAAAGTATTTTTCCCGGAGTTGATTAGCCTTCATCTTGATTCTATTATACTGAGCTAAGCCAGACCTGGCAATGACAAATTGATAGGAAACCTCCGGATTCTTCTTTATTCTGAATCTTCTAACTCAGACGGGGGGAAATCAAATTGAAAAGAAATGCCTTTGTCAAAGAATATCGGACAAACCGGAAAACCCGTAACCAGGAAGCTATTTTGAAGAAAATTAAAAAGCCTCAGCCTAACTGCCGGCCCTTTTTGACAAAGAAACGGCGACGGATCCTGGCCGCTGTTTGGCGACCCTTTTCTTGAGTTTCTTCAATTGAAGCCAAAGATTGATCCAGCTTTCTCTTGATTTTGGGAGAAAGCTCCTCGGCTTTTTTTTCCAATGTTTGTTTAACCTCTTCCGCCTTTTGAGCAAACTCTGCTCCTCTTTTTTCCAAATCGCTGACAATCCCGGGTAAATCTTTAGCCAATTCCTGGCCTTTTTTCTCAAGCCTTTTTTTTATTTTCCGGCCTTCTTTAGTGCCGAATAAAAAAACTAAAACAGCTCCGATTAAACCCCCGGCAATAAACCCGGAAAAGAAACTGTTCCCTCGCTCCCGCTCATTCATCTTCAATCCCTCCGTCTTTTTTCTTTCGGTTAAATAGCCAGCCCAACAAACCAGTGATCCCGGTTGCCCCGGTCAAAATATCGGCAGCCGAAGCAATCGGCTTGGCAATTGATTCGGAAACAGTTCCGAAGTCATCAAGCATTTTATTCACCTTATTGATTGTTCCTCTAAATTCTTTCAGGATATTAAAAACCTGAATCCCTAAAATAACCAACAGAATTGTTACTGTTGTCACCACCATAACCAAAATAATCTGAACAACGTCAACCATAAAACCTCCTCAATTTGCAACAATTCCATTTTGCTATATCCCGGAAACACTGTCAACCATAATTTTATACATCAAACAAACTCTCCGGAGATTATCGGTAAACCTCTCTGACCTGACGTGTTTTCTTTCCCCATTTATTAGTCGCCTCCACGAGAATCACATTTTTCCCTTCTTTCAAAAAAACAATCGCCGTAAAGTCTCCCCGACCGGAAAGAACAATCGACTCGCCGTTGATTCTTACGGTTGCATCGGGCTCTGAGTTGCCCGCCACCTCTATGGAATCACCAAAAACCCGAACCTGATCATCAGGACTGACAAGGGCCAGCTGCGGCCCACGGCTAAGGCTAAAATACTGCCAGCCAAGATAAGCAAGGATCGCTGCAATGAAGCAAAAGGTTGCCAGAAAAAAACCTAGCCGCGACGAGCGGAAAAAACCAGGAGTGTCCAACGGCTTCACCAAACCCCGGGGAACCACTCTCCCTTTTTTATCCGTTAAAAAATCACGCCTGAAGACAGCCAAAACCCGCTCAGTCGAAACCCCAAGATATTCGGCATAATTCTTAACAAACCCATATGCGCTTGCGGCTGAAGGCAATCTGGCAAAATCATTATTTTCAATCGATCTTAAGAAACCAAGCCTGATTCGGGTTGAAGAAGCCGCCCGGACAAGACTAATTTCTTTCTTTTTTCTGGTTTCTTTCAGGATTTTGCCGACGGTTTTCATTTATGGCCGGGATGTTTGTGAAGAAAAATATTCCTCGGCACTCCCGATCAGGATCTCTCGCGGTTTTGCCCCTTCAGCCGGACCGACAATTTGCATTTTTTCCAGTTGATCTAAAATCCGGGCGGCCCGGGCGTACCCGACTTTTAGACGTCTTTGAAGCAAAGAAGCCGAAGCTCTCTCAAAACGGCAAACTATTTCTACTGCTTCTTTAAAGAGCTCGTCTCTTTCTTCATCTTCGCCGGCAATTCCGGGACGGTCTTTCGGTTGATGATCAACTATCACCTCTTCAGTGTAAACCGGCGCTATCCCCGAATTTTTAAGGGCCGAAATCAGCCGCTGAATCTCCGGATCGGAAACAAAGGTTCCCTGAACTCGAGTCGGCTTGGCTTGATCCGGCGGAATATAAAGCATATCCCCCCGACCTAAAAGTTTCTCTGCTCCCGGAGTGTCAATGATCACTCGGGAATCAATTTGAGAAGAAACATTGAAAGCAATCCGACAGGGGATATTGGCCTTGATCAGGCCGGTAATGACATCTACCGACGGCCTTTGAGTAGAAATAACCAGATGAATTCCCGTCGCTCGGGCCATCTGAGCAATCCGACAAATGGTATCTTCAACATCAGCCGGAGCAAAAAGCATAATATCGGCTAATTCATCAATAAAAATGATAATATAAGGGAGAATCGTTAAGCCCGAAAGTTCATTATAAGCATCAATGTTTCTCACCCCCACCTCGGCAAAAAGCTTGTAGCGCTTTTCCATTTCCGAGATTGCCCATTTCAAAGCAGAAAGTACTTTATCCGGCTCGACAATTACCGGCGTCAAAAGATGCGGGATGTCATTGTATTGGGTTAATTCCACCCTTTTCGGATCAACTAAAATAAGCTTCACCTCATCCGGAGAAGCCCGAAAAAGAATCGAGGCAATAAAGGAATTGATACAAACCGACTTGCCGCTCCCGGTCGCACCGGCAATTAAAACATGAGGCATTTTGGCAATATTCACCGCCAGGGGACTGCCGGAAACATCCAAACCCAAAGCAACAGTCAGTTTAGACTTGGCGTTCTTCATTTTGTCTGAAATCAGCATCTTTTTCAGAGAAACAAATTCAGGCACTTGATTGGGAACTTCGACGCCAACTAAAGACCGCCCCGGAATCGGCGCTTCAATTCTAATCTGACCCGTCGGCGCAGCCAAAGCCAAAGCAAGATCAGTAGCCAATGAGGTAATTTTTGACAGTTTTGTCCCCAAAGCAATCTCCAGAGCATACTGGGTCACTGCCGGCCCTAAATTTACCTCAACAACACTAGCCGAAATCCCAAAAGATTCCAAGGTTTTTTCTATTATATCGGCATTCTTTTTAATATCGCCCCGATCGGCCTGACCACTTACTTTATCCTCAAGAATCGATAGCGAAGGAAGCTGCCAAATCTTTCCCTGACCGGAAAAACTGGCCGCTAAATCCGATGTTAGGGCCGGTTGATTCTCCGTTTCTTCTGATTCTTTCGGCCTCCCTTTTACTTCGATCTCTCTTTTCTCTGTTCCTGTTTCCGAAGCTGATAACTTCGGTTTGGAAAGCACAAAACGGGGCTTTTTAATTTTAGTAAAAAAAAGCCATATTTTTTTAATCCCTAAAAAAAAGTGGGCCACAAAAAGAATCACCTCTTCCAAAGAAGTGTTAAAAGTGACAACAAAACCGACGAAAAATAAGCCAAAAAAAATCAGAAAAGCGCCTCTCGAAGTCATTAAGAAGGCCAACCTTGACCACATTAGTTGTCCCAGACTGCCCGATCTGGTTAAAGAAACTGCTGCTATCAGAAGAACGAAACCGCCGACAAAAACATTAGGCCGGGTTAGTTGCCACTTCAGCCGGGAAAGCATCAACCCGGCACTTAAAAGAAAAAAAGGGACAAAAATAATTCCCCACCCCAGAAGGAAACTAAGAAAATCAAAAATTTTAGCTAAAATAATTCCCTGACGGGAAAAAGAAAGGATCACAATTCCCGCCAAGACAAAAAAAATGACCGAAGAAAAAGTGTAAATTGTTTCTTTTTTGAGTTTTAGCTTGAATGGCTTCCGACGGCGACCCCGGCGGGACCTGGCCACAGAGGAGATCTTTTTTTTCTTTTTGGGCATTTTAACCATTATACAACAAAACTACCCCCCGAAGCCAAACAGGCACTAACCTGTAGTTACTCACAAGAGTGTTGGATATTGTTTTCCGCATCGTCATCCTGAACTGCTAAAGACCCTTTTCGAATGGGATTCTTCGGCTTTTAGCCTCAGAATGACGAATAGCCAAGATATTATTCAACAGTCCCAATTACTTACTTTCCTTGATAATCCGCAGCCCCCCCGACCCGGGATCGAATAACTCTGAATTATTTTAAGAAACCGAGTAAATACCCAAACAGATACTATCCCTTACCCTATTTTGCACTTACTGTTAATCACACGAGAATGACAGATCGGGGAGGAGTCTAAAACAGTCCCATCTGTTCATCTTGAGTTTTTTCTTCCGAAACAACTTCCTCTGTTTCTTCCTGATTCAGCGATTCAAAGAGAAATCGGGGAATCCTCTGAAAATCATTCCTAAAAGCCGTCATCACCCGACCGTTCCTCAAAGCCGCTGCCGGGTGATACATGGGAATAACAATCCGCTTCTTGCCGGCAAAATTAACATATCTCGCCACCCCGTGGACTTGAGAGATATATGCTCCCGGCAAAAATTTATTCATTGAAAACCGGCCAAGGGTGACTAAAATTTTAGGGTCGATAACTTTGATCTGCTCATCCAGGAAAGGCTGACAAGCTTTCATTTCCTCAGGCAGGGGATCCCGATTCCCCGGCGGCCGGTGTCGAAGCATATTACAAATAAAAACCTCCTCCCGTTTTAAATCGATCAGCGCCAGCAGGCGTTCCAGAAGTTTCCCGGCAGCTCCAACAAAAGGCAAACCCTGTTGATCTTCATGAAAACCGGGGGCTTCCCCGATGAAAACAATTTTTGCTTCCGGATTCCCGGCGCCCGGAACCGGATTAGTCGCTGTTTTATGAAGCGGACAATTAGTGCATTGGCTTACCCGCCGAGCAATTTCAATTAATTTTTTTTCTTTTTCGGACATTTTGACTGAAACCGGCCCGGCTACCAGATGGGAATATATTCTTTGATGTTCTCAGTAGTAATATGAAAGTTTTTACCCTGACCCTCAACAATCATTTTTGCCACTTTCCGACAAAGTGTATTGATTGTCCGGCCCAGAGTTCTAATTCCGGCATCATAACCCAAAGGCCTGACTATTTTTGGCCAAACGTCCTTATCGATTTTTAAATTTTCTCCGGTCAGACCTGATTCTTTTAACAATCGGGGCAGAACATATTTCTGGCCAATAATTATTTTCTCCTGATCATTATAAGAAGGCATTTGCAGCGGCTCCAAACGATCTAAAACCGCCGTGGAAATGTTAGTAGTATTATTGCAAGTGGCGATGAATAATGCTTGGGAAAGGTCAAAAGGAAAATCAACAAAATGATCCCGAAAAGCGGCGTTTTGCTCCGGATCTAAGAGCTCAACCAAAACCCCCATAATCTCACTCCGGGCATTATCTGATACCCGATCAATTTCGTCCAGTAAAATAACCGGATTTTTAGTCCCGCAGCGTTTAACGGCCTTCAACACCAAACCCGGTTCAGCATCAGGATGAGCCCGTGATTGACCTCTCAAATCAAGAGCGCTTCCCATTCCGCCAAAAGGAATGCGGGCAAATTCCCTTCCCATTGCCTCAGCAATTGAATAAGCCAGAGTTGTTTTTCCGGTGCCGACTAAACCAACCAAACAAAGAATCGGCGCTCGCATAAACTTTAGAATCCCTTCCTCTTTCGCTCCGTTACCTTCACCCCTTTCTCTCCTTAATGACATAACTGCCAGATACTCCAGAATTCTATCCTTAACCGCTTCCAAGCCATAGTGATTTTTATAAAGCACTTCTTTGGCTTTTTCCATGTCAAGAATGTCTTCGCTTCTCTTATTCCAGGGCAACTCGGTAACCCATTCGATATAAAAAACAGCCTGCTCGTATTCGGAAGAATATCGTCCGAATTTAATCATCCGCTCCAATCTTTTGATGGTTAACAGCATTTTTTCTTCGAGGTCAGGAGGAACCGCAGCCAAACTGACTCTTTTTTCGAGTCTGGCAATTCCCTCAAGGAGTTCTGTTCCGCCGGCATCACTTTTCATAGCACCTAAAGCCTATCATAAAAAGGAGGTCTCCGGCAAGGAATTCATTTATCATAGTTACTCACGCTCTCTGACAAAGATAATGATCTCGAAATGTCAAAGAAGCTGAATAGCTGCTTCTTAACCTAATTCACTTGGAAAAATTTACTAACGACGGTAATCGCGGGATCCGAAACCCGATCTTCGATTATCCGACCGCCTTTTGTAAGGGTGAGGCCGATCAGAAAAGCGCCCGGAAGATCTTCTTCCCGAATCGTATCCTCCCGAATTCGGATCTCTCCCCGGCATCCGGCTTGAACGTTCCGGCGGCTTCTGGCCTTTTTCGAGCATTGAAAGATTGATCCGTTTCATTTCATCAATCTTAACCACTCTCACCTTAACCTTTTGATCGATCTCTACCACCTCGCCGGGGTCATTGACGAAATCGGTTGACATTTGAGATACATGAACCAACCCTTCCTTCCCGGGAGCAATCTCGACAAAGGCGCCGAAAGGTTGAATTCTTTTAACCGTTCCCTCAAATTCATCGTCTACTTTAACTTCCCGGGTAATTCCTTGAATCATTGCTGCCGCCTTCTCAACTGCCACTCTATCCGGAGAAGAAATATTAACCGAGCCGTCATCTTCGATGTCTACTGTTGCCCCGCTTTCGCTGATAATTCGTTTGATTGTTCTTCCGCCCGGGCCAATGACTTCCCCGATTTTCTCGGTCGGCACATGAATTACTTCAATTTTAGGCGCAAATTTAGAAACTTGAGTCCGCGAAGCCGGCAAGACTGCCAACATTTTATCCAGAATATAAAGCCGCCCTTCCCGGGCTTGTTCGAAAGCTTCTTTTAAAACTTTAAGGGGAATTTGACTATTTTTAACATCCATTTGAATCGCTGTAATACCCTCTTTGCTTCCGGCAACCTTGAAATCCATATCTCCCTGAAAATCTTCCTGACCGAGAATGTCAGAAAGAACCAGATGCTGCTTACCGTCACTGATCAAGCCCATAGCTATCCCAGCCACTGGTGACTTAATCGGCACACCGGCATCCATTAAAGCTAGGGTTGACCCACAAACTGAGGCCATCGAGGTTGAACCGTTGGAAGACATAATCTCTGAAACTACCCGAACGGTGTAAGGGAATTTTTCCTCGCTGGGAATAACCGGTTCCAAAGCGCTTTCAGCCAAAGCCCCGTGACCAATTTCCCGCCGGGAAGGCCATCCCAATCGTCCGGTTTCGCCTGTCGAAAAAGGAGGCATATAATAATGATGCATATACCTTTTAGTTTCTTCTCCTTCCATGCTTTCGATCAACTGTCCCAGAGAAGGAGCGCCCAAAGTCGCAATTGTCAGGGCTTGAGTTTTGCCTCTCTTAAACATCGCCGAACCATGAGTTCGAGGTAAGATGCTCACTCCAACCGCAATCGGACGGATTTCTTTTAAACCCCGGCCGTCAATCCTCTTTTTCTTTAAAAGAATCTGTCTTCGGACAGCTTTTTTAATCAACTGGTCAACCGCTTCTCTCACCTGATAACTGCCTGCTTCAGGGAACTTCTCAATCATTGCTTCCACTAATTGGGAAACAGAATCCCTAATCGCTTCCCCCTCTCCGACCGGCGCCAAAACCGCTTCTTCAATTTCCTTACCGGCTGCTTTCTTAATCTCTCCGACTAAGGCCGGATCAACTTCAAGCTTTCTGAAAATCTGTTTTTTTACCCCCGCCTTATCAGCAAATTCGTTAATTCCTTTAATGATTTTTTTAATTTGAATCAAAGACTCGTCCAGGGAAGCCAGAAAGGTTTTTTCCGGTATTTCTCTGGCCTTCCCCTCAATCATTACCACTGCCCGGTCGGTTCCTGAAAAAATCATTTCCATTTCCGAATATTCAAGATCCTGATAAGTCGGGTTTATAATAAAACTGCTTTCGCCGTCTTTGGCTACAAATCCCAATCTAACCGTTCCCACCGGACCCTTCCAGGGAACTCCGGAGATAGCTAAAGCAGCGCTGGTAGCACAAGCAGCGGGAATATCCGGACTATTTTCGGCATCAACTGAAAGAACGGTTATTATTACTTGAATCCGAAATTGATAACTCTTGTCAAAAAGCGGCCTAATTGATCGATCAATTAACCGGGCAGTAAGAATCGCCTCGTCAGAAGGCCGCCCCTCTCTTTTTACCCAACGCGACCCCTTGATTCGTCCTCCGGCATATAATCTTTCGATAAATTCAACCCCCAAAGGGAAATAATCAAGTTCTTCCCGGGTTGGTTCTGTCACTACTGTCGCCAGAACCAGAGTATCGCCCAGCCTGGCAAGAACTGCCCCATCTGCCTGCTCAGCCAAATAACCGGTTTCTAAAACCAGAGTCTTGTCACCAACCTCAATATCAGCAACAACCCTCTTTGTCTTCTTTTGAATCATTTCCTTCTCCTTTGTTTTGGAAGTCAATTACTTAGAAAGTCCGAGATGGGTAATCACGCCCTTGTACCGCTCAGCTCCTTTTTTCTTGTCTTCCTTTAAAAGATAATTTAGCAAACGTCTCCTTTTGGAAATCATCGAGAGGAGACCGCGGCGAGAATGAGTATCTTTCCTATGCTCCTTTAAGTGAGATGACAGCTTCTGAATCTTTGCCGTCAGCAAGGCAATCTGGACTTCAGGAGAACCGGTATCACCGGCAACAGTAGCAAATTTTTTAATAATTTTTTTCTTTTCGTCGGTCTTTAAAGCCATTAGTCAGAAATTAATTTTGGCTGGTTAGTAATAAAAAAATCTCTCAGGAAATTATTATAGCAATTAGCTTTTGGGAAAACAAGAACCTAAGTTCAGGCCCGCTTGGGCGCCCGGAATATTTTCGGCCCGTACCAATCATCTGCCGGCGATTGAACAGGAACCGGCTCGCCGGAATTTGTCTGGGTTGCCGGCTCTTCAAAAGCAGCTGCGTCTCCAACCAGACCGGGCGAAAAATTCCCTGCCGGTAAATCATTTTCCGACACATCCGCCTCCGCGGATGCATTAACCGGAGGCGGTTTTCCTGCTGAATCTTTTTTAGACATTACTTTCAAAGTTGCCGCTTCTTTTACCGGAGCCGCCCGAACCGGATCGGACTGGCGTCTGGCACCATGACGCAAGCAGAAAGCGGCCCCCGAAAAAGCTTCAGCGCTCGTCCCGGGATTGGTAAAATTATCGGTCGCTTTTTTAATTCCTAAAAAAAGATTACTTGCGATATCCTGATCAGCCGGATAATCAGCAATCTCCAGCAAAGCCGCAATTACCTCAGAATAAGAGCTGGCCGAAGAAAAAACAACATTAATTTTGCCGAATCGGGAATTTTCATGGCTAATATCAATGTTTAAAATTTTTGCTTCTTTGAAGATTCCTGCTTCCGTCTGATAAACAGAGCCCAAATCGGTGAGCGATGCAGCTCCGATAGTCACCAGAAAATCTGTTTTACCCGAATAAGAGAATTTGACATTTCTGGTTGACAAAGGAGAGAAACCGGGTTTGGGCTGAATTATCAAATTAAACTTTTTCCCGTTAAGGTTGTAACTAACCTTACTAACAGCATCTTCCTGATAGTCCAGACTAACAACCAGATTTTGACTGTTGATTTTTTCAGTAATCTTATCCACTCCTACTAATTGCGAGAAGCCGACCGTCATCGGCGTCGAACAGATTACTGAAAAACTCTTACCTGATTGAGAAAGAGACAAAAAAAGACCCAAGGCCGCCGCCGCCTGATCAAAAGAAGGATTCTGAGGAATAAAGATAGCCCCTTTCTGAAAATCAGCCAGACTTTTATTCAGTAAGTCAATTTCTGGTAAGCGGCTCATCCTTTTGAGGGCAGTTCGCGGAAAGATACTAACACATCTTCTTTCCTAAAATCAATTTCGGGCAACAATAAGGCCCCGAACTCTTCTTCCGGTTTCGCTTTCTCCACTTCGACCTTACCTTGCTTCAGCGACTTCAGAAAAGAATCGGCGATGACCTTATTTCCTCGTTTAAGATGAACTCTATCACCCCGAGCAATTCGGCCGGACAAAACCCGTCCCCCGACTATTTTTTTCTGATTGACTTGAAACTGTTTTAATACTTCCGCCTCGCCAAGCACCTCTTCATTAATCAACGGCTTTACTGTTTTTAGCTGTTGACTTTCTACTTCCTCCAAGAGCTTATAAATCAAGTTAAAAGTTTGAATTCTCACCTTTTCAATTTGAGCCAGTTTTTTCACTCCGGCCGGAAGACGAACACCGAAACCAATCACAAAACTAGCCGTGGTTTGAGCCAATAGAACATCAGACTCACAAATATCACCTACTCCCCGATAAATTACCTCTATCTTAGAAGGCAAATTAGCTTCAATTGCCTCTAAGGTTCCCTGAGTATCAGCCTTCAAAACCACCTTTAGATTTTTTCCCCGGGATTCATCAGAAACCGGCCGTTCCGATTCCTGGTCAGAAACAGTTTGGTTTTTAACCGGCAGCGGCCCGGATCCAATTTTCGGCATTATTAAAGAATTCACTAAGGCCCCCACAGGCGGGGGCGATTCAAAACCCAAAACCTCCACCGGTTGACTGGGAACAGCCCGCTTGACCTCCCGGCCCATTTCATCGCGCATCGCCTTTACCTTTCCCTTAACCCCCTCGGCCCAGATCGTGTCTGATCGGGAAAGCTGGCCTGACTTAACCAAAATCGTCGCTACCGGCCCTCTGGAAGAGTCGAGTTTTGACTCCACCACCACTCCGGTTAAGGCCGCCTCTGCTTCAACTCGCCAATCCTCCATTTCAGCAATTAAGACGATCATTTCCAGCAAGTCTTCAACCCCCTCGCCGGTTTTGGCCGAAACCGGAACCAAAACCACTTCTCCGCCTCTTTTTTCCACCAAAACATTTTCTTTAGCCAGCTGTTTAATAACCATCTCGACATTACTTGACGGGAGATCAATTTTATTTACAGCCACTAAAAAGGGGATTTTTGCTTGGCGGATAAACTTGAGCGATTCCCGAGTTTGAGGCTTAACTCCTTCATCCCCGGCAATCACTAAAACTGCCAGATCAGTTGCTTTGGCTCCCCGAGCCCGCATCTCAGCAAAAGCAGCGTGGCCCGGCGTATCGATAAAGGTAATTTTTTTGTTTTTGAAACTTATCTGATAAGCCCCAATATGCTGGGTGATTCCTCCGACCTCACTGGTGGCAATTTTCGCTTTCCTGATAAAATCAAGTAACGAGGTCTTACCATGATCAATGTGTCCCAAAATACTCACTACCGGAGGACGGGATTGCCCGGACTGAGCGGAAGAATCTAATTTTTGCTTCTTCAATTTGACCATTTAAGAAATCCATAACCTGGAAAGGGCTAGAACTAATTATTCAAAGATTTTTCAATTGCTTCCAAAGCCCTCGGGCCGATGCCTTTAACGGCTGTCAAATCTTTCCGGTTCTTTTCCCTTAAATCAGCTTCGGTCTTAATTCCAGCCTTTTCTAATGCCTTAACTACTCTTGAAGAAAAGTCGAACTTTCCCAATTCAGATGGTTTGGCCGGCTCGTCAGTTTTCTTCTGTCCAGCCGCAGTTGATTTGGCTCCTTTAATATCAATTTTTAAACCGGTTAATTTAGCAGCCAACCGGACATTTTGGCCTTCCTTGCCGATCGCCAGAGAGAGTTGATCATCCGGCACTTCAACCACTGCCTGCTTCTTCTTGCTATCCAAAGTCAGCTTGATGTTTTCCGCCGGAGCCAGCGCCGAAACAATCAACTTTCCCAAGTCTTCACTATAAGGAACAATGTCAATTTTTTCTCCCTCCAACTCGCCAATCACCGCTTGAACCCGAACCCCTTTTTGGCCGACACAAGAACCGACCGGATCTACTCCCGGCTGAGTCGAAACAACGGCCACCTTGCTTCTGGCTCCCGCCTCGCGAGCAATCGCTTTAATTTCAACCGCCCCCGAAGCCACCTCAGGGACTTCTCTTCTAAAAAGACCCTCAATCAAGCCGGCATCACTTCGGGAAACAATTACTCGCCGACCTTTAACCGTCTCCCTGATGTCTTTTACAAGCAAAGTCAGTCGTTGGTTAAAACGATAATGTTCGGTTCTAACCTGCTCTTCGGGCGGCATTAGACCCTCAGTTTTGCCAATATCCAAGATAACATTCGCTCCGTCAAACCTTAAAACCATTCCGTTAACCAGAGTTCCAACCCGCTTGCCGTATTCGGTTAAAATAACGTCTTTTTCCGCTTCTCTGATTTTTTGTAAAATCACCTGCTTGGCAACCTGGGCCGCTATCCGGCCAAAACCGGGAGGAGTAACTTCTTTTTTTTTGCCTTTTTTGGTCTCAGGCTGAGAAAAAATCTTAGTTTCGCCTGTTTCCGGGTTGATTTCAACCGCATATTCCTGCTCTTCGCTAAGACCGAAGTCTTTTCTAAAAGCGGCTAAAACTGCTTCTTTAATGCTCTCAAGCACGACCTCAGGTTCAATCCCTCGTTCATGACAAACCTGATTTAGAGCCAGAGCAAATTCGGTTCGCGCTTTTAAAATAACCATATTCTTCTAACCTATATACTAAATAAGGTGGGTGGCCCACCTTGTCTTATCTCTTCCTAACCTTGGACCGATTCTATCACCTCGGAAAGGAATCGTCAATCGCCTTTTCGGGTAAAATATAGTACCCGAAAAACAAATTTGGTGAATTTTTTCGCATAATATTGGCGTGCTGCCACCTGTCCAAGTATCAGCAGAAGAAAGGATTCTTTTAGAGAGATGGCGTCCGGCATGGTTCCAGTCCTCTGGTTCGGGACAGGGCCCTAGCAGTTCTTCTTAACATCGGGGATCATCAGCCCACTTTATTGTCCAGAACTTCTCTCACAAAGAGCAGGCTGTCCGGGGTTGGTTAAGATGGTTTAAAAAAAGAAGGCCGCTTCTTTTATCAATTTATTTATTGTTTTTAGCTTAATCTTTATCCCTTTCATAACGGCAAGAAAAAAATAAAACCCCAAATATCATAATTAATTCAAACAGAAAATTGTTCCTAATAAACTTCGGAGTTAAATTGAGGTTGAAATTAAGAAAATATCCTAAGAAAAGAACTAAACCAGCCAGAATCAGAGAAAAAAATCTTTTTTGCTGATAGTTTTAGAAATTCCTTCTGCATATCATATATCGGCTCGGTTTAAATTATGCAGGTTCAATGTTGTAAAATAAAGCGATGATCGAGAAGGCAACAATTCAGGTTTCTTCTACCCCTAAGAACGGTATCTGCCCGCCTCAAAGACGGTCTGTTTCAAAAAAGAAGAGATTTCTTTTTATTGACCTGCTGCGATTCGGAGCAATTTTTTTGATGTTTTGGGATCACGCCTTAAAACTTTTTTATAATTTTAAAAGTCAAAATGACTGGCAAAAATTTTTTACTAACTTAGCCGATAAAATCTTAGGAGTTACTTCACTTTCTTCCGGTCTTTTTTTATTCTTGGCTGGCTTTTCCTTAGTAATTTCTTTCTACCAGTTTCGGGAAAAGGGAAAAAAAGGTTGGTTGTTAAAAAAATGGCGGCGGGGGGCTTGGCTGATTTTTCTGGCCTATTTGCTTTTTTTCTTTGAATTTCAGCTTACCCGGCCGGAGGCTTGGCTTACCCCCGGGATCTTAGCTTTAATTGGCCAATCTCTCATTTTGAGCTCGCTGTTTTTTTATCTTCAGCCGGGACTCCGAATTGGTTTAGTGGCTTTTTTAAGTTGCTCAATTCTTCTATTGGATCTCATCTGGCGAACAAAGAACGTTCAATTACCCGGCATCAATACCTATATCTTCCCTTGGCTGCCACACTCATTTTATTTCTTTAGCGGTTTTTTAACAGCCGAAATCTTCTTTTATCAGTTCAAAAAAAATTTTGCCCAAAATCTGAGAAAACTTTTTTGGTTTTCCCTGATTGGTTTGATTTCTCTCTTATCAGCTTTTGATTTTAGGCCTTTTTTTATCTTTAAAGCCCGGTATGTAATTAGCGGTTTCTGGCAACCTCACCTGTTTTTGGTTGTTTTTAACACTCTTTTAATCACTGCCTGCCTGACCTGGCTGGCTATCCGAGAGGAAAAACTCCAAGAAATTAAACTAGCCAAAAAAGTTGCCGCCTTAGGACAGTCGGCCCTCGCCATTTATTTTTGCCATTTTCTCCTGGGGTGGGGGGTACGCCAATATTTTTTAAAAGAAGTCAAATTTGGCCCCTGGGCGCCGGTTTCGGCAGTAGTTATTTTTACTTTATTGGGGAAAATGATAGCGGGGCTAAAAGGAATAATAAAATTTAAGAGGAAAATTTGAAAGTTGCCAAAAGCTGGTAATAAAGTTCTTTATTCTGAATGGCATCAACATTTAAAAGATAAAACTGGAAAAGTTTATCGCCTTTGATCAGAAAGATATCTTCCTGGGATAAAGCTGTTCCCGCTGCCGGAGTATAAACTCGAACCGCCGGCAGGCCGGCAACCATCAGATTGGGCTGGTCGGGAATATTTTCAAGCTGGGGGAGATTTTTCTTTAACCAAACTGCCAATTCGGTTCCGGCCGGAGGATTATATTCCTTGATATCCAAATGAATAATCGAAAAATTGGCGTTGGTTAAATTATTCTTTGGCCCGGTCAGAGTTTGTAGAAAAATCCGATTCGGATCCTGATTATTCAAGAAACAAAGACAGTCAAGCAGTCTTTCTTCGGGCGGCTTCTGGAGACAATAATCAGGCCGCGGCCCCAAAAAACAATCGGCCGGATGTTTAAAAACATAACCATATTTTTGGTTTTGAAAAATCGGCCAGCCGCTGGTAAGGCTTTTATCTTCACAAAACTCTTCTCCCTGCTTATAGCATTTTTGGGCTGAATCACACCATACAAAACCGGCCGATCCGTCACATTTGTTCTGACTAATTTCTTCCCCAGCCGTTTCTCCGGTTAGGGAAACAGCCAGCTCCGGTTCTGGAAAATCTCCGCCACCTAAAAAGCGGCTTTTTAAAAGATAAAACCCGCCCCCTGCCAGAGCTAACAAGATCAATCCTATAAACAAAAAGGTTCTTTTTTTCATTTTCGTCTTGCTTCGGGTTTTATTTCATCACACACTAAGATTCGCTCAAGCTGATTAATCGGGAACGGCTTTTTGATACTCAAGAACGGTTTCATTTATTTTTTTAGGCTTTAGAGGCTTTTTCAAATTCCTCAATCAGTTTTCTTTGCCGGCGGGAAAGCCTTTCGGGAATTTTAACCGTCAATCGGAGATATTGGTCGCCCCGGCCCCGACCGTGAAGGGAGGGAATGCCCCGATTACGCAAACGAACCAAGGTTCCCGACTGGGTTCCCGGCCGGATTTTTAACTTCACCGGATCATCGATAGTCGGCACCTGAATTGTCCCCCCCAAAATAGCCGGCACCAGAGAAATCTCCCGCTCCACGAAAACATCAACTCCATCTCGTTTAAAAATTTTGTCGGGAGCAATATCAATCGAAATATAAAAATTTTCAAAGCGGATTCTGGTACCATCGTCAACTCCGGCCGGAACTTTGATTTTTCTTTTTTTACCCTGAAAATCAATTTCTTTTTCGCAACCATTAGCCGCTTCTAAAAAAGTCAGCCTTAAAGGATAGCGAGGAAGCCGCTGCTGGGAACCGAAAGGTGAGGCGCCGCCGAAAAATGACCGGAAAATTTCAAACGGGTCAGAAAATCCTCCGAACATATCTTCAAAATCTGCCCCCTGACCACCACCGGAAGTGTAAGTATAGGTAAAAGGACCACTCCGGTAAGTTCGGGCAAAGGGATTAGCTCCGCTGGCAGCGGCACCAAAACCACCTTGGCGCGGGTCAAAAGCCGCATGGCCGAATTGATCGTAAGCCTCCCTTTTTTTAGCGTCTGATAGGACTTCGTAAGCCTCATTGATTTCCTTAAATCTAGCTTCCGCTTCAGCCGATTTATTTTTATCCGGATGCCATTTTAAAGCCAGCCGGCGATAGGCTTTTTTAATCTCGGCTTCAGAAGCCTCTTTTTGGACCTCTAAAATATCATAATAATCACGGCTAGTTGTCATACTTTAAAACACCTTCACCCCAAGGGTAAAACAGGCAGCCGCCCCCGGGGTGTTTGCGCTCCTGAAAAAAACTAATGCCTGATGCCGGAATTATTCTCAACCTTAATTACTCGAAGCGAGGTCGAGGCTAATTCTCTTATTCCTTCCAGAATCTTAATTTGATAAATACCCGCCACCGGTAAGGGCAGGTTGGCGATATCAGCAATAATGTTTGTTCTGCCATTATCACCGAACCTCACCTTTTGCTTCTTTGGCGAAAGAATATCTTTTTTCTCCGGACTGATAATTCTCAAATCAATATCACGGGTCTCATCCGGCTCTCCCTCAACAACTGCCACCAGGAACATCCGAAGAAACTTTGAGGGAAACTTCCGGCTAAAAATTTGATCGAAAATGCCATTAATGCTTAATTTGCCGTTTTTAGAAATCGAAGCATAATCGGCTAAAACCAGCAATTGAACCCGGGTTTTGGTTTTAGTCATAACCATTCCTTTTGCCATCGTTCTTTTTTTACTCGACTACTTCACCCTCCTCGGCTTTGCTTTTATCCTCGCCGGCCTTCTCTTTTTCCGTTGCCGTTTCGCCAGAGTTTTTATCGGCAGCGGTATTCTGAGGCTGATCACCGGCCGGCTGATCAGATTGTTGAGCCGCATACATTGCCGCGCCGACTTTTTGCAGTTCTTCTGAAAGATTATTAGCCGCTTTCTCGATTTCTTCTTTTTTAACCTCGTCCTTGCTGAGAATTTCCTTAACTTTTTTAATTTCTGCCTCGATTTTCTCTTTGTCCTCTTTTTTAACTTTATCTCCGCCTTCTTTTAAAGTTTTCTCAGCACTAATCATCAGCGCATCCGCCTGATTCCGGGCATCGGCCATTTCTTTTTTGGTTTTGTCTTCTTCAGCGTGCTTTTCCGCCTCTTTTTTCATCTGTTCAACTTCCTCTTCGGTCAGATGGGTCGCGTTTTTGATGGTGATCTTCTGCTCTTTGTTTGTTGCCTTATCCTTAGCCGAGACATTAAGAATTCCATTGGAATCAATGTCAAAGGCAACCTCGATCTGAGGAATTCCCCGAGGTGCGGGCGGAATCCCATCCAAAATAAATCGGCCCAGAGATTTATTGTCCACCGCCATCGGTCGCTCACCCTGCAAAACGTTAATCTCAACCTGGGACTGACTATCGGAGGCAGTCGAGAAAATCTGAGACTTGGAAGTGGGAACAGTAGAATTGCGCTCAATTAAAGGAGTTCTGACCCCGCCCAGGGTTTCTACTCCCAAAGTGAGGGGAGTCACATCCAACAGGAGGATATCAGACACTTCTCCGGCTAAAACCCCGCCCTGGACGGCAGCTCCGATAGCCACCACCTCATCAGGGTTGACTGATTTATTGGGTTCTTTCCCGAAGTATTCTTTAACCAATGCCTGTATTTTCGGCATTCTGGTTTGACCGCCGACCAAAACTACCTCATCAATATCTGAAGGCCCGATTTTAGCATCTTTCAAACACTCCTTAACCGGCTTCATAGTCTGTTGGATCAGCTCGTCAACCAACTCCTCAAGCTTGGCTCGGGTCAGCTTCATCGTCAGATGAAGGGGATTGCCATCCTTGCCCTGGGTAATAAAAGGCTGGTTAATCTCCGTCTCCGTCGCTGAAGAAAGTTCAATTTTGGCCTTCTCAGCCGCATCTCTGATCCGCTGGAGCGCCTGCTTGTCTTTCTTTAAATCGATCCCCTGTTCCTTTTTAAATTCCTGAGCAATAAAATTGATTATTTCCTGGTCAAAGTCATCGCCACCCAAAAAAGTATCGCCGTTGGTTGCTTTAACCTCGAAAACGCCATCTCCAATCTCAAGAACGGAAACATCAAAAGTTCCCCCGCCAAGATCATAGACAGCCACGGTTTCGTTTTTCTTTTTGTCTAATCCATACGCCAAAGAAGCGGCGGTTGGTTCGTTAATTATCCGCTCGACCTTAAGTCCGGCAATCTCACCCGCCTGCTTGGTTGCCTGGCGCTGAGCATCATCAAAATAAGCCGGAACGGTTATCACTGCCTGCTCAACCTTTTCACCCAAATAAGCCTCAGCATCGCTTTTAGCCTTTTGAAGAATCCTGGCAGAAATTTCCTGAGGAGTGTACTCTTTCCCTCCAATTAAAGCCACAGCCATCTCCTCTTTACCTTTTACAATCTCGTAAGACACCATTTCCTGGGCTTTTTTTACCATCGGGTCATCAATCTTGCGCCCCATTAACCGTTTGATTGAATAAACTGTATTATCCGGATTTAGAATCTGCTGCCGTTTGGCTACCCGGCCAACCAGTTTCTTAACCGGTTCAACTACAGAAGGAATCAGATTTTCTCCTTCAGCAGTGGGGATTACTTTAGGCTTGCCGCCCTCCATCACCGCTACGCAAGAATTAGTTGTTCCTAAATCAATGCCGATTATTTTAGACATAGATGCTCCTTTTGTTATTTATTAGCTATTAGATAAAACCGCTCAGCTGATCATTTTTTTTCCCTGTCCAACCTCAACCTTGGCCGGCCGGATTACCCGGCCATTCAAAAGGTATCCCTTTTGAACCGGGTTAATTACAAGGTTTTTTTCTCCCTCAACCATCCCAACGCAATCCATTGTTTCCGGATCAAAAATCTCTCCTTTAGCTTTCACTTCTCTTACTCCTTCGCTGGTAAGCACCGCCCGAAACTGACTAACTGCCATCGATAGCCCCTTATTTCTCAAATGTTTTTCGGCCCTTTCCAGATCATCCAGAACGGCAATGAACTTATCTAAAATTTCAATCTTAGCCAAATTGCTCAAAGCTTCTCTCTGACCGAGGATTCTTTTCTCCAGATTGTCATAATCTGCCAAAGCCCGCTTTAGCTTTTCTTCCAAATCGGCCAATTTTTGTCTGTTTTTTTTAAAATCTTTAATCCTGGAAGCCATTTGCCCTCCAAGTCTTACCAATCTTTTAAAATTTCGCTAATCAATTCACCGTGATATCTGACAATCGGAATTACTCGGGCAAAGTCAAACCGATTGGGACCAAGAATTCCGAGGGAGCCTTTATGACGAGGAGTCTCAAATTTTGTAAAAACCAACCCGCAAGGCTCTAGATATTCATAACCCAGATCTTCTCCCAAAAGGACTTTAATCGGATCGTCGGAATAGGACTTGGCAAATAAAGAACGCAAAATCTCAATTTGATCCAGCATCCCCAAAACAGTTTTAGTCACATCAATATCAAAAAATTCAGGCAGATCTAGGATATAAGAATGGCCGGCGTGATAAACATCACCCTCCCCCGTTGCCGAAACCGCTAAATAGCCGGTTTGAGACGCCAGCGACTTAGTCGCCTCCCGAACCAACCGGGAAAAATCATGCCGCCAGTCCCAAATTTTTTCCTTGGCGGTCACCTCCTCGGTAACCGACATCTTCCTTTCTTCCATCAGCTGGTCAATGTAAAGCTTCAAACCGGCCGGCGTCGGCACTCGACCGGCCGAAGTGTGAGGCTGTTTAAGATAACCTTCCCTGGTTAACTCAACCATCTCATGACGGACTGTCGCCGGCGAAATGCCAAAAGAATACTTTTTCTCCAGAGATTCGCTGCCTACAGGCTCAGCCGTAGCCACATATTCCTCGACAATAGATTTCAAAATTATTCTCTGTCGATCAGTTAATTCGGCCATTTTTACCTCCTTTTAAGCTAGCAGTAATCTATCACGACTGCTAAAAAATGTCAAGCGGGGGAATGAGTCTGGTGAATAAAAATTTTCCCGCCGCCACCTGAGACAAGCGAAGGATCCCCGGCTTGAACCCGAAGGGATTCTTCCGGCCTTCGGCTTCTGAATGACGGGGCGGGGTCAGAATGACAATGGACCAAGACGTTATTCAATAATCTTGAGTCTCGGAGAAATCGATCTTGCTTTAATCCCAAAAAATCTGTTAAGATAACAAGACAATGTTCAGGGCTATTTATTTTTTTAGTTTTATTATCCTTCTGCCTGTTTCTCTCCTGCTTATCTTTAAACCTGATGTCATCCAGGAGTTTTATTCCAAAATTTATTTGGCTAAGATTGAATCAAAAACCAACCAGCTTCTAAAAACTCTCGGCCGGGCTCTTTTAGCCATGACCTCGACTGATGCGGGAGCGCTGATTATCCGGGCCGCTGGAGTTTTTTTAGGGATCTTCAGTCTTTATGTCTTTTTTATGAAGTTTTTGACAAGTTAAAAATTATTGGCCTCCTGGCGCTAATCAGCTAAAAAAGGAAAGAAAGTTTTAAGTCGGTTCCGATAAAAAAACTAAGAAGCAGACCCGCCTTTCTTACAAAAAGAAAAAATTAACGCAAAAGGGTATTTTTACCAATCCCAATGGCAAAAACTTTTCCCGAGCCAGCGAACAACCCATTCCCAACCCCGAGAAGCTTGACAGCATGCTTATATTTTTGAAATAGACAAAAGCAGGAAGCAGGCAAACCCCGCTCCTCAAACTGAACTCTGAAACCCTAGTTTTCCCTCCCACCCAGGGCCTGCCAGAAAACTTCCTGAGGAATTGAAACCCGACCCACCATCTTCAGCTTTTTTTTACCCTTCTTCTGTTTACCCAAAAGCTTATCCTTCCGGGTTTGATCACCGCCGTATAGCTTAGCCGTTACATCTTTACGGAAAGGCTTTAAAGTCTCCCGAGCTATTACCCGCGTCCCCACTTGAGCTCGGATAATGACTTCATACTGCTGGCGGGGAATAAGTTTTCTCAATTTTTCCACAATCCTCCGGCCTTTGTTTTGGGCCTGATTTTGAGGCACAATTTGAGAAAAAGCGTCCACCGGCTGCTGATTAAGGAAAACCTCCAATTTAACTGCCCGAACCGGCTCATAACCAACCAGCTCCCAATCAAAAGAAGCAAAACCGGAGGACAGGCTTTTAACCCGATCATAAAGATCGGCAATCATTTCTGCCAAAGGCAATTGAAAAACTAAGCTTGCCTGCCGGCCAAAATAATCCTGTTTAATCAAAGACCCTCTTTTTTCCTTAACCAAAGAAATCAGGCCGGTCACATACTGAAACGGCGAAAAAATCTTCAAGCTGACAATCGGCTCTAAAACCTCGCTGATTTGATTTGCCGCCGGGAAATCAGCCGGACGATTGACTCTTACAATCTCATCGTTTCTTTTTCTGACCTGGTAAGAAACCATCGGCGCCGTCATTACCAGGTCAATCTCAAAGTCGCGCCGCAGACGATCCGCTACCACTTCGGCATGAAGCAAACCCAAAAAACCAATCCGGAAGCCCTTGCCCAAACCTTGTGATGATTCGGGCGAGAAGGTTAAGGCGCTATCGGAAAGTTTCAACTTTTCAAGCGACTCTTTTAAAAGATAAAAATCCTGGTTCTCAGTCGGATAAAAACTGGTAAAAACAGTCGGCCTGGCCGGCTGATAGCCGGTTAACACTCCAACCCCGGATTGATCGGCCGAAACGACCGTATCGCCTACCCGGCACAAAGCCAAATCCTTAATTCCGGCGCAAAGATAGCCAACATCACCGCAATCCAAAGAATCACCCCGGCTCATTTGAGGCGTAAAAAAACCAAGCTCTCCCACTACTCCTTGGACTCCGGTAGCCAAGAACTTTACTCTGGTCTCTTTTCTATTCTGCCCCAGCAATGACAATTTACCCTGTTTAATTCTCACCCAGGCAATTACTCCTTTATGAGAGTCATAAGTAGAGTTAAAAACCAGACCCTGAAAAGCATTAGTCGTTGATCCTGAGGGAGGCGGAATCTTTTTAATTACCGCCTCCAGAATTGCTCCGGTATTCTCTCCGGTTTTGGCTGAAACAAATAAAATCTCTTTCTCGGAAAAACCAAAGGCGCCTGCCAATTCCGAGGCAACCTCCTCAGGCTGAGCCGCCTCGATATCAATCTTATTGATTACGGGAATAATCGCCAAATTCTGTTTTCTTGCCAAACTTAAATTGGCGACTGTTTGAGCCTGAACTCCGGAAACGGCATCCACTACCAGGATCGCTCCTTCGCAAGCTGCCAGAGAACGGGAAACCTCATAAGAAAAATCAACGTGTCCCGGAGTGTCAATCAGATTCAGGATATAAGTACGGGAATTTACAGCATAGTTCATCTTAACCGGAGCCAGGCGAATAGTAATTCCCCGCTCCCGCTCAATCGGGTGAGAAGCCAAGAACTGGGAGCGCATTTTTTCCGGCGCAACCGTTCCCGTCAGTTCCAAAAGACGGTCAGCCAGGGTAGATTTACCATGGTTTATATGAGCAATAATGCAAAAATTTCTGATGTTTTTTGTCATCTTTTTTCTAAAAGAATCAAAACTCAGGAGGATTAGTCCATCGTAATCGACTCTCTTTTTTTCCAGAAACGGCGAGAAAAAAAGCTAATTTTTTCAATTCGGGCAAAAAATTTTAAAAGAATCATTAATTCTTTAATCCGCCAAACCCAGGCCAGCAAAATATAGGCCAGCCCTCCCAGCAAGCCGGTTAACAAAGTAACCATAATTAAATTAATCGTGTAACGGGTATCCAAAGCCACCTCCAGTTTCGGCAAGAAAAGAAAACGTTGACCCGAAACCGATCGATCCAGAATTTTAAGGCAGAAATACATTAATCCTCCGGATAAAAAAGCTGAGGAAAAAATTTTAACAAAAGGAGAGAAAAAATCCGAGAAAGAAAAGCCGAAATTCTTCCGGTGTTTGAAAAGCAAAAAGACCAAAAGGGAAAATTGGAAATTCTGCGCCAGCGAAAAAGCCAAGGCCAAACTCCAAACCGGCCAATTAAAAATCAGAACGAAAACAGCTCCCAGAAAAGCTCCCAGAACAAGAGCACCAATCGAAACCAACATCGGAGTTACCGATTGATGGAAAGCATAGAAAGCCCGATTGAGAAGATAAATCAGCGCCTGGGCCGGAATTCCCAAGCAAAAAGCGCTTAAAACAAAACTTGTCTGAACTGTTGCCGGCCAGTCAAAACGGGAGGCACCAAAAAAAAGTCTCACTATCGGAATTCTCAAAACAGCCAAGAATATTGCAGAGGGAATGGTCCAAAAAAGAATCTGATTAAAAGCGCTTAAAAAAACCTCCCTAAACTTATTTCGCCGGCTGGCCTGATAAGAAAGGCTCGGCAGGGAAGCCTTGGCCAAGCTGATCCCGAAAAGACCGACGGGAAAAAGCTGGAGGCTGTTGGCAAAAGTCAAGTAGGTGTAAGCCGCCCCGGAAATCATTGAAGCCAAATAAAGCTCAATGCTTTTAAAAACCTGCAAGAAAGAAAGTTCGATTATCCGGGGAAAAGCCAAACGGCTGATCTTTCTCACTCCGGGATGGGAAAAATCTAGGCCTTTTTGGAGTTTAAAACCCAAATGAACCGTTAGCGGCGCCTGAATCAAAAAATGCATCACCGCCCCAAAAACCGCCCCGATTGCCGGAGCCAGAATTTGAAAGTGTTCGGCTAAAAAAACAGTTGCCAGAATAATCCCCAAATTATAAAAAACCGGAGCGATTGCCGGAATCAGAAATCTTTTCAAAGATTCGAGAACTGCTGTTGAAAAGTAGCTCAGGAGAAAAAAGCCTTGAGCGAAAATTAAAACCCGGGCCAAAAGAACTGTTTTTCCCAACGCCGCCGGAGCAAAACCGGGAACAATCATCCGATAAAGAGGTCGAGTGAAAATTAAAACCAAGCCGGCCAGGACAATAAAGACCAAAACAATTAGATTAAAACTCATGGCCGCTACTCGCCAAGCTTCTTTTTGCCTGCCCCGGCTCAGGTAAGAAGTAAAAACCGGAATAAAGGCTGAAGCCAAAGTTCCCAAAACCAAAACCTCAAAAACAATTTCCGGTAAACGAAAAGCAGCAAAATAAATTGATAAAGTTTGAGCAGAAAAATAGTGAGCCAGAATCCGGTTGCGAATCAGACCCAAAACCCGGGAAACGGTCATCATCAGCATAATAATCGTCGCCGCTGAAAAAATGCTTTTCTGCGGCCGGAGAAGAATTCGAGAATTATTTTTAAAAAAATCTTTCATTTGACATTATTTCTTAAAAAAGACGAGCGTGTTGAATGTTGTTTTTTGCATCGTCATCCTGAGCGTAGCGAAGCATCCCCTTCGAATGGGGATCTTCGGCTTTTAGCCTCAGAATGACGAGCAGCTAAGATGTTATTCAACAGTCTCGAAAGACTTAGTTTGCTTAATTAACCCCAATAAGTTATAATTGCCAAATAATTATAGCTTTTTTAGATCTTAGCCTGCAAGAAAAAATGCCAATCACCAAATCCGCCCTAAAAGCTCTCCGCCAAAGCCGGCGGCGAACCAAAATAAACCTTAACAGACGCCAACAAGCAAAAGCTGTTTTAAAAACAGCCAAAAACAAACTTGACAGCAACTCTTTAGTTCAAGCCCAAAAGGCCTTGGACCGAATGGCTAAAAAACATCTGATCCACAAAAATAAAGCCGCCCGGCTGAAATCAAAGTTAGCCAAATTAACCAACAAAATCAACCTCAAAAACCCCAAAAAGAAAAAGCCGCCAACCCCAAAAAATTAAAAACAGCCCTCTGCTGCCACCGCCTTCTATTGCAAATCCTATCTTTTTTATTGTATTCTTAAAATTAGAAGTCGGTGGGAATCTTTACCTTTCTTATTTTCAACCGGAGGATTAAGTCAAAAGCCGGCAGGCTTTTAGCCGAGTTCATTCTCTGGACGAAATTTTAAAACTGTGGCTGCCCAAAAAAGAGAAATTAACCTTCTTCCCCAGGAAGGCTGGGAAAGAAAACCGATCGCCCGAGTGGTCAGATGGGTTTTAACTATCGGACGCTATATTGTTATCACCACAGAACTAATTGTAATCATCGCTTTTATCTCGCGCTTCAAACTTGATCGCGACCTCTCCGACCTCTATGAGGAAATTGAAATTAAACAAGCCCGGGTTAAATCTTCAGAAAAGTTTGAAGAGGAATTCAGACTGACGCAAAACCGGCTCAAGGTTCTTAAAGAGATAGAAAAAGGGAAAAATTCGTTTTCTCAAATTATTTTAGAATTAACTTCATCAATTCCGCTCAACATCACTCTTAATAGTCTTGAAATTGACAAAGACAAATTAAGCATTGACGGGTTTTCCCTCTCTGAATCAAGCCTGGCCGTCTTGATTAACAATCTTAAAAAATCAGATTTTTTTGGCGAAATCGAGGTCACCAGAATCTCTAAGGGCAGCAGTCTTACTATTGATTTTGAACTGACAGTTAGCCTAAATCCCATTAAAGCATGAATATTGAAAACGTAACCCAGAAATATTCTGGTTATCTCTCCAAAATTTCTAAAGCCTATCAAACAGGAGAGATAAAAAATTACACCACCCTCACTCTTTCTTTGCTGGTGGTTGCTTTTTTTGCTTTCTTCGCTATCAGACCAACCCTAATAACAATTGCCTCTCTCAACAGAGAAATAAAAGATCAAAAAATCGTCGCCGAAAAGCTGGAGGACAAAATTCAGGATCTGGCTGAAGCCCAAAAGGAATACCTCATCCTTAAACCCAAACTTTACCTGATTGATGAAGCTCTTCCTCAATCCTCACAAGTTTCCCTTTTTTTAGGTCAAATAGAGGTGTTAGCCTTGGAAAAAAATCTCGAACTCGTCTCCGTCCAAGTCGGCCAAGTCACCGTTAAGGGCAAAGAAGTTTCTCTTTCAAAAAAAGAAGGCATTTCGTCCGGTTTTCCGGTCAAACTTTCTCTTTCAGGCTCTTATGAAAACCTAAAAGAATTTCTTAAAGAACTGGAAAACCAGAGGCGGGCTACGATTTTAAAAGAATTGGTTCTGGTTGCTAAAAAGGACAAGGCCTTGTCTGAAGTCAGCCTCAGGACAGAAATTGAAGTTTTTTATCTCCCAACCAAAGATAAGACATAAAAATGAAAAGCAAAAAAAGAATCAATCAAGAAACCCTGACCTTTGCCATTCTTACTCTGATCACCGTTCTAACCTGGGCAGGCTTCGACATTTACCGATCTTACAGCAAGGGCGAGCTCAGCGCGGATGTGAAAAAACAACTCCTTCCGCTTAATCCCAAGTTCGAATCAACCGTTATTCAAAAATTGGAGCAGAGAAGAGAAATTCCCCTGTCAGACATCAGCCAAATCCCTCAGTTTAAAATCGAAGAAACTGAAGAAATTCCCCCTGCCGAAGAGGGAACGGGATCCGCGGAGGAAGCACCTAAAGAAACAGAGCTCTGAATTTATAAGCCCAGATTCTATTGACTTTATTTATCAAAATCGTCACAATGACTAAAAAGAGATGAAGACCAGAAGGATTAAGAAAATTCCCACTTTTATCGGTTTTACAATCATTTTCATTGGTTTGATAACCAGCATTTATTTAGTTGAAAGAAGTCAAAATATCCTTTTAAAAGCCAGGTCTAAAGTCACTCCCGGCCAAATTAAAATCAGCAACATCAACAGTAGCTCTTTTACCGTTTCTTGGCTTACCCCTATTGAAGCACCCGGAACAATTAAATTTGGCCGGGAACCGGAACTTTTAAACCTGGAATCAATTGACGAAAGAGATTTTGAAAACAATCAGGAGGGCCAGTATTTAACCCATTACGTTACTCTAACTAACCTTGAGCCTTCAACTCTTTACTATTTCGAAATCCGTTCCGGCTCAAAAACATTCAATGATGACGGCCGACCCTACCAAGTTGAAACCCCCCCTGAAATAGGCAATCCCTCCTCACCCAATGATCTTTCATATGGTCTTATCCTAAATCCGGACGGCTCTCCTGCTAAAGAAGCGATTGTTTATTTAAATCTGGCCAATTCTTCACTTCAATCGTCTCTGGTCAGTTCTTCGGGCAATTGGACTATCCCTTTGCATTTGGCCAGAAATTCAGACCTTTCAAATTACATTGCCTATCACCCGGAAACCAGCGCTATCGAAATACTTGTTCAAAGTCCTGACCAAACCGCCAGCGCCGTTCTTACCACCGGCAATGACAGTCCGGTTCCTCCAATTACCCTCGGCCAATCCCTGGATTTTCGTCAGGCTGCCGGCAAAAGTTCGGTAATTGGCCAGGAAATCGATCCCATCTCCGGCTTTTCCGTCGATGAAGTTCCTGTCAAAAATAACACTTATCCTTTAATCATTATTAACCCCCAGGAAGGAGAAGCAATCACTGCCGAAAAGCCGGAATTTTTTGGTAAAGGACCGGCGGGAGAGAAAATCGTGATCAAAGTCGAGTCTCCTCAATACGAAGGAACAATTATCCCTAACGAGTCCGGCGATTGGCACTGGGCCCCGCCGGAGAATCTGCCGACCGGAGAGCACCGAATTACCCTAACTTACACTAACAAACAAGGAGAGAAACGTCTCATCTCCCACCTTTTCACTGTTTTAGCTGCTGAAGAAAGCGACTTGCCTGCTTTTACTGCTTCTCCCTCAGCCTCACCCGCTGAGAGCCCGAGTCCCACAACCAAACCATCAGCCACCCCTACTCCGACACCGACGCCAACTCTTTCGCCGCCGCCCTTAACAACACCCACGTCAACGGTCTCAGTCAGCCCCACCCCTTGGCCAACCACCAGTCCGCTAATTACTCCCACTCCGGACTTTACTCCCGCCCCAATTGCCACCACTCCCCAGCAACCCGGAGTATTAATTCCCACCCTGCTTGTTTTTACCTTAGGAGTAATTATGATTACTTTTGGACTGGGTCTGGAATTATTTTAAGAAAGTTAGCATGAAAAAAATTAATCAGGTTGAGAAACAAGACTATTCGCCGGCAACACCTGATATAATCATTGCCAGAGAAAAGCCACTTTCAAAATCAGTTTCAGGTAAAACCAACCCCAAGATAATCGCCGCTTCTCTGGGTCTCTTTTTAACTGTCAGTTCGCTGATTGCGGCAATCTTTTTAACTAAAGAACGGCAAGAATTAAGAAGCGCTGCCTGTTTCGTCACGCCCACTCCGACTCCGCCATGTACCCCGACACCGACACCGACACCGCCTCACACGCCCACTCCGACTCCGCCAT
>JAFGMK010000002.1 GCA_016927565.1 Minisyncoccota bacterium | reverse complement strand
TCAATAAAGGAAAATTGCCGCTTTTTAAAATTAATTAGATCAAGAGATAATTTAATAATTGACTCTTGATGTTTTTCATAGATGAAATTAAAAACACGGTTATCAAAAAAAATTCGTTTGGGCTTTGACCTTGACGGGGTGATTGTCGATAAACCGCGATTGGTTCCGAAATCGTTACTCGAACGGCTGTTTAAGGGATCTCAAAAGGGCCTTAATTATCGTTTCCCCGGGAATGGATTAGAACAAGTAATCCGCCGGTTATCTCATTTTTACCTTTTTAGGCCACCGCTTAAGGGGAATATAAAGGTTATCAGGAAAATAAAAAGAAAAAGAAGAACAGTCCTTTACCTGATTTCTTCCCGCTACTTCTTTTTAGAAAAAGAGACCAGGATCTGGCTTAAGAAGAGAAAGATTGATGATTTATTTGACGGTTTTATTCTGAATTTGAAAAACGAACAGCCTCATCTTTTTAAAGAAAGAATGATCAAAAAGCTGAAATTGGATTATTATTTTGAAGATGATCCGTTAATTGTTGGTTATCTTAAGTCAAGAATCAAAAAAACCAGGATTTTTTTAGTCAAAAACGACGGCGAAGAGGCCTTGTTAAAGTTAGGAGATTAAAAGACAGCTTGTTTTTTGATTGAGAAAGAAGAATGATCAAAGGTAAAGATTGTTAAAAATGATTCGGGATTTTGTCCTTCCTGCAGAATATTGATTAACAAAGATAGAGCTTCTTCATTTTAACGGCTGCTCTTGATAACTTTTAAACAGCTTGCCCCAATTTGTTTTTTGGTACTCGCCGATTCTTTTTTGACCGACTTGAGGATACCAATAAATATCATGATAAAGGCGGGATGCCAGGTATGACCAGGGGACCAAAACAGTTTGCAGCAGGATTTTTTCCAGCCACAAAGGAAAATGGTGATAGATTAATTTTTGGCCTCTTGAAGCCAGGGTTTCACCGCCTTTAAGGCGAAAATTAGGTAATTCCCCAACTCCCTCGATTTTGACTTTAGACAAGTCATTCTCGCCGAGCTTTAATTTTTTACCTAAATTTAAAAATTTTATTTTTTTTTCGTTAAGACCGATGATTGACGCTGCGGTACTGTCCAGAGCGATTTCATCTTCACTGGCCAGGATTAGATTGGCTTCTCGCCATTTCATCGCTCTGGGGCCGGGGCCGTAGCCAACCACACTGCCGTCCATCAGGCCAATAATTTGAGGATGAAGCTCTTTTTGGATCTGCAATAAATCGATGATCGCTTCATGGATAAAGCGGTGAGCCCAGTGGCGGCGGGTATTAAGCATCCCGAAATAATTCTTGACGGCCCCCGTGGTAGAGGTAAAAACATGGGTTTTGAGGGTGCAAAGAGAGATCAGGGGCTTACTAAAGATTATTTTTGGCAGTAGAATTCCCCGGGGAAAAATCCGGTCTAAGACTAGCAGTCTGGCCTTTGGTTGATAGAAAACGTATTCTTCTTCAGGGAGATAGCGGAAGCGAACATTGTATTTTCGGCAAACCTTGTCCCAAGCATGATTCTTGGCTCCCTGATAGACATTGGTCACTACTGTCTTGTTTTCCACCGGAATAATCCGTGACGGCCTGAAGCCCAGATTTAACAGGCCTTTGATTGTTCCTTCTAACTGCCAGGGAGGAGAGGAGCAAGCCGGGTAGAACTTAGTCCAGGAGAGATTGAGCTTAATAATGATCGGTTGATTTTTGGGCAGAGATTTCTGGTAGCTAGCCAAAAGTTTTTGATAATCAGCCACAACTGAGCCGGGTTTGGTTTTGATGATTTTAACCGTCGCCATTAATTGATTATACTATAAGAAAGAATGAACAAAAAGGCGGGGTATTTACTCAATTTTTCTAACAATCCGGGGTTATTCGATTCCGGAAGAGAAATCTGCAGACGGTCCGGGGTCGTTATCTTTATTAAAGAAAGTGAATAATTACAGGCGGGGTATTCTGTTATTGATTTTGGTTCTGGCCTTTCTCCTGCGGATTTGGCAAGTGGGCCAAAATCCGGCCGGTTTTTTTTGTGACGAAGCGGCGATTGGTTATAATGCCTATTCTCTATTGACTACCGGCCGGGATGAATATGGGGTGGCTTGGCCGATTTTTTTCAAAAGTTTCGGGGAATATAAAAATCCGGTAATGATCTATTCCAGTCTGCCCCTGATTGCCGTTTTTGGCTTGGGGGAATTTGCGGTTCGGCTAACCTCAGTTATTTACGGCACTTTAACAGTTTTGGCTGTGTTCTGGCTTGGCAGGATTTTAATGGGAGAAAAAGGCGGCTTGTTTTCAGCGGCTTTTTTAGCAATTTGCCCCTGGCATATCCATCTCAGTCGAGTGTCGCTGGAGGGTTTAATGCCGCTGGTTTTTTTTACCACTCTGGGTTTTTATTTCTGGATTAAAGCTCAAACGGATTCCCGCTTTTGGTTTGGGACAATGATTAATTTCGGCCTGGCGGCTTATTCATATTTTCCGGCCAGGATTTTTATACCTCCCTTTCTGGGTGGTCTTCTGCTGATTAGCTTAAAAGAGATTTTTCACCACTGGCGTCGGGCATTCTCAGCCGGCTTTTTGTTTTTGCTGATATGCCTTCCTTTGATCCGCCATATTCTTTTTGGTTCCGGTATGGCACGCTGGCAGCAAGTTTCCGTTTTCGCCCAGAAAACATCTCTTGAAGCATGGACTCAGGTAAGCAGCAATTATTTGGCTCATTTTTCGGCCGATTTTCTTTTTAGAAAAGGTGATATCGACTTTCCCGGTCAATTTATTACCCGGCATTCGATTAGGGGAATGGGTGAGTTTTATTATTTTCAGGCACCTTTAATGTTTTTGGGACTGGTCTGGTTATTGATTAATCAAAAACGTTCAGGATTTTTCCCCCTACTTTGGTGGTTGGCGATTTATCCCTTAGGCAGCGCTCTTTCGTTGAGTCCCGGTCCCCAGGCAACTCGTTCGGTAGTCGGTATTTTGCCTTTAGTGATTTTAACCGCCGCCGGCGTTTTATTGATTGAAGATCTTGTCGGAAGAATAAAGAAGTTTAAGCTGAAGAGATTATTTACAACCGTTTGGAGATCGGTGATTCTAATAGTCATTTTGACCGCTGTTTATAAGTTTATTAATCTTTACCGGCAATATCCGCTTTATGCTTCGGATTTTTGGGGTTGGCAATTCGGGCCCCGGGAAATTACGGGCTATTTTTTAAAAAATAAAAAAAGTTATGACGAATTGGTAATGAGCAGTTATTTTAACGCTCCCGGTATTTTCTTGAAGTTTTACGGTCAAAACCAATGCCGGCAATGCCGGGTCGGCGGTTTAGCTTTGTATAACCCGAACAAAAAACAGCTTTTTGCTCTCAGGCCGGAAGAGTTAAATCAGTTGGAGCCGGGTGATGGTTTTTTGGTTGAAAAAGAGATCTTTTATCCTAATAATGAACTCGCTTTTACAATTGGCCGGGTAGTTCCCGAGTCTTTTTAAAAATAATTACTTGAGGATGATCATAAACAGTGAAGGATTCGTCGGCGGAGGAATCCTTAATTTTTATTTCCCGGGAACCGATTTTAAAACCGGGATAACTGGTAAACTCAGCTATTTTTTGAAAGCCTAGCCGGCCGTGGAAAAGATCTTGATAATACCGGGCGGTTCGAGGGTAGCAAACTTTGTATTTTCCGCATTCAGCCAGTCTCTGCAATGGCAGCCAGAGGCGATTGCTGGACAGGATGAGATAATCAGCCTGCTCGAGATTTTGGCTGATTTTTTGCCATTTGCTTTCCAGAATATCAGGTTCGTACATCGGCATTTCGACAAAGCGGTAATTTTCACGGCCGAAAAGCGGGAGAGAGTCATCCCAGTGTTCGGTGGCTAAAACGGATTTGGGGGGAATATTCTGGTTGATCCATCGGCTAGCGATAGTGCGGGAATGGGGTTTTTGATAAATTCTCATGAAGGCCAATAACCAACCGAGATGAAAAGAAATTATTAAGAAGGCAAGGGCGAAAAAAAACCGGGGCCTGATCCGGACCCGAATCTTAAAAAAGAACCTGGCGGCATAAAGACAGAACAAAGGGTAAAGCGGAAGGAAATAGCGCATAAATTTGACGGCAAAACAGCCGACGGAAAAAAAATAACCCAGGAAAAAGGTTAAAATTATCATTTCCTTCGCAATCGGGTCAGTTCCGTCTTTTTTGAGTGATCGGCGGCAGAAGTTGATCAAATATTCTCCCAGTCCCAACAGGCTTAGACTTCCCAAGCCAATCCCCAGTCCCCAAAATAATAAATTTTTAAGATAATAGAAATAAGGAGAGGTGGCGACATATTGAAGAGTGTAGGGAAAGATAAAAGGATCGCGAGTCATCTGCTGCTGCTGCCGGACCTGATTTAAGAAATTGGTCCAATCAATTATGATGTAGGGCTGGGTAACAAAAAAAATGATCAGAGTAAAACAAAAAATGAAAACGCCGTAACCTAAGAATTGAAGCCAAAACCGGGAAGGATCTCTTTTTAAAAAAATCAGAAGAGTGATGCCGAGCGGGGCCAATAAAGCCAGGGCACTGATTTTGGTTGCCAGAGAAAAACCAAAGAAAAGACTGATAGAAACGGCTTTTTTAAAACCGGGTTTTTCCTGGAATCTGATTAGGCAGAAAAGAGTTGTCAAAATAAAAAAGTTCAAAAGGGTATCCACTGCGTAAAAGTGAGAAAGCTGAATAGGCAAAACGCTTGTCGCGTATAAAAAAGCCGACCAAAGGCCGGTTTGAGTTGAAAATAACTTTTGGCCGATTTTATAAATCCCAAAACAAACTCCTAAATCAAAGATAGCGGAAACAATTCGGCCGAGGAGAGTCAATGATTGGTGGGAAAGCCATTGATTGCCAAAGGCAAGATTAAAGAACCAGCTGATGGTTTTCAAAAGATAAACCGGAAGATTGCCGTAGGCAAAAAAGCCGGGATTGAGAGAGGAATCGGGTGATAGGAGAACTTCAAGAGATAAATCAGTCGGCTGGCGGATTTTTTCGGTGACCATAATTATCATTCTTTCATCCGGGTGAAGATGGAAGCCTTGATCCCAATTTGTTTTGAAAGTTCTTAGAAAAAAACCGGTGAGCAAAATGAAGATAAGGAATAATTTTTTTTGACCGGTTTTTAATTCCATATTGTCGGGATAGTCAAAGATTTCTCTTTAAAACAAATGCGGAACAGCTGGCGATATGTTTCTTGGGAGAGAAACTGTTTTTTTTCGTAAAGCCTGATCACCGGATGATCAAAAACAGACCAGGTTTCTTCGGCGTTTTCATCGGGGAATTTTATCTGCCGCAAGCCCAAATTAAACGAAGGGAAGGAGTTAAATTCCTTGATCTTGGCAAATCCTAATTGTCCGGAAAATAGAAGTTGATAATAACAGCCGGTTTTGGGGTAAAGCTCCCGGGGATGGCTTTTAAAAACCCGGCGCGAAGGAATTAAAAGATACTGGCTTTGAGTGAGCTCGGTTAAAAGCCGGTCGAATTCAGCCTGATTTTGATCAAGATCATAAAAATCAATGTGAGTTACTTTGGAACTGCCTGTAAGCGGCAGATTAGTCACGTTGCCGGACTCACTGAGGATTTGAATCCGGGAGGGCAAATTTTCATTTATCCATCTCCCGGCAGTGATTCTGATATCTTCTTTTTGATAGATCTTAAAAAAAGCAATAACAACAGTCAGGTTAACGGTAACGAGAAGAACCAAGAGCCAATTCCCCGCTTTTAAGGAAATTTTTCTTTGGAGAAAGGAAATCCCGTGAGCGGCAAAAATAGCGAAAAAAGGCAAGATCGGGGTAACAAAACGAACCCATTTGGTAAAAACCAAGCTGTTAGGAATAAACCAAATCATGAAGGCAGCGAGAAGGAGAATCTCTTTTTTTAAGAGGCGCCTTTTCAGGCTAAAGACCACTCTGGCTAGGATCAAAATCAGACTGCTAAGGCCGATTAATTCAAAGACCGGATTAAGAGCAAAGGGGAAAATGTGCCTGAGCTGAAAGAAAAAGGGCAGAGTGTTTTTAAACTGCCGGGTGTAAAAGACTGAGATTTTTCCTCGGGCAATTTTAATTTCGTAGCGGGCAATTCGGATAAATTCCGACCAGTCCAGGATCTGGTAGGGCGAGAAGATAAAAGCTAAGGTTAGGGCAGCAATAAAACTACCCGACAGCCAAAAAAGCCATTTTTTTTGCCCGCGATTTTTTTTGAAGGGGAATTTAAGGGCGAAAATTAAAGCAGTGAGGGGCAGACAAAAAAAGACCAGAGCGCTGATTTTGGTAGCCAGACTGATTCCCAAAATCAGCGCTGAAAAGCCAAAAACGGCCGGAGTGGGTTTTTTTAAAATTTTTAAAGCAGAGTAGAGGCTTGTTAATAACAAAAGGGTTAAAAGAGATTCGGTTGTGCCAAAATGGGCTGCTTGAATAAGGCCGGGAGTGAGGCTGGTAAGACAGGCAGCCAAAATCCCGGTTCGGCGGTCAAAAATTTCTTGGCTGACTAAAAATGTCAGAAAAATGGTCAAAACACTTTCGCCGGCGGAAAGAAAGCGGAGAGTATAAACAGCCAGAGGAAAGGGAACGGAGAAAGGGAAAGGCAGTTTTTTTAAAAAAACTGCTAGAATTTGGTTAAGAGCATAGGTAAGATAAAGGGAAAAATGGCCGTAAGCAAAAAAATGAGGATGGAGGCCGGGCCAGGTTAGCTGGCTGACACTGCGGGCAATATTATTTTCATCCGGGTGAAAAAAAAACCCACCGCCCCATTTAAGGTTTGAAAATCGGAAAAAGATTCCCAGCAAAGTGAGTGATCCGAGAATAATCTTTAGAGTCTTTCCTTTTTCGTCCTGACTCTGCCGGAAAATGATTTTAATCAGACGCTTCATTTCTTAATCCGGTATCTTGGCGGCCTTTTTTCCCAGACCGACAGCGTAATTGATGCCCCGATCCCATGGATAAATCTGTTGGAGGTTAAAAAGATAAACATTTTTTAGCGGGGTTTGATGGTTGGGGATCAGGCGGTCGTACCCCGCAGTGACGATCGGCTGGGAGTAGGAATCAGTGAATAGCCAATAGCGGGTAAGAGACAACGAGAAATCAAATTCAGGGTTAATTTTTTTAAGATAAGGGAGGAATTTTTTTAAGACCTCGGATCTATCCATTTTGAGATAAGGATGGTCTTGAGGATAATAACCTCCAACATATAAGAGGTGTTGATAATTATAATATTTAGAATCGACAAAGTTAGTATGTTCATCTATGAAAACAAAAGGAAAACTCCTGTCATTAATGTTCAGCCAGTAGGTGTTGTCAGTTAGAAAGCTTTTTTTTAAGGCCAACACCAAGCTTAAACTGCTGATGATTTTTAGCTTTGCCAAACCTTTTCGATACCCGGCCGGAAGTCCGGGGGCTATTTTTAAAAAGACAGGAGTGCTAGTGGTGATAATGAGGAGGTCAAACTTCGATCGGATTTCGTTTAAATTTCTGATTTTGTGATTCAGGACAATTTGTCCGCCGCGTTGTCTAATCTTGTCTTGAAGCTGGCCGGTTAAGACTGAGAAGCCGCCTTCCAAATAGCCGAGTCGGGGGCTTCTCTTTTTGATTCTGGCCCAGAACCAGGACATTGCTACTTTATCAGCTTCCGGGCCGAATTTCCCCGTTAAAAGAGGTTGCCAAAGCATTGAGTGGTTTTTTGCCCCATAGGTTTGTCTGAGCCAGTGGCGGGCGGAAATTTCTTTAAGAGATTGCCAGTTATTGGTAGTCTTGAGATAGCTGGTAGCTAAGGCAATCCGAGTCTTTTGGATAAAAGAAAGTAATGGCGCCTTTAGAATGCTGGCGGGTGAATCAAATTGGAAAAGATGATTTCTAAGATAAATTGAGGTTTTAGGGCGGCGGAAAAAAAGACGGTTTTCGAGTTTCAGTTCTTTGATTAAGCTGATCGCAAAGGCGTCGGAGGTGAAAAGATGGTGGGGATAGTGTTCTAACGGCCAAAGCCATTTTCCAAATTTGAATCCGGCTGCCAGGCCGCCGGCTTTTTTTTCTTTTTCAAAAATAACTACCCGGTGATTATTTGAAGAAAGGTAAAAACCTGCGCTTAAACCGGTAATTCCGGCGCCAATAATCGCAATTTTCATGGTAGTTATTTTAGATTAAAGAAGAATTCCCAGCAAGGCAAGGATTAGACTGCCGAGAATAACCAGTCCGCTGGCAGCGATGCCGCCGGCTTTAGGCAGTTCGGTGATTGGAGTCGGTGTGGCTGTCGGTCCCCGGGTAGGAGTGGGGGTTGGTTCTCCGGTAGGAGTGGGGGTTGGTTCTCCGGTAGGAGT
>JAFGMK010000022.1 GCA_016927565.1 Minisyncoccota bacterium | reverse complement strand
TGGAAAATATGTTTAAACAATCCCCTTGTCCATTTTTCTGTTATTCCTTCATTTCTTTTCTTTATTCCTCTATTCCTCTATTCCTCTTTCTTTCTCTGATACTATGATTCGAATCATGGTATCAGAAGAGAACCGCCACCGCCGCCAATTACGATCTATTATTCCCGAACCAATGAGGAATCGGAAATTTTTTCCAAACTATCTACCAAATAACTCCTCTCTTGCCGCCAATGATCCTGGTGCCAGGAGGCGCTCGTCAACCGGCTAAAATAATCTCTCTGAACCGGATCAAAAAGCATCTTTTTCATTAAAGGCTGATAGGCCCGAAGCAAAGCCAGTCTCATTTCCTGAGACCAGGCAAGCATTTTAATAATCCCGGCGTGGCCAAAATGAAAATCAAGAAGAATAAGAGGTTTCTTCCTCCCGATACCTTTCTGGTCCTGAATTGTCTTTTTAATTTCCCAGGCTTTTTCGGCCAAGACAAGATTCCGCAAAAAAACCACCGTTTTCTCCGGATGGAGATTAGCTGAAGCGGCAATCGCCTCCCGGACTGCTTTTAAAAAACCTTTCTTGCTGGTATTGCCGGCTACCGAAACTAAAAAAAACCCCAGCAGTTCAAAAATACCGGACAGAAACCACAAACCCAAAAAGCCGAATGCCGCTCCCTTTAAAAAACGCTTTTTGATTCTCCGGCGGCGTTTTTCATCTTTCAAAGGAAATAAAAAGAAAAGCATCCGGCCCCAAAAAGCCAGCCCCACCCAAAGTTCAAGCAGCATCAAACTCAAATCCTGGCGGCTGGAGATAATTTCATGCTCGGCTAGATCACCAAAAAAGAGCTTAGCACCGTTCTTCTTGACCCTTGCCAGCAAACGATCGAAATCACTGCTATTTTCCAGACCGGCGAGATAGGCTTTAAGCCGTTGCTCAGGATCAGCAATCGGCTGGCAATGAACCAACTCAATCAAGACAGCATCAAACTGCGCCGGCAAATCCCGGGGCAAAACATCCTTGCCTTCAAGCCGATGAAGAATCCGAAATCTAATCTGAGGAGTTTCAATTTCCGAATAGCTCACTTTTTATACTAATTTTTATGAATGAAAATCGCTGCTGTCATTTGCCCGACCAACCGCTCAACCGCAATAAACAGGCATCTCTGCCAGCGCTTGATTATAGCGAAACCCGACATGGAAGCTTTCACCAGCGGGCTCAATCGGAACCTTTTTTTGAAAAAAGAAGCGGTTTTTTTCTTGAGTTGTTAAGCCAAACATCCCAATCTGACCAGTTTCAGGCATTTTTTACATCCTCTCCAAAGCTTCAATTCCCAAAAGCTCCAGGCCATTTTTCAAGACCTGGGCAACGCCTCCGGTTAAAGCCAGGCGGAATTTTTGCAGGCCGGGATCAATTGCCTGCCTTTTTTTTGGCAACCCGCGCCTTGATAACCCGTCATCCTTAGTTCTTTTTTGCTCAAAAATTGTTTTTTCCCGGCCATTCGTCAGTCTCACCAATCTCCCCGATCCCGGATCGGAAATATCTGCCAATCCGGGATCATTATTATTGCTATTAGCTGATTTCAAGATGGGGCATCGGTGATAAAATAAATTAAATTTTTGGGCTAAATCCAAGAGAAAATGACAGATCAGACTCGGATCCATTTTTTGGCCGGCTTCCAAAACCACCTCTTCAAAACGGTAAAGAGTCCGCAAGAGCAATTCCTCCTGAGAAGAAAGTTTTGTCAGCCAAACCGGTTTTTTTCCCGGCAATGGACTGCCAGACAGTCCTCTAGGCCAATTCCGGGAAAGCCCGGAATTGTAACCAGTCGGGTTATAAGACGTCTGACGGCTGAAACCCGGGGCAACCGGAGTTTGAGTCCGCCCAAATGAAGAATTCGGCCGATTTTGAACCCCGGCTAAAGGAGCCGGACTGCTCAAACTACCGGCTCTTGGCGGCGGAAAACGAGCCGGCAGTGATTGAGAAAAACCTGATCCGGCTCCGGAACCTGGCAGATAATTTTTGCCGCCGCTTTGACTGCCAACTTGGCCGGGAAAATTCTGAGGCAGAGAAAAGCCCTGATTCCTCATCCCCGAACGGGCCGGAGAGGAACCGGGAAAAGGAAAAGCCGATCGGCCCGGAAAAGCCCGGGAAAGCGGCATAACCCCGCCAGCCGAACTAATGACGCTCAAAAGCTCGGTCTCAGAAAAAATAATTCTTTGGATCAAGGCTTTTTTTAAAATTGATTGGCACCGGGCATAAGTATATTGGAGATAAGGTCCGGAATCTCCCTTAAGATCAACCGACCGGTCAGGATCAAAACGGATATTGTTAATCCGATAAGTTTTTAAAAGGCCGTATTTAATAGCCGCCAAAGCCACTTTTTCGATAATCCAATCTTTTTCGGTGCCAGAAATTGATTTTTCCCCTTTTTCGGCGGTTTGCATAATTTGCCGAGCCTTGTTTTTTAAAAGATCAATCAGGTCATCGGCTTTAATCACGGTCCCTTTCCGCGAAGCCATTTTTTCCCCCGAAGCCAAAGAAACATAACCATAGTTTAAATGGAAAAAACTTTCTCTTTGACCGATCCCCAGTTGTTCACACATGGCAAAAAGTTGTTTTAAATACAGAAGCTGATCGCTGCCGATATCCCAAATATAAAGATCAGCCGGAAAAATTTTTCTTTTTTGAAGCACCAGATTGAGATCAAAGGTATGATAAAGCGCCGTTTTGTCAGATTTAATCACCACCGTATCCGGCAGACCATACTCCGCCAACTGGCTGATGATTGCTTTGTGGCTTTCTTTAAAAATGCCTTTTTCAAGACCAATCCTGACCAGCTCTTTGCCGCCCTGAAAAAGCTCCGATTCATGCCAGACTTTGTCGTGGTGACTTTCGATCCGTTCATAGGTCTGCCGGTAGCCCGACAAAGACCAATCAATGATCTGCCGCCACAAAGCCCAAACCTTGGACTTTTCCGCCTCCCAATCTCTTAAAATTTCCCGGACTTGCTCTCCCAATTCAGGCGTTAATCTTTCCGCCCGGTCACCCAAAGCATAAAAAATAAGGTTCTGGTGATCGGGTTTCAAAGACCAGTCTTCCGGCCCCCACCATTCATCCGGACCGGCCAGCCAGCCATCAAGCAATTCCCGCCAGTTCGCTTTTTGGCTGACCATCTTTACTTTTTCGTCACCAATCGCAAAGGTCTTCAAAGCTTCAGGATCTAAGCCAACCGATTTCCGGCCAAAAATCAAGTAACCCAGCATTGCCCGGCAAACATGAGTTCCCCGATCGTTATTGATGCAATCCAGGATTACTTCAGCTCCTAACTTAGTCAGAATCCGGCCAACCGACATGCCAATAAAATTATTTCTCAGGTGACCGATATGAATGGTTTTGATAGGATCAGGGCTAGTGTGTTCAAGAAGAATTTTCTTACCGGTCAAAAAGTCCAGTCGAGGATATTTTTCCCGATCAGTTAACACTAAGCCCAATTGGCTGATCAGGGCGTTTTTTTTAAACCAAAGATTAAGATAACCCGGCGGCGCGGTTTCAACCCTGCCGATCAAGGGAGATTTGAGATTTAAAATTTGGGATTTAAGCTGTTCAGCCAGATCAAGAGGACTTTTGATTTTTTTCTTTTTGTTCTTAATCCGGCCGTAGCCGGCAAGAGCAAAATTGGTGCTGTAGTCACCAAATTTAAAATCAGCCGGATGTTCCAAACAAAGCCCGGAATCATCTAAACCGAGAGCTAAAACGGCTTTTTTGACTTCTGCCAGCAATCGGGATTGAAGAAGTGGAAAATAGTCCGTTTGCAAAAGAGCCGGTATTCCGCTAATTGAAGCTTTTTGGAGCCTTTTACCTGTCTTTTTCTTCTTTTTAGAAGGCTCTGATTGATTAGCGGATTTTGTTTTACCGCCGGGAGGATAATCAATCTCCCATTCCGGCTTAGCCCGACCCAAAACTGCCCCCCGAATCTCACCTCCCAGCTTATCGGCCAAAAATGACGCCAACTCTTCCAAAGCAGCTCTTAATTCACCCTCAATTACCCCCGGCAAAGCCTCAATAACAATGGTAGCTGATCGGGTTAGGGAGCTAAAACCAAACTGCCCCCCCTCCCCATCACCGGCTTTGAGGACCAGATCGCCCTTAATTTTGTCCAGATCCTCGCCACTAATCGAAAGCGGATATTTTTGAGAAAGATCCTGGCAAAAGCTTGTTAATTCGTTTTTTTCGTTATTAATCCCCAACGCTACCACTACCCCTACCTTAACCTGAGGATGCTTAGTTAAGCTTTCAAGAGCCAGTTTAAATTTCATAAAGCCAGTATAACATTTTTTAAGCGATTTTTTGATATAATTATTCCGGGTGTCTGAAGCTCAAGATGCACCCGTTAAGCAAGAACCCAACCAAGCTGAAAATAAATCGAGAGATTTCACCGGCCAAAAAATCTTAGTCGCAACAGCACAAAAAGAAGTCGGGAAAAAACTAGCTGCCATCCCCGTTAAAACTTTTGCCGCACAGTCAAGATCCTTTTCTAATCAGCCCAGGGTTGTAAATTTTGTCTGACAGAAGGTTCTTCCAGTTTTCTCAGGGCGTTTTTTACAATCACTCTGGCCCGCTCACCGGTGACGCCGAAACTTTCCCCGATCTCTTCCCATTTTTTCTGAGTCCCGTCTCCTGCAAGACCATAACGCATCTCCACCATTTTACGCTCCCGGGGAGATAGATTTCCCAAAGCAACATCGAACGCCCGCTGCAATAACACCAAATCAGCGCAATCTTCCAGAGACGGCACCCCGGCAACCGGAAGCAGATCACCTAAAACCCTCCCCCGTTCACCAACCGGAGCTTCTAAAGAAAGCGGCTCCTGAGATCTTTTCAGAATTCTGCTGACCTCATCGTTGCTTATCCCCATTTCTGCACCTAATTCCTCGGGTGTCGGATCTCTGCCTAATTTATGATTCAGATTTTCCTGAGCCTGCCTCACTTTTCTTAGTTGATCATCCACATGTGGCGGCAGCCGGATCAATCGCCCCTGATTTTCAATCGCCCTGATCATTGCCTGCCAAATCCACCATCCACCGAAGGCAGAAAACCGATTGGTTCTTTCCGGATCATACCGGTTTACTGCCTCCATCAACCCGATATTCCCCTCTTGAATAAGATCTTCAAGAGGCAATCCCCGGCCGGTACACCTTACGGCAAATGAAATCACCAAGCGAAGATTGGCTTCGATAAACTTTTGGCGAGCCGCTTCTCCGGCCTCAATCACCGCCGAATCGGCGGGTTCGCCTTTTTCCCGAGCCTGCTTTGCCCGAATCCCACTCTGAACCTTCCTCGCCAATTCTTTCTCCTGCTCAGCAGTCAATAAAGGTTGTTGAATGTCCTTGAGATAAAGAGTCAGAAGCTTATCCGTACCAGCATCACCAACCTGACCAGCCGAAACGCAACTACCTGCCGGCTTGGATTCTGATCCCTCTAATTCTGTCATTGTTTATTGCTCTCCTGTCAACCAGCCAATCTGTCTGCTTAAAGACATTTTTTTAATCTATCAGCTTACTCTTTAATAATATTCTCCTGAAAGCCAGTTAAAAATCAACCCTCAATATCTTTTTCCGGCACAGTGGCCGTCTTTACCAAAACCGATCGGCCAACAACCAACCAATTTTCAGTTTTGGTCAGTCCTATAATAGACACGCCTTAACTATTTTGATATGATAAGATGACTTTAAATATAAAAAGATTATTTTTAATTAACTTTCCCTGCTGTCAAAAAAATAATATCACTATTTAGTAAAAACGGCTTCTGAATCCGGTTAGCCAAAAATCGCTTTGGTAAAAAACCGGGCAAAAGCCAATTGGTAATTTAATCCGCTTGGAAAAATGCCTTTAAACAGCCGGTAATTATCCGTAAGGCAGATTAACCGAAAGCGGACCGGCTCTTTAACATTTTTTTCAGTCGAACAAAATCCGCAGGCAACATATTTCCCGGGATTTTTTTCTCCATTGATTTCAGACCAGTGGCCCAGGAAGCAGAAAAGCTAAAATGCAGGAACAGCACCGATTAAGAAGCTATCCCTGATCAATCAAAAAGCCTTTTCTCTTTCCCCGGCCACTGGCCGATCCTGATGAGGGCAGGAGAAAAGGAAAAGACAATGAAAAAGTTAAAGTTATTACTATTAGTCCTCCTGTCCCTGGCAGGGCCTAGTAGCCCTGCCGCGGCCGGAGAAGAAAAACTGGAGAGCAATCTCCAGTATCTGACGGTCATTTTTGACCTGTCAGATTCCCGGAGCCAGACCGGGATCGAGCAGGACCGCCAATCAGCGGATCAGATGCTCGACCGGCTGGCTGAGATCAGGCCGCAAAGCCTGGTCTCAGTTATCGTCTTCAACGACGATACCCGCGTGGTTTGCCACGCGGTAAGCCCGGATCAGGCCAGAACCTGTCTGGCCGGTCAGGACTTGACTAAGAAGGGAAACACCCTTCTGAGCCGGGCCCTGAAAGAAGGCCTTGATCTCAGCTGGAAAGTCATCCCTGAGATCGGAGCCTCTCCTTGGGGAGTAGCCGTCTTTGGCGACGGCCAGGCCGATGCCGAATCACAGTCGGTAATCGGCAGCATCCTCCTTCGAGGAGGGGTAGTCTGGTACTTCCAATCGGAAGTCACCGGCCAAACTCCTCCCGTGGAGAGGAGGCTGGAGGTCAGCAGGTATCTGCTGTCTTTCCAAGCCGAAGAAGTGGATTCGATCGTACCTCAAATCGAGGTGCAGATCGAACTGACCAACCCCGAGATCCAACCCGGGGAAGAGGCGGTGTTCGTAATCCGCCTCTTAAACCTCAACCCATACCCCGTTTGGGGATGGGTCGAAATCAGCCTGGAAGGGGCCGCTGGCCCCGATATTTGGCTGATCAATCTTGGCGGAAATGAAACCGTCGAGATGACTGCCGCTACGGACATTGCGGCAAACTCCCTGACAACAGACGCCCAGGCGACCGTCCGCCTGGATCAGGGACTGGAGGGAGTGGTCAGCGACAGCTGGCCGATCCTCCCTCTGGCCAGCTTCGGCCAGGAAACCTTCTTTGTTGAAGAAGGCAACCGGGCCGTCATTATCGTGGAGCTCGAAAGAGCTCCCCAAGAAACAGTTCAGGGAACTGTTTCTATCACGCCCATCTCGGCAGAAGCCGGGGTGGACTATGAGATGGCAACCGCCATCTCTTTCCGGATTGAACCTCCGGAAACCCGGAAACGGGTATCGCTGAGAACCCTTCAAGACAATCGTCCTGAAGGGGACGAAACCATCTCCCTGTCTTTCTTCGGAATGACAGGAGCGGCAATTGACCCTGAAAAGGGCCAAGCCATCCTCGTCATCCTGGATGATGACGAGGCTGATCTCCGGATCAGCCGTTTCCGCACCCTGGGACCAATCAGCCCGGGGAGAAGAGCCAACTTTCAGGTTGGCTATCAAAACATCGGCCCGGCAACTGCCGCGGCCGAAATCTGGGGAGAATTCCCCCCAGAATGCCCCTACCAGGGCATAACCGGAAAAATAAGGCTCACCAATATGAGCCTTCATCCGGGAGAAACAGGAGAATTATCCTTCTCCTGCTTGTTAGGTGAATCGGCCACCAGGCCGTTCACTCTAACGTCGGAAATTAAATCCGACCTTCCGGATCCGATTCCGGAGGATAACACTGCCATCGTGGCAGTTACTATCCTCCCCGAGGGGCTATTTCTACCCCTCGCCATGTGCGACTGAAAAAACAGGTCACCCATCCCTCAGGGTGACCTGGAGTCAAAGACCCGAGTATTCGCTTCAGCCTTACCAGCTGGCGATTTTTTTTCTTGTTGCAATAATGCTACGAAAAAAAAATCGAGAACACCCGGGTCTTTTTATTTACCTTAACAGGGATCAATCCCTATTTTAACCAATAACTTTTGCCATTGGTAACAATTTCAATCTCGCCTTCCTCGTCAGTTCGTTTTACTTTAATCCCCTTTTCATTCAATCTGTTCAAAACTTCATCGGTCGGATGGCCAAAAGAGTTCCTGCCCACGGAGATAACGGCCAACTCCGGACTGGATTCTCTAACCAGTTCATCAGAGGTTGAATATTTACTGCCGTGATGAGGCACCTTTAAAACCTCAACCTCAGGAAAATCAATCTTTTTTTCACTATCAAAACCAATATCTCCAGTTAAAAGTGCATCAAATTCACCATAAGAAAATTTAAGTACTACTGAAGTTTCATTAGTTTTCCCAATCGCCGCCGCACCAAGAATAGAAACCATTTGAGAATCGGCGGTAATCTGATCCCCAAGGCCATTTTGACCCGGAAGCGGAAATTGGGTTTTCCAAAGGCGACTGTCTCCCGGTCTCTCTTCTGGCCACAAAACCAGAAATTCCATTTTTCCCAAACGGATTCTGTCGCCCGCCCGGGGAGAGTAAATTACCAAATCCGGTTCCGCTAAGACTTCCTGATAAAACTGCCAGAAAAGACCGCTTTCTTTTACAATTGAATTAGCCACCAGCTGGTTAACCTGAAATCTTTTAAAAACCTCAATCAGGCCTGTCAAATGATCGCTGTCAGGATGGGTCAAAACCACAAGCTCAATCCGCCGATCCCAGGGCGGAACTTTAGCCAGACATTCCAAAAGTTGATTAGCTGAAGGACCACCATCAATTAAAACCTGATTTTCCCCCTGTTGAATTAAAATTGCATCTCCCTGACCTACATCACAAAAAGTCAATTCCAATTTTTTATCAGGCAAAAAAGGAACTGAGAAAAAAATCCCGGCGCCGACTAAGAAAACGACCAGATAAAAATTTTTATTTCTCCCGGACATTAGTTTTTTTTTGGATTTTTAAAACCAGAAATACCGAAAAAAGATAATAAACCAATCCCCACCAAAAACGAAACTCGCCTAACTTCAGATTTCCCCAGGAAAGCCGGCCAAACCAGGTAATCAATTTGATCATGAGCGTGCTTAAAACCCAGACAGGCCAGACTAAGATCTTTCCTATGGGCAAAAAAAATCCGGCCCCAAAGGCAACAATCATCCCGAAAGCCATTATCGGCGGCACCAAAGGCGCCAGCAGAACATTCAGACCGGGCGAAAAGAAAAAGATAGTTTTAAAATGGTACAGCAAAATCGGCAAAACCCCAAATTGAGCCGCCAGGGTTAAAGCCGCTTCATGACCAATTGTCCGGGGTTGGAAAATCAGACATTTTTCCAAAAGCGGCAAAAAAAATATAATCCCGGCAGTGGCTCCGAAAGATAACTGAAAACCTATATCAAAGATTATCAAAGGGTTGTAAAGTGTCATTATTACCCCACTTAAAAGCAGCCCGCCGACAGCGTCTTTTTGTTTTCCTAAAAATTGGGCGAGATAAGTCAGGCTCCCCATAATCGCCGCCCGGACAACCGCGGGACCGGCACCGGCCATAAGCGTATAGATGATGATTCCTAAAAAAGCGATCGGCAAAGCCTTCTTCCGGGGAAAAAACCAAACCAAAAAGGAAATCAAAGAACCTGCCACCACTGTAATATTATAACCAGAAGCCGCAAGAAGATGAATCGTACCTGTTTCCCGCAAATCCTGCAGAAAATTATCAGGTAAGTTGGTTCGCGAACCTAAAAGTATGCCGCTAACCAAAGAAGCTTGAGGCTCAGGTAAAAGCCGGCTGAAAATACTTTCCAAGTCCTGTCTGAAAATAGTCAGGCTTCTCCTGATTCTGGACCACAATGATAATTTATCACCATCCTCAAGCCGATAAATTTTTCCGGTGTAAAGCGAAAATTTATTTCCCTTGTCTTTTATCAGTCCTTCCTTTAATTTGCCAATAACTTCAATTTTGTCTTGATAAAAAAACTGCGGGTAAGGTTCGGTTACCACTTTAATCCGGCCGAGAGTCAAGATTTGGTTTGAACCTTTAAGATAGGGTTCTTCGCTTAACCTTCCAGTCAGCTTAATTGTTTGGTTAGCGGGATAATCAGGAGTCTTAAATCCGGAAATTCTCAAAAATAAAACCGCAAAATATAAAATAATTAAACCTAAAATAGTTTCGCCCCGGCTAAAAGGCGGTAATTTTTTCCTTAATCCGGTCATAAACATTCTGGGGAACAATTTTCTTTTCAATTAACTCTTCGATTTTTAAAAAAGGCCGGGCAGAAATGATAGCCGCTACCCGAGCTTCGCCGATTCCCCAAAGTTCTTTCAATTCAGAATCAGCGGCGGTATTAAGATTAACCTTAGCGGTTACTTGGCCCGGGTCCAAATCAGGAAATGCTAATAAGGATTGAGCCGCCTCACTAATGTGGGGAATATAGATTTTTGCCCCGTCTGTCATGGTTTGCGCCAAGTTGATATTTTTTGCCAGCCATTCCCGATCGGCGTTGGCAGCTAATCCGCCGGCCCGGATCAGAAGATCATTAATTCGGGCATTTCCGGGCAGCTCGTAAACCCCGGGATTTAAAAGAGCCCCCTGGGCATCAACCCAAATTGTAACCGGAACTGTTTCTTCTTGAGACAAAATCTCCACTACCGGATTCTGGTCCTGAGACGGGTATTGGAATAAACCCGCTCCGATCAAAGCCAGACCAATAAAAATTACCGCTAATGGCCAGCGATACCGATTCAAAAAAAAATCCCAGGTTGGCTTTTTCTCTTTTTTATTTGACCTTAATCCAGAACCGGACATGCCGATTTTAATATATCACAACTCCCGGTGAGAATTGAAAAAGAACAGTTAACTCAAAAGCTGATGAAGGGTATTCGAATATTCCGGATGTTTTGATAACAAGGCGTTAAGTTTTCCGATTATTATTTCTTCAATTTCGACTATTTCATCTATCAGATGCCGATTGGGAGTTTTCCCCGGATTCAGTCGGCGGAAAACTTCATCTGGTATTAAGCGATCCAATAAAATTAGCTTTGCGACCTCTGTTTCCTCTGGTGTTAAACCGGCTTGGCTAAAGAAAAAATCTGTCACCCTTTTTTCAGAGTCGCCAGACGGAAATTGAGATTGAGAACCTTTTCCCGCATCCGATCCAATCTGACTGCCCGTATCGCCATCATCCTCATCCGGCCAAAGGCCGAAGTCATTCAGACAGGCTCTGAATCCCGGACTCCTGGAAGCCAGACTGAATAATCTTCCCATGGCTTTTCTCAGAAGCTCGCCAACTCTCTCTTGGGTGATTCCTAATAATTCAGCTGCCGCTGTTTGCGTCTTTCCGTCAATCAGCAGATACTGGAGAACAAGCAAGTCTCTTCGGCTTAATCCGGCTTGCCGGAGAAAATCGGGGAGTTTGCCTTGCCAATAAGCTTCCGCTGCCTTTCTCTCCAGATCCTGACTATCGTCAGAAAGAAAATCATACAAGCTGGGGGAGGCATCTTTATCACCATCCTTCCAGCTCCAATCAAGGGAAGCAATCTGACCATTGCTCAGACGAAGTAGCGTTAAAGTTTTCTCAAGCGACCAGCCAAACTTATCGGCTAATTCAGCCAAATTCATCTCTCTCCCCAGTTTTTGCAAGGCAGAATCCTGTTCCTGCTGTAACTTTCTTACTTCTCTAAAATCTGTCAACGTCAGAGGAATACTTTCTGACCGCCGCAGATAATCCCAGATTTCCCGTTTAATCGCCAAGGCGGCATAGGTGGAAAAACGAAAACCCCGCCCGGGGTCATATTTTCCGGCCGCCAGCACTAATCCTTCATTGCCGGCCTGAATCAAATCGGGATATTCATCCAGACGCCAATATCCTGCAGCTATTTTGGCAACCAAGAGTAAATTGGCACGAATCAAAGCCCGAAACGCCTTAGACCCTTCTTCTTGTCTGGCAAACAAAGCTTCTCTTTCACCAGCCTCCAAATCCGGTTCTTGTTTTAACCTCCTGCCTGCCTCTATTCCCCGATCTCTTAAATCTGCCAATCTAACCTCTTCTTCAGCCGTCAATAACGGATATTGGTGAGCCTGATAGAAATAGATTTCGGTAAGATCAAGACTAATCCAGGGACCATTGCCATCTTCAGATCGGAAACTTTCCGGAAATGCCACGCCAGCTTACCTCAAAAAAACTGATAGTTTCCAATTTTACCACGCTATAGGACTTATTACAATTTATTTAAAAAATTGCTTCCTCAATTGCCTGCCGCCCGTTCATTCTCTTTAAACAGAAAACTATCCCTTAGCCCGCTCCAAAAGATAGCCGGATTTTCTAATCCCCCCAATCCCCATCTCCAAACCAGCCAGTTTGGGATTTAATTCTGAGTCCGGCTTTAGCAGATAACCCAACCTCTCTCCATTTATTACCGTATAAACCCGGTAATCCACCCCCCAACCCCGCAAACAAGCGTTAAGATTACAGCAAATGAAGTTATTTCAGACAACTAAGTTGATTAACTTTCCCGGCACAAAGATTACTTTTTTCGGCTCCCTGCCTCCCAGGTGTTTTTGCACCTTTCGGGAGACATGAACTTTTTCCAAAACCTTTTCCTGATTACCGGCTACCGCCAATTCAAGCTTAATTGTTTCCCTCAACTTGCCGTTAATTTGAATCACTACTTCAGCTTCGCTTTCTTTAACTAATTCGGGATCAAATTCAGGCCAGGCGGCCGCAAAAACAGAACCTTTTCCTCCGGATATCAGCCAGAATTCTTCGGCCAAATGAGGCGCCACCGGCGCTATCAGCCGGGCAACAATTCCCACAAAATCCTTATTAGCACTCTCCGGATAAGCTTGCCAGACATTGGTCAATTTCATTAAGGCGGCCAGGGCAGTGTTGTACTTTTTTTTGCCATAATCTGTTCCCATTTTCCGGATGGTTTGATGAAGTTTTTTGATTAAGTTCTCTGACAGCGTCACATCGGAAGAGCCCATTCCGGCATCTTTCGATATGGGTTTCGCTTCCTTTTTAGCACTCTTTTGCGCTAATTGATAGAGACGGCTCAAAAAACGCTTCATTCCCTGCATTCCCGCATCCCGGAAATCACCACCCTGAGTAATTGGCCCCAGAAACATAAGATACATCCTGAGAGCATCTGCGCCATATTTGCCGATATAATCATCCGGCACAATGATATTCCCCTTAGATTTGCTCATTTTAGTTCCATCCTTAATAATCAGACCATGAGCAAAAAACTCTTTAAAAGGCTCAATAAAATCCAAATAGCCTAAATCGTGAAGCGCCATCGTCACAAACCGGGCATATAAAAGGTGAAGACAGGCATGTTCCTGGCCGCCGATATACATCCCTACCGGCAACCACCTCTTGGTTGTCTTGGGATCAAAAGGTTGATCTTTGCAGTCAGTTGAGGGGTAGCGCAAGAAATACCAGGCTGAATCAAGAAAAGTATCCGAAACATCCGTTTCCCGCCTTGCCTCAGCTCCGCAGGCCGGGCATTTGGCCTGATAGAAGCTCCTCACTCCCGCTAAGGGCGATTGCCCTTTACCTCTCGGTTGGTAGTCCTCAACATAGGGTAATTCCACCGGCAGATTCTTCGGCGCTTCCGGATACCACCCGGCCATTTCCTGAGCCAATTTTTGTCTTCTTTCTTTTGTTAAAAGACTTACATCTTTAGCCGGATCCGATCCTGAACTATTTGACTTGGTAAACCAAGAATTGCCTTCTTTAGCACATTTTGGACAATAAATCATCGGAATCGGCGGTCCCCAATAACGCTGCCGGGAAATGCACCAATCACGCAGTTTGTAATTAACCGTTCTTTTTGCTTTTCCCTCTTTTATCAAATCATCAGTTATCTTTTCTCTACCAGCCAGAATTGACAAGCCGGTGTAGTTTTCCGAGTTAACAATTTTCCCCTTAACGGAATGTTTGTCAACCTCGTCATAAACAAAACTTTTTCCTTTGGACTCTATCACCTGAATAATTTCCAGTTTGTTTTTCCGGGCAAACTCCAAATCCCGCCGGTCATGAGCCGGCACCCCCATCACCACTCCGGTTCCATAGTTCATTAACACATAATCCGCCACCCAAATTGGCACTTCCCGGCCATTAACCGGGCTGACCGCATAACTCCCGGTAAAAACTCCGTCTTTTTCCTTGGCCTCCATCCGCTCAACCTCAGTCTTCCCTTTCACTTTTTCCAAGTAAGCATCGACTGTTTTTTTCTGCTCCTCTGTAACTAATTTTTCTAAATAAGGAGATTCCGGCGAAACCACAATAAAGGTGACGCCAAAAATAGTGTCAATGGTGGTGGTAAAAGTGCCGAACTCGACTACAGGGTCGGATCCCTGGCAGGGTTTGATTCTCCATAAAACCGTTGCTCCTTCGCTTTTCCCAATCCAATTCGTCTGAATTTGCCGAGTCGTTTTGGGCCATTTGGTTCCATGATAATCAAGCAGTTTTTCGGCATAGTCGGTGATTTTAAAAAACCACTGTTCGGTCTCTCTCCGTTCTACTTCGGCCTTACACCGTTCGCAAACATTTTTTCCCTCCTTAGGCTCCACCTGCTCATCCGACAAAACTGTTTTACAGGAAGGACACCAGTTCAAGGTCGCTTTTTTCCGCTCAACTAAACCATTTTTGAAAAACTGGACAAAGATCCATTGAGTCCAACGATAGTAATCGGGATCATAGGTCTCCAAATGATTGTCCCAGGCAAATTGATTGCCGATAGCGTGAAGCTGGCGGTAAAAGTTCTTCTGGCTTCTTTCGGCTTGTTTAAAAGGGTGACGGCCTGTTTTTAAAGCGTAATTTTCCGAATGGATTCCAAAACCATCCAAACCAATCGGTTCAAAAACGTCGTAACCTTTCAGGCGCATAAAACGCCCGTAAATATCCGCTCCGGTAAAAGCGTACATATTCCCCACATGCAAGCCTTCTGCCGAAGGATAGGGAAACATCATCAGGTTATAAAAAGGCTTTCCCGCCTTTTTCAAATCCGGCTGAAAGGTTTTTTCTTTTTTCCAGCAGCTCTGCCACTTTTTTTCTAAAGATTGATGGTCGTACATCATGCTTCTGTCAAGATTATTCTTTATTCTACCATTTCAAATCCTACAAAAAAAACCCCCGCTATTTAACAAGATTAAAACCGGCTCAGACAGCTTCCCCGTAACCGGTAAAAAAAGACCCCATCACGTTGGCTCGATAATCTTTTGTGAACCAACTCAGACTGGCTCCCCAACCGCCATCATCAGCTGTTAGCTTTCCTGAAGCCCGACCGGCTTGCCAGTTTTCCCATCTCTTTTCAAGAACCGCCAAACCAGGATTAACCTTCAAACGCTGCGCCCCAAGATCGTTATCCCCCTGTCCGAGAGCGAAATCAGGTTCAGGTTTAGGTTTTAAACCATCAGTATAGGCAAAAACGAACCTGTTATCCGGACCCAGAGAACCTGTTTGAATCTTTTCAGCTCCCCGGCCTTGCAGATTGCCGCAAAATGGAGCCCGCAGACGGGCAATCCGGCGAAGAACGGCAGGATTATCCCGATCTTGTCCGAATTTAGCGTTTAACTCCCGATCGTGAAAGTCAACCAAACCCGGATCATTCTTTGTTCTAAGATGGCTATAACTGCCGGCAGCAACGGTAATGTCGCCGGTTAAAGCAAAACCGGAATTCCGCCGGAGAAAAGCCTCCATTTCCCGGCGATAAAAAAAATCTCCCTGAACAGGGCGCTTTGATATAGTATGAACCACCACTGCTGCAACCCCTGAAGGATAGAGTTCAAAGTTAGCCTCCCCAAACCTATCAAACGACCATCTCAAAAAAGAACCGAGAGGATAATCAATATCCTTCAAAAGACAATCGGCGGCAATTTTAGACATCGGTTGCCGGCCAAAATTACTTTTTATCCGGTCTTCAAGTGACCGCCGATGGTCAAGCTGTGCCAACTGATCCAAAACCAGCCCCCCGTCTTTTACCGACCGGCGGGCCAGATACTCCGGCGGAACGGGCAAACTCTGGTCACCCAAAATCGCCGCCAAACCGGCCCGCCAGTAAATATCAGGCCGGACAAAAGCTTTATCACCGACTTGGAACCGACAGGCATCTTTAACCTCCTGAGGCCAAGAAGTCGCCGGCACCAAAGAACTAGCCCCATCAGCCACTATCAAAACATTGACCATCATTGGCCCAAACGCGGACTGATCTATCTCAAAAGACAAAGAAGTAACAAAGTCAGCCGGATAAGGTTTTTTAGTGCTGGCATAAACCTGACCGCAAACCGCTTCTCGCCCTTGATCGGACAATTGTTCAAAAAAAGAATGATGCGGTGCCAGATTTATTCCGAAATCCGGGAGATCTAAACTGGCAAAGGCAACCTGCTCAATCGCTTTTTGGGTTTCCCGCCGACCGATTCCGTTAAAAATTTCTAGAACATCTTCCCGGACAGTCTTAAGCCAATAACATCTGACTGCCCATTCTTGCGCCATTCGAAGTGCCTCATCAAAAGACAAACCAGCGCCCATTAAAGAATGCTGATGTTCTAAGATTCTGGTTTCATAAGATTCGAGTGAGCCAGACATTTTTTTTAAATTTACCGGGAAATTAAGCCTGTCCTTTAAAAATAATTTAAAAAATTTCAGCAATTGACCATCAGGTTCAAATGTGATAAAAAATCATCAATGAGCGAAGGCTGTGAAGGCTCGTTTGAAAATTCTTTGCCCTCTGCCCCAAGCACCTCACGGGAGATTCATACTTTAGTTGATAATCCCCCCCAGCCGAGCCCGTCCCAACGGCCGTTTCTTGGTCAGGAAAAACAGCCGCCTTCCACCCGGCCGAAAAAAAAATTTGATCCTGACAGTTGAATTTGCCATCTAAGATTGTTTTTTTTCTTGAAGAGGAGCAGGATCTTCTTTGTCATAGCGGAAAAAAGCCGGCAAGCCCTGGCAACCAGCTTCCCCAATCTGATCGGTTATCGCTTGGTATCCTTGAGGCCCAACCAATTCCGGCTCCAAAAGCCGGACATCCGCCTCATCAACCAAAGCCTTAAAGGGAAAAACAGTTGCCACTCTGACACTGGTAAGTTTTTTCAGTTCAGGATAAGCCGTCTCTCCTCCCAAAGCGGCATTTACCGCTAAAGCTCGGGCATAATTCTCTTCAGTCTTCCGCCAAACCCTCTCCGGATCCGCCTCCGGACTAGCTTCGGTATAAGCCGCCGTTGCTAAGAAACCAAACAAAATTGCCGACAGACAAACATCCCCCTCTTTTAAAGAAGGATCAATCATCAAAGAGCTGTAAATACCCTCTTTCTTCTCCTGCCAAGTTAAATATATCGAAGCTTCCGGCGGAATTCCAAGCTCCTGACGAGGATCAGCCGCCTCAGCATAATCTCCTCCGGTTTCCCGATTTGCCGGACTAAGTAAATTAAGATCATAAATATCAACATAAGTTCTCTTGTCCGGATGTAATTTTACTCTTTCCGAAGGCTCCCTCCCAAGAGCAAAGGCAAGCAGTCCAAGTTTAAAACGATAATAAAGAATCGCCACATTCTGCAAATGATTAGTTGTAAAAAAAACCCCCCTTCTTCTGCCGTCAAAATCTTTACTCCCTAAATCTATCGACAATGTCTGGCCCGGCCTGATAACAGCCGCTCCGGGAGGGGGCTCTTTTTTTTCCTCCAAAAAAGGCACATCTGTTTTCGGCCTAAATTCCTTTTCAGCAGTTAAACCCGCCCCAAAACCATCATCCCCCTCGCTTTCGATCCTTAACTTTGACTTTGCACCAGAACTACAGGCAGCCAATCCCGCCATCCCCGCTGCTGCCAAAGCACTTAATTTCAAAGCCGCTCGCCGGGACAGCAAGCTTCCCGGCGCTGGAGAAACATCAGACGCTTCAGACATATTATTTTACTAAACCGAAAAACGTTACCAAACCAAAAAACCGCCTAAAAAAGAAAAATTCTCCCTTACCCTACGATGTCTCCTTAACTGAAACCGTTGATGTTCCAGTTTCACCTCCGCCAGTCCTTTCTCCTGCTGGTTCTGGATTATCAGCTCCTGTGGCAATTGCCCCAAGCTCTGCTAAAGCCTCACGAGCAACTCCGGAAACATCACCAGCAACCTCTAGGGCAAATTTCACGCCCCTTTCTCTTGCCTCATCCAACTCTCCTTGACCTGGTCTCCCCCCCTGAATTTCAGCCATTTTGGTTTCCTTTCGATTAATTTAAATAAAAAACTGAGTCCGGCTTTGTGTGGACCCGGCGGGATTCGAACCCGCGACCTTCTGTATGCCATACAGACACTCTAGCCAACTGAGCTACGGGCCCGGATTTTAATTTTTTCTTCTTTAATAACTGTATTTATTATACCCTGACTTTTAAATTTCTTCAATTAACATTCAACCCGCCGGGGTTTTTTGATAGCCGGCTATCCGGCCCCGGAAACAATCCGGCAGGGAACTTCATTAATCCCGATTATCTCTGCTTCTTCAAGCAGCATGGTTCCGACTAAACACCGATTGGTTTCTTTATCCAGACCGCCATGCAGAAACAAAACAAGCCGGCCGTCCGGCATCAGAGCCAGGTCCCGGTTAACATCAAAACGAAAAATTGTCGGCGCCAAACCGCCTCTGGGATTCCTTAAAAAGGCTTCTATCTTCGCCACAACCGTATCTTCAGAAACGATTGTCTCTGCCGATTTGAACCGGTGAATCTCAACAGGCTGATTGTATTTTGTTTTTTCCACAGGAAGCTCAAAATCCCTCACCAAACCACCAACCGAAACTCCGGCCTCGTAACCGGTCATGCCAAAAACAAAGCTGTCCTTTAGCTCCAGCTGAGCCCAGTCAAGTTTAAAATAATAATTAACCTCAAAATGCTTTTTTAATTTTTTGCCTGAACCGGTTATTTTTACTCCGGCACCAACAATAAAAAAATGATTTTTAAAATACTCACCATCTGTTCCGTTTATTTCCAAAAAAGCTTTTTGCCAAACCGGCAGATAATTTTTGGCTTCTGCCGGAAAATAAGTCGGCACCGGCCGGCCGGCAAAATCAACCACGAAAAATTTAGCCTCAGATTTCTTTCCGGCTTGGAAAAAATGGCGGGGATAAGTCTGAATAAGAGTCTTTTGCTCCCAAAAACCACCCTTCTGAGGCGATTCAAAAATCAGATAGGAAACATTGGTGGCCAGAAAAGGAACTATCATTTTTTCTCCCTCTCCCAACAAACAGATCCAGTCTTTGCCCTCAATCTCTTTCTCAATCCCCGCTTCAGTGCATTTCTGGCCGGCCAAATACCGGCTTTCGCGAATAACAGCCTCATAGCTGGTATTAACCTGAAGATCAGGATAATTTTCCCAGAAATTCTTCCCCGATTGATAATCAAACTGGTAAACCGGAGTCAAAGGTGAAATCAGAACCGGTTCTTTTCTCTCCGGCCGGAGTTTTAGAAAAATGAGAGTAGCTCCGAAAGTTAAAAAGAAAAAAATAGCCAAAAAGAAAAACTTTTTCATCTATAAAAATATATAAAATTGTCAATTAGCTGTTAAGTAGGAGAGTTTCCAGATATCTTTCCGTCAGATCCGGCGGAAGATTAGGCAAATCGTCGCCCAAAAAAATCAGGCCCCCGGCTTCTTTAATCGTTTTGGCCAATCTATCAAGATAAATAGCGGAAATACCCAGCCTGGGATCGCAGGCAAAAATATCCGGATCCAGATCCCATAAAGTCCGGATTGCCTTTCTGGCCGCCAAGTTAACCTCAAGATGGCGGATCAACATCTGATGGACTAATCTGTTCAAAGGCCAGCGGCCGGCTAAAAAAGGCGAGACAACATCTTCCGAAATCCTTATTCCGTCAATCAGGCGCCGGCCGTCAACCTGGCCGACAGCCGCTTCAAGCGGGCAACCGCTGGCCAGAATATAAGCAGCGGGAAAATTTTCCCTGATATGCGTAAAAACCCCCTGCAAAAATTGTCTGGGCTTTTCCGAAGTTTTAAACTGCGGATGGAAATAAGGAGCAAACAAAAAATCGAGCTTGACCAAATCAAATCCCCAACCCAGAACCGTATCAATAGAGCCAAAAATGTAAGTATAAACGTCTTCCCGGGTGAAATCCAATAAATATCTTTTTCTGATCTTGAGATTTCCCGGCAAATCTCTTATCCCATCCAATAGCTGACCCCGGTCATTTCTGACAAACCAATCTGGATGATTTTGAAAAAGCCTTGATCTTTTTTCAGCTAAAAACGGACTCAGCCAAATTCCCGGATTTAATCCCAATCCTTTAATTTTATCAGCCACATATTCTATTCCCCTGGGAAAGCGGCTTTCATTCCAGAAATGCCAATCACCCCAGCGCGTCCAGCCATCATCAATGACAATATATAAAGGACGATCGGTTTCGCCGGCTTCTCTTTCGAGCCAACCACTGATCCAGCGGGCATTTGTCAAAACGGTTCTTTCGTCAACTTCCGGCCCACAGCAGGGCCAAGATGACCACCCTCTCGGAGGAAGCTCTTTTTCTCCTTCCGGCATCGGAACTTGAATTTCCAAACTATTCTCTCCATGAGGCGAAAAACGATGACAGGGAACTCTAAGAAAGGTATCTCTCGCCAAGCTCCATGACTGCCAGCCCTGAACTCGAATGGTTTGCCCTTCTCCTTCTTTACCGACCATTTTTATCTTCTTAAAAATGAATTGTACAAGAGGCAGACTGAATCGGGGAAATTTAAAATTCCCAGTTTTTCAGTGCTTGCGGAAGGCCTTGCTGATTTTTATCATGTGGACCCGCCGAGAATCGGACTCGGGACTCATCCATGCGAGGGATGCGGTATGCCACTTACCTACGGGCCCGCCTGAATATCCGCCAGAGGCAAATTTTTGGCGGGCGATCCCCAATCTTGAAACCCGCCGCAATTCAGGATTATAACCGATTTTTTCTTGATCAGAAAGGACTGAAAAATTTATATCAATAATTTAAATTATTGATATAAGATAGGCAAAATTGTTCAAAGAATCTCTGAACAGGAAGCAACCGATCCTGGTCTGGCAAAATAGAAAAAAAGTGTTCTCTGCAATTTATATGTAACGGGTAAAATCGGGTTTGCCCTTTCCCGTTGATTGAGCCTGATTCCGATCAAAAAAACCGGAAAACAAAGAAGCAGGAATGCTTTAAAAAATTTCAGCACCGCCAGATAAAAATGAAAGCAGCCTCCTTAAAGGTCTACTTCAAAAACCCCATCGGGTCAATCGCAGCCCCGTTTTGCCTGATTTCAAAATGAAGATGCGGTCCGGTCGAACGGCCGGTCGATCCCATTTGGCCAATTACCTGACCCCGAGTCACTTCCTGGCCGGGAGAAACATAGACCTCGCTAAGATGGGCATATAAAGTCACATAACCATTATGATGATCAATCATTACCCGATTGCCGTAAGCCCAGGGCTGAGGCCAGCCGGTCACAATCACCGTGCCGGTGTCAGCCGCGGCAATTCCCGGCAAGCTTTTATTAGCAATGTCAATCCCTCGGTGCCAAGCCCGATACCATTGGGTAATCCGGCCGCCAACCGGCCAGACAAACTGGCCCGTACCGGCCGCGGTTCCGGCCGGCGGTACCACCTGCGCCACATACCGGGGAGCAGCCGGTTGTTTTTTGGGCATGACTCCGTCAGGAACTATCAGCATCTGGCCAACGGCCAAAGCAAAAGTCTCATCGTTGGTAAAAGTGTTGTAAGGCCAATCAACTACTGCCTGGGCAGAAATATCATATCTTTTGGCAATCGAATAAACTGTTTCTCCGCGCTTGACCTGATGGGCCACTCCGGTAACCGGCAACACTCTCAAAATTTGACCCGGTTTAATCTTCGCTTGGGCCGAAACCAGATTATTTTCCCAAACAATCGTATCCACGGAAATATCATACCTTTGAGCAATGTTGGAAACCGTATCTCCCGCTCTCACTTCATATTCAATTGCTTCCGCCCGGGGTTTTTCGGAAATAAAGGTGTAAGTCGAGGCTGTTTGACTAACCGCTGAGAAAACCGAAGCCGAAGCTTGAGCTTCCTGCCAAAAATCCTGCTGGAGTGAGGGATTGGTCTCGCTGATCAAAATCGGCCCCAAAGTAACAGCGGCGATCATCAAAACCACCATTCCGGAATGAATGAAAGGCCGGGTGTATTTCCCCCTTTTTTGGTATAGCTGAGTTGCCAGTTTACTTTTGGAAGATTCAAATGACCAGAGAGCACCGAAAAGCTTTTTTTTAAAGTAGTTTAAAAAGCAACCGGCAAATTGGCTCAGATCTTTAACCAAAGAAGGACTTCTCATAAGCAGGCAAAGCCTAGCACAGATTCGCTTCCTTTTCAATGGGATATTGACTACGCTCTATTCAAATTTTTCAAGAACTCCTCATTATTCTTGGTTTTTTTCAGTTGCTCTAAAAACAAGGCAGTTCGCTCGTCCTTGCCTAGAAGATCAACCATTTTCCGCATTACCACGATCTGAGGATAGTACTTAGGATCATATAAAAGCTGTTCCTGCCGGGTGCCTGAACGCTGAATATCAATCGCCGGGAAAACCCGCCGTTCCGCCAGATGCCGGTCAAGATGGAGTTCCATATTGCCCGTTCCCTTGAACTCCTCATAAATCAGATCGTCCATCTTTGACCCGGTGTCAACCAGAGTGGTGCCGATAATAGTCAGCGATCCGTCGTTTTCAATGTTACGGGCAGCTCCGAAAAAGCGTTTTGGCGGATAAAGAGCCGCCGGATCGAACCCGCCGGTCAGAGTCCGGCCCGAAGTGGGAATACAAAGATTGTAAGCCCGGGCCAAACGGGTAATCGAGTCAAGTAAAATTACCACATCCCGGCCCATCTCAACCAAACGCTTGGCCCGGTCAAGAGCAATTTCCGCCACCCGGGTCTGATGTTCGGGCGGCTCGTCAAAATTTGAAGCCATCACTTCACCCTTAACCGATCGGGAGATATCAGTCACCTCTTCCGGTCTTTCTCCCACCAGAACAGCCATCAAATGAATGTTTTTAAAATTCTGAGTGATTCCGTTGGCAATATCTTTTAAAAGCCAGGTTTTACCTGCTTTCGGCGGAGAAACAAGTAATCCCCGCTGTCCCCGGCCAATGGGAGCCACCAAATCAATAATCCGGGTTGTTAAAATATCCTTTTCTGTTTCCAGTTTAATCAACTGGTTAGGATAAACCGGAACCAAGTCGCTAAAGTTTGCCCGGGTCTTCAATTTTTCGATTTCAACCCCGTTGACTTTTTCTACCTTCAGAATCCCGTAATAACGTTCGTTTTCCTTCGGCGAGCGGACCTGGCCACCAACCATATCGCCCGGTCTCAGCGAAAATCTTCTGATTTGAGAACCGGAAATATAAACATCGCGATTGGAAGGGGAAAATTTGGGCCGCAGGAATCCGTGACCGTCACCCATCTGGTCTAAAACACCTTCCATGTATTCAGTCGGCACTCCAGCATCGGGGATAACCCGGTCATCAACCACGCCGTTGAATCTTGGTCTTGGCGCCGTTCCGGCCGAAGAGGAGGGCCGGGAAAAAACAGTTGCCGCCGGCTTTTTCTCGCCGACAATTTCATCAACTGTCAATGGTTCCGGTTGCTTGGAAACAGCTTTTTTTAATTGTCTGGCAGGCGGCCTCCTGCTAGAGGAGCCTGTCTTTTGTCCGGTCGGAGTCATAAAAACCTCCCATTCTACTAGCTACTAATTTTTAGCTACTAGTTATTAGTTATAAATTAAAAAAGGGGAAAATTAGACATTAATAAAAAGATCTTTTAGTTTAAAAAATATCTGGGGAAACAAACCTGACATTTTTATTAAACCAAAGTTATCAAATTCTGTCAAGCCGATTTTTTGTATTTACTCAGTTTTCTCAATAACCCAGGCATCCGATCCGGATCAAAATCCGCAAACGATCCCGGGTCGTTATCTTTGTCAAAGAGTGCGGGCGATTACGATTTTATTTAAAACCAGACTCAAAAACCGATGGGTTTAGCAATCACCAAAAGCTGCTTCAGAGTTGTTCCCGGCGGATAACAAGTCTGGAGTACCAGCTGATCCCTTTCGGTTTGAGGAACAAAGTAAGAAGTGTCTTTGGCACTGCGAATTTCCATCTTTTCGACCCGGTAGGCAAACCTTTTACCCCAAAACCAAAGAGTAATTTCATCGCCTATTTTCAGGTCTTTTAAAGCATAAAAAACCGCGTTGTATTTTAAAATGTTATAAGGGGCATTAGTGGAATGAGCAAAAAGATAAACTGTTTTATTGGCCGCATTTTCCTCTCCCGGTAAACCCGAACCTTTGGCATGGGCAACACACTCCCCCAATGCCGGAGCATAAGCGCTCTTTTGGACCGGGTCAACATTAGCTCTCACACAACTATCAGCCCTGATTGCCGGAATCTCCAACTGGAATTGTTTCTCCCGGTCAGGCAGATTCTCTGCCGGAAGATCAGCCGGTTCTCCCCTTTGAATATTCTTTTCTTGAGTCTCTTGTTCATATTTTTCAAGCAATTTTCCCAAACTTGAAATCGAAACCGGCGGCGGTTTCAGCCAGGTTTTTTTGACCTCCTGCTGAACCTCAAGGGCCATCACCGGAAAGTAACCCAAAAGCAAACCGGCAAAGGAAAACAACACCAGCCCCCGACCGGCGGCCGTGGATATTCTGGGTAACCAAGCTGATTCCCGAAAAGATCTCAGAACATACCAGCCTAACCGGCTCAGCCGGAAAAATTGAATCCCGGATTCAACTTTTTTTTCAACTGGCTGATAACGGATAATGTCCATCGGCAATTTATTTGGAATTTCTTTAAAAAAAGCTTAAGAATTTCTGCAGTCTGAACACCCGAAACTAAAAAGCCTGATCTTCAGCAGGCCTGAAGATTAAGGTCAGGCCAAAACCAATCATTCCCAAAAACCACAACCAGCCGATTGACCAGCCGGTTTCAGGAGCAGCTGACGGGGAGGCTTCTCCTCCACCACCGACAGCCAGAGGCTTGCCCGGAACCGGAGTGGCAGTCGGTTTTTCCCCGACGCCGAGGCCGGCTCCAACACTTATCTCCTCTTTACAATTAACCGTCAGACCGGACCATTGCTGATTGTTATCCCGGACTCTGGCCTGGGCAAAAAAAGCACCTTCCGTTTGATAAACATGCTGGAAGCTGGCCGAATCCTGCTGGGCAAAATAACCGTCACCGAAATCAACCCAGTAATGATTTAAAGTGCCGTCCGGGTCAACTGCTTCAATCTCAAACTTAACCGTCAGAGGTTTTAAGCCGGAGACTGTCGAGGGGGACAAATGCTGACATTCAGGCCGGAGGTTGTCCTCTTTTTGAACATCACCGACTGTCACCACCGCCCGGCAATTTTCTTCTCCCCCAGCCCAGCTTCCCAACTCATCTTTAACCCAGGCTTTTACTTCAAATTCACCTACATCCCGATAGAGATGGGAAAAAACCGGCTCAACTTGATTTTCATCTTCACTCCCGTCTCCCCAATTCAACCGGTATTCGGCCACCAACCCGTCCTGATTTTGACTGGCGCCGGCCACTGAAGCCATTACCAAAAGATTGCGAACCCCGCTGCTGGGGCCGACCATCAGTCTTGAACAAACAGGCCCGGCTGCCCGGACCGGCCGGGTAAATAAAAAAAAGGCTGTCAGCACTAAAAAAAACCCCGCTGTTTCTAATCCGCGGAAAAAAGAGAATTTACTTAAAACTTTTCCATTCTGACTGCAAGTCATATTATTATCCTTAATTATATCAAACTAAATTTTAATAGTTCGCAATCAAAAAGTAATGAGTATCGAGTATATTGTCTTTTAAAAAAAACTGCAAGAAAGCCCGGCTTGGCGGCGATCTCTTAACCTCCAAGAATGAGAGTAGCGCGCCTGCCCTACACACTACTCTCATTTTTGAAGATTATCAGATCCAGAGTAAAAACAGGATTGACAACCTGTTTTTCTTGTGTTATTTTTCTGTTTAGATTAGCAAGTCACCTGTCCTGACTTGCAGTCCTTTAAAGGGCATTACTATTCGTACTGAACTTTTCAAACAAGGGTCAAGTAGCGATAGTAATGCTCTTTTTACTTTTTAATTTAAAAAATCAATCACTACTCCCTGTTTTAATTTAGTCAGCTCCTGGATTTGCTGACCGGCCCATTGAGAAAAACTTTTCCGGGAAGAGTTTTTCTTTTTTTTTGCCAGACCGATCAGAATTTTTCTTTTTAAAATATTTTTAATCCGTCTTTTTCTCATAGGCAGTTAGTGATGATTATTTATAGCATAGTTTTCATCGACTGTCAACCCTATAGCATTTTAAACCTCTCATAAACCCCCACCTATAATAAAAGCTATGGGGGAAACAAGCTCAATAAACGCCAATTTTAAGAAAAAGCCCGGGTATGTGGAAAACTCTTCAAAAGCCGGCAAGACCGCCTTTTTCAATAATCAAAATTTTTTCTGGCAAAAGCAATTGCCTCTTCATAAGCGGGCTCTCCCAGCAAAGAAGCCAGCTCCGCATCCTCAGTCAATAGTTTGAAAAACAACCTGGTGATATCAAACAGACTCAATTGGGCATCCGGATTTTCTTCTAAAATTTGCCATCCTCGCTTCATCTCTTCGATAATTATCCCCGGACTAACCTCCTCACCGCCCAAAAACTGAACCGCCTGGTTCACTTTAAGATGATGGAAGGTCCGCTCAATCAGATAAGAACCTCCTCTTTCAGAGCAAGTTCTTAGCCAATTTTCATAAACAGCCATCGCTTCCTGCTGGTGATGCTGATATGACTCCGGATCAGTCATCAGCAAATTTTTAGCCATTATCGCTCTGAGAGTCGGCTCAAAAACATAACCGCGAACATCAGTTGTCCACTTTGCCAAACCGACATTCTGCATTGTCCGGATTAATTCCAATTCGCCTGTTTCTCTATTTTCTCCAAGGACGCTTCTCATCTCTCTTAAAGATCCGGCACTAAACTGACGAATATGCGAAGCACTCCAAATTGACGACCGCAAATCATCATTCCCGTCTAAGTCACCCAAAATCTCATTATCAATTATCTCTCTTACCAGACCGGCTACCGCCCGCCGGCCTTGAGATGAAGCCAGCCAGCCGACATTCAGGCCGGGGAACTGAGCCAAAATCGCTTCCAAAATCAAAGGATGGCCAAAACATATTTCATTCAAGGAAAAAGCCAAAACTCTATTTCCTTCAAAACCTCTTCTGTTTAAAAAGCACCCGACCTCATCGTCCCTGTCATTCTGCAAAAGAGGACCGAGGGTGAATGACCGAACGCCATGCCGAACATCAAACTTTTTGAATCTGTGGGGGAAATTTCCCACCGAAAGAAATAAACCCGACGCCTCTCCCCGGATTAAGGGATGCATTAGTTCTTTTTCAAAAAGATCTACATCTCCTTCTCCGGCTTGGTCCTGCATATCCAAAACTATTACCGGCAAAAAGCCCGAATCATTCATTCCTCTTATCAGCTCTTTAAATCCCGCCAAAGTTACCGATTCCGAAAAAGCTTTACCCGACTCCGAGTCAGGCAATTGAATAACAAGCTGGCCTATTAATTCTTCCAGAATCTGTTTTCTTATCTCTATCAGAGAAAACCCTTTCAAATTAACCCGGGCTCCAGATAAATAAGGCTCTTCGCCTCCAACAGGGTTCCGGCAACGGTAAAGGATCTCATCGACTAACCAATCTTTGCCCATTCCCGAAGCCCCGGTAAACTCTATCACCGAACTTACCGTTTTGCCGGCAAGAAAACCGGAGGCGGTCTGAAAAACAAGACCCAATTCAGCCTCTCGACCGACAAAAAGACCAGACTGGTAGGGCCGAAAAGAATCTTTCTCATCCCCAGCCCTATCAAAGACATCCCCTCTTCGCTCACAATCCATTAAAAAATCCTCCTAATTAAAATCAGATTGCTTTTATCACCATCGGCCGAAAATATCTTGACTGAATTTTGACCATTTAAAAATGTTTCTACTCGAAAATGGTTTCTAGACAAGCTGAGAATCCTGAGATCGATAAAGACTGATTATCCTTTTGGCCTCAAGTTCCAAAACTTCAGGGATCAAGGCCTGATAAACCCGGCAATAAATTTGATCAATCAAAGGACAGCCCCCGGCACATAAAAAACGCCATCGGCAAGTTTGGCAAGTTTTCTTTATTTTTCGGTTTCCAGAATTTAAACCGCCTTTTTTTATGGTTTTGATTAAGTCCTGGTTTTTTGCCGAACCTAATGGCTGACCCAATCTCATCTGACAATCAGTTATCCGGCCGGCCGGATCAACGACCACATAAGATCGGCCTGCCCCGCAAGGAAAAAGATGGGATCTGGGAAAAATCACTCGATCCAGAAAACCGCCGGTCGGCGGCAGCCAGTATTTGTAGTTTTTTTTAATCAATCGATAGGCCTTCTTCAAACAAACGATTAACTTTTCCCGATCGGGTATTAGATCAGAACTTGACAGAGAATTCGGCCGGTAAAAATTGAAAGCAAAGGAAATCTTTTTTTCCAACAACCACTCAGTTAACTCCGGAATTCCGGCCAAATTTTCCCTGGTGATCGTCACCGAAACATTAAAGGGCACTTTCTCTTTTTTTAAATTTTCAATCCCTCTCTTAACTAAAGCAAAACTTCCCCGGCCGTTAACCAGTCTCCGGGTCTGATTATGAAATTCGGCTAAGCCATCAACCGAAACCGACACTCCAAGGCCCGTCTTTTTAAAAAGACGGGCCACCCGCGAGGTCAACAGAATGCCATTGGTCAAAACCACAAAACTTGTTTCGGTCTTTCGTCTTTGAGCTTGCTTCCGGATCCAAACGGTTAAAGAAATAATTAAAGATAGTCTTAAAAGCGGCTCGCCTCCGGCAAATTTGAACTTAATCTTAGAGAAATTATGCTGGCGAGCGGCATCTAAAATCCTTTGAATTGTTTTCCGGGCTGTTACCGGGCCCATCTGAGTCGAATTTCCGGCAACATAGCAATAGGAGCAACGCAAATTGCACTGATTGGTCAACTGCAGCCAAACCCCTAACCGGTCCGGTTTTTTCAAAAAATCCGCTTGTTTAAATCTTCCTTTGGAAACAATCCTTGCCCTTTCTAACTTTTTTAAAACCGGCTTCAGATCAGCCAAGACGACAGTCTCGCTTTCCTCTCGGGCTAATGCCAAAACTTCAGCTAATGACCTTCTGTTGTCAATTTGTGCCAGCAAAAACGCCGCTTCACGGTTTAAAACCCACAAGCCTTCGCGACTGAAAGGGCTGTAAATTGCCAACCAACTCCCCAGCTTTTTTGTCCATAACCCGGGATAGAGTCTGAAAACAGTCCGCGAAGAAATCATCTTAAAAAAAATCTAGGGAGCTCCGCAAGCACAATCACTATTTTCTCCAACCGGCTGCTTTCTCCCGGTCAGAATTTGACTATTCTTAAAATCCATCCCTGCCTCCTTCTTTTATTAAAAAGTTACTTCAAATTTTACTAAACCCAAAAACAGTCCGCTTGACTGTAACAGAAAGCAGATAACAGCTCTCAAATTGACTTTTTTTTGACCAGAGAAGCAATCCTGTTATTCTTTTGAAATTAATCAGCGGAATCGCAAGCACAATCCTGCTCATTGGCACAATCTTCTTCCGGCTTTTTGACAATTATTTCTTTGCCGCTGATAATCCGGCTCTCTTTAAAATCCATATCTGCCCCCTTTCATTAATTAAAAAGCGACCAAAAAGAATCGTCTCTTTTTTTAACAGAAAAAAGGGCCGCAAGCTTGACTTTAAAGACCGGTCAATAAACTCATTTGATAATATGACCGTTATTTGACCAAATGCAGTATAATTAATTAATGAAGGTCAGCTTCTGTTATCAGCCGGAACTGGAATACGAGCGGATTTTATGTCTTTATCATCAGCTCCCATTTGGAATTTATCAGGACAACGGCTTTTTGGTCCTGCCCTACCGCCTGCCCCGTCATCCTAAAACTGTTTATCTGCCTGATATTCCCGGGTTTTCCCCGATTCGTTACCTAAAAGAACTGAGAACCAATCCCTGGCCTGATATCCCTCTTCCTAAGAATCCGGCCACTGAAAAAGTTTTAAAAGCCATAAAAGAAACCTCTTTCCGACCGCAAAAAATCAGCCAGACGGCTTGTTTAAAAACAAAAAAGAATTGGTTCTTAATTCAACCGCTGTTTGAAGATTATTTCTTAGATCTTTTTCCCCAATATCGTCTTTTCAGAATTACCCTTGAAACCTATTGGACCCGCTACGGCACTCTTGTTTCTTTTGGAAGCCGGAAACAAAAAGGGAAGAAAATCATCCTTAAAATCTACCTTCGCGATGACATGGGTCTTCCTCAAATTGCCGAAGGGTTTCTTTCCGGATTTTATCGAGAAATTTTTAACCGGAGATTACAATATTCCTTTCTTCAAAGAGAAGCGATTGTTGACTTTATCCTTCAAGAAACCAAACTGGCCCGCCTTTTTCCCGATTACCCGTCAACCCTGAAAGCCAAATACAGCATCAGCAAACTGCAGAAACACTGTCTTGCCTCTGCCGCTTATTTAAAAAAGCTCGGCTTTGAAACCCAAACCGGCCTCTCTCTTGATCAAGATAAACTTCTAATCAACAATCGGTCTCCTAAAATAACCTTTTCCCCGACCGAGGAATTAATTCTGAAAAAATTAGTTAAAAATGCTGACGAACCAATCAGCTATTTCGAGCTGGGTGATTTCATTTGGAAAAATGATCCGGACAAATTTTCCCTTTGGGCTCTCTCGCGGCTAATCTACAAAATCCGCCACAAGCTTTACCAAAACAGCATTTCGCCTGAACATATCAAGAACCTTCGAGGCCGGGGTTACTACTATACCTCTCAGCCCTGATAATAAAACAATCCGGCAAAAACTAGTTCGAACGAAGCGACGCGACTACCGCTTTGATTGAAGAAAACTTCTCCGATGAAATTATTTGATTGAAGCCCAACCTCTGCGCCTCTTTAATCCGCTGTTGAGCCTGATAAACGGGCCTTAACTCACCCAAAAGACCCAACTCGCCAAAAACCGCTGTCTTTGCCGGCAGGTTCTTATTTTTCAATGAAGAATAAATCGCTAAGGCCACCCCTAAATCCGCTCCCGGATCCTGGATCTTTATCCCTCCGGCCACATTAACCAGAATATCATAATTTCCTAAACGCAAGCCCAAAGTTTTTGACAAAACCGCTGTAATCAACTGGAGCCGGCCAAAATCCACTCCCCGCGCCACCCGCCGCGGTACCGGCAAATTAGTATTCACCACCAAAGCCTGAACTTCAACCAGAACCGGCCTGGTTCCTTCGATCGCCGGAACAATCACTGATCCCGGTGTCCGCCGAACCCGATCTTCAATCATCACCTTAGAAGGATTACTCACTTCGATCATCCCCCGGTCAGTCATCTCGAAAATCCCCACTTCTGAAGTTGCTCCGAAGCGATTTTTAGTGGCGCGCAGAACCCTAAAGTTGGCAAATTTTTCTCCCTCTAAAGTAATTACCGCATCCACCATGTGCTCCAAAATCTTCGGCCCGGCAATCACTCCTTCCTTAGTCACATGACCAATCAAAATTACCGAAACAGACAAATCTTTAGCCATTCGGATCAGGCGGGCCGCCGTTTCCCTGATCTGCGAAACCGAACCCGCCGCCGCCGCCAGATCATCAGTGCTCAAAGTTTGAATTGAATCAATAATCGCCACCTCAGGCTTAAAAGTCCGGATTTGTTCTCCAATCATCTCAACATCCGTTTCCGACAAATAAAGCCCTTTATCAGTCTTCAGTTCCAGCCGGTCAGCCCGAATCTTAATTTGGGCTAACGACTCTTCCCCCGAAACATAAAGCACGGTCTTCCGATCCCGGACCGTCTGATTTTTCAATCCGGGATCATCCTGATTTGATTTTCCAGCCAAAGCCTCAGCCAACTGCAGCACCAGCGTTGACTTCCCAATTCCCGGCTCTCCTGCCAAAAGGATTACCGACCCCGGTACCAGTCCCCCACCTAAAACCCGGTCCAGCTCTCCCAAGCCGGTTTTAATCCGGCTAAAAGCCGTATTTTTAACTTCGGAAAGTTTTTGCGGTTTATTTTTTGTTTTTTTTCTCTCTCTCTTCGCCTTGCCCCTTCCCACCGCCACACTCGTTTCCACCAGCGTATTCCACTCCCCGCAAAACGGGCATTTGCCCGCCCATTTCGGCGTATCATTACCGCAACTCTGACAAACAAAAACCGACTTTTCTTTCATTCTGATTTATCATCATAACATATGGCTGAAATCTCGCCGAAAATACCAAAACCATAACCAATCTCAAGTAAATTAGCCAAATCGTTCAGTCTGAAACCCGAAAGATTATCAAAAAAGAAATCAAATCTAAGCTAACTCTCACCAAACTCCAACCGCTTCTCCCGACTAAAAAAGCGGGTTTTGGCCCGCTAGTATCCTTATCCCCGGTTTTGCGTTTTAAATTTTGATTTTTTAAGTTTAAAATTTACTTATATCCCACCGGTTTGGTTGTCAAGACCACTCCCAGGCTCATCCGCCGATTTTCAGGATCAATCATATTCACAAAACAATCAATTTCATCTCCCACTCGGGGATCAATCCCGGCCGGAATTTTGGAAATATGAATCAAACCCTCAATTCCGGGCTCCAGCAAAACAAAAGCCCCAAAAGGAGTTATTCGGCTGATTTTACCCTTGACATTCTTTTCTTTAGGATATTTTTTATCAATCTCATTCCAGGGATCATCAATCAGCTGTTTAATCGAAAGGTTGAGTTTGCCGCTTTTTTCATCAATTGCCAACACCTTTACCTTCACTTCGTCTCCCACCTTGCCGAACTTGGCCACTTCATCCACCCTCTGCCAAGAAATTTCGGAAATATGGACCAGGCCTTCAAGAAAATTTTCTTCTTTATTTTCTTCCGAATTGAAACTGACCTTAACAAAAAAACCAAAGGGCATAACAGCGGTAATTTTTCCTTCCAAAATATCACCGATTTTTATTTTTCCCAAAATTTTTTTCTGAGCCGCCAGCATGTCTGCCTCAGAAATCGCCCGCTCGGAAAAAATTAACCGATTCTTTTCCCAATCAACCTCAATTACCTTGACTTCAATCCCTTTCCCAACCAGAGTGCCAATCTGATTAGACAATTCCCGCGAAAATTGAGAAGAAGGAACAAAACCCTGCAATCCCCGGGCATTTACGATTAAACCGCCCCGGTTTATTTCCCTGCCCTGAACAACAAAAGAGTCTCCTGTCTCCAGTTTTTCCTCAAAAAATCTCCAGGCCCGATCCAAAGCTGTTTTTTTCAAAGACAGAATAATCTGGCCCGAATCATTTTCCGGCTGAACAACTGTTGCTGTTACTTCATCTCCAACCTTCAATTCCCTAACTAAATCCCGGGCTTCTTTCAATTCCCGATCAAAAACAACACCCTCGGTTTTAGCATTGATATCAATAAATAAAGCCCGCCGGGACTTTTCCGTGATCGAACCTTTTAGAACATCGCCTCTCTTTAGCCCCCGAATCTGATTTTTGTTTAAAGCCAAAAGCTCCTCCATCGTTTGGGGTTCTTTTTTTCGGGAAACTCTTTTGGGTACTGAAGCTTTTGCCGTTTTTTTGGACGGTTTCTTTTTTACCGCTGGCTCCTCACGGCTTTTGCCGGTCTTTTTGGGAGTTGATTTTTTGTTTTCGGCCAACTTTCACAAAACCTCGCTTTCTTTTAGAATAAACCCCATTATACATAAATCTCATCAGGAAGCAAGCCTTAAACCACAAAAAAAGCTGGCACTGACCTATTTTCACCAACCCTCGCGGAATGATTATCGTCGGCGCTAAAGCGTTTGACTATCGAGTTCGGAATGGATCGAGTCGTTCCGCTTTGCGTAAAGCACCAGCAAAAAGATTATAACATGTTTTAAGGAAAAAAACAGCCTGTTCCTGCCATTCGCTTCCGGGTATTATTCAAGCCGGCTTTCGGAGCAATTCGTGGTGGTTTTAACTATTCAGGCTTGGCTTGCTAAAAAGTGAACAGGATGTAGTCCATATCAATTTTTCGACCGATTAGTACGACTTGGCTAAATGCCTTGCGGCACTTACACCGGTCGCCTATCAAGGTGGTAATCTCCCACCGGTCTTCATCCGCGACCCGAAGGTCGGGAACAGATACCTTATCTTGGGATCGGCTTCCCGCTTGAGATGCTTTCAGCGGTTATCCGGAACGAGTGTAGCTACCCAGCGATGCCCTTGACAGAGACAACTGGAACACTAGGGACTCGCTCAACCAGGTCCTCTCGTACTGTGGTCAACTTCCCTCAAGTATCTAACGCTTGCTGCGGATAGAGGCCGAACTGTCTCACGACGTTCTGAACCCAGCTCACGTAGCGCTTTAACGGGCGAACAGACCGACCCTTGGCAGCTTCTCCACCGCCAGGATGCGCTGAGCCGACATCGAGGTAGCGAACCGCGCCGTCGCTGTGGACGCTTGGGCGCGACTACTCTGTTATCCCCGGGGTAGCTTTTATCCG
>JAFGMK010000021.1 GCA_016927565.1 Minisyncoccota bacterium | reverse complement strand
GTAAGTCATCCAGAGGTCGAGACTTCGACCGAAGGATCCCTGACTTGAACCCCGGGGGATTCTTCGGCCTGCGGCCTCTGAATGACGATGTGAGGAGTCATCCTGAACCTCCCCCGTCATCCTGAACCTCCCCCGTCATCCTGAACCTCCCCCGTCATCCTGAGCGAAGCGAAGGATCCCTGACTTGAACTCCATGGGATTCTTCGGCCTGTGGCCTCTGAATGACGGTGTGGTAAGTCATCCAGAGGTCGAGACTTCGACCGAAGGATCCCTGGCTTGAACTCCATGGGATTCTTCGGCCGCCGCTGGCGGCCTCTGAATGACGGAATAAAGAGTCATCCAGAGCCTCTTTCCCCGTCATCCTGAGCGAAGCGAAGGATCCCCGGCTTGAACTCAATGGGATTCTTCGCTCCACTTCGTTCACTCTGAATGACGTTACTTAAGCAATTTTTACCCACTCCCCTCCTCCTTGTCAAGGTCAACTTTTTTATAGGACTAAAGCCTGTGCCTAAGAGAGTCTCCGCTTTGACATCAGTTTTTATATAGGCTAACTTTAAGTTACCTTAACAAAAGGGGACGGGAAACTCGGTCATTGGCGACTGAACGCGATCTTCGGATCGTTTTCCCAATCCCGGCTGTCGGGTGTTCAGTTGGCTCTTTGAAATTTTGGCTAGTTCCTCCTGCGAGGTGGCCGCGTCAAACGCGGAGCTCCTCGGAGGTGGAGAAAGGAAGGTGAATTGGAAGAAATCACTGGATTGACCCCCCGGGTACGGATGCCCGGGAGGAAAAACACACCTGCGAGGTGGCGCGCCGTCAGGCGACGACTCCTCGGAGGTGAGACTACACGAAAAGGAGAAATTTCGTGAACGCAAGAAAGAATCTGTTCCAAATCGTGACGGCTCTGGTGGCCGTCTTCACCCTGATCCTGACCGGCTGTGGCCGAGAGCCAGAGGTCGAGCCCCTTCGGATTGCGTTTATTCCCGGAGGAGACATCGACACGGAGATGGCGCTCTTTGCACCCATCGTTGACTCCGTGTCGACACAGATCGATCGCCCGATCGAGATCGAGGTGGCCACCTCGTATGCGGCTGTGGTTGAGGCCCTGCGAAATGGGCACGTGGACCTGGCCCGACTGGGGCCATTCACCTATATCCTGGCACGGAACGAAGGAATCCCGATCGAGCCGCTCGTTGTCGAGAGCTTGGTCGGCAAGGGCACCTCGTACCAGTGCTGGTTGATCGCGCGGACCGATGCTGGAGTCGAGTTTGACTGGACGCCGGAAGCGGCAAGCCAGCTGACCCTGGCACTGGTCGAAGAGGGATCCACCAGCGGCTCGATCCTGCCGCAGGCGGAAATGCTTCAATACGATCCACCTCTGGGGTTGGACTCGTGGCTCAAGCTGGTCTGGAGTGGTTCCCACAACGCCTCCATTGCCGCGGTGCAAGAGCGTCAGGTAGACTTGGCCTTTGTCGCCAGCCGGCGCTTGGACGCGGCCATCGCCCAAGGCGTGGTCGCCCCCGGTGAGATTGAGGTCCTCTGGAGTTCGGGTGATATCCCGAACTCGCCCTTCGTCGCACGAAGCGACTTGGGAATCGAGACCCTCCGGAATCTCACCTTTGCTTTTCAGCACGTTCCCGGAGAAGTACTTGCCCCCAATATCGCCAGCTTTGAGCCAGCCGCGGACAGCACATACACCTACCTATACCGGGTAGGCGAGCAGGTCCAGGCCCTCGAGGCTAGGTAGCCACCACCCCCTAGGAGGAGCAACATGCACAACGTGCGAACGTGTCTCATCTGGGCAGCAATCCTCCTCCTTTGGGGGTTTGCTGCTTACCAAACCGACCTGACCCCGGGCCCCCTGCTCGAGGGTCTCCCGGCGGGTTGGCGTTATCTCCAACGGGTGTTCCCACCCGACTGGAGTGTGCTTCCCAGAATCCTGGGGTCGCTAGGCGAAACGTACCTCATCGCCATTGCGGCCACGGGCCTGAGCGCGAGTGTCGCGCTCCCGCTCTCGTTCCTGGGAGCCTTCAACATCAACCCCCACCGATGGCTTCGGCTAGCCGTTCGGCAGATGTTCAATCTCTGCCGCGGCTTCCCCGATGTCTTCCTGGCCCTACTGCTTGTCAGCATGGTCGGATTCGGACCCCTACCAGCGGTCATCGCCCTGGCGATCCACAACATCGGGACCTTAGGCCGGTACTTTGCCGAGGGAACCGAGGCAGCTGGAGACAAGCTGCGCGAGATCGGCGAGGCGATGAGCATCGACGGAGCGACCAAGCTCCAGGTCATCAAGTATGGGTACATCCCCTGCTTGAGCCGGCTCTACGTGGGCTACACTCTGTACTATTTTGAGTATAGCGTCCGCGCGGGGTCGTACCTGGGACTGGTCGGGGCCGGAGGTCTCGGGGTGTTCATCAAGGAGGCTGTTGGCTTGTTCCGATATAGGCAAATCGGAACGATTATCATCGTGATCTTCGCGATCGCGCTGACCAACGACCTCCTGTCCCAAATTATCCGCTGCTGTTGCAAGACATATTTTGAATTTATTCAAGATTTCGTCAGCGCAGCAGCAAGGGTAGGTGGTTTTTTAGTGGGAAAACTGGCTATCACGTCATCCTGAACTTTTTTATCCCCGTCATCCTGACCCCGCCTACGGCGGGGGAAGGATCCCCTCCTTGATTCCAAGGGGATTCTTCGCTTCACTTCGTTCCGCTCTGAATGACAAAATAAGAAGTCATCCAGAGCGCAGCGAAGGATCCTTTCCAAACCGAGAAGGGGATTCTTCGGCTGGTGGCCTCTGAATGACGAGACAAGAAGTCATCCAGAGCGCAGCGAAGGATCCTCCCCAAACCGAGAATGGGATTCTTCGCTCCATTTCATTTCGCTCTGAATGACGAGGTGGTGATTTACTGTTCCGCTCTGAATGACGAGATGGTGATTTACTGTTCCGCTCTGAATGACGAGATGAAAAATCAGCTTCACCTACCAGCTCTTGACAAAGACAGAGAAGTATATTGCCATAATATACAATGACGCTTAGAAAATTGTTAAAGGAAGTCAGGGGTTTTGACTGGGATCAGGGAAACACTGATAAAAACTTTAGGGAACATGGAGTTTTTGCCAAAGAGGGCGAAGAAGTCTTTTTTAATGAGCCGTCAATTCTCTTTGAAGACGAAAAACACTCAAAGAAAGAAAAAAGATACGGCATTTTCGGAATAACAAGTCAAAAAAGGAAGCTAACCATAATTTTTACTATTAGGAACAAGCAAATTCGGATTATTTCGGCTCGAAATATGAGCCAAAAAGAAAGGAGGTCTAATGAACAAAAAACTTAAACAAATCCCCAAATTCAAAAACGAAGACAAAGAAAGGCAATTCTGGGCCACCCACGATGTTACCGAATACTTTGATATGGCCCAAGCAATTAAAAATCCTAAGTTTCCTAACCTGAAAGCAACCACTCAATCAATTTCCTTAAGACTGCCGGCTTACTTATTGGAAAGAATCAAACAACTGGCAAACGCTAAAGATGTCCCCTACCAGTCATTAATGAAGATCTTTTTGGCCGAAAGAGTGAAAAAGGAATACCGCTCTGTTTAAGGCGGCATGACTTGAATCTGGCGGGGCTCTTGCCCCAGCGGCGGCGGGGTCTGAATAACGGGCGTTCAAAGTGCTTTGGTCACCTTTTTAAAAGACTTAAACCAGCCAACAACCAAAACTAGTAAAGAAACGGCAATTGTCCCCAGGCTGACCAGCCAACCGCGATACAGAGCCCGCTGGCCGGTAAATTCCACTATCAAGCCATAATCCTCTTGGCCGCCAACATCTTCAGGCTTAATTCGCCAGGCATTGGCATAACCATTAATCAGAAAATGGCGGCCGGCCGCCAGGGGCGGCTTGCCCCAGGTTTCCCCAAGTGAGCGGTCAAAACCAAGATCCTGATGCCGGCCCTCGCTTACCTGGCCGTCGAAATAACGGGCAATCACCGGGAAATCACCCCCCCCGACTTGGCCTGAATCACTTAAAAAGACCTGCCACTCCGGGTGAAAACTTTCCAGAAAAACCAAGCTGTAGGGATTTTTGGCCCCCTGAACTTTGATTCGATACTTAGTCGGATTCACTCGGGTAAAGGTAATCCGGGGAGGAGCCGATTCAGTCGAAACCGGCAAAGTCCTTTTTAAAACCAGATCCGGCCGATAAATCCGTTCGACTTTGAGATTCCTTTTTTCCTCAACCGGCAACTGAATTACCGCCTCCTCGGCCCAAGGTGAGGAGCGGAAAAAAATCTCATAGGACCGCCACTCACTCCCGGTCATCGGCAGGTTCTTCTTGAGAGTATTTCCCAAATCCGGCTCGGTCAGGTAAAAACTAACCGGATAGCCAGACTGCCGGTATTCAAACCAGAGCCGATAAACGGCGTCCGGCCGGTAATCCTCAATCTCAAGGTTCTGGCCAAGCTGATGTTGATAAAGATTATCAATCGGCAAAACTAATGATTGGCTTCCCGGGGCAAAGTATTTTTCACCCAGGTCCGACCAGGTTTTGGCTATTTGTCCTTCCTTGATTGTTTTTTGACTGATCAAAAGAGAATAGTTGCCCCCTTGAGGAATTTCAAATTCATAGCTAAGCCGGGAAAAGTCAGGCTCTTGTCTGAGGGATTTGAATTCCCCGGCTAACTTCTCAAAAAAATTATCAAAATTAATCCTTATCTCGCCCTCAGGAAAAAATTCATTGACAATCCGTTCGTGTTCCCCCAAACGAGCCCTTAACTTGGCCCATAAAGAAGGCAGGTTCTTGCTCCCAACTCCCCTGATATATTCCAGGATCCTGATTGCGGCTGACATTTCTTCCCGGTAGGCCCCGGACTGATCGACTTTAAAGGAAATCGTTTCGTTCAGTCTCTTGCCGGCGTAAAAGAGATATTTTTCAAAAAGCACCTCCGAATCATCTCCGGCCGCCTGCTTATCCAGCTGCTCTTTTTTTAAAACTAACCGGTGCCAAACAGTTCCCGGCTTTTGCCGAACAAAGGGCAATTGGACCGGCTGGCCAGCCAATGCCAGGTCTTCTTCACCCAAAGAACCAATCAAGCGGCCCTTAACCAGAAACTCATCTGCCCAGTCAATTATTTCCGGCGGCCCTTGTTGACCGTTTTTAAGATAAACAGCGATCGGCTGCTCAAAATCAGGCAGACTAACCAGATCAAGCAAAAATTCCTGATCCCCGTTGGTATGGGTCTGTTTATGGGGAAGATAAAAAAGAGGCAGGGACTCATCATTCTTACAAAGAACGATTGATTGATTTTTAAGACAATCAAAGCGCCTGGTAAATAAGTCATTAAGTTCGGCCGGACCCCGGCTTTCAATAAAACCAAAGGAGGGATAAAGATCGAGATTCAAAAATACCCGGCCGATATTATAAAAAGACAAAGCTTTTTGCCAACCGGCATCTGTCACCCGGGTGAAAAGGAAGCGGTCAAAAGGATTTTTGCGATAGGCGGCAATAAAGGGTTTGGTTAGGCCGTACATCAGCGGATCCATCCCCCGATAGTACCGGTCATCCCGGCTGTGCATGGTCACTTGGTAGTTTTCACTACCGGGGAAGGAAAGAACCCGGAAAAGCTCCGGTTGGTTATTAACAGCCTGAATCATTTCCTGATATTCCTTTTTGTAAACAAATCTCCGGGAAGTAAATTTATCCTTTTCAATTTTTGACTCGGGAATAAAATTACCACTAATAAAGGGAATCGCACAAACCAATAAATATCCGGCAAACACTAACTTAAAAAGCTTCCCCCGCCGCTTATTTTCAAAACCCAAAAGCAGGCCGGATACTAAAGCAACTAAAAATATAAACAAAACGCCAAATTTCTCCCGGTGGGTTTTAAACATAATAAAGAGGGGGATTTTTTTCATCAGGAAAAGAAAGATCGGACCAAGAGGGCCGCCGGCACCGGCAGTCAAAGCCAGGATAAGAAGTAAAAATAAAAATAAAACCGTCAAGGCGAGACGCTTTTTGTTAAGCCTCAAAAAGGAAATGAGGATAAAAGCAAAAGGCCAAAGCAAAAAAAGACCCATGGCGGGGCAACGGTAAAAAGAAGCCAGGAAGTTATAAGCCGGATCTTTGGGAACTAACCAGCGAAACAGGAAAAGATCGGTAAAGATATTGTCTGATTGATATTGCTGAACCCAGGAAACAGCAAAATCCTCGGTATAGGAAGCCTGAAGCGTGGCCCGCCGGGTAAAAAGATTAGCGAGCCACCAAAAATTAAATAAAGAGAGTGCCAAAACCAGAATTAGGAGATTGCCCAGAATCCTTTTTAAATTAAGCTTCCCTTTAAGCAACAAGGAAGTGGCGATTAAAAAAAGCGGAAGGGACAAAAGAGCAATCCCTAACAAGGGAGGATTGGACAAGCCAAAGCTTGCCAGGAAGGTAAACAAGCCAAAGTAAATAAAAAGCTTTTTCCCCTGGTAAAAATAGCGATAAATCAAAAAAAAGAAGACTGGCAGGATAAATAAAATTGAAGTCTGCCAAAGAGCCAAACTGGCCAGATAATCAACGCTTGAAGGATTAAGAATATAAAAAAGGCTGACGATTAAAGCCGTTCCCAAATCCAGTCCCAGTCCTTTTTTTGCCAGGATAAAAAAGGCCAGAAAAGGCAGGTAATAAACCAAGAAAGCATTAATGACAGTTGCCAATTGAAGATTTAATCTTTGCCAAAAAGCAAAGAAGTCAGCGTATAAAAAAATCGCGTGCGGCAGCCGGGAAATTTGACCGGTACCCCGATTTCTGATTGACCAGGCAAAGCCCTGAATCTTTCTGGTTTGAGACAGGTTTAAAAAGTAATTGCCCTCTCCCCCTAGAATCAGCTGATCTTTACCGGCAAACCGAAAAACAATCAAAAAGAAAACCAAACCGAGCAGGGATAAACAGAGAAAAGTTTTAAACCGGCTTTTCATTAAATGGAAATACCTTCAGGGTGAAATATAAGAACCCTTTTGAAGGTAAATTATTTGCGAAACCGCCTTGTCTGGCGATGAATTAAGTCAACCACTTTTAAAAAGGGCTTTTTTCTAACTGAGTCAAGGCTCAGATAGCCGGCCGCCAGCACCTGAATCGAGGCCGCGGCCACCATATAAATAAAGGCGGCTTGAACCCGATCAAGAATAATTCCCAAAAAAAGCGGGTAAATTTTAGTAAAGAAAAAAACCAGAGGCGAATCCTTAAGATAAGTGAGGTTAAAAACTAAGGACTCCCAAGGAGCTAATTTTTTTTTGGCCAACCGACGCCTAATCCTTTGTCGTTGGTCTTGGTTAATTTTTAAACCAAGCTCGCCCCTTTTTAAAATGATCATGTATTGAAGATTGTCAACAAACAAAAGCCAGAAACCAACTAAAAAAATTCCTACTTCTTGAGTCCGGCGGTAAAGCCCAAAGGTAAGACTGATAAAAACAACCATAATATTTAATCGGTCCCCTAATTGTTCTAGTAAGGCGCCGAAATCACTGGTTAGATTTTTCAAACGAGCCAACTGGCCGTCAACACTATCCAGAACCTGAAAGAAAAAAAACAAAAACGAGGCGACTAAATTAAACAGATAGCTGCCTCGGGAGAAAAAAAAGGCGAGGAGAGGAATAAAGACCAAGAGCCGGAAGACGCTGATCTGATTCGGGGTAATTTTGGTTTTTTTAAGATAGCCAACCAGCCAAGTGGCCACCTTACGGTTGAAGAAACGAATTCTTAAAATGGTTTCCTTAAACATTTTTTTTCCTTCCCAAAACGCCCGGTCATCTTCCCTTCAGCTTTGACGAAACAGAGATTCTTCGGCCTGCGGCCTCTGAATGACACTTGTTTAAGATGTTATTCAGCAGTTTCTTTTCCCTTTCTTTTTGACACCCCCGAAATGTCTGTTAAAAGTTTATGAATATTCGCCGCTCGATGATTCCAATCCCATTTTTCGGCCCATTCAAGTGCAGCCTGGCTGGTTTTTTGATAAAGCTTTTGGTTATTTAGTAATTTTAAAATACATACCGCAAATTTTTCCAGATCAAAACAAGGAACTTTCAGCATTCCTTGGGGGTAATAGGTTTTTAGAGCTTCAAGATCAAAAGAAACCCCGGGCAACCCCCAAGCCATCGCCTCGCAAGCGGCCATCCCGCCGCTATCATAAGTTGCCGGATGAAGAACTATTTGGCTCTGCTTAAAAATCTCATATTTAGCTTCACCGTCTTTAAAACCCAGTAGATCAACATTCTTGCCCAAACCAAGCTTGATTATCTTTTTTCGGACTGCTTCCTCAAACGGGCCGTTACCAATCATCGCCAATCGGGCTCTCGGTTTCTGCTGATAAACCAACCGCCAAATATTTACCAGCTCCAAAACTCCTTTTTGATCATGAAAGCGCCCGACGAAGACCGCATCATATTTTCTCTTTGACAAAGGTATTATTTTGTCGGATTTTAAATAGCGCCTTGCCGCCGCCAGGTCAACCCCGCCGCGAATCACCAGGATCTTGCTCCGGTCCCTTTGCTTGGTAAGAAACTTTTCCACATCGGGAAGACTAGTCACAAAAACCAAATCCGCCCATCGTTTGACCAACCAATACACCGGCAACTGGGTTAAAAAATAAAAAAGCCCTACCAGAAATCTTTTACCCCGATAGGGTGAATCCTTTTGCCAGGGCGGAGGTGCAAAAAGATAAAAACCGGCCACCCACTTAATCTCTTTATGCCGCCATTTGAGCCATCCGACCGGCAAACTATTGGGCCAAAAGTCAGAAGCTGAATACCAAATATCGCCCGGCTTAGTCTTAAGCTGGTTTAAGGCTAAAATTCCCTTTAAAGTCCGGCAAAAATAAGCCCGCCAAATGGGCTCATTATCGCTAGCCCTCATTATTTCCACTGACTCGACGTTATTTATTCCCCGCTGTTGCCAGCTCCTAAGACCCAAGTTCGAAGAGTAAAGAAATACTTTTTCCTTATCGGCCCAACGCCGAGTCAGTTCCATAATAATCCGGCCGCCGCCGCTTAGAGTTGCTTGGTTAATTTGGGCATTGGCTAAAATACAGATTGTCACTAATCCTTCCCGGCTAACAAATATAAAGTGACTAAACCTTCCTCTGTTTCCTGATACTCCTCTTGCCGCTTTTTTTCCAAAAAGTTTTTAAAAGGAACTTCTGTTCTTAAAAAATGTTTAAAAAAATAAAGCAGATTTAGGGACAAAATCTCCCAAACAGATCCCTTAGTTTCAGTTTTTAAAACCCTCAAACCAACCTGATTAACCTTTTCTTTGAGCTGTTTAGAGGAATAATGACGATGGCCAAAATACCAAGCCGGGTCCAAAAAATCAGTGCCGAGCCGATAGCTGGGTACGGAAATTAAAACCCGACCACCGGGTTTTAAAACCCGTTTTATTTCCTGAAAACAAGCTTTTCCCTGATTTTTAGGCAGATGCTCGGTGACGTCAAGAATTGTTACCAGATCAAACCGATCAGAAGGAAAATTTAGCTTTAAAGCTGACATCTTCAAAAACTTAGCCTGCGTTACAGCTTTCCGGGCCATTTTGACAAAGGCTTGATTAACATCAATTCCGACTACCTCCCGGGCACCTTTTTTGAGCATCGCCTGCTCAAACCAGCCATTGTAACAACCAGTATTTAAAATTCGATATCCTCTTACTCGACCACACAAATCAATTGCTTTTTGATGCCGGGCGGTAAAACGCGCCTCAATGCTTTCGGAAAACTTTTCCATCTTATCTGGTTCTAACCGTTCCCAACCAATAATACAAAAGCAGGCTTAAAAAAAGTAGACCTGAAATCACCATTGAAATTCCAATCACTCCGGCTAAACCGGCGGGGAAAAGAAAGATCAATCCAGCCTGAAAGACAGCCGCTACCGCCGGAAAAAAAACCACCCTCACCTTTTTTTGAGAAAGGAAATATTTAACCAGTAAAGAAGCCAGTGAATGAAAACTTATAAAAATGGCAAAAGAAAAGAGATGGCTGGCGGCGGAAAGATATTTCTGGCCAAAAAGAAGTTTAATCATCAACCCAGGAAAAAGTTTATAAATCAAGCTAATTCCCAGGCAAATAAAAAAAACCAAGCCCAGGCTTTGAAATAATAAAGAAACGCTTCTCTCTCCCCGGCCTTTTTTTTCGGCGGCCAAAGGAAACATTGTTAAAATAATCGGACTAGCGGCAAAATAAACTACTTTCCCCAAGGTAGCCAAAGCGGCATAAAAACCCGACTCCTGAGCCGGTAGAATATGTCGGGCTAAAACAATATCCGTCGTATAGAGAGACGTAAATGCCAGATTAGAAACAAAAACCGGCAGAGCAAAACCGGCAATTTCCCTCCCTTTAATCCGGTTCCTTTTCTGAGACTTTTTTTTCAAAAAAGGCTCAACCAGATAAGTACTAAAAAAATAACTTAATAAGGCGCTTATTAGAACCGCCGAGATCGCCCCTAAAACCCGCCAACCCAAACTAACCAAAAGAACCGCCATCGCTATTTTAAAAAGGACGCTAATCACTCCCGATAAGGAAACTAAATCAAAACGGGTAAAACCTCGTAACACGGCGCTGTTTAACGCCGTGTAAATTCTAATGCCGGAAAAGGCAATCACAATCAAAAGCGGCCAATAGCTTTCAAGATGGAGAAATTGTCTTAACCATCCGGAAACCAAAATCGCCAGAAAAGCAAAAATAACTATAAAGAAGAAAAATTTTTGCCGTAGCCATTCATAGAAATAAACGATCAACTTCACCCGCCTTCGGCTCCTCAAGAAAGAAACATGCCTAACCACGACTACGGCCAAAGTATTAATCGGAACGCCGGTCAGATAAGTCAGAGAAACAAGCGAAGATAAACTGCCGTAATCCTCAGGGCCCAGCATCCGACCCATCAAAAAATGGTAAAGATAATTACCAAAACTGACCAGCATACTGCCGATAAACATCACCGCACTTCCGGCCATTAACCGGCTGTTAACACCTTCCCCAATCATTTTTTTAAATTTTAGCAGGCTCATACCGGCTCTTTTTCTCCCCAGGAATAAACATCTACCGGCCACAAACGAGGCTGAATTGGATAAAGCCGGTCGATTTTCAGTTCTTGTCTAAGATTCTTAAGGCAATAATCCCGAACCCCGTCAGTAACGGCATCATCCCAACTATCAAGCACAATCAAGCCAGCTTCCTCTTGATTAATCAGTTTTTTAAAATCCGCCAGCGAATAAATCATTTTCGCTCCGGAAAGAGGATCAATTTGGTAATTCTCCTGACTCGGCCTCTTGAGCAGATAAAGCTCCTGAACGCCTTCACCTAAATACCAAACCGGCAAATCATTCCAGTTAACAACTAAAACCGTTTCCGGATTCTCAGCCAGGCGTTTTTTGATGTGGCCATAGATCCGGGACCAGTCAACCTCAGGAATTTCCAACATATCCTCATTTAAAGAATAAGTTTTTTGCGGCAAAAAACTGAATTTCTCCCCCATGTTTGCCCAAACTAAAAAAATCAATCCTCCCAACACGACCAGTCTAAGGAAAAAGGATTCCGATCGTTTGGAGCCAGTTAACCGGCCACCAAGCCAATCTAATCCAGCGGCGGCGAGCAAAACTAAAAAGGGAAAGACAATATAAAAATAACGGACAAAGGGCTGGCTTAAAAAAAAAGCACCTACCAAAAACTGGACGGTTAAAAACAAAAGGCTTAAAAAAAGGCAATCCCTTTTTCTTTTTAAATTAAAGAAAATTCCGGCTGAGGCCAACAAAACCAGAGGCCAATAATTTCTGATCAGAAAAACTCGATAATAAAAAAAATTATTGATTTGCCCAAAGTTCGAAATCACTGCCGCCAGCAAAACCCTAAAAAAATAAATCCAGCCGATGCCTAAAAATAAACCAAACAACCACCAGTTCCATTTCAATTTCTTACCAAAGCGAAAAGCCAAATACAAAAAGCCATTCACTAAGATCAACCCCCCTAAGCCATGCAATAAGGAAGCCAGGATGCCGACTAACAAAAAAAGGGCCAGAATAGCGCCCGAAAAAGGCTTTTTTCTCCCCAGTTGATAAAGAAGATAAGCCCCCAGTAAGAAAAAAAACTGAAGCGCCTGGTATGGCCTCGCTTGTCGAGACCAAAGAATTTCAATCTTTAAAAAAGTTATCCAAAAGGCGGCAGTCAACCCCACGACCCGACTAAACCATTCTCTGCCTAAAAGATAAGTAGTCAGAATTGTCAGCCCCCCAAAAATTACCGCCGGCAAACGCAAGACAAGCGGACTAAATCCTAAAATTTTGGCAAAAAGGGCACTTAACCAAAAATAAAGCCATTGAAAAGCTCCGGTTGAGTAGCCATTAGCCAAAACCGGCCGACCTGTCTTAAGAATCGCCCGAACAAAGATCGCCAGGTGATTCTCGTCCATCCAATAGGAAGGATTCGCCCTCAGGCCATACCCCCGATACCAAAGGCCTCCAGCCAACAAAATTCCGACCGCTAAACATTGGCCGGAATTAAACAATCGCCTTCTTAAACAGTTTTTTTCCATTCAATTGATTTTTTCTTATTACCATCCGGAACTGGTTAAATAATTTTATCACCCCGATTGCAAACAGATAAAAAGACCATAACGCTGCTTTTTCGGCGGTTGCTTCCTGACCACCAAAGCTTAAAATCAAAGGCGGAAGGCTTAAGAAGAAAAAACCCAATCCCAAAGAAGTCCTGCCTCCCCAATCCCAATCCCTGACTAATAAAATCCAAATCCCGATAATTAAAAGAGCCAGCAAATAATTATCTAAACTAAACCAAAAAACATCGCCAATCATTGCTCCCCAGGCCAACCAAGCCAACACTCTTCTGTTTAAAATAAACCTCATCAGAAAATAACCCAAAACTTCAAAAAAAATCAAAAACAATCCCAGACTACCCGCCAACCAATAAAGGTTCCCCAATCCCAATCCCTCAGCTAAGACCTTATTTCTTTTTTGCCAATAGGCCTTTTTGACCCCCAACTTTTGTCGCCACCTGTCTTTTTTTAAATTTAAAAATGACCTGACAATCAACCACCTTTCTTTTATCAATAAAATTACAAACAAGCCCGAAAAAGCCAAAAATAGCCAAACTAAAAAGGAAAAACCAAAGCCAAAATCAAGTTGAAAAAGTGATCCCAAAAGAAGCAATCCGTTTACGGTCAAAAAAGTTAGAATGATTTTGAGATATTTTTGAGAAACCCAGCTTTTAAAGTAAGCCGGATCAAAGAGATGAAATGTCTTTAAAACACTTTTTACTCTTTTCCCCATCTTTTCCGGAGATGGCAAAAAAGGCAACTGGCTCATATCTCTCATGTCTTATTTTTTTTCTTAATTAAGTCAGCCGGGTCTCCAATCTCATAAGGCAGACTATTGCTGATAATCCCGTCTTTTCGCTTAACAAAGAGACGGACCGGGCCAAAATAGCTCGGCACCCCCTGTTCAGCAATAATCAGCTCCTCTCCCCAGCTTCTGATATTCATCTTCTGATCATTAAGCCTCACTTCTCCCGGGCACCAAACCGGGGAAAAATTAACCCCCCTAATTTCTACCAAACATCCTTGAATTCCCCAATTCCGGCTGATCTGATATATCTTTGGCAAATATTCCCGGTCTAATTTTGCCTGGCGATATTCACGATAAATAAAAGCAGAGCTGATTACGAATATTAAAAGAAAAAGCCGAAAAACAGGGTCCTTTAAATGGTGATGCCAGTTTACCAAACTCCCCGCCGCGACCAGAAAGAAAAGGGCCAAAAAGTTAAAAAAACGAGGAATTCCAGGTGTCCACATCCAGTTCTCAGTAATCTGAAACTCCAGAAGCAGCACAATCAGGCTGTAAAACGAAAGCGACATCAGCGCAGTCACCAAAATATAAACTCCTAACCGAGCAAAAAATAAAGCCGCAGGCGATCTCCGCCAATTCCAGCCAATTTCCAAAAGAATTGCCAGGAAAAAAAAGATTAGGGTCGTCAAAAAAGCAGAAACAATCACCCGGGTAAAAAAAAGGCTGATTAAAAAAACTAAGCTTGAAAAAAAGATTGTGGCCGGACTAATCATTATTAATTCAAAAGTTACTGGGAGAATAAAAAATCATCAACCCAAAACATATTGCTACCGGAAGCAACAATTCCCACGGCTCCGCTTGAGAAACTATCATCCCGAGTTCTGGCTAATTGAGTAAATTTAATCCCGTCCAGAGAAAGCGAAAAAGTGATTACCTCGCCCCTGGTTTCCCCTTTCAGCCAATAAGACTGGCCGGGCTCCACTTTAAAATTATTTACCCGCCCGTTTTCCAAAGTTGTTGTCTCTGATTTTCCTTCTCTGACCGCCGCCTTATAAATCCGCCAGGTGCTTAAACCCACACCGTCAAGGATCAAGGAGTAACCATAACCGGAAACCGAATCTCCCCGAAGGAACAGTCCAAATACCCCTTCCCGAACCGGGGTAAATTTGGCTTGAAAAACAAAATCTTCGGCCGAACGGACTTTTTTAATGGTGGCCAGCCCGCCGGTAAAGGTAATCACCGCCAAATTACCCCAAGGCGATTTTTTCAAAGAAAAAAAGTGTTCTGTCTCACAGTTCCAGTCCAGAAGATAATCGTCATTTTTTTCAAGCCACAAGGAGCCCAAATTAACCGCGCTATTGCTTTTAGGCCGGGAAACCAGTTCAATCCTAACCCGGCCGATCAACAAAGCCGAGCCGCCTTCCGATTCTTCATCAATTTTCCCGGAACCAGAAAAAGAAAACCTTTCCTTGGGTAAGGAAAGAAAGTTCCAGCCAGTCTCCAAATCTCTAATTGAATACCGGTATTCTCCCGCAGTTCCGGCAAAAATTAAATCAAAACTCTCAATATCCTTGGGATCAGTTTCTAAATAAGCCAGAAGCTTAAAACTTTTGGCCTGGGAAAAATCAAATTTTTTGGTTATCGAAACTGTTGATTTTTTATTATCCCGACTGGCCAGAAAAAGAGAATTATTCCCCTCCAGAACTGTTCTATAGTCTATCTCCCCATCTCCATACCAGGCCTCTCCCACCTCAAAATTACTGATTATCAAACTTTCGTTGATCTTATCGTGATAGGAAAGGCGATATTCCGGATCAGTAAAAAACATCTCCGCTGTCTTCATTTCAACAACACTCTCTTTGTCCGATTGGGAAAATAAACCGACATCACCCCGTTGGTAAAGAAAAAGGACAACAACAAAAACCACGAAGATAAACCCGATTAAAGCAGCCTTAGCCGAAAAAACTCTGCCTACTCCCTTTTTTTTTAAGTTTTCTTTAAAATCATCCATAAAGGGTTAATAAGCAAAAAATGCTTACCATAAGTCATGGTAATCGACTTGCTTTTAAAATGCAAGCTTCTGGAAAGACGAGGCTGTTGAAGAGCGTCTTAATCCATTGTCATTCAGAGGCCAATCCCTCCCCCGTCATTCAGAGGCCGAAGGCCGAAGAATCCCTTTGGGTTCAAGAATCAAGCAGGGGATCCTTCGCTTTGCTCAGGATGACGGTGAGAGAGGCTCAGGATGACGGTGAGCCTTTCGCCTTGAGAGTAAAACGGTTAGTCCTTTCCCCGGCGCCGCTTCAGCCAAGTCACGAGAACCACAATCAAACTTCCCCCCAGAGCCAAGCCGCTAACCATTAATCCCTGGTAAAAAAGACGCTGCGCCTCAAATTCGATCGACAATTCATAGTCTGGCTCACCAGCCACATCCTGAGGAGTAACATACCAAGAGTTGGCAAAACCATTAACCTGCCAATGGCGATCGTCAGCAATAATTTTTTTTCCCCAGCGTATTTGCCAACCCGGATGAAAACTTTCTGAAAAAACCAGATTAAAGGGTTTTTTTGCTCCTTTTACCTTTAGCCGATAAAGAACCGGACTTTCTTCTTCAAAGGAAATTTCCGGACAAAATTCCTCTTTTTCAGTCCTCAATCTTAAAAGAAGCTTGGGCTGATAGATTCTTTCTATCTCCAGATCTTCTACCCAAAGCGGCAGGTGGAGAAAAGCTTTTTCTGCCCCTGAGGAAGAACGAAAGAAAAACTCATAATGCTTCTTGTCTTTGTATGTGGGCGGCAATAACTGCTCGGTCACCTGACCCAATTCTCCTTCTGAAATATAAACCTTTAAAAGCTGAGTATCACTTTGGTAATTAAAACTAACCCGATAAATCGACTCTGCTGAGTAAGGAACAATTCTCATACGTCGGTCAACCAGGGCCCGATTCTTTTCTCGCAAAGGAATCGCCAGTTGTTTTTGGCCGGCTGTGAAATTTTTAGCCCCGATATTTTCCCACCCCAGAGTAGAATCTTGAAGATAAATTTCATACCGGCCCTCTTGAGGGATATTAAACTGATACGAAAGCTGAGAAAAGTTTGTTTTAATTTCCAGGCTTTCCAAGCGAGATTCAAACAAAGTGACTAACTGATCAAACTCGTTCCGAAGCCGCCAATCGAGCATCAACTCCCTAATCTTTTCCCGATGAACCCAGAGCGCTCCCTTAAGTTTGTTAAAATACCTTAAGAAATTTTTCTTTTCTTCCTTTCTGAACTGCTCTAAAATCGTTAAGGCTTTGCCAATTTCTTCCCGATAGTTAATAAAGGGGTCTTTTAGCTGTGCTAGTTGGTCAGGTTCCAGAATAGTCAACTCGGTAATCCGTTTGGTCGCTAAAGAAATTTTCCGGTCAAACAAGGCCAGAGGATCGTCTTTTATTTTCCATTGCTGATATTTTTCCCACTTTAAAGCCCAAGGATAAACCCAAGACCCAGGCAACCAGTGAAGTTCCTCATTCGAAAAACCGATTTCCACCGGCACCAGCCTCTCGCCCAGCCTTTCTTCTTTAAAATAACCCTCCGGTTCGACTATCAAAATAAAATTGTTTCCGACCGTTTCCCCCTGAAAAGCAGCCATTTCCTGCCATTGATCTCCAAGATAGATTGCTGAACCGATTTGATAGTTAGGCAAACTGACAATTTCCGGCAAACTCTGCCAATCTCCATTAGATAAAATTACTTCCCGGGGGCAGTGCAATAAAGAAACCTTTTTTTTCTCTGGCCGGTAAAGAGTCAGAGCCGGTAAGCCGACCAGCTCCCTATCGAGCTCTTCCCGAAGTTTAATGTCCGGCTCTTCGTTAGGAATCTGAGACAGGTAATCTTCTGTAAACTTGCCAAAATCGGCTATTTTTTTAAAATTTCTATCTTTTAAAATCTGCCCCATTTGAGAAGGCGACAGACTGATATTCCCGGGAAATCGCCAATCAACATCGTTTTCCTGAAGAATCAAGTCTATATTCAGCAAACTCAGGTAATTTTCAAGATTAAAGGACGGTTTCGGCAAAAAATCGAACAACTGATTAATCATCCGGTCAGCCGGATACATTACCATTGAGGTGGCACTGTCAACCGGATTGGGTAAAATAATCGAGGCCAATTCCCAACCCGAATAGCCTTCGGGCCAATTATAGGCCATCCCGTAAAAAGTCCGGGGAAAAATCATCAATCTCGCCTTATTTAAATTTTTTTGGTCTAAAAATTGCTTTAGTTGCTGCCAATAATCAGGGATTCTTACCTGCCAACTTCTCATGGTTCCGTTCCATTTGGTCCAAGTCGCCTCTCCGGTGAAAAACGGATGATTGACCAGCCCGAAACAAACCATCAAAAGTCCCAAGCCCAAATAGTAAATCTTTTTGGACTTTCGGCGCCAATTGTCTAAAGTCCCGGTCATTAAAAGAGGCAGAGAAAACATCATCAGAGGAGTAAACTTTACCCAGGGCTCTCTAAAAATCCAGAAAATCTTACTGGAGTTGTAAATCTCACGGTACAGAACCCCGGTTAGATATTTGTCCCCGTTAGCCAAAAAAAGTCCCAGCAAAAACAAAAAGAATAAGAAAAAAGATATTCGCGCCTTTTTGGAAAAGGTCGCCCGGGGTTTTTTCAGATTCATTACTGCCAGCAAGGACAAGAACGTAATTGCAAAGGTTGCTATCAACAAGAGGGGTTGGTTGTAACGATCAGAATAG
>JAFGMK010000020.1 GCA_016927565.1 Minisyncoccota bacterium | reverse complement strand
GTCCCAGAAAAAGACTGGGCTATTATACCCCAAGCGAAGTATTTGAAAAGGAGACAGGCTGGGGCATTTGAACATTGAATTCAGCTCAGGTAAAAAGAGAGTGATTTCCGGTGATAAAAAGTTTCCGGTTTAGTCCGGATTTGTGATAAAATACGAGGCCATGAAGCTGACGCCGATTAAAACTCCGGTGATTAGAAGGGGCGATAATCTTTGGCCGATTATTAATCGGGCTTTTTCGGATATTTCCGAAGCAAGCGTAGTGGTGGTAACCTCCAAAATTATTAGTCTTTGCCAGAGACAAACAGTTCTTAAGGTGAAAGATAAATATGAGCTGGTTAAACAAGAGGCCGATCTTTATCTTGATCGTTCCCTGTCAATTTATAGGATGGCAATCGCGATTAAAAATAATACCCTAGCGGTTAATGCCGGAATTGACGAGTCCAATGCCGACGGTTATTTTTTGCTTTGGCCTAAAGATTTACAAGAAACAACCAATGAAATCTGGCGACGGCTGAGGAAGAAGTTCAGATTGAACCAATTGGGAGTGATTGTAACCGACAGCCATTCTTTGCCGCTTCGCTGGGGAATAATCGGAACTTCACTTTGCCATTGCGGTTTTAAGGCTCTCTGGGACCGGCGGAGAGAAAAAGATTTGTTTGGTCATTTGATAAAAATTACCCAGGTTAATGTAGCTGAGGCTCTGGCCGCCAGCGCTGTTTTGGTAATGGGTGAGGTGGCGGAACAAACCCCTCTTTGCTTAATTGAAGAGGCAGGAATGGTCCAATTTCAAAACCGGGTTCCGTCTCCGGCTGAGCTTGAAAGACTAAGATTAACTCCGGAAAGCGACATTTACGCTCCGATTTTGACAGCTGCTCCTTGGCAAAAGGGCGGAGCTAGTAAGGGAAAATAATGCCAAGATACCAGCGGAAAAGCCGGTCCCAAAATGAGGCTGCTTCCAGACTTTGACTGACAGCCCTCAGCATTTTCTCCTGACTTTCGGGAAACATTCCGGCCAAGGTTAAAATAGCCCGAAGTTTAGGATTATCTGTTTTTCCCGCTTTTTCGATTTCTTTTTTGAGGTTTTGGTTATGGCTGATATTCTGGTTTTGGATGAGAATAATTGCTTCAAAAACCTTTCTTTTGAACAGTCTGGTTTTTTTCGGGGAGAAGATTTTTCGGAATTGTTTTTTAAAGGGTAGTTTTCCCAGAATAAAACCGCCGATTTGAATCAATAGCGAGAACAAAGTGTCTAAAAAACCGCCGGCATATTCTCGATAGTTGTCTTTTTTGATTAACCCCCGGCGAAATTGATTTAAAGTTTGATTAATTTTTTCGACGGCCTTGTCCTGGTTAAAAATCTTTAGAATTTTTAAGAAAAGCTGGCCGGTTAAATAATCAGCCAGGCCATTGGCAATGTATTGACCGTAAGCGAGGTAAATGGCCTGTGAGGCCGACGGGTCAGAGGCTTCTAAAAGTTTTTTAACTCTTTGGTTTTTGAGTCGGCCGAAGTTTGGTTTCCGGGAATAAGCAATCAATTGGGCAGCTAAATCGGCGTCGGCTTCAGCATTTAAGAGATAAAGAAAAGTCCGGCCGATTAAAAAAACCCTGATTTTTTCTTTAAGCTCACAAATTGTCATCTTTTAATCAGGTTTTAGGACAGGCAGAGAACGCCAGAGTTTTGCCGGCATTAATAAATTTTGAGCGGTTCGGCGATGAATTTTGCCAAAAAAAGACAAAGACTGGTTTTGGCCGTTTCCCGAAAACCGCATTGGCCGTCAGCCAGCAAAACGCAATCAGCCTGACGATAACAATGAAAGCGGGCCTGATAAACACAAGTCGAATAGGGCCCTTCCTCATCAGGAGAATTTTTTTCTTGGCGGTTAGTACAAATTTCACCGCTGCAGCCATTCCTTTGACAATTTTGACTGGTTATCCCCCGGGAAGAAGAGTAACGCGGATATGCCCAGAAAAAAATTAATCCGCTCCCTATCAGGCAGGCACTCAAAGTTAAAAAAAAGATTTTTTTGTTAAAGATTTTTATCATCCGCTTTTTTTTAATAAAATCCGTCTAATGATCTTTATGAATTATTTTCATTATATCATCTGCTGGAAAAACCGGCTACCCAGCCGGTGCTGAATGCTTTCTGAAGATTGTATCCTCCGGTTGGCCCGTCCAAAGCAATTATTTCACCGGCAAAATACAAATTGGGGGCAATTTTCGAAGCCATCGTTTTCGGATCGATGGCAGCAATATCGACGCCGCCGCTGGTGATAATTGCCATCTCCAGCGGCATTGTCGCGCTTATTGCAAAGGTTAAGTTTTTTAAGGCGGCAATTAAAGTTTCGACCTGCGCCTTGCTCAGGCTTGAATTTTTTTGATGGGGGCTGATTCCTGTTCGGTCAATAAAGTAGTTAATCAATGATTTCGGCAATAAATTCTTAAGCAGAGTTTGATATTCCTTTTGAGGCATCAAATGGATTTCCCGATAAATTCTTTTCTGCAAAATGGTCTTATTCAAGGCCGGCTTTAAATCAATGCTCGCCGTTACTCCGGTTTGTTTTTTAAGCTGTTGATAAACCTCTTTGGAAGCTTTCAGAACAATTGGCCCGGAAATCCCGAAATGGGTAAACAGCATTTCACCGAATTCCCGAGTAAAAAGTTTATCCCGGTTGAAAAAAGACAAGCTGACATTTTTTAAACTTAATCCGGCCAAAGCGGTAATTTTAGGATCGCTTACTCTTAAAGGGACTAAGGCCGGAGCCGGTTTGATAATTTGATGGCCGAAAGACTTGGCGAATAGATAACCATCGCCGGTTGAGCCGGTTTGAGGATAAGATTTTCCTCCTGTAGCGATAATTAATTTTTCAGCTAAGACATTTCCTGCCGGACTCTCGAGATGATAAAGCCCTTTTTTAAAAAAAACCCGACAGACATTAAAGTGATAAAAAACAGTTATTTTTCTTAGAGCCAGTTCTTTTTTTAAACAATTAAGAATGGTTGCGGAGCGGTCGCTTTGAGGAAAAACCCGCCCGCCTCTTTCGATTTTTAAACCCACTCCCCTTTTCTCAAAAAAATTTCTTAAGTCCTGGCTGGAGAATCTGGTGAAAGCCCCGTAAAGGAATTTTCCCTTCCTGCCGAAAGCCTGAACTATCTCCGGAATTTCTCGGTCAGTGGTTAAATTGCACCTCCCTTTTCCGGTTAGTAAAAGCTTTTTTCCCAGAAAGGGATTTTTTTCCAGGATAACAACCCGGTTTTCTTTGGTTTTTGCCGTCAGCGCGGCCATTATTCCTGCCGGGCCGCCGCCGATTATCGCCACTTTATAACAATTTTCCATATTCGGATAATTCTATATTACCTGATTAATTAAAAATAATTTAATCCAGCCGGACGGGCAGTTGTCATTTATTTGATTTTAAATCAAACCGCTTAGACCGCAAGCTTCAAATCTGCTATAATCCCCTGTGCCCGTTTTAAACTGGCGTTAACGGGTTTTTTTATTGGTATTTTTATGAAATCTCTAAGAAATATCGCGGTCATTGCCCATGTTGATCACGGAAAAACTACCTTGATAGATGCTCTGCTTAAGCAGACTGACACCTTTCGGGAAAATCAAAAAGAGATGGAGGCCGATCGGATTCTTGACAGTAATGACCAGGAAAAAGAAAGAGGGATAACAATCACGGCCAAAAACTGCGCCATTGTTTTCAACGGTATTAAGATAAACATTATCGATACGCCGGGCCATGCTGATTTTTCCGGTGAAGTTGAGCGGACTCTCGGAATGGCCGATGGGGCTCTTTTGATAATTGATGCTCAGGAAGGTCCCATGCCGCAAACTCGCTTTGTCCTTAGAAAAGCGCTCGAGCTTGGTTTAAAAATTATTGTAGTCATTAATAAAATAGATAAAACCTATGCCCGGCCTCAATATGCAGTTGAAAAAACGGAGAATCTCTTCCTGGAGTTGGCCGGAAATGAAGATCAGCTGAATTTTCCGATTCTTTATGCGATTGCCAAAAAAGGAAAAGTGTTTGAAAATTTGCCCCGGAATTTGGAGATAGATGGTGATGTCAAACCCCTGCTTAGAAAAGTAGTTGATTTTATTCCTTCTCCCCGGTCAAATGATAAGGGCAGAGCTAAAATGCTTGTTTCTTCGTTTGAGCACGATGATCATTTGGGAAAGATCCTGACCGGTCGGGTTCACCGAGGAACGATTAGCAAAGGCCAAAAGATGACTTTGGTGCAGAAACCCGGCAGTGTTTATACTCTTGAAAAGATTTTTGTTTCAGAGGGTCTTTTAAGGAAGGAAGCGGCCTCGGCAACTGCCGGCGATATCATTGCTCTGGCAGGGATCAATGATGCCCGGATTGGCGATACTATCGCTGAGTTAGGTGAAACTGAGGCTCTTCCGGCAATGGCCATTGGCGAACCGACTCTTCACATAACCATCGGTCCCAACACCTCCCCTTTTTCCGGACGCGAGGGCCAATTTACCACCAGCCGTCAGTTAGAAGAAAGGCTTAATCGGGAAATGGAAACAAATCTGAGTTTGAGGGTCAGAAAAAACAGCAATAATAAATTTGAAGTTGCCGGCCGGGGAGAGCTTCATTTAACGGTTTTCCTGGAGGAACTCCGGCGTGATGGCTATGAGTTGGAAGTCGAGAAGCCTGAGGTGATTACCAAAGAAATAAAAGGATTAAAGGTTGAGCCGATTGAAGAGGTGGCGATTATTGTTCCTAAGGGATACGCCGGTGTTGTCAATCAGGAATTGGGGAAAAGATATGCTTCTTTAATAGGAACCGTGACCATTAGCGACCGCGAAGTAGAATTTATCTACCAGCTGCCGACCCGCGCCTTGATTGGATTGAGAAGTCGCCTGATTACTCAAACCAAGGGAACGGCGGTGCTTAATTCCCGGATAATTGATTACCGGCCCTTGGGAAAAATAATCCGGAAATCAAGAACAGGGGCGCTGATTGCCTCTCAAGCCGGAAATACGCTTTCTTATGGACTTCGTGCGGCTCAGGAAAGAGGAATCACTTTTGTTGGCCCGGGAGTAATGGTTTATGAAGGAATGATTGTCGGCAAAAATGCCAAAGAAGCCGACTTAACGGTTAATGTCTGCAAAGGAAAGAAGCTAACCAATATGCGCTCTAAGAGCTCAGACGGCATAATTCAGCTTACTCCTCCAAGCGAGATGACTCTGGAAAAGGGATTAGAGTTTATCGAGGCTGATGAGTTAATGGAAATTACCCCCCGGAATATCCGTCTCCGAAAGAAAATTCTTAATGAAAACAACCGGCGGAGGTCATTTAAAAAATAAGATTCAGTCAATAGCGGCTTTTTAAAGGGTGGAGTTTTTGGGTTCTGGCGAGACCCAGTATTGAATTGATGGTTTTTCTTTTAGTAACAAAACTTCTTTTTCAGCTGTTTTTCTTTAGCGGTTGCTTCGGGAATACCTCCGGAAGTAATGCTGATTTTTACTTGGTCGCTGGCTTCGGTACCATTTTCGTTTTTAACCCGAAGAGTGATATTGTGCTCGCCTAAGGTTAAATACTGGCATAAGGCATCGTGGCCTTGGAAAATGATACCGTCGATATCAGAACTCCAGATAAAAGTGTTCCCTTCTTTGGGACAGCCGCCGCAGCGTATTCCCGTCCGCGGATCAAAAGAATCAGCCTCTAGAAGAACAGTGTTTTGGGAATAAGTTTGGCCGTTTTCCGGGGAAATAATTTTGGCGGTAACCAGCCCCTTTGGGAGGGAGAAAATCTTTGAGAGGCCGACCAGAGTTCTGAAACCGTCAGTGGCATAAATTGTCACCTGCAAGTCTCCTTCAATGAAACTTCTGGGTAAAAAGGCAAAAGAATTATCTGCAAAAATGATTGATCCATCGGAATTGAGATTGTCTTCTGTCAGCGGCAGGGCAATCTCCGGGTTTGAAGGAATGGTTTGCGTATCGGCATTGGAAACAAAAGCCAAATAATGGAGTTCGGTGGCAGTATTTGTTTTCCAGGCTATTTTAAGAGTCTCAGCCTGGTATTCCTGACTGGTAAAGAAAATTTGGGGCGGGGGGTTTTCCGGTTCTTTGAGGTTGAAAATCTCTTTGTCTTGGTAAAGGATTGAAATCTCATCCGGCAGAGTTTCAAATTCTCCCAGATATTGAGAGAATGAGCCGTAATCTTGAGTGGGCTGAGGGCCGGTTCCCTCAGCCGGTGAGGCGGCGGCCAGGACATCCAGTTTTTTTTCGTAAATCGGTTGGCCGGATTTTTTTAAAACCGTTTTAAACTGAGATTCTGCAAGGGGATTTTCTTCGTCCGGCGTTTCGCCGGAAGAGGTAATGAAGAAGAAGGGGTCCAGGTTAACCTCGGCTTGTCCTTCTTTTATCACGCCGGTGATTATTAACGAATATGGCGGTTCAGGAAAGGCGAATTGATTGTTTAATGGGGTTTTAACTGATTCCGGGGAGGGTGAATTTTTCTTTAGCCTTTTCAAACTAATCAGGATCAGACCTCCGATGACAATCAGCAGTAAAATTGCGAACAGGATTTTAGGCCAGCGCCTGTTTTTTTCGGGGCTGGCGGTGTTAGGCTGGGCGGCAAAGCCCTTAAAGATTTCGTCTATTTCTTTGGCATTCCAACCATTGCCGACGAGGGTGGTTTTTATTTCCGCCTTATTTACCCCGTTTTGGAGTTGCTGCTTAATGTAGTCAATAACCTGTTGAGTAATCATGGTTGCTGATTTCCGGAATCTATTATACTCTATAGGACTAAAAAAATCCCCTGGAGTGGCTCAATTTAGCGTTAATTTATGTTTGTGGTTGTTAATATGATCTTCACAGTAGCAGGTTGGCGGTTGACAGGTATTGCAGTAATAAAAGACCTTTTTATCCTTTTCGGTTGCTTTACAAATGGCACATTTCAGATAGGATTCGCCGGCCCGACTTATTTGGCGGCTTTTTTTCAGACTCCGGCGGCCCAGATTTTTGGCGGAGAATAAAATTTCCCGGCCAAAAAAAAGGAAAAAAATTCCGCTGGAAAGCAGGGCCGGTAACCGGCTGGCAGTTGAACCAAAGATAAAAGCAATGACTGTTCTCAGCCAGAGCAAAAGCGCCAACCATTTAACCTTGAGCGGGATGAAAAAAAAGATGTACAAAAGAAAGTCCGGGTACAAATAAGCGAAGGCTAAAAACAAAGAACTGAAAATAAATGAATTGTTTAGAACTACCTGGGGAAAGATAAAAGAGCTGATGACTATCCCCAGATACATGGAAAAAAGATAGAGAAAATAGCGGAATTTTCCCCATTGGCGTTCCAGGGCCGTTCCGAAAACATAATAGATGTACCAGGTCAAGACTGCCAGTAGCGGTCCGGAAACAACCGGCATGAATAAAACTGTCAGCAAACGCCACCATTCTCCTTTTAAAACCAGACTACCCTGGAGTGGAAATAAAGCGGGCAATTCCGGGTTGGAAAGGCTGAGGGCGAAAGCGATTAATTGGCCGGTCAACAAATAAATAGTTAGGTTGTCGGGGATAAGGGGGTTAATTTTTTTTGCCAGCCTGCCGCAAAGTTTCATCTTTTCCGGAGTATAACACTAATGATGTTATTTGGCTATCAAGATGGAAATTGTCTTTTAAAGTAACTCCTAAAGATTTCCGTTTCCAACGAAAGCTTGTTATCCGGAAAATAGCAAGTCCTCTGACGGCCGATAAAAAAAAGGAATTCCGGCATTAAAAAACCACTCCAGAAAATTGAGACCGACCGGAATTCGTTATTCCGTTCTACAAATCAGTCAGCTCCTGATCAACATCTTCCATCTCTTCCAGCAATGCTTTTTTATATTGGGTGAGAGCCTTTTTTTTATCCGCCTTGGTTTGAGGCCAACTCCAGGAAAAATATCTTCCCATTCCCCGTCCCCGACCGAATCTTCTTCTCCAGCCCAAACCCATTCCGCAGGGGCCAAAGCCTCTCCCTGTCATTGAGCCTTGCCCTGTCGGACCGGTTCTGTTAAAACCCGGCATATTTTTCACCCCCTTCTCAGAATGATAATGAATACATATTCATATATTATATAACGTTGTTTTGTCCCCCTGTCAAACATCAAGTGGGCCGGCAGTTGTTTAAATTATTTCCAGTCCTTTTATCAGTTGATTATTTGAGGAAGCAGTGTTATGGCGAAATTAAATTGTTTTGGGTTCATTAACGATTTTCAAGATACCTTAAGTGGGGGGCGGGCTTTAATCCCTTGTTTAAAAGCTGGGCCTCAATAATTTCGATCAGCCGATTGATCCCCTGGCCATTTTTGGCGCTGATGAAAATGTGTTTGCGGTAGCGGTATTTCTCAGAAAGCTCTTCTTTCTTAATTTTTGATAATTTGTCAACTTTATTAAAGACATATATTTGTTCTTTTGATTTAAGATTGATATCTTCAAGTATTTGATTGACTGTTTTTATTTTAAGATAGATATTTTTGTCTGAGCTGTCGATGATATGAAGCAGAATGTCGGCATTGGCAGTTTCCAAAAGAGTGGATTTAAAAGCCTCAATTAATCTTGTCGGCAGATCCTGAATAAATCCGATAGTATCCGAAACAAAAATTTCCCTGCCTATCTTCGGTAAATACAAACTGCTGACACTACTGTCAAGAGTGGCGAAGAGGGCATTTTTAACTTTATTTTTTTTGCGTCCTAAAGAGTTGAAGAGGGTGGTTTTGCCGGCATTGGTGTAACCGATAATAGAAATAGTAGGAATTCCGGATTGTTTTCGATATTTCATTTGCTGGTGGCGGTTTCGAAGTATTTTCCCGAGCTTCTCTTTGACAACCTTTATTTCTTTTTGCCAGTGGCGACGCATTATTTCGGTGTTTGTTTCTCCGATTCCTCTGGTTCCGATACCTCCTGCCTGTTGCGACAAAGAAATTCCCAGTCCGGCCAGTTCCGGTCCGTGGTGATTTAACTCGGCCAGCCTGATTTGGAGTTTGGCCTCGGCAGTGACAGCGTGATTTTTGAATATCTGAAGGATCAATTGGGTGCGGTCCCAGATTTTGCATGAATTTTGAGGACTGATAATGTTGGTAAGAGCGAACAACTGGCTGGCTTTAAGATGAGAATTGACAACAACAATCTCGATATCTTCCTCTTCAACCAGTTGTTTTACCTCTTTGACTTTTCCGGAGCCGATAAAAGTGCGGGCGCTTCGGTGGTCAGCGTTTTGAGTCATAACCCGCCAGACACCACCTCCGTAAGTGTCAACCAGTAATTCAGCTTCTTTCAGACTGGCTTGTTGGGTTCTAAGCTTCCTGGTTCTGTCAATCAGACTCAGAATTAATGTTTTTGGCCGGTTCTCTTTTTGGATAGGCATTTAATCAAAAAAAACTCTATATTATGAGACTGTTGAATAAAAATTTTCTTATCGTTATTCTGAGCAAAGCGAAGAATCTCCTCCGACGGGGATTCTTCGTCTTTCGCCTCAGAATGACAATGGATCAAGAGATCTCCTATAATCAAGTTAGACAAAGCTTCCGTCAGTTATTCAGAAAAAAAATACTGAGACAGACTCAACCTATTATATCTTAGATTATTTTTCGTATATATAGGAAAAATCGGCCCTGATTAATCACTGAATAAGTTGAGATACATTTGCGATATTTAACTTCAAAACCCAGATTCCGAAAATGGAAAGACTGTCTGAAATTGAAAAACTCCAAAAAAATGAAGCAATTATCCGAACAGGTTCAAAAAAGCCCCTTTTACCTTTAAAGGAGAAGTTCT
>JAFGMK010000019.1 GCA_016927565.1 Minisyncoccota bacterium | reverse complement strand
GTCCCAGAAAAAGACTGGGCTATTATACCCCAAGCGAAGTATTTGAAAAGGAGACAGGCTGGGGCATTTGAACATTGAATTCAGCTCTTGTCCTTTTTCAGGCCGGATAAAATGATTCTTTTTGTTGATCTTTGGGAAAATGTTTTTGAAAAAGCTGTTTTATCTCTTTTTGTCAACCTCATTCTGATAATCCTTTTTCTTTACTTACTGCCAGCACTATTGGCCTTTTTGTTTAGCCATTTAATATCTCCTTGGTCGAATAAAAAAACAAGGCTACTTTTAACTACTTTTTTTATCCTGCTTGCTATGCTAATCACCCTGACCGTCGGTGTATATAAGGACGAAAATAATTTTATTTTAAAATTATCTGCCGGGATTCTTGAAGCAGACTGAGCAGTTCAAATGGCAACTTATCTGTTAGGAGTTCCGATAATTTTTTGGCTGGAATATCTTTTTTTAGGCAGTCATTTTTGGAAAAAAAGGGTTTCTTAAAGTTTTCTTAAAGTTTTCTCAAGGGTCGTTAAAACATTTAAAAAAGTACTTTTTCCTCAAATAGTTCAATGATTCAGTTCATTGAACTATTTTGAGAACAGAAACTTAAAAAAGGCTGAATTTCTCCACCATTAATCTCTTTATTTCACCTGATAGATGCGGACACGTTGATTTTTAAAGATCAACTCAAGCTCCCTGCTTAAATCGGCTTGCCAGTTTTGATTGTCAACCAGATAGACAAAATGGAGTCGGTTGGCTTTTAAAAAACCGATTGCTTCTGAGGAATTCTTGGTATTAAAAAAATAATTCACCTTATCAAGCCGACTGTTAAGCCCGTAGCCTTGGATTTTGGCTACAGTCTGATCCTCAAGATAAAGATGGCGATTGGAAAAAAACGAAACATAAGCCGCGTTATAATATGAAAGTGGCACCGGCGGCGGGAACTTTTGTTCAACCCCTTCCTGATAAGGATAAGTCAAAACTAAATCACTTTTGGGGGAAGTTTTTTTTAAAAATTCAAGCGCCTCCATTTCAGACCGATCCACGATTGAAGCCGGCGGCTCACTCCAATGCCAGCTGACGGTTTTTAAGGTTCCGGGCAAAGAAAACCCGAGAAGCAAACAAAGAAAAATCAATCTCAAGCTCGTTTTCTTAAACTTTCTGAAAAGAAAATCCGTTCCCAAAGCGGCAAAAAAACAAAAGATAAAAAGGCTGAAATAAAAAAACTGAATCGTGTTCCAAGCTAAATGTTCCTGCAAAAATAAAAGACTGGGCAAAATTCCGGCCAGAAATAAAAGCCCTAAAAACAAATCAACCGCTCTTCCTTTTAAACCTGCCCTGAACCGGCTCAAAAAATGCCCCAATCCTAAAACCCGGGTGCCTAAATTACCTATAAAAAAAGCTCCCAAGGCAACACTGTCAACTATAAAAATCCCTAATCGATTTTGGCGGGCGACGTAGACCTGCCGCCTCAGCTCCCAACTGACCCAATTCATTCGATCCGGTGCCTGAATCACACTCCGAATAAACCAAAAAGGCTCCCATTTGACAAAGGAGACAGTTGCCCGGCTGGTTGGAAGATAAGTTGCCAGGGCCAGCAAAAATATCAGGCTCAAAAGGAGAAAATATTTTTTTTGGCGGTAAATCACAAATTGCCAAAAAGCCAAAACCAAAAGACTGACTAAAACAACTAAACCTCCGTAAACTTTGGTTTCCATCATTAGGCCAAAAAGCAGGCTGATTGCCAAAATTAACCGCCAATTTTTTAATTTTGATTTTGCCAGAAAAAGAAAGAAGATTAATCCGCCGGTTAAAAAAACCAACGAAAGGACTAATGGCGGATTCTGCATAAAACTGGCCGGCTGCATCGACCAAAAAGCCGTTTCCCAATTCTCTGAACCAATTCCCAACCAGGGCAGAACAAAGCCCAAACTTGAAGCAAAAGCAGTAAAAAATATTGCCCAAAAACCGACAGTTATTTTACCTGACCAGCGTTTGGCAAAACAAAAAACCAGGCTGTTTTGTAAAAATCCTAAAAATAAAACCCAGTAACGAAAAAAAAGCTCCATCAGGGGAATTCTTGTCAGTCGGTAACTTTCTGCGATCAGAAGATCATAAAAGAAATGGTAATTTTTAAGAGATTCGCCGGCATAACCCGGATTCTGACCGGGAAACTTTTCAGTTTGGGCCAATTCTTGAATTAAAGTCAAATGCCAAAGGCCGTCATGGCCGCTCACTCCCCAGAAAACAACTCCTTCGCGGCGAAGCCGGCCGCTGCTGACCATCACTAAACTCTGGCAGATAGTCGCCAGAATGATCAAACCCAACACCAACCCGTTTATTTTTTTAATTTTCCCCTTTTTAGCCCTACCCCGAAGCGCGGATAAAGCTCCCCCAAACCCCAGCAACCCCAAGACAACCTTCAACCATTCCCGCTCCCCCAACCAACCAAAAACAAAGGCCAAGAGAATCAGGACAGCAATTCCCAAAACCAAAGGAAGAACAATTTTCTCTAATCGGTTAAATTCAAATTTTAATCGGGAAAGAATCAACCTCCCGGGCAAATATAGAAAAAAATAACTAAAAAGAAGAAATTTTAAAAGGTTTGACATCCCGTCCCTATTTTAACACATGAATTTACTGCTAACCCTCAACGGGATCATCCTCGGCCCAAAGGTTTAAGAGGCCGTATTTAGCCAGCAGCCGAGTTTCAACAGCCCGAGGAAGATAATTAGACTGCGGAGATAATGTTCCTGATTCATGCCCCATCTTCAAGACCAAATCTCTTTCGGTCTTATAATTCGCGAACCTTTGCTGTAATTCTGGAGACATGAGCTCATTACGAAGAATCTCAAGAAGAGAAAACACCCCCCCTGTCTCAATCATTAATTTTTTGGTAAATGGCGACTGCCATTTCTTTTTAGAAAACCATCTCCGTCTAATTTTTTAATCGGTAGATCCGGGCAACCTGATTGCGATAGATTTCCTCCAGACCTGCTTCTTCAGGATTAAAGCTGAATTTCTGATCATAAACCAGATAAACAAATCTCAATTTGTTTTTTTCAAGAAATTGTCGGGCTTTCTGAGGATTTCTGTCAATCTCCTGACCACTCCCGCTGTAAAACAAATACCGGTAAAGATCGGCCAGCCTTTCCTTGCCTTCCGGATAACCCATAATTTCCACTTGGGCCTGATCCGATAAAAAGGTCGGCCGATTGGTAAAATAAGAAACATAGCCGGTCGAATCCCAGCTGTAGATCGGCCGGGGTTGGCCGGGATGGCCGGCCGCCGCCCAACGATCATAAGGCACAGTTAAAATCAACTCCTCAGGACTCGTGTGTTTTTTCAAAAATTCAAGTGCCCGGAGCTCTTCGTTTTCCACTATTGCCAAAGCGTTCCGGGGTGAAAAGAATTTAAGATCCGCCAAAACAGTGGGGACAGAAAAGAGAACCAGAAAGGCAATAAAGATCGGCTTAAGCCGATTCCTGCTCTTTTGAAGGATTCCGGCAACCGTTGCTCCGCTAAAAAGGCCCATCAATAAAACAAAATAATGAAAAAATTGAACCGTGTTCCAGGCAATCCCCTTTTGGACAAAGACATGAGGAGTAAGCGAGCAGGCCAAAAGGCCAAAAAATAAGAAAAGATTAAAAGAAACAATTTTTTTTCTGGAGGCAAGGATCTGGAAAACTTTAGAAAAGCCCAAAACTTTAGTTCCTAAATTACCCAAGGTAAAAATCGCCAAAGCCAGAGACTCAAACTGAATCACTCTTATCCAACCCCGCCAACCACCCAAACTTTGATAGAATTGCCGTCGCATCTCAAGGTCGTTCCAACCCAAACGGTCACCGGCAACTACCATCGTCCTGACAAACCAAAAAGGTTTAAGAACTAAAAAACTGCCCCCTTTCTGAGTGGTGGAAAAAAAGATAACCAAGGCCGGCAGTAAAACAACCAAGAAAACCTTTAAGGCCTGGGTTTTTTTTAAAAAAACCAATTCATAGCCAGCCAATAATCCCAATCCCGCCAGGATCGTCGCCCCGGCATAAATTTTAAAACCAAATAACATTCCCCCCAAAATTCCCAAAGTAATCAGCCGGAAATTATTCGGCTCTTTTAAAAAACGGCAGAAGAGATTTAAAAAGGCTAAAAACAAAATAAAAGCAATCATTTGCGGCGGATTGCCGATCGCCGTATTTCCCTGGGAAACCCAGAAAATCGATTCACTCCTGACTCCGAAAAGAGTCTTGTTTCGCCCCAGCGTTACCAAAAAGCCAAAACTACCGGAGAAAACAGTCAAAAGCATTGCCCAAAGACCGGCCGCTTCATCACTCCAATTACGGACAAAAACAAAAACATTCAGCAAGAACAAAAAAGCGAAAACGAAGCTAAAGTGGCGGAAATAAAGATCCATTGGATTGAAACCGAACAGCCGATGAAATTCACCTAAAAGAATGTCAACAAAGAAATGATAATTCTTCAGAGGAAGATTACCGATAAAACGCATCCGGGGCGGGAAATGAACAGCAATTTCCTGCATCAGACTGCCATGCCAAACCGCGTCATGACCGTGAGCGGACCAGAAACGGATTCCGTCAGCATATAACCAGCCGGAAAAAACATTTATCCAAATTTGAGTTATAAACCCCAAAGTCAAGCCGAACCAGAAAAAATTTCTTTTTTTAATCTGCCAGCGACAAGGGCAAAGAACAAAAAAAGGCTCCCGGCCGTAACGCCTCAAGATCAAAAAATCTGCCAAAAGAATCAGCCAAAGTAATAAAAACCGGATTTTCAGAAAGCCTAAAACAATTGATGTTAAAACAAAAAGGACTATTCCCAAGCTCAATGAAACCGCTAAAATTTCCGCCCCGTCAACCTTAAATCTGTTTTTTTTCACCAGCCAAAAACCGGGCAAAAAAAGACAGCAGAAAACTGCCACCAGGAAAAGAATCAAAGAAAAACAAAAACTAACGATCGAAAGCATTTTTCATCATCCTCCATCCCTTAATAAAATTTCCCCGAGCAAAAATAAAAAGGAAGAACAAATAAATTAAACCCCCGCTTAAGATCGCTAAAATCAGATGTAGCCAGCCGGAAAAAGGAAAAACACAGGGCAGAAAAAAGAGATAAAGACTCATTAGGAAACTGCTCAGCAGGGGGGCGCTGATTGATTTGAAAACCCTGATCTTAAACTCTTTTTGAGCGAGACGAAAAACCAATAAAGAAGAAATGGGCACTAAACCTAAAGCCCAAGCCGCTCCTAAAAAACCAAACTTAATTGCCAGGGCCGGCGTCAAAATCCAAGTTAATCCGGTCCAGAGGATCATCAATTTAAAGGTAACCTTAATCCTGCCGACGGCGTTAAAGGCATTAGTCAAAGGCGTGGTAATTGCTCCCCAAAAGGCATTAAAACAAAAAAGATAAAGCGGCACCAAAGCCGCCTCCCATTTCTGGTACTTGGGAATCATTCCGATTAAAGGCCGGGCCAGAAGAGCCAAGCCGGTTAAAAGCGGAAAGGCCAATGATGAAATGGCAAAAAGAGAAAATTCTAGGGCTTTCTTAAACTGACCCAGAAGTCGTTGAAGCCGGGAAAAAGCCGGAAAAGTCACCCGCATAACCGGATCCATCACAAACCGCAAAGGCATCTGAGCCCATTTTTGGCCCCAACCTAAAATTCCCACTCCTGAAGCACCGATAATTTTCCACAAAAAGACATTCATTAACCGATCCTTAATCACCGCCAAAACCGTATTAGCCTGATAAGGAACGCCGAAATGAAGCAAGCGCCGCAGAGAAGCAGCCTCAAAAGCCAAACCGATCGGCCACGGCGAAAGAAAATAAATCAGAACAGCCCCGACTAATCCCCTGGCTAAAACAGCCCAAGCATAGGCATTGACGCCCAAACCTCGCCAGGCCAACCAGACCGAAAGACCATAAAACAAAAGATTTTCAACTAATTCCACCAAAACCAGATAATCAAAACGGAGTTTCCGCTCCAGCAAAACTGAAGGAATTGTCTTTAGTGAAGCGAAAAAAAAACCGGCCAGCAAACTCCTAAACAACCAAAGTCCGGCAGGGGAGATATTATAGAAGCGGACGATCCGGGGAGTCAGAATTAAACTGGTTAAAATCAACAGCAAAACAATTGCCTGCTGAATCGTAAAAGTACTTTGAATGTCAATTTTTTTTAAACGGCCTTTTTTCTGGATCAGGGCCGCAGCTAAACCAATATCAGAAAAATAGCCCAAGATTGCCACCACCTCTGAAATTGCAAAAAAAAGACCGATTTCGGCCTGGTCTAAAAAAACCGTTAAATAAAAAAAGCCAAAAAAAGAAATCACCTGGAGCAAAAAAGTCTTCCCGGCTAAAGCCGCCACTCCTTTAACCGCCCGTTTTTTGATGATATCCAAATTAATTCCCGAAGCAGACAATTTTCCCGCCATAGTTGCTATTTTAACACAAGAGGAAGCGCCGACAGCAGAATAAAACAAGACCGGCTACTCCGCTTTTTCAGCAGATGAATATTTGAATGCCAGCCAAAAAAAACCCAGCCAGGAAATTAATGAGAGCCAATTGGAAAAAACTCTAATCGGAGTATTTTTAAGTTCAAAACTTACCCTATATTCTCCCTGGGAAAGGTAAAAAAAGGGGCGACCTAATTCTTTGTCAGCCTCAAAAGACCGCACTTCCTGATCGACTTTAAGCTCCCAATCGGGGAAATCAAACGTCGGAATTTTAATCACTGCCTCATCAGAAACCACCCGAACCTGAAACCGATACCAATTTGTACCCCGTTGATAATTTATTATCTCTCCTTCACCCGATTCGAACCAGGGACTTTTTAAAGCAGCTTCACCCGGCGGGAAAGGAGCGCTTTTAGGCAAATAATCGAAGATGCCCGAAGTTATTTGACGCTCCCATTGTCCAGGATCAGAGAATCTTTGGCTGTCAGTCAAATGCCAATACCAAATATCTTCTTTAAAATAGGGGGCGTTTAAAAGGATGGCGGAAGCGGCCAGAGCAAGAGTGACAAAAGAAATAAAAATCCGGCCCTGCTGATCCGAGACCGTCTTAAATTCAGATACTTTTGAATTGTTCCGGCTCCTCTTCTGATTTTGAATTATTCGTTTCAGAATAAACGGCAATGCTCCGGCCAAAAGCGAAAAAGAAAAGATAACTAAGGACAAGAATCGCCAGGGAAACTGAAGATATTCCAGAAAAGGCAATTTTTTCCACAAAAAGGTCGACCGCGGATGAGTCAAAAAAGCCGCTGTCAGTCCGAAGATAAGAAAATAGAAAATCAGTCGTCTTTTTTTTTCGTCCTCTTTATTTTTAGGCAGAAAAAAAGCCAGAGGAATAACGAGGAAGGCCAGCCACCAATGGGGCCAGCCGATTTGAAAACTCAAATCTTCCTCCATTCCCCAGACCGAAGCGTCATAACCCCAGTTCCGCCTTAAGAATAATTGATTCAAAGAAACAAAATGAGCCAGATAATTAAAATAGCCGACAATCATCGTTTCCAGATGAACCAGTTTTTTTTCCAAAACCACCGGAAAGACAAAAAAAGCTGCCAGGCCAAGCGATAATAAAGACGAACCGATAAACCGTGACCAAAGCCTGACTTTTTTAAAAGATAAGAGATTTAAAACCAGCCAGCCTATAGCCACCGGAGTAAAGATCAGAACCATCAGATTATGAGTTAGAAACAGCAGGGCATAAAAAAGAGCAAAGCCCAATAAGTATTTCTTTTTCTCAGTCTCGATATATCGATATATCGAGAAGAAAACTGCAGGAAACCAGGCAAAAGCCCAAAATTCATTCAGCGCTCCCCGAGCATAGATATCAACCGCATGATAAGGCGCAAAGCTATATAAAATACTGGCTAAAAATCCCCCCCAGGGCCCCCAAAGCGATTGGCCCAAAAGATACATTGTGCCAGCGGCAATAAGAAAACCAAGAATAAAAACGGCTTTAATACTATCTAAGATAGAAAATCCTAACGAGTGGATTAATTGGGCCAAATAATAAGGCAGGGGCGGGTAATAATTAAAAAGAGGATAACCATAACCAAAGCCGGCATCAGGCACCCACCGACAGGGCAGTTGAGAATCGCGGAAACACTTATCCATCTCAAGCAAACGAAAAGCCTGCATGTCATCATGCATCGAAAAATAACCCGGCTTTAAAAGTGTCTGCCAAGCAAAAAAAGATAAAACTACGGCCAAAAAAAACAGAAATTGGCTTTTTTTCATTCTCATTTTTTATCCTTACGCCTTTGGGGTAGTCGTGTACCCAAGATATCTCCGGGGTACTTTTGCCGTAATTCTAATTTTAACTGAGCAAATGATTTCGTCAAATACTTAGGGCGCTCAATGTTTAAAGTCTTGGAAAATATTTCAGGAGTGACTTTTTCCCCTTCTACTATTAAAAAACTTCCGATATCGTCAAATAGGTTTAAATTTATCTTGAAGTCCTTATAAACCCAGTTCTTTTTTTTCTTCTTAAGTATTGTTTTGATGCCGTATCTTTTTCCAAGTTTGCTTTTTGTTTCGTTGATATTTTCTACGTCCTCTTCCTTGATAAACTTGAATCCCCCATCTTCTGCTTGTAACTGGGTCAAGAAAGACCGATCTTTAGTCTCGGTAAGTTTTAATACCATTCCCGGCATATCGAAGTAAGTATCCACAATTTGCATTTCACTGACAAAAATTGCGCCAATAGAATTTAACTTCCTCTCAATCTTTCCAGGATTAGTTATATAAATCTTAAGCTCTTCAGTCATAGCAATAAAGTTGCGCCCTCAGGGTGAAAATCTATTCACGCCCCCGGCTTTGTATTTTTGACTTGATACAAAAGTAAAAAGTCTTGGTTGTCGGGACCAATAGCTTTAGGGTATTTCTTGATTAATTCCAGCCGCGGATCTTGGGGAACAAACATCCTCGATTGATTAACCACTAAATAAACTTCATTATCTACCGTGGCGCTTAAAAGCTCCGGAGGCACCTGCCGGATTGGTTGACCGACCCCCAAAACCACCACCCCGGGAAAATGATTAAGATAGATTTGCAATCCGTCCGGCAAAGTGCCGAAATAACCCTCAGTTCCGACCAAAACCTTCTCAGCCCGGCCGCTCCTCAGTCTTTCTTTGATAAAATCAGCTGCTTCCAGAATACCGCTACCCGAAGTCCATTCCTCCAAATAGCCAGATCTCATTTTCCGCGGCAGGGGCGCTTTTGGCGGATCAGTTAAGAGATGCCAATTGTAAAAAAGCGGCCAAATCAAAAAGACTAAAATCAACCAGGCTTGATATTTCGGCCGCCGTCCGGACAGGCTGACCAGGCCAAAAGCCGCCAGCAAACTAACCGGCCAAACGGCGAAAAGCAAATAACGGGGGGTAAAAACCCGGGCAATGCCGGCCTGAGCCAAAACCGGCAAGCCAGCGATAGTCAAAAGGAAAATGACTGCTTTAATCGAGGGAGATTTAAACCCCCGGATCACACCCCAAATCGCCAAACCTAAAATCGGCCAAGTAAAAAGATTAGGCAGCCATTGTCTCAAATCGTTCAAATGCGGCCGAAGAGGGTCAAGAGGATGGGACAAAACCTCCGCCAATGAAAAGACATAATCCTGATTACGGGAGCTGATCAGGCCAAAATTAGGTCCCAGACGCAATAAGTTATAAATTACAAAGCCAAAAAACCAAATCACCAGCCAAAAAATCCCCAACCGAAACAAAGACAACTTTTTTTTCCGGTTTTTTTTCCTTTCCGGTCTAAACCAAAGAAGGGTGGCGGGCAGCAAAAATGCTAAAAACAAACCCGGTGATTTGGTAATCAGCGCCAAGCCCAAAATAATTCCGGAGATCATGGCTAAATCCAACCGAGGATTTTTAGCCAACCAGATGGAAAAAACAAAAAACCAAATTACCAGACAAGTCAAAAGGCTGTCAACCAAAGCCATCCGATCAAAAAAAACAAAGAAAGGAGTAATCGCATAAAAAAAAGCCCCGGCCAAACCCACCCTTTGATCATCAAAAACTAATCTACCCAAGAAAAAAATACCCGCCAGCGAACCCAGGCCGGAAAAAACTGAAATTGCCCGGCCACAATAAAGCGGGTTTTTAAAAAACTTTAAGAAAATCATTACCAGCCACATAAAAAGAGGTTGTTTGCCATCGGAAAGCGGCAAGAAGCGTAAAGTCGGCTCAGATTTCATCACCTGAGCCCAACGGAGATAGATGGCCTCATCGGCAAAAACCGGCAAAAGAGTTAAATTGGGCAAACGAAGTAAAAAGAAAAGAATGATAATTAAGCTTAGGAAAAAAATTCGTAAACAATTTACGGATGAAATATACAAACGCCCGGAAGGTGAATTTATTACCAAAGAATGTGGGTGATTGCTCATTTATTGGATAATTTCAGATTTCTAAATTTTGATGTCTGATGGTTGCCGATCGTACTTTCCCCGCCAGTTGTTTAAAATCACTTTGAGAACCTGCCTGGCCATATCCCTGGATTCTTTAAAATATCGTGCCAGATAACTTCTTAAGTTTGAAGACTTCCCGGCCTTACCCTTGGTCACGCTGGCATCCCGATCCTGCCAGGAAACTAAAACTTCTTTGATTCTGGCACCTCTTTTTTGAAGCATAAATAAAAGTTCGACATCAAAAGAAGTTACCGTCCAGCCGGAGGCAATCCTACCCAGGGCATCAAGCTGAGGGAAGGTTTCTTTCAGCAAATCACTCCGGAACAGTTTAAAACCGCATTGAGTGTCACTAATTTCTTTAAGAATAAAAAAACCTCTGAATTGCCGAAAAACCATGGCGCCGACCTTTCTAAAAAAAGGAAATCCCTTCCGTTCCATTCCCCGGGAGCCGATTACCACCGGATAATCCCTGCTAACCCAAGGCAACAATTTTTCCAATTGATCTATTGAAGTTGACTGGTCCATGTCGGTTAAAAGAGTCAATTGACCCCGGGCTTCTTTGATTCCCCGGGATACCGCCCAGGGCTTACCGCCATGTTTGTTTTTCAAAACCCGGAAACCGGGATTTTTTTTAACAAAGGCACTTATTAGAGCCAGACTCCTGTCCGTCGAACCGTCATCGGAAACCAAAACCTCCCACGAGTAACTTTGTTGCTTGAGATAATCAGCCACCTCTTTAAGCACCCCTCTTTTCAGATTGGCTTCTTCGTTATAACAAGGGATAACGACTGATAAAAAAAATTTCCCCATCTTTTAACCTCCACTTTTTAACTCACCCTCAAAGTGCCCGGACGTTTCACTTTGAAGGTATTTTGTCATTTTTTTCATTTTTTCCCCGGCCTTTTGCCTAATTTTAAAATTTTAAAACCTGATTCTTCAAGTTGCCATTCGGCAATCGTTTCTGAATCGCCAAAACTGGCAATCTCCCAGGCAGTCATATCAGTTAAAGGAATACCCTCTTGCTCGACAATCACATATAAGGTCTCGAGTTCGCTATAGTTGTCATAATGCTCGGGTTGAGCATCATTTATTTCAACAAAATAGCGGTAATTCATAGCCCGAAAATCATTGGTAGGCGAAACTAAGGCCAAATTAAATCTACTTCCCCGCGCATCCTGAGCGATTATTTCCCCGATTTCCTTCGCCCGCCGGATTTGATTGTTAGGCGCCCGACCGACAAAGATATCAAGATTTAAAAGATTTTTGGCAAAGATTCCCAGAAAAAGCAAGACGGCTAAAAAACCAAATTTAGTCTTTTTCAGTCTTTCTAAAAACAGCGCCGTTAAGAGAAAAGGAACTAAAAACAAAAAACCTAAATAATGATCATGAATATCGCCGGTGTAAAAAGCGGCGCCGGAAACCCCGACTGCTAACCAGATAAACATTAAACGCCGGCCTGATTTGTTTTTACCAACTAAACTAAAAAAGCCAAAAAAAGCCCCGATAACCAAAACCAGGGCCAACCACCGCTGATCAACAGCCAGAAAATGGGAAAAAAGCCGCCAGAAAACAAAACCAGCTCTTTTAAAATAACTCCCCAAATTAAAACCGAGCTTATCGTCCTCTTTAATAAAGCGCCGAAAACTCCGGGTGACAACAAAATTGTGGCGGAATTCAAAAAGAATAAAGGGAGACAGCACTAAAAGAAAAGCCCCTAAAGCCAATAGCCAGGTTCGCCTGGGAATCTGGGATCGGGAAAAGACCCAAAGCAAAATAATCATCAGAATAAAAATTGAACCCAAATAGTGAAGCTGGAGACAGACTCCCAAACAAGCCCCCAAAATAAAAGCCCAAATTCTTTTTTGATTTTTAATCAATCTTAAAAAGGCATAAATTGACAAACCGGTAAAAAAAGGCATCGGATTCGGATTCCAGGAAAAACGGGTGTGTTCGATAATCGGTTGGGAAACCGCATAAAGAGAGGCCGCGACCAGGCCGGTTGAAAGACCGAACAAGGCTTGACCAATCAGGTAAATCAGGAAAACAGTGGCTACTCCTAATAAGGCAACCATTATCGCCGGACCAACCGGATCCAATCGCGACAACCAAAGCGGGAGAGTCATTAAGTAATAATAAGCCGGACCTAAGTATAAATCTCCCACACTGGTTCTGGGTCCCAAGAGAGTTAAATCACGGTCGACAATCATCCTTTTAACCACCAAAGCATCCCGGCCTTCGTCGCCTAAAAAAATAGCGTACCCTCTGATTTGGTAAAGCCGGAAAAAGGAAGCGGCCAAAATAATTAAAATCAAAAGGGCTATTCTTTTTCTTTTTGAAGCATTCGCCCCCATAGTTTCAAACCCTCAATTCCCGCTTTGAAGATAATTTTAAAATTTCCTCCCGTTTGCTTCCCTTTCTTCCGGGGAAGATGACTTACTCCCACCTCAGCAATTTTAAACCCGGCTCTTTTAATCCTGACGACCAGTTCCGTTTCGGTAATCGCGCTTTCGGTAATCAGATGAGGGATTTTTTCAATCACCTCTTTTTTAATCATTTTAAATCCGCAATCAACATCCCGAACTTTTAAGCCGAAAAGAAGCCGATTAACCAGAGATAAAACCTTTTGCAATAAATTCCGGTAAAAACTATCGCCTCTTTTCTCTCTGAAACCAAAAATAGCATCTGCCTTTTCAGCTAAAGGTAAAAAACGCCTGATTTGATCAAAGTCAAACTGGCCATCACTGTCAGTGAAGGCTATCCATTGATATCGGGCACTGTAAAAACCGCTTTTTAGAGCCGCACCGTAACCCCGGTTCGGAGTGTGGACAATCATCTTTATCCGCGGCTCTTTTTTGATGAGACAATTAACAATCTGACCGGTTTTGTCAGTCGAACCGTCATTAATGACGATAATTTCCCACTCGCGGGCAATCTGAGGAAGAATTGCCATTGCCCGGTTAATTGTCCGGGCAATATTCCCTTCCTCATTATAGGCCGGAAAAAAAACTGAAAGGGATTTTATTCTCTCCATCTTAGGATCAAGTATAGCATAGGTAACTTTGATTGTGCTATCATAAAGCAGAATCACAACTGCTTACTTTCTTTGACAATCCGAAGCCCCCCGACCCCGGATCGAAATCCGCAGACGATCCGGAATCATTGCCTTTGTCAAAGGGGGTAAGTGATTATACGGAATCAAAAACAGCGAAATGAAAAGGTCAACCAAAGAGCTTCTTTTACTTATTCTGGTAACTGTTTTCTCTACCCTGCTTTTGTGGTGGCCTTTTTTTGGAGGGTTCTCCCGCTTTCTGGGTTTTGAGATCCCGCCCGGAGGAATGAAAACCGTTTTTGCCAATTATGATGGGCCGAACTATCTTATTATTGCCAAAACCTGGTACCAAAAAGAGCTGATTGGCCGGCTCTTCTCTCTTCCTCTTCCCCTCGAATACTACCCGGCTCATTTTCCGGGCTATCCGGCATTGATTCGCTTGGGCAGTTTATTTCTGGCTCCACCCTGGGCGATGCTGATTGCCAACCTTTTTTCAAGCATGGCGGCGGTTTTTGTTTTTTATCGCCTGATAACCGATTTCAATCTTTCCCAAAAGCCTTTTTGGTTAAGTTTTGTTTTTCTTTTTTTACCGGCCAGACTTTTTGCTGTCCGGAGCGTCGGGGCTCCGGAATCTTTTTTTGTCTTTGCTATTTTAACTTCAATTTATTTCTTCAGGAAACAAAGGTATTGGCTAGCCGGCGGCTTTGGCGCCTTAGCTCAAGCAACCAAAAGTCCGGCAATTCTCCTTTTTGCCGCCTATGGTCTTTATTATCTTATCCGGGAAAGAATTGATCTTGAGCAATCCGGCAAATCAGTTCAGTCCAAAATCAATTCTCTCTGCAAAACTTTGCCGCTGTTTCTAATTCCCCTCACCCTCATGGCGGTTTTTTTCTTTTATCAAAACCAAACCGGTAATTTCTGGGCCTACTTTCATTCCGGGGATAACTTTCACCTGACTCCTTTTCCCTTCCAGTCTTTTAACGCTTCCCGCAGCTGGTTGGGACAAATCTGGATTGAAGATATGGTCTGGCTCTATCTGATTGGCGCTATCGGAATTTTGCTTCTTTTCAAGAAAAAACAGGTTGTTATGGGCTTCTTTGCCCTGATTTTTTACTTAGCCACTGTTTTTGTCGCTCATCGGGACATCAGCCGCTATCTTTTACCCGCCTGGCCTTTTTTACTGATCGGCCTTGAGCCTTTAATTATTAAAAGAGAATTCAGGATTGCTTTTTGGTTCATTTTACCGGCAATCTATTTTTTCAGTCTTAATTTTATTCTGGGAAACACAGCGCCGGTCGCTGACTGGACGCCTTATTTTTGAAGAGCCTGTTTAGTTCGCCAAATCACCCGGGTATACATCAGATAATTGTAAGGCAAAACAAAAAAACCAATGGCAATCACCAGATATAATTGACGCCATTGATCTCCAAAAAACCGAGCCAAAAGTCCGACCACTATCCATTGAATCACAATTGCTCCCAGGGAAGTAAGATTGAACTGAAAAAATTTAGCCAGGATTTTTCTGATACCGGTGATTTTTTCGCCGGCAAATGTCCAAAGATTGTTAAAGGTAAAATTAGAAATAATTGCCAACTCAGCCCCCCCGGCCGCCGCCAAACCCGCCCCCAATCCCAATCCGTAAAAAGTCTCTAAACCGATAGCGTTAATCAAAAAGCCAACAAAACCGACCACGGCAAATTTTAAAAATCGCCGGGAGCGCTCCAGTCTGATTTTGGCTGAATGAATCATGTATTCAAAAATATCTTTAAAAAACTGAAGGTTGAAACCAACCTTAGTCTGACCGGCACGCCGGTCTTGATACCGGGCCGGAATTTCTACAAAACTGGCTCCTGTCTTAGCCAGTTCATAAATCATCGTCATTTGAAAAACAAATCCCCGAACCTCAAGCTTAGTCAAATCAACTCGATCCAAAATTCCCTTCACCCGAATTGCTTTCATATTGCCGTTATGATCTTTCACCTGGGTAATTCCGGCCAAATAATAGGCAAATAAAGTATTTGAAACCCAATGGGTCAACTTACGGAAGGCAGAAAAATTATCACTGCCGCCGGCAACATGACGTGAAGGCACCACTACATCGTAACCGGCCTCAATTTTCTTTAAAAGTTCGGGAATATAAGCCGGATTCCACTGAAAATCAACGTCATTAGGCAAAACAACCTCTGCCTTCAGTTCCTTCATGGCATAACTGTAACCTCGAATCAAAGAGATTCCTAATCCCCGGGGAGTTTGAATATAAAAAAGGTCTTTTCTCTTTTTGGCCAAGCGGTCGGCAATCCTTCCGGTGCCGTCAGGCGAATTACTGTCGGCCACTAGGATCAGAAATTCATGTTGCGGCAAATTTTGGCCGATTTTATCAATAGCCTCAATCATTGCCTCGAGATTTTCCTTTTCGTTATAGGTAGCCAACAAATGAACGACTCTCATCTTCTTTTAAATAATAGTAATTCTTTCTTTGAAAATTGTACTCTAAATATTAGAGGTTTAAAATAGGGTAATGAAAATTGAAATCTTAACTCTTTTTCCGGAGATGTTTGTCGGCCCTTTAAGCCAAAGCATTCTTAAACGGGCGCAAAAAAAAGGAATTCTCCAGATTAAGATTCACAATCTGCGGAACTGGGCAAACGATCCCCACAAGACGGTAGATGACCGACCATATGGCGGCGGTGCGGGAATGATTTTAAAAATCGAGCCTGTTTATAAAGCCGTCTGTGATTTAAAATCAAAAAACCAAAAGGTTATTTTATTAACCCCTCAGGCTCAAGTGCTAAAACAAAAAAAGGTCCGGGAATTATCGGCCCTTAAAAATTTAATTCTTATCTGCGGTCATTACGAAGGAATTGACGAACGGATTCGTCGGCATCTGGTTGATGAGGAAATTTCTGTCGGCGATTATATTTTAACCGGCGGCGAGATTCCGGCAATGGTTCTGACCGATGCCATTACCAGACTGATTCCCGGTGTTTTGAAAAAAAAAGAAGCTACCAAAAACGAATCTTTTTCGGCTTTGGAATTAACTGACTACTCTCAGGCTGAAAGTAAAATCGGAAAACAGCCCAAGCCCAAAAGTCTCCTCGACTATCCTCAATATACTCATCCGAGAAGTTTTCGCGGCTGGTCGGTTCCGAAAGTTTTGCTTTCCGGTAATCATCAGAAAATCAAAAATTGGCGTCAAAATCAGTCTTTGAAACGCACCCGAAGCCGCCGCCCCGATCTCTTGAAGTAGTTTTCTTTTGCTTTGCCATCATTCTTGGTCTTCCCGATTTCTTTAACTTCTTTGCCTTTTCGATCCGAGCTCTTCTTAATAGTTTCATTTAGTTCAATGATTCAGTTCATTGAACTGCTAAAAGGGGGCTTGTTTTTCAATTATCCGTTGCCTTTTCCGCTTTCCCCATTCTCGCCGGTCTGAACCTTTCGGCGGCATTATTTCTAATATCTCTTCAATTGTAAGAAAAAATTTTTTAATTTTTTCTTCTTTTAAAAGTCTCTTGATTACCTTATCGTAACCCCCCTCAGATTGATTAATAACATTTTTAACTGAACTTATCGTAGCCCGACTTACTTTTAAAATATCCATAATTGATTCATACGAATAATTCTTTCCTGCCAAAACAGCAATTGCCAATCTTTTTATCAGCATTGTCTGTTCTGTCGAAGTTAAAAGATCAGAAAAAAAATCAATTGCTTCTTTCTTATTCTTAATCTTTAAAATTGAATTCAGAAAAACTTCTGTAATCCTTTTAGATATTTTTTGATTTATTTCGAATTTGGATATTTGAGGCATGATTTTCCAAAATTAAGAACAGTTCAATGATTCAGTTCATTGAACTTTTTTTGGTGATCGGGTCAATTTGGTTTGTTGACCGGCCTGACCCGACTGACCGGCCTGACCCGACTGACCGGTTGAGTTGGGAAAATATTTTCTCCAGACCCTGGCGAAGAGTGGAAAACTTAATCCCCAACTGGGTCTTGGCCTTCTGGTTGGAAAGAGCCAAAAATCGGGGCCAGGGAGGAATATCTTCCGATTTGGCCTTCAAATACCTAAGCAGAGAACCTTTTTTAATCTGTTTTTTTTCAAAGCCGAAAACTGCGGCTATCTGGCAAGCTAATTCATAAGGGGATTGAGAACTGGAACCGACCAGATGAAAGATTCCCCGAGGTCTTTTTTTAAAAATAGCCGCCATTGCCAAAGCGAGGTCATCAATCAGAGTGGGAGTAGTAATCTGATCAGTAAACATCGGATAGAGAGTTTTATCTTGGAGGCCCTGAATGATCTTTCTGACCAGATCAATTTTGGGAGCAAAAGAAGCCCGATAAGGAAAGGCAATCCGGGCAATCGTCCAATCCTCAAGCTGGTTTTGAATTGCTTCTTCAGCCCAAAGCTTAGTCTGGCCATACCATTCAATCGGATCGGGGCGGTCTTTTTCAGTGTAAGTCGACCTTTTTTTACCTGAAAAAACAAAATCGGTCGAAATATAAACCAGATGTTTATGGTAAAACCGGCACAATTCAATTAAATTCTGGGTACCGCTGACATTAACCCGGAAACAAAGCCCTTCTTTTTGGCCCCGTTGCCGCCAGGCGGCTTTAACATCGGTAAAAGCCGCTAAATGCAAAACAATTTCTGCTTTATTTTCTTTCCTAAAAACGGGTTCTAATTCCTTCCGCCTGAGAATGTCAAAATTTGGTTGGGAAAGATTTATAAAGGAAAATCGGGGCGTTAACAGTTCTTTTAGACGGGAACCCACCAAACCAGACAGTCCGGTGGCGATAATTCTGGATTTCATCCTAACCTTTTTTAATTTCCCAAAAGTCTTTATTAACGCCAAAATCAAACGGCAATCTTTTCTCATCCGAACCGTCAAAATGCCGGCTGACAAGATAGGTCATAGTCGCATTGCCAAAATAAGGATTGCTGAGACCGTGAGCAACGCCGCAGGGAATATAAAGTAGGCAGGCCCTTCCCCCGCCTAAGCTTAACCGCATTGTCAGGTTTTTCGTCTTTGAACCGGTACGGACATCCAGTAAACCGGCGATCAAACAGGCAGAAGGGTGGACAAACCAAATTTCGTCTTGAAGCTGATGAAGATGCCAGGCCTTAACAGTTCCCGGAACCATCAGAGAATGATTCACCTGAGCAACAACAAATCCCCGAAACTCTTCCGGAGCGACAATTTTTCCCCGTTCAAACCTAACAATCTCCGCAAAAGCACCATCTTCCGCTAAGTGCCTTTTCAATTCAACAATTTTAACCCCCGCAATTAAAGGCTTTTTTTGATAAGACTGATCCGTAACTATTTTTAAAACTTCTTCGGCCAGCTTCATTTTTGCTCCCGACACCATTGCTGGTTTTTTTGATACCATTTAATCGTTTTTGAAAGGTTTTTTTCAAATTCAGCCTGAGGCTCCCAACCAAGATCCCTCCTGATTTTTTTTGATTCAACACGATACTTCCGGTCGTGGCCGGGACGATCTTTGACAAACTCAATTAAATCCTGACTACGCCCCATAATTTTCAAAATCAACTTAATAAGTTGGAGATTATTAATTTCCTGCCCCATTCCGCCCACCAGATAAGTCTCTCCTGTTTTGCCTTTTTTTAAAACCAGCTCAATCGCCCGGCAATGATCGTCCACATAAAGCCAATCCCGGACATAAAGACCGTCACCATAGATCGGAACCGTTTGATTTTTTAAAATCCGGACAATCGCCTTCGGGATCAGTTTTTCCGGCTGCTGAAAAGGACCGAAATTATTCGAGCAATTAGTAATCGTTATCGGCAATCCGTAAGTAAAAAACCAAGCCCGAACCAGATGGTCAGCGGCTGCTTTCGAGGCCGCATAGGGACTTCGGGGAGCATAAGCAGTCTTTTCGCTGAATTTCTTTTTACTCTTCAAAGGCAGAGAACCAAAAACCTCATCCGTGGAAACATGATGAAACCGTTTTACTTTTGCCCTCAGAGCTTCCTGAAGCAAAACCCGAGTGCCGATCACGTTCGTTCTGATAAAAACTGCCGGCCCGGAAATCGAACGATCAACATGGGTTTCAGCGGCAAAATGAACTACTGTCTCGCAACCCGCCATCGCCCGCCTGACCAACCGGGAATCAGTAATATCCCCTTTAATAAAAAAATACCGCCCCTGATCTTTAACCGCTTGAAGACTGGCCAGACTGCCGGCATAAGTAAGTTTGTCCAGATTAACAATCTGATCTTTAGGATAGCGCCTTAACCAGTAACGGATAAAAGCCGAACCAATAAAGCCGGCGCCGCCGGTAACTAAAATTTTCATTTAATTCCTGATCTTTTAGCCCAGAAACGATTGGCTAGAAAGAGAGTCTTAAAAGTGCCCGCATCCAACCAGTAGCCTTTTAAATAAGACCAGCGCATCAAACCGTTCTTGATATAAAAATTGTTCACATCGGTAATTTCTAACTCGCCTCTCTTCGAGGGCCGGCATCTTTTAATAAATTTAAAAACCTGATGATCGTAAAGATAAAGGCCGGTAACGGCATAAGAACTTTGAGGCCGCTGGGGTTTTTCTTCAATTTTTTTGATCTTTTTAGGATCATCGGGGTCAAAAACCGGCACTCCGAAACGCTGGGGATCAGGCACTTTTTTTAAAAAAATCATTGATCCTTCTTTAAAATCCCGAACCGTCCGGGAAATGTCAGCGTCAGTAGTATTGTCGCCCAAAATAGCAGCTACCGGCCCGCCGTCGGCAAAATCTTCGGCTAAAGAGAGAGCCTGAGCAATTCCGCCCTCTTTTTCCTGAAAAGCATACTCCAGATGCTTAACTCCAAGCTCTTTGCCGTTTTTCAAAACTCTTAAAAAGTGACCGGCATAAGGGCCGCCGGTCACGACCAAAATTTCTTTTATTCCGGCCTGGACAAGAGTTTGAATGGGATAAAAAATCATCGGTTTATCAAAAACCGGAAGAAGATGCTTATTGGTCACAAAGGTCAGCGGGTAAAGACGCGTTCCCAGACCGCCAGCTAAAATTACACCTTTCATTTTGCCAAAATCACTTTATCAACTAAATCTTTCTTTGTCAAACAACCAAACTACCAGCTTCCGCTTGCCCCGCCACCGCCGGATGAACCACCGCCAAAACCGCCAAAACCGCTTCTCCCGCCACCGCCAAAACCGCCCCGGCTCGACCACCAGCCGGTTGATTTTCCCAAAGAACGGAGCTTCCGATAATTTTTAGAAAGCAACCAGTCCAAAAACAAACCCAGCAGCCCGAAAAAAACCACATAAAGAAAAGTACCGCCAATCGCGGTCAAAAAACCGCCAAGGCCCAACCCGACAACTCCTCCGGGCCAAATCCGCTTGGATCTTCCCCAAAAACTGGAAAAATAAATGAGGGTGAAAAAACCAAAAACAATCAACGGCAAGTTGTCCTCTATTTCATCAATTGCCTTTGCTATTTCTGCCGGCTCCCCGCCGCCAACCAAATAGTCCTTAGCCCGATCAACCCCTTTCCTCACCCCTTCTTCATAGTTGTTTTTCATAAATTCAGGCGTAATTTCTTCCCGAATAATCCGACCGGCCCGGCTGTCAGTAATTAAACTTTCCAAACCATAACCAACCTCAATCCTCAATTTTCTCTGATTGGGGGCAATTAAAAATAAAAGGCCGTTATCGGCCTCTTTTTTACCGATCTGCCAGCTTTCAAAAAGCCTAACCGCCATTTCCTCAATAGTGGTTTCCTGAAGGCTGTCAATTGTCACCACGGCAATTTCTATTCCTGTTTGCTCCTCAAAGGCAGCCAGATCCGCTTCTTGAGAAAGGATAAAACCCGAAGAAAAAATGCCGGCAAAGTCGTTAACATAACCTACCGGCGCAGGAAAATCCAAAGCAGCCACTCTAACCGGAAACAAAAAAACAGACAAAAAAACAGACAAAAAAACAAGCTGTTTCTGAAAAACTTTTTTAAGCACCAGAAAACTCTCCTTGCAAACACTTTCAAGGCGGAATATCCAGACACCTTAAAAGTGAAATGGCCTAGGTTTATCTCTCTTAAAGAAAAACATCCGAATGCCCCGAACCGTCGGAATCTCCTGTATTTATCTCAACCTCAGGGACAATTTCCGCCCCCTGAGCAGCCTCAAAGTAAGCCCGCTCGCCAAAGCCAAAGAAACCGACAATCAGATTAGCGGGAAATTTTTTAATGGCCGTATTATAATCCCGAACCAAGTCGTTATAACGCCGCCGCTCAACTGAAATTCGGTTTTCGGTCCCAGCTAATTCATCCATTAAGCCAGTAACATTCTCGCTGGATTTTATTTCAGGGTAATTTTCCATTACCACCAACAAGCGGCTCAAGGCCGATTCAATCTGAGTCGCCGCCAGAGCTTTTTCGTCAGCCGTTTGGGCACCAGAGTAGCGGGTCCTGGCTTCAGCAATCAAGCCGAAAACCGTCTGCTCCTGTTTCATAATTCCCTCAACCGAATTAACCAGGTTCGGAATTAAATCCAGCCGGCGTTGATATTGAGTCTCCACTTGAGCCCATTGATTCTCGACTCCCTGGGCCCGCGAAACTAAACTATTATAAAGCCCGGCTAAACTCAATCCGGCAAAAGCCGCCGCCCCGATTAAAATGAGTAAAATTTTTTTCATCTTTTCCCTTCACCTCCTTTGGCTAAAAGTTATCAAAATCATTTTAACAAAATTTCTGGGCGAAAACCATCCTCGACCAAAAACCGCTGACAAAAAAACCGATCGCTTCTTCAAAAACAACCCCGGCAGGTTCGGGATATCAAATCCGCCGATACCGGCTCAGCCATAATTCATTAAGGTCCGGTAAAGGCAATTTCCAATCGCCAACAAATTAGCCGGGAAATCTTTCCCGGGATTTTCTTTCAAGCCGGTTTATTTCCCAATTAGTTCTTGAAAATAATTCCAGAGCAGCTCCGAAAAGCAATTCCCGGAGGTCTTCTGATAAAGCAAGCCAGTCATCCGGATTTTGCTGATAATATTCTATCAGTTTAAAACAATCGGCCAGCCCAAAATTCTCGATTTGCCCTTCTGGATTCAATTGAGCACCCCCTTTCTTTTTTAATCTTTAAAACAATTTTAATTGCTGACAATCCGGACTCGCTTGAGATCAAACTGAAATAATCTAGTAATTGTGATATAATCAAACCTGAGAAATCTGAGAAAACTGGCAATGAAAAAACTACCTCCTCCTTTAAGCCCGGCCGGGGAAAAACATTTCTTTAACGAGTTGATTTTAAAAAATCTCCTTCTAGGCGAAAGCCTCACCATCTGCTTTATTCCCCATGGCGGCAAAAAAACCCTGATGAAGTACTTTTCCCGAAAAAGCCGCAGACCGGCTTTTTTAAAGCTCGGCAAATCCCTCTGCTGTTTTATTGATCATGACGAACTGGCCCGGGAAAGTCCGGCTTATTTTTTTAGGCTGATTCTTAATTGTCTGGAGGAAAAAAAGGTCGTTATTTTAAAGAAAACAAAACTAAAATCAAAGAAACGGAATCCTCTGACAACTTTAAAAGAAACTTTGGAAAAGCTGGTTAAGGCTGAATACCACCTGATTCTGATCATTAATAAATTGGACGAATTAAAAATGCCGGCAGTTTTTTTCAATAATCTTAAAAGACTCTGGGAAATTGACAAAACCCGGCTCCATTTTATTTTTACTGTCACCACTCCCGCCTCATTTCTGCGAAAACAGCAAAAATACGGCCAGCTAAGAGAGGTAATATGCCAGAACATCATTTTTTTCCCCCTTCTCGATCTTCAGGAAAGCCGGCATGTCCTCACCCGAATCTGCCGGCGCTATCATTATCAGCTCTCTGCTGAAAAGAAAAAAATCATTTTTGAACTGGCCGGCGGCCACCCTTATCTTTTAAAATCTTTAGCCCGAATTTTTAATAAAAATCCCCTTCAGGCCGGAAGCAAAGAGAATTCTCTTTTTCTGAAGGAAGCCGAAATCCAAATGATCCTGGAAGACCTTTGGCAAAATCTGACCAAAAAAGAAAAACAGGCTCTTCGCGGTTTGACTAATAAAGCTCCCCTCAGCCGACAAGACATACCCCAGAGATTGCTGAACTTTAACCTGGTAATTTTCAAAAACAAAAAGGCGGTTATTTTTTCACCTTTATTTTCTCAATTCATCAAAAACAAAAAAAGCAAGTTAAACCTGATCTCTTTTGACGACCGAAAACACCAAATCCTGATAAATAACTTACCGACCCCGATTAAATTCACTCTCCAGGAAATTCAGCTTCTGGCTCTCTTTACCCGAAAACCTCTGATTGTTCATTCCCGAGACACAGTTGCTCAAAGCCTTTGGGGAAAGGAATACTATGATAAATACTCCGACTGGGCAATCGATCAGGCAATTTCCAATCTAAGAAAAAAACTCGCCAGGCTGGGGATAGCCGCTTCTCTAATCCAAACAATCCGCGGCCGGGGATATCGCTGGCTGGGTTAAGGGCAAAGTTGAAAACCAACCGGTTTTTGGAAAAATCAGGCTCTGCCTAACAAGATCAAAACCAGACCGGTTCCGAAAAAAGCCACCGCCAAGTATTCCAACAAAACCCTAAAATGAAAATCTCCCTTGAGGAGGTGGTGAGCCGCACCCCAGAAAACATAAGCTGCAGCCAGAATAATAATCACTACGGACTGAAAGGTGCGGTCGTAGCCAAACCAGACAAAAGCCAGCAAACCAAAGGTTAAGATAGATAAAAGAGCCAGATAGTCTTTATAATCTTCTTTGAGATTAATCATTTTTATCCATTGCTGATCCGGCTAAAAATTTCACAGAATCAAGCCCGGCTGGGTGCTTAAAATAGCCAAAAGAATAAACAATAGAAAAGTCAAATGGGCCAGACTTCTCCCTCCCAAACGAACCAATCTTTTTTGAGCCACCAAAACAAGATCCAGCAGTAAAATCCCCAAAATCAGACTAATTAAAAAAATAACCATCGTCTTGGTCAGGGAGAAGGGATTAAACAAGGAAGGCAGAGCCCTCTTCTCCTGAATTCCGGCGGTTGCCGGATGAATCGCTTCGGCCGAACTGGTAGCCTGGCCGCTGGCCAAAACCGGACCAATCAAAGACTGACGAGCCTCTTTGGCCTCCACCGAAACCGATGAGTCGGAAAGAGGCGAACCGAAAAGCTGAACAATGAGAGTCGTTTCCAAACCCTCCAATTGGCCATCGACAACAGCGATGCCGATTTCTTCGTAATCTTGGCCTAAAATATTGTCCCGATGGCTGGGAGACTCCATCCATGCCGCTACCACTGATTCCGAATCATTAAAATCCCGGGCCAAGTTTTCCCCGGCAAATAAATAATGATAACCGGTTTCTTTAAAAAAAGCCCAGGGAGAACGGCCGGTAGGCGAAAAATGCGCCCAATAATCAAGACTGAACATATCGCCGGCTTTACGCCGTGCCGCCTCATTCAAAAGCGAATTATTTTCCAGAGGCGCTAATCCCCTGGTTGCTCTTTCCCGGTTAGTCAACTCAATCAGTCTATCCGGACTGATATTGGCCGCATAACCCAAAACCCGAGGGAAGAAGAAACCAAAATAGTTTAAAAAAAACTGGCTGGTTAAAAAAAGAGCCACCAGCAAAGAAAGGATTGGCGGGTGCAGAAATCGAGCCCGATGGTTATTGGAAAGAGAAGGAACAAAATAATGATTTAAGCGAGCAGCAGAAAATTCCATCTCTTTTATTATAAGAAAGCCTTAGAATCAAAGCAAGTTGAAAAAAATTAATTTTTCAACCTGGCCCTGATCACCAGCCGCTGCCGGTCAAACCAGCCGGTGCAAGTGTAAAGAGTAAGAATCGATTCCTCACTGAAGGATAAAATGCCGACCTGGTCAGGGTTGATTGTAAATAAATCAGCCACCTGATAAAGATAGCGATTGGCCGATCCGTCTTCGATTTCGATCAGGTCTCCCTCTCCGACTCTTTTCAAATTGCCGAAGAGCCCGGACCGGTTATGAGCGTAGATAATCATGTTTCCTTTTTCACCAGGCCGGCCTGACCCGGCCAGATAAGAGGCCGCCTCGTCAAAAAGAGGCCAGTTGTTGCCTTTAACTGTTACCGGCTCCACCGGCAAATCAATCCCTGCCGAGGCGATCTTAATCTTCTCAGGCAAAAGCAAAACCGGATCAACGACTAATTCCGGAGGCCGAGAAAAACCAACTGAGGGAGGCAAAGAAGTTAAGAACGAGGCAGAAACCGCTAGTAAGATAATTCCCGCCCAGAAAAATTTTTGGCTAATCAGCTTAAAATTCAAGCTGCGCTTGAGCTGATTTTTCTGAATCTGATCGCCAGACTGAGACATAAACAACCTAAAGTATAAACTCCCAGACCAATAAAACGCCAGTTAAAGCCGGTGCCGGCTAAGCTGGTCGCCCCCAGAACCCGGCCCCGCGAAGCCCCGCCTGCTTGGCCGGTGCAAATGACATTGGAAAGCGGTCCCGGAGCGCAGTCGTTGACTGCCCGGACCGCAAAACAATACTCTGTTTCCGGCGCCAGGCCGTCGACAACAAAATTAGTTGTCCGGCCGGTATTTGCCACTCCGTAAAGCCATTGGCCGCTTTCCAACCCGTAAACAATGCTGTAATGAGTCGCCGGGCTGACCTCGGTCCAGATTAATTCGACATCATCAGCCGGCGTAACACTTAGTAAAACCGGTGCCCCGGGAACAGCAGCACCGCAGTGCGGCGGCGTCCCCGGATCATCGCCGGAACCGCCGACTCCGCCGGAAGAGGACGGTGAATCGGTCGCCGGAGCCGGCGTCGCTGTCTGTTGAGGGACAGGCGTCGGTTCCGCCGGCAGGGGAAACGAGTCAGTCGGTGTCGGTTGAGCAGGAGTCGCAGTTGCCACCGGAGCGACAGTCGGTTCAATCCCGGTTGGCGTCGGTCCGGCCGGGGGCGTCGGTGTCGGTTCGGGCAGAGGACAAGGACAGCCCGGGTCACACCACTTGTTACCGCACCAATCACAAAGACACCAATTATCAAACCATTGGCAAAGATCGCCGGCACATTCCACCCGCCGGCGGGCTCCAAAAACCGGAGTGATTACCCGGCTGATGGTTAAAACCTTGTAAAGGGAAAAGCCAAAAACTCCCAAAACAAAAAGAAACAGGAGCAGATTAAAAATTTTTTTGGTCACCTTTTTTCATTCCGGAGCAGAACGGAATGCCTCTTTTTTTATCAAAACTAATTTTGGACAGAGTCATCCGCTGGTTGGCGCAGGAGAGCAATTTTCTGACGTGACTTTTCGACTAACCAGAAAGAAGATACCAGCAGGCTTAAAAGATAAGGCAAAATACTTTCCTTTTCCGGCAAACACTCCGCCTGATCAATCAATCCCAGAATTTCTTCTTCCCTGCCGCTGGCCCGGGCTTCAAATAAAGGAGCAATCTCTTTCCATTGAATCGCAAAATCGGTTCGGGTGATGTTTGAGGCAATTTCCTCTCCTCCCGGACCAAAGCCGTAAGCTTGAGCCTCAGTATGATAAAAACCAGCAGGCAATATCCCGTCATCAGCCAATTGAAGGCCGAAAGAAAGAATCAGCTTGCCGCCCGGCTCGACAGTGCCGATATCAAAAGCGGCAGAACCGAAACCCTTGTCCGGGACACCGTTATAAAGCTCCTGATAAACGATGGTTTCCAGGGAGGGCACATCGGCGGTATTTTTAATTTCGATTTCAAAAGTAACCGTATCTCCGGGATAAACAAATTCAGCCACATTATTCCAGCCGCTGATTTTCAAAACAGGCAGGCGGGGATCAATTCCTCCGGCATCTTTTTCTTCTTCAACCAATTCGGGCGTTTCTTCAGGATAAAAAACAATTGTCCGGACCGAAGCAAGATTATTTTCAAGATTGGACTCCGGGTCCGGAGTGGCAATGGCGGCATTGACAATCAGAGGGTATTCCCGTCTCGGCTCAGCGGCATAAACCCGGGAACTAAAAATGTTTTTAAAACCCTGCCAAAAACCAAGCGTCGCCACTGGGTTATAGTCAGGCTCAACTCGAACCGTCACCTTAAACTGGCCTGATTCACCTCTTTCCAGATCACCCAGAAACCAGGACCAGTCTTGGCCGTTAATATTCGGACTCATCCCGCTGGTATCACTGACATAAGCTATTCCGGGAGGAAACTGAAGCTGGGCCCAAACAAATTCCGCCAGGTCATAGCCCTGATTCCGGTAACTGACGGTAAAACTGGTCATTTCCCCAACCTGAACCTCGCCTAAGCCGTTAGTCAAAGAAACAACAACATCGGGATAGGCAAAAACAACATTTCCCCGCCAATTGCCCAGAATGTTAATCAGCCCTAAAAATGACCGGCCGCCTAAAAAATTAAAATTTACCAGATCAAAAAGATTAGCCAAAGCCCGGGCGCTGCCGGTTTTTATCACCGCTTCGCCCTGATTGTCATCAGCCTGATTGCCGCCGGTGGCGGCGGATACATCAATTTTAGTTTCAACAGTCGCCTGATTTTGATTGACTACCGCCCCCGAATCAGCGGCTGTTTCAGCCTCTTCCGGAGAAGGAGAAGGAATAATCTGGTAAGCAGTCATCAGATTGTCGTCGCCCGGATTCCAGGAACCCGGAGCCGACCAGTTCAAAGTGCCGCCGAACCAGGAACCAAGATGATTTACTACTGTTGTAAACCAGTAATTCTGACTAACATTCGTATTGACCCATTCAAAAACATTAGTCCGGGCCACGGCGCCGCCGGTAGTAGTCAAAGTTGAGCCCTCGTTTCCGGCAGACTGATTATGACCGGTATCTGCTTCCGCGGAAACCCGGCTGCTGATTCCGGCTTGATTATGATTGAGAAATTCAACTCCGCCTTCCGTCGAGCCGGCTTCTCCGACCGACGGCAGGAAATTTTCCGGCCGCGGCAAAATCAAATCACCGGTAAAGTCGCCCAGGATGTTAAAAACTCCTAAAAAGAATTGGGAGCCGATTAAATTAAGGTTAACCAGATTAACGACATTAGCCAAAGCCTGAGCACTGCCGGTCGTGATTGCCGTTTCACCGCCGTTGTCATCAGCCTGATTGCCGCCGGTTGAAGCGGCAACCTTAACCTCATTAACCAAGCTGGCAACATTGTTATTCCAAACCAAAAAGAAGCGGCCGTCCTTTTCGATCAATTGCCAATCGCCCCCCTCGCCAAGCATCTCCTGCCAAATCTGATTCAAATCAAGCTCGCCCTCATACCCGTCAAGATAATTATCCAGCATAATTTCAAATTGCGACCCGACAATATTGGCATTGATGAAGTTCAACAAGTTGGCCAGAGCCCGGGCATCGCCGGTTTCGACCGTTGCCCCACCCTGATTATCATCAGCCTGATTAGCACCCGTATTGGCCTCAGCCGTCAGATTATTAGTCACCGCGGCCTGATTCTGGTTGATAATTTCATTTTCCGGGCCCGAATCGACATCTTCACCGCAGCCGGTTCGCTCTTCTTCGGTTTCTCCCTCCGGCCGGGCGCTCGAACTCGCCTCTGAGGCGCTGCCGCTGGCCTCCTGAGCACTGGCGGTCGCTTCTAAAGGAGATTCTATCAGGAAGGTATTTTTATTAACGGTGTTTTGGGCTGAAGCGCTGGCAGTGGCATCACCGGTAGTCAAATCGGCCTCTCCCTCACTGCCGGTGACCGCATTTCCGCCGGTATCAGCTGAAGCTGAAGCCTCATTGGCGACACCGGCGTCATTGTTGCCGCCGCAACCGCATTCACCGCAGTCGAAATCAAGTTCCGGCAAATCGCAAACCCCCTCTGGCTGATCAACTCCGCCCTCAAGACAATCTTGCTGAACATTGACCTCGGTTTCGGTCTGGGCGCTTGACCGGGCATCACCGGTCTGAGTGGTGGAATCACTGGCTGTTTCAGTTTCAGTCTGAGTCGGAACGGGTCCGCCGTCAGCCGGAGCAGTTTCTGCCGGCTCATCCTGAGACTCGGCTCCGACTGAGACAGTCGGTTCTTCGATCTCAATTTCTTCCTCGCCGGCCAAAGCCATGGGAACAATAAAGGGGTTAAAGGTTAAAGCAAAGCTTAAAAAAAGCCCCAAAAGCCTGATTTCGATTTTTTTCTTCTTTAAAAACATGCCTGTCTTTTTTTTAATTTTTTACTTACCCTTCACCGCTTTGGCAAAGAGAAGGTCTGGCCAGGGGGCACCAGCCGGCGCCCCCTAAATTGAATTCTTAGCGAATATCAGTCCCGACTACCGCAAAAGCGGTGGCCCTGTCATGGGCCCAACCGGTAAAGATCCTCTGGGGACCCCGATCACCGGCTGTCTGCCCGCAACCATCTTCGGCTTCCGCCTCTCTTTCCTGATGGTTAAGTCCGGTATCAGCCCAAGAATCAGCGGCTACATTCGCATCAACATCATTGACATTGCTGGTCTCGCAGTCGCAATCACGACCACGGCGGCAACGGCAACTGGCGTCGGTGCTGACCATAGCACTGGCCATAGCAGCGGAATCAGCATTCCCGGTGACGATGGTTTGAGAACCACCGGCGCGGGCGGTTTGCATCCAGCCATCTTCAGCTTCAGCCTCGCTGCTTTGAGTGTTGCCACCAGTATTGGCAGTTGATTGGGAATAAACCACTACATCAACATCATTAACATCTCTTAGCGGCATTGGACGTCGACCTCGGAAAGCCATTACCGGCATAACGGCGGTAGCTAAAATAGCCACACCACCGGCAACGGCGATTAATTTTTTCATCATGTTATTTGTTCACCTCCTCCCGTTTCTTTTTGATCGCTTGCTCCGAAGGGTTGCCCCCTCCGAAGACCTTTGCCTGGGAGGGCCTGCCCTCCGTAGCCATTGATCAAAAAGACAAGTTACAGACAAGGCCTTTGCCAGACCTTTTTTAAAAAGGACTTGCCTGCCCAACTAATAAAAATTGGCCATGAAAAAACCCCGATCCAAGAATCGAGGTTCCAGAAGTTCTATTTGATCTAAACTGATAAACGCTAACGGCAGTGTTTTTTTGGTCCATCTTCAAAACCACATAAAAACAGCTTCCGTTTGCGGCCAGCCCTTTTTATTTAAATTGTTGGGTTAATATAACCGCCTGTGAAAACTTTTGTCAAGTAGGAAAAACCTACTTCTGACCGGTTTTCTTAATCTGGCGCTTAGTAATTTGAGTGACCTGGTTATTGACGACATAAACTTCTAAACTGCCGAAGTCCAAACCTTCCAGAGTTTTCTTGATTTCCGCTAACAATTCTTTGGAAACTGATTGGGTGGAATATAACGAACTCGTCATCGGCATGGTCTTAAAAAAGTTTGGGGCAGAAAGAACAGGAAACTGAAAAGATTCTTTGTTTAAAAGGTAGGCCGAGTATAATTCAACTCTTCTCAATTGTCAAGCCAGGCGGGCCAGCCATAAAGAAAGCTTCCGGAAAAAATCACTCAAGAAAACTTTAATCGTGCTGACTCCCGGGGGCGGCGCGGCAGTTGGCTGGGCCAGCGGGCCGATCGGGACGGGTTCGGCCGGCCGCCAGCCTTCAGTGGTGACAGCGGTCCCGGATTCGGCCGTCGGCACAGGAGAAGGAGCCGGCGACAACGGCACGGCAGGCTCAAAATTACCGATCCGGCTTTGTGCCTGGACCTCAACTGCCACCGGACTCTGATCTCCGGAGCCGACTTGAATATTTTCCTGAGCGGCAAAAGAAAAACCGGGCCCGGATGCCTTAAAATCAAGATAATAAATTCCGGCCGCCGCCGGAGCAGTTAAAACTGCCTGATAAACACCCGGGTCCAATTCAGCCGGAGCCAGATTGCGGCTCTGAACCGGTTTTTTGGCGGCATCCAGAATCTGCAAAACCGCCCGGTCGCTGCCGGCCGCCTGAGTGTCGAGGCGGATATAAATCGACTGGTTGGGAGAAAACTGATTAGACGCCCGGCGGAAAACCGGATCAGCAAAAATAAAAGAACTATTCGCCCAAACTGACGAAGCGGTTTTCAAAAAAACCAGTAAAAATAAAATTTTTTTTAGCATCGAATCAAGAGGCGCAGTTTTTCTAATTGATTTCCTCTGCCTCAACCACCCGGTATTTTAAAGCCATTCCGGGCGGAAAACCGGAAACTAAAACCAGCTTGTCTTCCTCGCCCGGATCAAAAAAATCCAGATAGTTTGAAGGAACCAATTCTTTTTTGGTCACCCGGTAGACATATTCAAAACCATGGTAAAAAATCACAATCTCATCACCGATGACTAACTTGTCAATTAAATAAAAATCAGGGTTAAAATGAGCGAAGTTAAAAAAACTATCCAACGGATGGCCAACCAGCAAAACGGCGCCGAACTCTCCGGGCAGAGCGGAAAGACCGGCATGAGCCGGCCCCCCTCTTAAAGCACCGGCCAATTTTTGAGGATCATAGAGATTAACCTCGGGAGTAATCTTCCGGTTAATTCCCAATCTGGTGATAACTATGCCAAAATTAGTTGAGACCGGCTTAATCAAAACTGACTCCCCACCGCTGAGACCCTGACGATCTTTAAGGGCATAACTTACCCCGGAACCAGCGAGGGAAACAAGTTTGATCAAACTGATCCCGTAAGGCACAGTCAGATAAAAATAAAGTCCCAGACCCAGGAAAAGCAGAAAAAAGCCGATTTTTTCCGGTTTAAGAAAATGCATTGGTCAAATCCTTCTTTTCTTATACCACATCATCTAGAGCAGAGCCAGTTTCTGAGCCCAGTCTTTGATTAATCGCGGCGCCCGAGGCAAGAGAAATCGAGCAAACAAAACCGCCAGCAAAGAACCTGAATTGTCAATCAGAAGATCCGCTATCTGAAAGGTCCGGGTGGGGACAAGGTGCTGGTGAAACTCATCAGTCAGGGAGTAAAAAAAAACCAGAGCTAAACCCAGAATGTCTTTTTTTCCCGCCGGCAAAGAATTAAGCGGCCGGCGCCCCAAAAGGGCTAAAATAAAATAGAACAAAAAATGGAAAAAATTTCTGATCAGCTCATCCCAAAAAGGATCCTGACTGGTTTTAAGATTGGGAATTGAGGAAAGATAAAAAATCAACCCTGCCCAAAAGCAAAGCGGCCCCCAGTTTACCAAGAAAGTTTTAACCTTCATTTAAAACCCCGAAAGACTTAACAAGTAGTATAACAAAGTCTATCTGAAGAATGCCAGCGCCAGCCCGATTAAAACCAAACCCGAACCGGCTAAAATGAAAAAGGGCCTTTTGGTTGAAGCAGATTCTCCCAGGACCGATCCTTTTTCACTCTGATCACTCTGGCCCGACGAAGCTTCCTCGGGAAAAAAATTCAAGCTTGATTTAGAAGCTTCCGAGGCAGCCGGGCCGGTCAACTCAACGGCTGGCGCCGGCGAGGAAAAAACAATTGGAGTTATTGGAGGAGTCGGAGTGGCACTGGGAAAAACCGTCGGACTCGGGAGCGGAGTCGGCTCTAAATCAGCCAAAACCGGGTCCAGTTCAAAATAATCGCCGGCCTCAACTTCCACCGTCGTCTGCCAAGTTTCATAGCCGCTTTTTTCGAGACTGATAAGATGGCTTCCCAAAGAACAGGCAACCGTCCCGGCGTCGTTGCAATATCGATTTTCACCAAAAGTCAAAACTTCCGGCGCCCAATGGTTAATGTAGGCGCCGTCAAGATAAATTTCAACCTGATTGACAATAACCCCCGCTTCATTTTTTACTTCATTAATTTTGCCGGTAGCAGTAACCGGAACCGGGCTGGGCGTCGGCAAAGGAAGAGTAGCGACAGGAGCAATCGTCGGGGTCGGCGCGGCAGTCGTTGTCGGCAAAGGAGAAGGATTCGGGCTGGGTAATAATTGACAATCAGAGTTACCGGCTTTGTCCGCCCGATCGCTTCTGACCCATTCACCCGAATCATCAAAATTTCTGGCTCCGTAAGGAAATTCTTCATTCAAATCAGGTAAATCAATTTCCCGATCCCGGCAAAACGGACCGCTGTTGTAAGCCACGCAATCAATTTCCAGCTCCCCTTTTTTCAGAATAATTCTGTCACCGGAATTATTAAGACGATTATTCCAGTCAAGAGAGAAAAAACCCCGGGAACAAAGATCGCAAGCCGGGAAATTATTCTGATTGCCGGCCGCGTCAATTAAAAAATATTCCCCGAGATTAACCGGTTCTTCTCCTGAATTATAAATTTCCACCCAATCAGCTTCGGAGCTTAAAGGAGAAAATTCACTCATCACCAGCTGGCCAGAAACTATTTGCGGGAAAGAAGAAAACAAGAAAATCAGCCAAAAAAAAATTAAACAGAATCTTTTATCGTTAAAAAAAAACCCTCTCAAGTAAGGAATAATTTTCCGGGCAGTCATCCTTCCATTTTAATTTATTATTTTTTATTGAATCCCTAATTTTCTTAACGGTTAATAATTGACATGCAAATAGTAGCTGTTCAAATTTGAATCTTCATGGTCAACTTTAACGTATTTCAGATTTCCTCCCCCGCAGGGAATCGAACAACGATAGAGATCGCCGGGTTTAACCGCTTTGACGGTCAACTGCTCAGAAACAATATCAATGCCGGTATGGAAATCATACCAGACAATTCTGGCCCGAATCGCTGCTGTTCCCGGCCCAAATCCCTGGTTAAATCTGATCGGTTCATTAAGCGGCCATTCCCAATCACCGCTGGCCTGATGAGGATCACCGCCGGAATCATCAAGAAGAGTAATCGGCCGGAGGTAGGAAAACGGATTCCTGACTTCATCCCCCTCCCTGACCTCAAAATGAAGATGAGTGCCGGTTGAACAGGCAGAAGGACCACTGATCAAAGTGGCAACCCTGTCACCCTGATTAACCCGGCTCATCTGAGCGCATTCACCCTCTCCGGCCGCGATTCGCTGGATAGCGTCCACTTCAGCCCGGGTAACTGCCAGCAGCTGACGGAAATGTTCTTTGTTGCCTTGGGTTTCAGCTAAAAATCTTTCTTTGTCTTTTTTTTGGCGGGAAAACTTTTCCCGGTCCAGCTCCAACTTTTGCTTCACCTGATCCAGTTCTTCCTGTTTAACCTGCTTAAATTCTTTTTGCTGGTGATAATTTTCTTTGGCTTCTGCCATCTGAATGGCCAATCTTTGATCATGAAGCTGAACCACCCGAAAATATTTAAATCGGGCCAAAAATTGAGGAAAACTTTGAGAAGAAAAAAGAATGAGGAGCGGATCAGCTTTACCCTTTTTATAACTTTGTTCTATCCGCCTCGCCAGCAGGATTGCAATTTTATCCAAAGCCTCATCCAGCCTGGTTACCCTTTCGGCCAAAAGTTCAATCTCTTCCTCCAGTAATTTGATTTGTTCATTTTTCTGGGCAATCTGGGTATTAGTCAGCGAGATCTGGCTATTAAAACGATTCACCTCCGAACCCAAATCTCTTTCCTGCTTTTGAGCGGCTTCCATCAGAGTTTCAAAAAGGCGCTGGCACTCTTCCAACTGACCCAGATCCAAATCTTCCCGGCCGACTTTTTGCTCACACTCAGTTTGGGTAATCGCCCACGAATAATCCGGTCTCAGAATAATGACCAGGCCCAGAAGCAGAAGGATAAAGAAAAACGGAATTTTTTTTAAAAAGTAAAACACAGCGGTTAAAGGCGCAAGTACCTTCTCACGGCAATCAAACTGCCTAAAGTCCCAATAATTACTCCTCCCAAAAGCAGGCCGGCCAAAACCAAAAGCATAAAAACCACTGAAACCGGCAGAAGGGCAATTCCGGAAAGGAAATTAATCAAAAAAGGAGTTGCATACAAAAGAGAAGTATAGGCCGCTCCCCAGGCCAAAAAAGCGCTGGTTACCCCGTAAAAAATACCCTCCAGCAAAAAAGGAGCCCGAATATAACCCGAGGTCGCTCCTACCAGTTTCATGATTTTCACTTCCCGCCTCCGGCTTGAGGCCTTCATTCCGATCACCATCAAGACAACCGAAAAAGAAACCAGCACCAAAAAAGAGATTAAAACTATACCTCCGGTCCTGATGTTCGTAATGGCTTTTTGGAGAACCTGAACAACATCTTCCTGAAAACTGACCTCCTCCACTCCCGGCTCTTTTCTCAGCAATCCGGCAATTTCTTCGAGCTGGAAGATTTCCTTAGTTGCCACTTCCAACGATGCGGGCAAAATCTCCGCACTGACCATCTCCAACAACAGCGGGTCATTCTTGTTTTGCTCGCGGTAAATTTCTAAAGCCTCTTCCTTACTGACATAAACCACCGAAGAAATTTTGCTGCTTGCCTTCAGCTTTAAAACCAAAGAGTCAATTTGGGATCTTTCCATTTCATCTTTTAAAAAAGCAACTACCTGAGGCCTGGCTTCAAAATGAACTAAAATTTTTTCCGAGCCGGCGGCAATCAAAACAAAAACAGCGGCCGCATAAAGAGTCAGGCTCATAATCCCGATAGCCGCCAGGGCCTGATAGGGAGACCGTCTGATATAGCGCCAGCTGGTCCTTAAAATCTTTTTCATTTTATTTGATAGTCGCCTTTTTTTTCATCTCTTATAATCCGGCCCTTATCAAGCTCAATCACCCGGCTTTTCAAGGAATCAACGATCTCGACATTATGGGTTGCCACTAAAACAGTTTTGCCCTGACGATTGGCCGCCTGTAAAAGATTGATAATTTGCCAGGCAGTTGTAATATCCAGATTACCGGTGGGTTCATCAGCAATCAATATCTCCGGATCAGCCGCCAAAGCCCGAGCCAGGCAAGCCCGTTGGAGCTCGCCGCCCGCCAACTGGGAAGGGAAAAAATCAGCTTGTTCCAAAATTCCGACTTGTTCCAGGACTTCTTCTACCCGATCTTTCCGGCTGATGTCCTTGCCGGCCACTTCTAAAACTAAGGCCACATTTTCCCTAATCGTCCGGTCCAGCAAAAGTTTAAAATCCTGGAAAACAACCCCGATCTGCCGGCGGAGAATAAAAAGGTTCCGCCCTTGCAAATTGTTAAGATTAAGATCGTTAACGAAAATTTCTCCCGAAGTCGGCCGGAGTTCCCGGGTAATCAATCTGATAAGGGTTGTTTTCCCCGAACCCGATGGTCCGGTCAAGAAAACAAATTCCTGAGGCGCCACTTCAAAATTAACCTCCTCCAAGGCAGTCACTTCGCCAAATTTTTTGGAGACTTTTTTAAACCGGATCATTGAAAATGACTATATCCCTTCAGGACAACGGTCAAGAACCTTGAGCCGACCAACATCCAGAAACCAGCCTGCCTGGCGGGCAGAAAAAGTTTCTCCCCAGACCTTAACACACTGGCCGACATATTGATTCAGGTCAATTACGGTAGAACTTAAATAAGCCGCCTGACTCTCCCCGTAAGGCCTGATCAGTTTGTGAGAACCTTCTTCTACTTGCGAAAAGTCATTAATCTCCAGCCTGCCTTCGGCATCATCGGGAAAAGCCGTTTCATCCTTTATTCCCACCTCGTTAGGACCGGAAACAATCTTTCTTTCTTCACCCGTTGTTTCCCCGTCCAAAAACGGACCGGCAGTTCTTCTCCGGGCCAGAAAGAAACCAGTCAAACCGCCGGCACCAAGAAGGAGAACAATTACTAAAGCAAAAATAACTGCCTGAAACCAACCCTTATCTTCTTTTTCAAATTGATGAAGCAATTTTTTTTCCGGGGCTTCGGCTTTAATTCCTGTTGTTTGATTTTCAGCTGCCATAAACTCTGAAAACGCCATTTAACCGGCCTCCTTTCTTCCGTTTATAAACTATAGCATAGCCGTCAGGAGAAAAACACCCCCGACTCAATAAGACTTGTTGAATAATTGTCTTAATCCATTGTCATGCCGAGGCTAAAGGCCGAAAGATCCCCGCCGAGGAGAATCCTTCTCTTTGCTCAGGATAACGGTGAAAAAATTTTTATTCAATAATCTCATTCAATTGCTTTTCGAAAGCCGGTGAATCTCAGCTTCAATAAAAATTTCCAAATCGCCATCCAGCACTGCCTCGGCATTGCTGGTTTCCACATCGGTCCTGACATCTTTAACCTGTTTGTAGGGATGAAGGACATAGGAACGGATTTGAGTTCCCCAGGCGGCCATAGTCCGACCTTTCTTTAATCTTTCCATCTCCCGGTGTTTTAAAAATTCCTGTCGCTGCCAAAGCTTAGCGGATAATAACTCGAGGGCAATTTTCCGGTTTTGCTCTTGATAACGCTGAGTTTGACAAGTAACCACCAGATCGCTGGGCTTATGGCGCAAACGAACGGCAGTGGAAACTTTTTGAACATTCTGGCCTCCCTGAGTGGAAGAACGAAAAAATTGCCATTCCAAATCATCGTCTTTGATTTCTACTTCGCCTTTTTTCATCTGAGGCAAAACCTCGACCAGGGCAAAAGAAGTCTGTCTTTTTTGATCGGCATTGAAAGGAGATTGACGGACCAGCCGATGAGTACCGGCCTCAAAATGAAGATAGCCGTAGGCAAAAGGCTCATCAACCAAGATTAAAACGCTTTTAATTCCCGCTTCTTCTCCCGGGCTTTCGTCCAGAAGCCGCCAAGTCCATTTCTTCCTGTCAAAATACTTAAGATACATCCGCTGAAGCATTAAAGCCCAGTCCATTGCTTCGACACCGCCCTGGCCGGCGTGAATTGACAAAAGAGCCGGCAGAGAATCGTAAGGTCCGGAGAAAAAAAGCTTAAGCTCAAGCCTTTTAAGCCTTTCCTCAATTTGATCAAGCTGATTGGCTTTAATCAATTCCTCAAGCTTAAAGATCTCGCTTATCTCCTCCTGAAGATGAGCCAGTTTTTTCATTTCCCGGCTGGCTTTTTTCTGGTCAGCCCAAAAATCAGGCGTCATTGTTTCCGCCTCAAGGCGTCTGATTTCGGCCTGCTTTCCGGGCAGATTCAAGCCTTCTTTCAAAACCTGAAGGCGCTTTTTAAAATTATCCAAATCAATCATCGGTATCATTTTGATCTTCCTGAATTCCGCCATCAGTAGCTTCTTTAGCTTTTTCTTCGATCAGGCCAGCGCACATTTGATTGACCACCCGCTCTTTGACTATCTCCATTTGTTCTTGGGGCAATTGTTTAATTTGATTAATTAACTCACCGGCCTGCTGTTCAATGGCTTCAACCGGACCTTTGAGATTGATTTCCTCTTCTTTCTTGCCGCTCAACCGGCTGATAGTTCCGAGAATTCTTTCTTCCATCTTAGCCGGTGAAACCTTAAAATCAACCTGAGATATCTCATTTCGATGGGAGGTCAGATAATGAGCCAAGCCAAAAACAATTAAACCAATCGTGACAATTACCAACAATCCTTTAGTCCGCTCTCGCCACATTTGAATTCAGGATATCAGGAAGCCCCGCAAATTGCAATTAACCTTGATTTCAGTTAAAATCACAAGCGCCTTCAGAATTAAAAAATTTGACTAAAAATACTCTTAATGCAGAAAAAAAATGACAGAAGGAGATCAGGGAGAACCAGGAAGTACTCAAGGCTTATTTGCCAGATCCGTTGACCAAATCAGAGAGAGTCTTCCCCCCGGAAAAGAATATCTTGCGGGTTTGGCAATCAGCGCGGCAATCACAGCCGTTCTGAGCAATTCCCCTCTATTGCCGCCTTCAGCCGAACCGCATCTAAGAGTTATTCTGGATAATCCTCTCCCCGGATACCTGGAAGCTTTTGGCGTCATCGGTCTCGGCACTGGGCTGGCTCTGGCAGTTGACGGCGCCAGAAGAATCGCCTTCGAAACCCTCCCCTTGTTAAAGTTGGGAACAAAAATGTTTTGGGAAAAAATTACCGACAAAAAAAAGCACTGACTCCGGAACAAACTAAACGGCTTAAATTATTTAAGCTGTAAACCTTTCAAAATCAGACTCGTTTGAATCGTTTTGCCAGCCTCATTCCCAGCCAACCGCAGGCAAAACCGCCGATATGGGCAAAATAGGCCACGCCACCGGTTTCATAACCCAAAGTAGCTAAACTGCCGATAGTGGAAAAAAGCTGGAGGATAAACCAGTAAATAAGCATCACAAAGGCCGGAACAGTTGCCCGGCGAAAAACCCAACCCAAAGGCACCAGAACATCAACCCGGTAGCGGGGAAACAAAACCAAATAGCCTCCCATCACGCCGGCAATTGCCCCGGAGGCGCCCAAAATAGGAATGTCGGAAACCGGATTAGCCATTATCTGCAGGCCCGAAGCTCCGAAACCGCAAAAAAAATAAAAAATCAAAAAGGCGAAGCTACCCAAAAAATCCTCCAGATTATCACCAAAAATGTGTAAAAAAAGCAGATTAGTCAAAAGATGAAAAAAACCGGCATGGAGAAACATGGAGGTTAAAAAACGATAAAATCCTCCGCCGGAAAAAATCAGACTGGGGATCAGAGCAAAATCAAAAAGCGTCTTTGTCAAAGCCGCCTCATTCAATCCCAGCATCATAAAAAAAATCAAAAGATTAATCCCGATTAAGGCATAGGTCACCACCGGGATCCGGCCAGAAGGATTATGATCCTTAAGCGGGATCATTGTTCCAATTCTTTTGCCAAAGCCTTAAGAAGTTTACTCTTTTCAATTGAAGCAACCCCCACCCGGGAATCAGCCGCTCCATAATAAACCCAGTACCGGTCTCCCCACTCAACTGCCCCGCAAACAAAAACAACATTGTTAACATAACCTCTCTTTTCCCAATCTTCCTTAGGCGAGAGAACCGGCTCCGAACTCCGATAGAGAATTTTTTTAGGGTTTTTCAAGTCCAGGAGTAAAATCCCGACATGGTAAACAAACCGGCCGCGACTATTGCGACTGACCCCGTGATAATACTCCAGCCACCCGAGGGGAGTTTTAATTGGCGGCGCTCCGGCTCCGATCCTTTCGCTGTCCCACCAGCCCTCTCTCGTCCGGGCCAGGATCACTCCCTTGGTAAAGGAATCAACTTTAGGGGAAAAGCTCAGCCAGATATGAGGAAAACAACGGTGCATTAATGCGTAATGACCCTGAATCTTTTCCGGAAAAAGAGTTCCGTTTTTACTGTCTATTCCCGGCAGAATTACTCCATGACGTTTAAAATTTTTAAAATCCGATGTTGAGATCAATGAACAGCGTAATTTCCAGGGAGTAATCATCCGGCCTAACTTTCCCGGTTTTTCTCTCAGGCAGGAGTAAACCGAAGCCGCGTTATAAACAATATAAAAACGGCCCTCAAGCGAAACAACTCGGGGATCTTCTATCCCGAATCTTTCCAGGTCATTCCCCGGTTCAGGCTCTAAAATTGGCAACGGCAACCTTTTTTTTACTTTCGTCGGCTCGCTCAAAACTGCCAGGCCGAAATGAGAATAATGCAAGCTTCCCATCGCCCGGTAAAGCAGATAAATTTTATCCCCGTCTGCCACCGCCCCGGGATTAAAAACTGATCCCTTTTCCCACCAGCAATGTTTATTGCCCTTCGGATTTAACAAGGGATTCCCTGGCCAGCGACTCAATTCTATTTTAGCCATATTAACAACTCCAACCAGAAAACCAGGTTTTCCTCTCCAGTCAAAGAACAAGAAAAAACCTATTTTTTCAATTGTTTTCTAACTTCTGAGACAATTTCGCCCGCATCCTTCTCCAAGGCTTTACCGAAAGCCAAGCCGAGAGCGATAGAAACAGCCAAAGTCAGGCCGTTCATAAAGGCGCTGATAACTGTTCTGCCAATTCCCAGATAGTCCAGAACAATCAAAACCAGGATAAATTTCCCCAAGGGGAGAGTTATCTTTGAAAAAACACCAATAATCTGTTCATCAAGTTTGGTTCCTTTGATGTTCACCTTTTTCAAAAGATCCAGACCGATCATCAAAAATCGATTGCCAACCCACCAAATAATCAAAGCGATAACAACCTTCGGGAAAATCTCCGCCATTTGATAGATTAATTGACGGATTGCCTCAACGAAAATATTTAAACTACTCTGCATTCTCACTCACCCCCTCTCTTTCATAATTCACTTAAAAACATTGTAGAGCAAAAAAGAAAAACTTTGCAAGCAGGAGTTTTTTCAAAAAAGTGAATTATCCGGTCCGGAATCGTTATTCTTTTCTTAAAATGCATACGGCAATAACTTTTCATCCTGATAAATCAAGGCCGTTTCTTTAAGCCGGTCAAGATCCGGAATCTTTAACTGTTGATGCCGGTAAAAAATCAAGCCTTCTTTTTTCAAAGCCTCCAACTGCAAGCTGGTCGTTTCCCGGGTTAGCCCGGCCAGATTGGCAATTTCCTGATGAGTCAAACGCAGGCTGATTTTCACCGAAGTATCTTTTTCTGACTGATTAAAACGGCGCGCGAGCAAAAGAATCGTCGCTGTGACTTTTTTCCGGGCGTCAGCCAGCAACAGAAATTGGCTCCGGATGAGAAAATCAGAAAGACCGACTAAAATTCGCCGGAAATATTCATAAAGAATCCCGGGTTCGTTCTTTAAAAACTTCAAGAAACTGCCTTTTGGAGCCCGGATAATTTCGGCCTCGGTCATCGCTTCAAAAAAGTAATAATTAGGCTGATCTGCAACGGCCCAGTTAAGAGGAAAACAGGAGCCGGGTTTAAAGATATTTAAAGTCAACTCCTTACCATCCTCATTAATGGAATAAAATCGGACATAACCTTTTCGGAGAAAAAAGACCCCCGGGGGTTCGTCTTCAGCTCGGAGCAGAACTTCTCCCCGGGAAAAATTCTGTTGAGGAAATTTTTTAAAAAAACCGGTTAGTTTTTGATTAAAGTCATTCATTTTATCTTTAGCGGTTTGATCGCAACAATCCCGGTTCATTCGTCTAACTCACCCTTAGTTTGAAGCTGCCAGAGATATTGATAGAGGCCCTTCTGGCGTTTGATCAGATTCTGGTGAGAACCTTCCTCGGCAATCCGGCCATGATTCATGACGATAATCCGATCGGCTTTTCTGACAGTTGAAAAGCGATGGGCAATTATCAGAACTGTCCGTCCCCGAGCAATCTTCCAAAGAGCCTCCTGAATTAAACGCTCAGATTCCGAGTCCAAATTGCTCGTCGCCTCATCAAAAACAATAATCTGAGGATCCGCCAAAATCATCCGGGCAATCGCCAAGCGTTGTTTTTGACCGCCTGAAAGTTTAATTCCCCGCTCGCCTACTTCGGTTTCGTATTTTTTTGGCAGGCCATCTATAAAACGATCAAGATTGGCGGTTTTGGCAGCCTTAACGATTTCTGCCTGAGAAACCTGATCATTGCCATAACTGATGTTAAAACCAACGGTATTGTTAAAAAGAACCGGCTCTTGCGGCACTACTCCGATAAACAAGCGTAATCGGCTTTTAGCAAAATCGGCAATATCCACTCCGTCTAGAAGAATCCGGCCTTGATTCAGATCATAAAAACGCAAAAGGATTTTAACTAGGGTTGTTTTGCCGGCCCCGGACCGGCCGACAAAGGCCACTGATTCGCCCGGTTTAATTTTTAAGTTAATATCCTTTAAAATCATTTTTCTCTTAGAGTCCGGATAAGCAAAATCGACATCCTGAAACTCAATTTCTCCTTTAACCTTTAAAAGATCTACCGGCTTTTCGGGGTCTTTAACCAGAATCGGCTGTTCTAAAATTTCCAGATATTTTTTGATATCGACATAATGTCTGGCAACATGCCTCATCCGATATAAAAGATCAAAAAAACGATAGTAAAAACCAGTCATGAAGCTCGCTACCAAAATAAAATCGCCGGAACTGATTTCCTGGCTAACCATTTTCTTCAAAGTCACCCAGAGAATCACCAGCATACCGATGTTGGCCAAACTTCCTACCATCACATCCATTAACCGGAATGAATTGGCAAAAGCCCAAAGCTTTTCAAACCAGTCTTCAAACTGCTTCTGCAAACGAGCCTCTTCTTTTTTCTCCTGAGCAAAAAATTTAACGGTTTCATAATTCAAGAGATTATCGGTAATGATCCCCGAAACCGCATCCTCAGACCGGTTAAATTCCCGCCGGATCCGCATGTTGTGTTTAATCAATCTCCAGCTGATAAAAATATTGGCGATAAAAAATCCCAACAAGATGAAGGCAATGGAGGGAGTAACGCGGACGAAAAAATAAAGGGCTACTAACAAACTAATCAGCAACCGCGCCAGCTCATGATTGATACTGTGAAAAATATCAAAAAAGGCCCCGTCACCTCTTTTAAAGGCACTGATCAGAGAACCGGTATTTTTGTTGACATGATAAGCAAAGTCAAGCTCCTGAATGCGGCGGAAAACGGCCAAGCGGACATCCCGGGCGGCGGGAATTAAAATCTTATCTCCCAGCCAATAATTCATGGCATGAGACAAATTCGCCAAAATTTTCACTCCGACAAACAGAATAATTATTTTAACCAACAACCAGTAATCCCGACTCGAAAGATTGTCAATTAAAAGCTTATAAAAATAAGGATTGAGAGTTTCCAAAACCGCCGTTACCACTACGACCAGATTGAAAATAATAAATTTTCTTTTATATTTCGTGATGAACTGGTAGTAGCGCCGGAAAAGTTTAATCATCTTAAAAAAACAAAAAAATCCGCCTCGGAAAAGGGAATGGCTGTATTATAAAGAAGCTAAGTTAAAAGAACAAGCAGAAAAATCCTGATACTATGATTCATATCATGATATCAAAAAAAGAGCTGAAGAAATCATTAAAATCAGTACTTTTGCTTTTCAATTAAATCCCGGTGATTGGCTGCCTGATCATAATGCCAGCAACGGGCGGAGGCGTCACCCATAAAATTATCGCGGGCATAAAAAGCAGCTTTAATCTCTCTAATCACCGGCCTCCTAATATACTCAATCAGCCCGCCGTGGATAATCACTCTGAAACATTAAGGCGGCTTAATTTCGTTACCGCAATCCTTTATGGCCGAGTAAACTCCCCAAGCAGTACAAACATTACACCAATTGAGCAGATGCCGGCCCAAAAGATTAGTTTTTTCCCCATCAGTCAAATTACCCGAAAGAATTCCTCTTTCAATTAAGACATCTCTCAATCTTCTGGTTTGTCCGCTTTCGCTTAAACGGTCGTATATTCCCATCAGAGAAACACCAAAAAGCAGGCAGATATCGAGCAATTCGGGCGGAACCGTTTGCGGATTAACGACGATCACATCCTTTTTTTTGTTCAGCGCAGATCTTCCCTAGTCCCCCAAAAAAAGCATCGGCGTAATCATCATGTTTAAAAACTTCTTTCCAGGAAGTTGTTGGCTTAGCCAGCCCTCGCATGCCCTGTCCAAAATACTCGGCAAAAACGAGGAAAGACACTACCGACATTTTGAACTTAAGGAGCTCTTTCCGCACCATCGCATCAGTCAACTTTATCAGGATTAACTTGCCGGGCCTGGCTGAAACTGTCAACCGGTTTTAAACTATCTTCTTTAAACTCCATTTTAGTTTCTTTTTCTAATTAGGTGAGGGTTGGGGATAGTGGCACTTCTTGTACTTTTTCCCGCTGCCGCACCAGCAGGGTTCGTTGCGGCCGATTTTTTTCCGGCCGGAAACTACCGGCTCAACCGCGGAACCGGTTACCGAGGACTGGCTAAAAGACAAGCCGGCATTTGACGTCTGAGCTGAAGAACTGGTTTGAGTTTGTATTTCCGGCATTTGACCTCGACTCTCAACCATGTTTTGGCGGGAACGGAACTGGGGCGGCGTTCCCACCTGAACCCGGAAAATTCTTTTAATCACATTAGTATCAATCGTTTTCAACAAGGCCTCAAAAGCACCGAAGGCTTCTTTTTTATATTCGACCAAAGGATCAAGCTGGCCATAGCCCCTCAGACCAATCCCTTCTCTTAAATCGTCCATACTGTCAAGATGGTCAACCCAGAGCCGGTCAATTACCATCAAAGAAAGCATTCTTTCAACCTGACGAAGATTTTCTTCGCCCAATTGCTTTTCCCGCGCCCGGTAGGCCGAAGTCAGAGTTTGCTCCAGCAGGTTTTTGATTTCAGCCGGACTTTTTTGAGCCAAAGCTTTTTTGAGCTTTTTTTGAGACTCGCTCTCCAAAGGCAAAATCTCACAAAAGCTATTAACTATTTGGTCAATTTCAGCTTTGGCAAACCCCTCCGGAGCATACATCTCCACTAAATTTTCAACTTCTTTCTCCATTGCCTCAAACAAGCCATCTTTTAAAACCACTCCTTCAAGAAGCTGATGGCGACGGCCGTAAATCACCTCTCTCTGGCGATTCATAACGTCATCGTATTCCACTACTCTTTTCCGGGCGTCAAAATGAAAACTCTCCACTCTCACCTGAGCCTGTTCAATCGCCCGGCTAACCATTTTATGCTCCAAAGGCTGGTCTTCGGGAAGCTTAAAAACAGTCATCAGCCGGGCAATCCGTTCACCGCCAAAAAGACGCATGATATCATCGTCGAGCGCCACATAGAAACGGGAAGACCCGGGATCACCCTGCCGCCCGGCCCGACCCCGAAGCTGGTTATCAATCCGGCGAGACTCATGACGCTCAGTCCCGATTACATGCAACCCGCCCAAACTAACAACTTCATCATGGTCTTTTTGCCACAAAGCGATTTCAGTCTTAGTCGGATTTTCGGGCTTGGCCCCCCCCAAAACAATATCCACTCCCCGACCGGCTAAGTTAGTTGCTACTGTCACCGCTTTTTTCCGGCCGGCATCAGCAATTATCTTGGCCTCCCGCTCATGATTCTTAGCATTTAAAACCTGATGAGGAATTCCTTTCTTGTCTAAAAAACTATCCAGAATTTGGTTTTTCTCGATTGAGGTCGTCCCCACCAGTATCGGCTGGCCTTGCTGAAATTTCTCTTCGATTTCGGCTACCACCGCCGCATACTTGGCTCTGGTAGTTTTATAAATAACATCAGCCTGGTCCTGCCGGGCCAAAGGCAGATTGGTAGGAACAACAATCGTTGAAAGTTGATAAATTTTTTCAAACTCTTCTGCCTCGGTAGCCGCCGTTCCGGTCATTCCTGACAGCTTTTCATACAACCGGAAGTAATTCTGAAAAGAAATTGTTGCCATTGTTTTTGATTCTTGCTCAATTTTCACTCCTTCCTTAGCTTCCACTGCCTGGTGTAAACCATCCGACCAACGGCGGCCATTCATTAACCGGCCGGTAAACTCATCAACAATGACAATCTGACCATCTTTGACCACATAATCCCGATCCTTGAGATATAAAGTCCGGGCCCGAAGGGCATTTTCCAAATGGTGAATAGTGTCAAAATCTTTTTCATAAAGATTATCGACCCCTAATCTTTTTTCAATCTTCCTCAGACCATGTTCGGTCAGGGAGGCAGTTTTTATCTTCTCATCAATTAAATAGTCGGTATCGGCTGACAAAATCTTAATCATCTGAGTCGCCTGATAGTATTTTTCAGTCGGCTCGGCATCAGGAGCTGAAATAATTAAAGGAGTCCTGGCTTCATCAATCAAGACAAAATCCACCTCATCCACAATGGCAAAATTCTGGCCTCTCTGAACCAGCTGGTCTTTCTGGTAGGCCATATTGTCCCGAAGATAATCGAAACCAAACTCGTTGTTAGTTCCATAAACCACATCTGCTTCATAAGCCTGCCTTTTGGGAACCGGCCGTAAATGGCGCAAACGCTCATCAACCTGACCCTGAATTGCATAGTCCTCATCCAGGGAAAAAGCCGCCTCATGCATAATACAGCCCACCTCAAGTCCCAAGAACCTCAAAGCTTTGCCGTACCAGCCGGCATCCCGCCGGGCTAAATAGTCATTAACAGTAACAATATGAACTCCCTTTCCGGGAAGAGCATTAAGATAGGCAGCAATGGCGGCTGATAGGGTTTTACCTTCACCGGTTTTTTGTTCGGCGATTTTGCCCTGATGAAGACAGACGGCAGCCATCAGCTGAACATCATAAGCACGTTCGCCAATCACTCTTTTAATCGCTTCCCGAGCCAGAGCGAAAGCCTCAGGCAAAAGGTTATCCAGAATCTCGCCATCAGCCAGACGTTGCCGGAAAGCTGCTGTCCGAGCCGGAAAATCCTGTTCCCCGAGAGACTGCGTCTCTTCTTCCAGCGAATTGATTTTCTCCACTAATGGTCTGATTTTATCAAGCTGCTTACGCTGACTATCGAGTAACTTTGAAAAAAATTTGATCATAGTTTTCCTAAACCGGCTATCCTGTTTGTCCTTTGGAGGCAATCAGAAGTTCATTGCTGAAAGTTTGTACCATTTTAAGATCGGGAAAGATCTTTTTCAGCCGCTGACGGAAAGGAATAATGGCCATTTTCCCCTCCTTGTTCAAAAGATGATTAAAAACCAAAACCCCTCTTTTAGTCAAAAGGCCGCCTAATGCCTGAATAAATTCTTCTGTTTCCACAAAGCCGGGCAAAGATTGGCCCAAATAAATGTCCACCAAGATCAAATCAAATAGTTTTTTTGCCAATCCGTGTTTTTTTTGCAAAACCGCCTTAAAAGCATCATCTCTGACAATTTTTAATCCTGAAACTTTATCCAAATCAAAGTAAGTCCGGCTGACAACAATTATCTGCGGATCAAGCTCAATGGCAAAAACCTTCGCTTCCGGCCAGCGTTTTTTTACCAAGTGGATAACCGTTCCTCCGCCTAATCCCAACAATAAAACCTCCGGAACGGGTTTAAAATCCGGCAGAGATTTAATTCCTTTTTGCCAAATCTGCTTCACAATCCCACCAGACTGAGGAACGCCGACTACATGAAGAGAGTGCTGGCCAAATTGTTCTCTAACAATTATTTCGCCGCTAATAGAAGAAGCAGTGTGATGAACAATCTTTGAAATAAGGGAAAAATTCATCCTCTTTTTATTCTATCTTTTCCGACATAATTTCGCAATACCTCAGGTACGAGAACCGAACCATCCCTCTGCTGAAAATTTTCTAAAATGGCAATGATTGTCCGACCGACAGCAAAAGCAGTGGCATCGTTCATATGGACAAAACCATTCTCTCCGTTTTTTCGTTTAAATTTAGTTCCCAAACGGCGGGATTGATAATCAAGCATAAGATCAGAGGTGTGTGTTTCCCGATATTTTCCCTGGCCCGGCAGCCAGGCTTCGATATCCAGCTGGCGGTAATCAGGATCGCCCATATCGCCGGTACAAATAGCCACTACCCGATAGGGGATTTTTAAAGCCTGCATTAAGTATTCCTGAATACTGACAAAAAAACATTGTTCCAAGCTTGAGTTTTCCGGCAAAGAAAAAGATTCCATTTCCAGCTTGTCAAATTGATGCACCCGTAAAATTCCGCGAGTATCTTTACCGTATGAGCCGGCCTCCCGCCGGAAACTGGTCGAGAAACCAAGATACCGGAGGGGAAAAGCTTCGGCCGCGATGGTCTGATTAAGATGCATCGGCCCCAAAGTATGCTCGGCACTGCCGACTAAATAAAGATCATCCTTCGGCAGGTAATAACGCTCATCCTCATCGCGGGGACTCAAACGGGCCATTTGAGTATAAACTTCCGGCCTAATCATTACCGGCGGAACAACCGGAACAAAAACTTTGGCCGGAAAATCCGGTGAAATTTTAGCGGCCAGAGAACTGATCATTTTTTTGTCGGTCAAAACTGACAAGGCATAAGAAACCAAAGCAAACTCTAAAAGAACGGCGTCACCTTTAAGATACCCGAAACGGCTCCCGGAAACTTTTGCTGCTGTCTGGGTGTCAATCACCCCCAAAAAGTCGCCCAATTCCAAGTGGTCACGGGCTTTAAAAGAAAACTTTTCCGGTTTTCCCCATTTTTTAATTACTTTGTTTTCCGTCTCGTCCTTTCCCGACGGGACATCCTCAGCAATCAAATTGGGAATTTCGTAGGCTAATTGATAAAACTGTTCTTCAACCGCCCGCAAATCCGGTTCAAGACGGCGGAGAAGGTTTTTCAGCTTTTTGCCTTCTTCAACCTGGTCTTGTTTAAGTTGATTTTTTTTAGCTCGGATTTTTTCAATCCTGTCAATCAACTGCCGCCGGGTATTATCAACTTTCAAGAATCGATCAACTATTGCCGGCGCTAAACCTTTCGCCCGGGTTGCTCTTTTAACTTCTGCCGGATTTTCCCGAATAAATTTTGGATCAAGCATGATTGTCCTGAATCGATTCAGGCTCCAGGAACATTATAAGCCATTGAGAGAACTTCGGCAAGCAAAAGGAGTCAAAAGCAATTTTTTTGTTTATTCCAAACGGCAACTGCTCTCACAATTTATACTTTTAATTTGATCAGTGATTTGCTGACATTGACGGACACATTCCCAACAGGCAGTTAATCTTGGATCCCCGACCAGCTGGCACCGGCCGTTAATCACTTCACAGCGAGCTAAAGGCCGACAGACATCGCCGGACTGATAAAGCATGGTGCAAAAGTCCGGCGGAACAGATCCGCACGTAATTTCCAAACCGTGGCAGTTGGTTATCTCACAACCGACCGGGTCTTCGACTGATTTTCCGGCTTCTTTCCAGAAACACTGACCCCCGATACAACAGCGAGGGGCCTCTTCAGACGATCCATTCGCCGCTTCTCCGCCTGTCAAAAGACAGCTTTCATAGTCAATCGCGGTTTCCGGCTTAACAGACGGGCTTCTCCGGGTAAAACACGTCCCTTCCGGAATACAGCTTATAAACTCCAATCCCGCAAAAGCCGCCAGAGCTAAAAATCCGCCAACTCCGACACCGAGCCAAAATTTCCGCTCCATTTAAACCTTTCCTCTCTTTAATAAAGAGAACCTTTCAAATCTAATTTTAAAGCCCCAATTCATCAGCGGCATCTTGCATTGCCTTAAGGCCAATCGCCATAAATTCATTCAGAGGAATCCCAAGTTTCTCCTCACAAAGAGCAATTTCTTTCCGCCGGGTACCCCGGGCAAAGGCTTTGTCTTTGAACTTTTTTAAAATTGACTCGACCGTAATTCGAGCCAATTTCCGCTCCGGATGAACCAAAGCAGTGGCGACAATCAAGCCGGTTAAGGAATCACCACAAAATAACGACCAATCCATCTTTGATTTTGGCTCCACGCCGGTATTTCCCCAATTATGGGCAGCCATTGTTTGTTTCATTTCTTCAGGAATTTGAAAACCCCTCGCTTCTAACATCTGACTAACTTTGATTCCCTGCTGGTCCGGAGGAACATCATCCCGGTAATCGCCGTCATGCAACAAACCGGCCATCGCCCAAACTTCTTCTTTTCCCGGTTCAAAACGCTTGGCCAAAGCCCGCATTATGACTTCACAGGCAATCATGTGCTTGATGATGTTTTTGTTTTCAATCTGCTCTTTTAAGAACTTTAAAGCTTCCTCTCTTGAGATCATAACCACTCCTTAAATTAAGAATAAATAATAAAAAACCAAAAGAATAAAGGATTAGCCTTTATTCCTAAATAGGATTATTGATGTCAATAAAAACGGTTTTTATTTCCGGAAAGGTTTTTTTAATTTGTTTTTCAAGTTCTAAAACCCCGATTTTTTCAGTGGCATAATGGCCGCAGGCAAAATAGGCCATGCCCATTTCGGAAAACATGTGAGGCCGGCTCTCGGAAATAACGCCGGTAATGTAAAGATCAATTTTTTTAGTAACAAAATTCACCACTTCTTCTCTGCCGGGAATGCCGCCGCCGGAACAAACAGCAACTCTTTTGATTTTCCGATCGGGATTGCCTTCAACAAAGACTTCGTGATCAAACAGCCGGCGGCATTGATTGCCGATCGCAATGAGTTTTCTGGGACTTGGCAAAACCCCATAATAACCCCATTCGTCCATAACTGGGCCTAGAATTTTTACTCCCAGCTCTTTTAAGATCAGGGTATTGTGGCCGTGTTTAGGATGGGCATCCATCGCTCCGTGGTAACCAAAGATATTAAGATTGTTTTCAAGAATCAGTTTAAAACGCTTTCGGAGATATTCCGGCATCAGCATTTGAGGAAACCGAGTATCTAAGCCGTGATGAAAAATACAAGTATCAACCTCGTCATGTAAAGCGTGATGTAAAAAATCGGCGTTGCAGCTGACTCCAAAGGCGATTTTTTTGATATTTTCCCGGCCGCCGACCTGGAGACCATTGGCGCCATGATCATCTTTTTTCTGCCATTTAGTTAAAAAATCTTTTCCCCAGTAATTTTTCAAAAACTGCTCCAGTTTCTGAAGCTTCATAAAACCTCCTTTTAGGCGACAGCGATTCCCGCACTCTCTAATTTTCCGCCGCAGTACTTAATAATCTTGTCTATCGTCTCTTGAAGGGTCCTTTCCACCTGGTGCCGACCAATCTCAAAAATACCCTCAGTATTGATTAACAGATTGGTTGTTTTCTCGGTCACCAGAGTTCTTGCGGCATCTTTGTAGTTGAAATCAATGTTATAACCTCCTGCTTGATCAAAGTAAGCCACCTCACCCGGAAGATATTCTGTGGGCTCCCTATCGCCCAGAAGCAGAATATTTTCCCCTTTTTGAGCAAATCTTAAAACTGTCGGAAATCTGATTTGGTCTGAATCAAAAGCTCCAGCCGAAACTCGGTATTTGGCCACGACCAAGTTATAAGCATCGACGCAGTTGTTAACATTAGGCAATCCCTGATTCCGAGCGATTCTTCTGTTTAGAGATTCCGGCGAGGGCCTTCTTTTGTGCCAGTCAATGCCGGTTTCTCTGTAAAGCCGGCGATAACTTCTAATTTCCGGGAAACGGCTAATTTGTTCACTGGTTAAACCTGACTGACTTTGAGTAAATTGAATAATTTCCCGGATCAAAACAGGGTCCTGTTTTTTCACCTTCACTCCCTTGATAAGAGCGATTCCGACCACAACGGAAGGGTATTTAGCCGCAAACTCAGGGTCAATAGAAAAGATTTTAGAATCTTTCAATAAAGGATAAAGATATTTTTCTTTTTTAATCAATCCTTTTTGATAATTAACAGCCGCAGTTAATCGAGTGATAATTTTATTTTGATCTTCCTCAAGCAACAACCAGGCAGCTTTAGGACCATAGTTTTTTCCTAATAAGGTTAAATAAAGAGCCTGAAAAGCCTCTTTGGGGAGAATTGATGTTTCTTTGGTTTTTTCATATAACGCCATTTGGAGTTTTTCCGGATCCCATCCTTCTCTTTTCAACAGCCGGACAACCTTACCCAAATACTCTTTTTGAGAAACAGAAAGTTCACTAACTCCCTCCGGAAGATTCTTGGTTATTCCCAGTTTTAATTCATCCGGGGCATAACTTTTAAGCCAAATTCGGGCGTATTTTATTCGCTCTTCTAAAATTTTCTTTTCATTGGCATTCAGGGATTTCCCCTTATCCCTGGCAAAGCTTTCCACCAAGTCCATTTTGGGATTCTGAATTCTTTTGACTACCTCCCGGAATCGAGGCAGAAAACTTTTTTTTGTCATTTTACCAACCTGAGATAACTGGAAAGACCGGTTTTTCAAAGAATCTTTTTCTTCCCAGTATTCCCGGGCGCAATCGTCGTACTTATCAAAAAGATCCAAAATGCTTTCATTGTTCGCCGGATCAAAAATAATCGCTTGCTTAAAATGAGTTTTAATCAATAAAAAACGCAGTATCTCCGGCGGCAATGTCGCCGCTATTTCTACCGCCGATACCCCAATTCCTTTTGAGGAAGACATTTTCACGCCGCCTTTCGCTAAAAACCACTCATATAAATAGGCAAACGGTGGCGGATATTCAAAAACCTGCCGGCAAATCTGACTGGAAAGATCGTACGAACCGCCCTCAGTCATATGATCCTTTCCTGCCCCTTCGATCGTTACTCCGATCACTTTCCAATGAGCGGCCCAATCAACTTTCCACATCAATTTGCCCGCACCATCAAAAGGAGAAATCTTTCCCTGATAACCGCAGCCGGAACACCAATCTACCAGATTCTTCCGGCATTCATAGGTCACTTTTTTGCCATCCCAGTTGGTAACAATGGTTGAGCCCACCCGGCCGCATTTCGGGCAAATTACCTGAAAAGGATACCAGTTTCCGGGCTTATCATAGCCGGAAATCTCTTTGTAAAGTTTCCGGATCAAAACCACCCTGTCCAGCGCTTCCTCAATCACCCGGTTAAATTTTCCCCGAAGATAATATTCGCTTGACCAAACAATCTTCGGTCTGAAACCTAAGCTGTTAAAAGTTTTAATAAACTGCTCAGCGTAACAACGGGCAAAGGAAGAATAGCCTTTTTCGGGTGAGGGAATTTTAAAAAGAGGCCGGCCCATATACCGGCGGAATTTTTCCGGCAAATAGCGGGGAAAACCATCCATGGGATCCATGTCGTTAATAACATAGGTATAAGTTGACTTAAGGCCGGCTTCTTTAAGAAGCTGGTGAATTAAACCATGAATCACTACCCCCCGCAAAGCGCCGACATGAATTCTGCCTGAAGGAGTTTTCATATCATCTACCCAATAAGGAAGATGCTTGCCGGAATCTATAATCCCCTTAACTAATTTATCAGCCCAGAATTTACTCATATTCATTTGAGGATAAGTTTAGCATTGATCATTGATCTAGGCAAGAAAAATTGCCAATTAATCGCATTTGTTAGCCGGACCAACCATAAAATACTGCTCATTTTCTCGGCGAATAAACAAGCTTCCGCCAGGCATTTGAACCTCAACCTCCCATTCATCAGAAAGGTTGCGAGTTAAAAACATAGTTGAGCCGATAGCGGTAGCACCAGTCCCGCAGGCTTGGGTAACAGAATGAGCCGGATCATCACCCAGGCCTCGCTCATGAGTGCAGGCAATAACGCGCATTTTTTTCTCTCCTTGATTAACCTCCTGAACAATCACAAAGTTACAATTAACCTCTTGAGGAAAAAAGTCAGTAGCTTTAGTTACTCTCGGACCCCACTCTTGAGCAGTCTGAACTAATTGAGGCATTGTCATTGCTGAGGAAGGAGGCAGAAGTAAAACGACATGAGGCTCACCATCAATTTGACTCCCATTTTCGCGGTCACCATGTAAGCCCATTGACCAAGCGTTGACTCCTAACTGATTTATTCCGGCCTCGTTTAAAAAAGCTGGCAACGGGAGGGCTACTATTGATTCGGTTAAATCCAGTCCGATCGCCTCAGGATTTAAATACCGGCTAAGATCCCGGGGTGAAAAAGCAAACTCACCCATCCGGACCCGGAAAAGATCGCCTGGCAAAACCTCAATTGCCCTAATACCACTTCGGGTAGCAATCCGGTAAGGATTTTTCTCTTGGCTTATTTGGCCAGTATCCATTAAGTACCGAGCAACCGCCCTAACACCATTGCCGCACATAGTTGACCAGCTACCAGCCATCCCGGAGCCGTCATTGCCAGCAGGCTCAAAAACATCCATGGTGCAATCATAGCCCTGACTTTCCCGTTCTTCGGGATGACCGGTCAAAACCATAATGCTGTCTACCCGTTGCTCCTGACCCGCCTGAGCCAAAGCTTGACGTAGTTGAGCATTCGCCAGAAAATCGGTTGACCAGAATTCTTCCGCTAGAGGGGCAATTAAAAGTCGGTTGCCGCAACCTTCATAAAGATCTGCAGTTTGTAAAAAAAACCCCGTTTCAGTTGACATGATTCCTCCTTTAAACAAAACAGCCGCCCTTTGATTAACAGAAGCAGCTATTTCAAAAAGATAATAATTAATTGCTTGTTCTCCCTGATCCTGAACAATCATTTCTACTGCCTGATACCTCGGGAAATAATGCTCGCCAACCTGGCGATAAAACTGCCACCAGCCTCTTTGATCTTCGACAGCTAACTTTCCCAAACAGGCCGGAATCGGCAAGAGCAGCCGGTCTGTCTGGGGAAATATGGTTGGACCGGCTATTGGAAGGTCGTTTACCTGATCAAAACCAGGCTGGCCATTTTGACCCAGAAGGCGATGAGCAACTCTTTCAGAAGTCAAATCTAAAACCGCCCAGAATCGGTCACCCGCCAAGTCTCCATCACCATAAGGACTAACTTCATAGCCGGTGGCTCTTGCTCCGGCTTTTCGAAGATAAAAATTAGCATTTCTGGCCTCAAGCGGATCGTAAGTAAACCTGATCCTTTTATAGTCTGCTGCCTCAGCCAATAAGGCCATTACCCTGAGACTTTCAAAACCCAGACCATGATCCCGCAAATCCTCCCTTACCCCGATCATATCCAGCAGGATCGAACCCGGCTCACTCATCGGCCAACCATAAGCAAAACTAACCAACTCGCCATTACTCCCCCAGCCGCCAACGGCAATCCCACCAGCTTTTTCCATAGTCACCAGCATGTGAGCCGGACAAACCTCAAGGTCGGTCAAGCCAAAAACCTCTTGCTGAAGCGGAATAGTTTCCCCCAAAGCGGTAATGCCTGACAATCTTTGGAAAAGATAAGATTGACCAGCGACCTCTTTTTGATAACCATCCGGAATCAAGATAAAGTCAGTTTCCATTTGATGTAGTCTTTCGGTTGTCATTTTTTCTTCCTTTCTTTAAAAAATAAGTGATTGACGGCAAAACATTTCTTTTGTTCCTTATTGGTTAAAAACTTAATAATTCCTTTTTGGGAATCAAAAACAACCGACCCAAAAAAAGCCCGGGGTTTTTTTTGGATAAAAGTTGCAATCCGATCTCCAAAACAAAAATGCCAAAATTCAAAAGGATAATTAACAAAACCGACTGAATTCATTATTTCCGCGAGTAAATTCCGATTTTCTCTTGCCCGGAACGAGATTTGAGAAGAATCAGTAGCTACGCAAGGGCCAGAATCCAAGTAATTTGCTCCCAGATCCAAAAAATTTCCTGATAAAGTTCTTAAGCCGACGTCGACCGCGGCACCACTAACATGAGCGGCAGTGGCCGGATTACAGGCAACATAAACCCCGGCAATTTTTAAACAAGTTTCTTTATCAACCTGGGGAAATTCCTGAATTGTTTTTCGGACTGAGGTTTCAAAAAGTTTTTTTTGTTCCTCTAATGGTCGGTAAGCAGAGAAAAAATGCAACCTTAAACTTTTGTTTTTTAGCTGAGTTGCTGCCCTGAGAAGAGGATCAATCAAACTTTGCCTTACCCAAAAGATTTTGGGTTGATTTAAGAGGCCGGGCGCCTGATCAAACGAAACCGGCAAATCTCTCTGAGAAAAACTTTCTCTGATTGAGGCGAAATCTTCCCGGCTTTCGGCTAAGGGAATCGAAAAATAGCCCTCATCAAACCTAATCGCCTCTTTTAAATAAGCCGGCAAATTAGCAAGATAATTTTGATTTTTGCTTTGGATCATAAGCTTCCTCCTTATTGAATTGATATTTAAATTTGGGTGGTAAACCATAAAAAAAGCCGCCCTTATTTTCATAAGGGCGGCTCGATTTACAAACCGCGTTACCACCTTATTTTGCTAGGCCCCGAGATTTCACTAAAAAAACACCATCACTGGTGTTCTCGTCAAAAAAAGGCTTCGCCTTCGTTGTTTGAGTACTTGACTTGCAGTGATACTCTAGCGCTTTAACGGGCGCACCCGGCGCGGTTTTACTTGCTCTTTCGCAATCTGCTTTGGAAAAGCACTTGCCCTTCCGAAGCTATGGCGAAGGAGGGTTCTTCCGGCAGCTTTCCCCCGGAATCTCAGGGATAAAGAGATCTTTTCGAAACTGGACTTGCTTGCGGAATTTTCACCAGCTACCGCTCTCTTTTAAAGACAGAGGTCCGGAATCTACTTGTTCTCCTCAAAGCTTTTAACTAAATTTGGAAAATAATATAACAAAGACGCTGTCTGAAGTCAAGCCGGGGTATAAGGCATGTCAAAGTGATAATGTCCGGTCAGCGGGCAAAGTAGAAATATCCGGTTTTGGCGATTGATAATTG
>JAFGMK010000018.1 GCA_016927565.1 Minisyncoccota bacterium | reverse complement strand
GATGAAATTGAGTATCACTCTTCTGCAACCAAAGATCTGAATCAGCGTGCAGAACAGCTGAAACAGCGTCTGGACAGACTCTATGATGACAAGCTGGACGGCAAAATAAAGCCTGAATTTTACGAAAGGAAGTTCAGACAATACTCTGAAGAGCTTGAAAACACGTCTAGCAGTTTAGATAAATATAATAGAGCCAGTGTCAGCTACTTTGAATTAGGCATGAATATTTATGAACTATCTCAGAGAGCTAAACAGGTGTACCTGAAGGCAGAGAGTGAAGAAGACAAACGGAAATTAATCAGGTTGGTTTTCGGCAGACTGACTCTTGATGAAGGCAAAATAGACACTGTATATTCTCCGGCATTCAAACTGCTTTCAGAAGCTGTAGAACACACAAACAGTTCGAAAGTTGCAAAAACACATACAATTGAAGATAGAATTTTCGAACCACAAGAAAAGATTGATATATTGGGTAAATATGAGTATTCAGAACCTTATCGTTCTGCTTTGCTCCCTGGTTCCCCATTTGTTCTCTATGACATCTTCTCTGGAGAGTCTTTGGCGAGAGTTAAAAACCAGCTAGACGTACTCAAAAAGGTCTTAGTCTCAGAACCAAAATACGCAGTGGTGAAAGTCAGTAACGGAGAGTTTGTTAAGCTTTAGTTTAATATGCTATTAATTTGTTTTACTGATTCTTTAGGATTATTTTCATCAAAAAGAATGGTTGCCCAACCCATTTCATCAGCCATACTGAGAAAGTTCTGCTTGTCATCAACAAACAAAATTTCATTTGGCAAAACCTCGGATTTATCTTGAGCTAACTGATAAATCTCCTTTTCTGGTTTTACATAACCGACATTACAAGATTGGATTACTGCCGAATAATCAATGTTTGGGATATGCCCTTTATGAATAATTTTAGAAAAAACCCCACTATAAATATTTGTTAGCAGGCCAATTTGATAACCTCTCGTTAATTGATTTACCAAACTGTGAGATTCGACTATTGGATAAAAGTTGTCTGTCCAATATTCGGCAAAGTCATCGATTTTTGTTTCGAGCCCTAACTCATCTTTATATTTTAACCACAAATCTTGTGGCATCATCTCTCCTCTGCAAACTTTATCGTCATACATTCTAAAAACTTTTTCAAAGTCTTCATATTGCCGACTATTTTCTTTTGCTAATCTTTCCAAACCACCTCTAAAACGAAAAAGCACACCCCCTAAGTCAAAATAGATAAATTTTATTCTGTTACTCATTTTCAATCTCCTTTACTGACTCTCTATAAGCACAATAGTCACAATCTTCGCCCGCTTCGGGAATAGTATTGCCGTTTAGACATTTATGAGCACCCTTTATAGCTTGCTCAACCCAATTGTCATTTCCCTCATAAGCGATTAAAGTCACATCAAACTCAAGCTTGGCATCAAAGGCTTTTCTGTCTGTAATGCCGTTGCAATAGACAAAATAGCCAGTATCAGAAACTTTGTACTCATTGTGTCTTAATAGCCACTGGTAAATCTCCATCTGGCGCTTGTAGCCATCTTGCCAGTCTTTGTCTAACTCGGTTATCTCTTCCATCTTGCTTGTCGATTTGTAGTCAACCACGATGTATTCTCCCTTTGAATTTATCCATAAGTCATCAATAGCGCCAAAGACTAATAAGTTAGTGGGTTTGTGCAAATATTGAACCCCAACAAAGTTTTGTCGCCAATCGTCTAACTTCTCATGAGCTACAGGTTTTGCATCCACGCCATACTTTTCTATCAGTGGGTGTTGAGTACCATTAGCCCTATGAGCGTCAAACTCAAGCTTTAAGAGCTTATCTACGGCACTATTCAAGGCGAAAGGGAATCCAGGAGGCCTAGCCACACCCAAACGCCTGTCCATATAAAAACACCTAGGACACTCTAAAAATAAGTCAATCTTCGAACGGCTTAACTTAAAGGGTTGCTTAGAACCTGGCTGGTAGCAGTATTTTGATAATCTTTTAGGATTGTAATATTGAGACATGTTTACATTGTTGACTCGTAAGAGTCCTTAATAAGTTGAAATAGATAGTCAATGTCTGTGTCTGCATTAAACTTGAACGCACCTTTATAACCCCACCTATTACTTGTTACATCTTTTACTAGCTTCTCTTTATCTGATGAATATTCTGGGTCACGTAAAAGCACTTGTATCCAGGTAGGTCTAAAGTCAAAATGAACAAAGCTCTTAGTAGTCCTGTAGGTTATCCCGCTCTTTTGAGCTTCTTTTTCTTCTACTTCTGGAAGTTGTAATATCTGCTCTCTTAAAATCTTGTATCTTTTCTGCATCACTTCATTGGTCGTGCCCAAATGATAACTCAAATTGTATTCTGTTGAATCATCTCTGCTAATAGTTCTTTTAGATTTAATAGTTGGTGGAGTATATATACTTTCAAGTTGAAGAATGTCTGGTTCGTAATAGTGGTAAGACAATAGCTCTATATGTCTTTCTTGTTCTACCGCACCAAGAATATACCTACCGAAGCCTTGAACTACCAACAATACCCTTGGTTGTTCCCAGTTAACCCTAATCTTCTCACCTAATCTATTTTCCACCAATAACTCAAAATGCTTTTTATTTTTAATAAGCCAGTTGTAGTAAAACAAGCCTTGAGCTAACACCTCTTCATTTTCTTTCCACTTATACTCAATAATCACAGGTGAGTTGTTTTCATCTAGACCAAGAGTGTCAATTCTACCTTCTTGAATAGGATATTCTTTCTCTATAAAACGAATACCCAATAACTCCTCTAGATTTTCAGCAAAGAAGTCACGCAAAGAAAACTCATCACCAAAACCATCGTCTTTGATTGAACATTTAACTACTTTGTTTTTATCTATCTTAAATATGGCCATATTAATTTTTGTCCTGCTTGGGTTTGCTAATCATGTTTTTAACTCTAATTGCATTAATTCTCTCCTTGATTTTGAATGAATGTTCTTCTGTTGAATAGACAAAAGCTTCAATTTCATCTAGTTCTGGTCTTTCAAATTCTTCATATCGAAAGGCTAAAAGGAAATCCAGCATTCTTAAAACATCTCCAAACGCATTCGCTTTATCTCCCTTGAGTTTCTTCAATGTAGCATCAAGCCCTATTTTAAGTCGCTTCACCTCAAAAAGAAAAAATATAATGAGGTACCCTATGTCACGATACTCAGTTTTTTTGTCAATTCTCTTGACTAGCGCATTAATAATTTTGTCCTTATTTGTTTTAGACAAAGAGCTATAGAGAGTCAACAATGCGCTAACATGTTCTGAAGTAACATTGCCTTTATTAGAATTTTCGTACAAATATTTAATTTTTTCATCAGCACCTCTCCATTCGATAGACCCTCTAGGCCATTCGACAGTGCCCAGCCTACCTTCTTTTCTACCCCTAGCTCTGTATTGCTCTACTTCGTTTTTAAGTACAGCAACAACTTGCTTTTCAATGTCATCCCTGATTTTTGAAGAATCTTCAACTAAAAGATGTTCTTTTTTTGTCTTTCGTTTATGAATTGGCTTAATAAAGACATCATTAATTCGATGTTTACGACCAATTGGGTCTTGTATGTCTATTTTAGTTTTTAATATTTGTGTTGGTTTTTTTATATACTTCTTATCTATTACAAAGGTGATGTTGAGATTTGTTGTATAACCACTAGGGAGTGGATAGTGCCCCCATATATCTGATTTATAATTTTTTATCATTACGCTACCCTTAATCTTTTCTGGTTTGACTAAAAATGCATTCAGGACTGTGAGGTTGTATGGAAGAGTGTTTGTTATTTGCCAATGAGTATGAAGTGCCACAACATCCTCATCTCTATGTTTTGCATATTCCCAGGTATGCTCTTGCCAAGAACTTTCAACTACTCCAAGTTTTCTTTTTTTGTTTAATTCAAAAGGTAATTTTTTATAAAACCATTTTAGGATTTTAATAAATGGCGAAAACAATTTCGCTATTAAATCTAGTATTAGTGCTGAAAAATCCATATATTTTTATTCAAACTTATATGCGCTACTTATAACCCCCTTAAAACTATCTACTTTATTTATGGTTGTATGGGGTAATAATTTATAAACCCATTTTTTACCAGTAGCTTTAGTAGCAATTTCACACCATTCTCTTGCTTGGCCCGCCTTTTGGAATACATCTTTATCTTTGTTGTCTAGCTTTGATTTGTCTTTAACCTCAACTAAATAATTGGTGTCTTTAGTTTTAACGATAAAATCAGGATTATAATTCCCATAAATATGCTTAATTGGTAATTGACCATTTCTAAGCCTTAACCAACTTATTACAGCCCTATCCTTTTCAAGAGAATCAGCCAAGATTTTTTCTGGAACTGAATCGAAAATATAGGCTTGATAAACACTTTTCTTATACCCTTCTAATATGTTGTCAACAATTTCTGAATCATCAACCTTGTCTTTATCAAGTGGTTTGGAAGAGGATTTTATTGATTTGAAATAAGGTCCAAAAACTAAGTGTTCGTCTGAAGTCTTATGTTCAATTTTTGTTTTTTCCTGAAGTTTTTTCTTCAATTGAGACAAAATATCATTCAAAATTGTCTGCTCGTGCAATCTAATTGCTTTCGATAAATCGCTATCCTCTACTTTTAATTGTTCTAAGTAGTGTTTAACAATTTTCTGCAAAATGCTTTTGTGAGAGATGTCGAATTCTGTCATTTCTAAAATAATCATTCGAACAATTCTATTGACTGGATTTATTTCATCCTTAAACTCTATCTTCTCAATATCTTCAGTTTGTTCTGAAACAATATCAGCTTTTATTAGCTTTGGAGTTATCTTTTTCAATTCTTCTAGAGTTACTTTAATTGGAAAGTAAGCAATGTCATTTGTGGAATAAACTTTTGTTTCTATGGCAGGTACTTCTATCAACAGGCTTTTATCACTTGTTGGTTTTATCTCAACTGTATTTAAATCCTCTCGTTTGTCGGCTTTCTTGACTTCTATACCCTCAGCTACCTCATGGGCCACAGATAGCACCTTTGCGAAATTGTCATGAGAGATAATATCTAGAGAATCCAGAGTTTCTATGCCTGTTAATTCTCCAAAGGGAAGCCTTAAGCCCCTACCAATTGTCTGTTCTATTAAAGTTTTACTAATAGAAGCTCTGAAGGGAATAATGGTGTAAACATTTTTTACATCCCAACCCTCTTTTAATTTATCAACATGAATAACTATTTCATTTTTGTTAATAGGAAAAGGTTCCTCGAGGTGAAGTAGCTGGTTAATAGAATCAACTTCGCTTTCACTCGTAACGAGTAGTGTTTTGTTCTTATAGTAACCCTTGAAGAAACTATCGCTTTCAATTAATGCTTTAACATCTTTAGCGTGCTGAATACTTTTTGTTGTTACCAGTGTTACTGGTAAAACAAATGGTACTTTATTATTTTTACAGTACTCCTCAATCAAAACCTTCTTTTCCCTATGCCTTCTAATTCCGTCTTCTAGCTTTACTAATTCAACGTCTCCCTGGTATGTATAGTCATCACTTCTAGCAATAACGTAAGGAATTTTTATATATCCATCTTTAGCACCATTTCCATTTCCCAGACTCTTTAATGCTTCTTTTGAGTCTAAAATAGCATCAGCAAGTGAATATGAATAAATAACATTCTCGCTAGCTGGGGTTGCTGTAAACTCTAAGCCCAAAATAGGTCTTAGATGATTAATTGCCTTGATAGACTTAGGACCTCTATATCTATGGCTTTCATCCATTAAGAAAACCATGTCTTTCTTTTGAAGTAATTCTGCAAAACTTGAGCCAAGTGTTTCCTGATATTTGTGAAACTTAAACTCTACGTCAGTTCTTTCATTGAATATTTTTTGAATGTTAAAAACATAAATATTTATCGCATCGAATAATTGATTCCCGAAGTTAGAGTACTCATAATTCTCACCAGTTATGAGATTAAACAGCGGGAAGTCAGTTAAACCATCAAGTGTGTATTTTTTATTTCCTTGAGTAAAGTTTTTTATGGTCTTTGTATAAATAGTTTCCCCCGGAGTTAAAATAAAGAAGTCCTTCAAACCATACTTGTGATGTAAATAAGCAATGGAGGCACCCATCAATCTTGTTTTACCAACGCCGGTGGCTAAAGCAAAAGTAAACGATGGGAATTCCGTATCAAATTTAATATTGCCTACAAGCTTTGCTTCAATTTCATCTAAAGATTCTTTTCTTAGCTTTATATTGGAAAGAATCGAATCAAGTTTAACCAACGATAATGCCTGTGGTTTTCTTAAACTTAATTCTTTGGTGATTTGTTCAACAATTTTTTTCATACTTTGAATCTCCTTAATAGAACATCTGGAATTCTTCTAACTTCAACGTTATCGGGTAATTCCAGACTGCTTGAAATTGTCTTGGCATAAACTATTATAAAATCTCCTGCAGAGCCAATTTCATCTATAAGAACATCTATATATTGTTGGCTAATATATTGTTCAGTGACATGGGCAATTGTTTTACCAGCTATACCATGTATCCCATTGTCAGGATTTTTAAGCTTAAAACCTTCTACTTTTAAGACCGCACGAATCAAAGGCCCGTTATACATCTTTTGATTCAATATGGTTAATTTAAGGTCATCATCTTGTACAAATAAACTATCTCCAAGTTGTAAATATGAAAATCCTCCACCTTTACTCCATTTCACTAATTTTGAAGTCTTATTCTTATCTTTTCCGTCTACAATTCTTTTCATTCTAGGCACGATGTGAGTTTCAGCATGGTTTTCCATTTCTATCATTACCCATCTTCTGTTCATTTTGTGTGCAACAGCTCCTGTAGTACCCGAGCCAGCAAAAGAATCCAAGACCCAGTCATTCTCAGCCGTAGCCATTTGTATAATTCTGTGCATTAATTTTTCTGGTTTTGGAGTAGAAAAAACATCTTTTGGATTTACTTGTTTTACTTCCCTTTTTGCATCATCATTACTGCCCACTTCTCCGTAGGTCCATATTGTCATAGGTACAACGCCTTTATTCATGTCTGCTAAATATTTCTTCATCCTTGGGACAGCACTTCCAGTTTTACCAAACCATATACGCCCATCTCTGTCTGCTTCTTCAAGAGTATTCTTGCTGTACCTTGGGAAAGTTCCAGAAGGTGGTTTCCAAACAATATTATTTTCAAAAGTGAAGGAGTAAGATTTGTCTGTTCCGCTCTTAGCATGAAGAGGTTGAGTCATCCAGGGACCTCTTGGGTCATTATCGGGGTTCTTATATCTCTTATCCATTTCCTCAGTTCTTGGTAGTTTATTTAATTTCCAGGAATCTTTATTCTTAGCAAAAATTAATATGTGGTCATGATTATCTGAAAACCATTTTGCATCATTGCTTCTTGTGTATTTTTTTTGCCAAATAATATTCGCAACAAAATTCTTTCTCCCAAATATTTCATCGCATAACACTTTCAAATAATGAGACTCATTGTCATCAACAGTTATCCAAAGAGAGCCAGATGTGCTTAAAAGTTTATAAAGTGACTCTAATCTGGTCTTCATCATTCCTAACCATATTGAGTGTTCAAGACCATCATTGTACTGTTCAAAAGCACTTCCAGTATTGTATGGCGGGTCTAAAAATATCAGCTTAAATGTATTTCTAAAATCTGATTCCAGCGCTTTTAAGGCCAAAAGGTTGTCTCCCTTAATAAGCATATTTTCGGAATTTTTATCTCCATAAGAAGCTTTTTCAAGAAGAATTCGAGGTTCAGATACACGAGGGTCTTTTTTATCTACCCAAATATATTTTTTATCTTCAAGGTCATAAAAAAGACTTTTATCTTTATTGAACCAAGTTAGCTCAAGTTTCTTGTTTTTTGCCATAATTTTCTAAATTCTCTTTTAATTTTCTTTAATTTTCTATTTATCTGCTATCAAATACTTCTTAATATCCTCTAATCGGTAACGTCTATCACCAACGCCCTTGCGAGTACCAATTCTCAAGGCCTTAAAATGGCCATTTTTATCCCATTTTCTTAGTGTTGTTACAGTCACACCAAGCATTTCTGACGCTTCTCCTATGGTTAAGATTTTTTTAACCTTTGGTTCTTTAATCATAAATATACCTCATTATAACCTACTTCCAATTATAACCAATTGACCGCAAAATTGAAATGTGATAATCTAGTTTTAGCATAGAGAAAGTAGTGTTTTTGTAGTGTTACGAAAACCTCAATACTTATCTCAATTTGCAACAAAACATTGCCTTGGTTTCAAAGCATTGGCTTTTAGAAACTAAGACCTCTTAATTCGGGTGGCAATCGTTGAAGCTAGTTTAACTAGCATTAAACGGTTGCTTTTTTGTTTGCTCAATATAAGCAACCAATATTGAGATTGAGAGGTAAATTGAAATGAAAAACGTATTTAAAACACACCAGCTTTATATCGCTACCTATTTACTAGCTACTGGTAATGTACCTCTCCTCTGTCTAGAAAAAATTTCTCCTAAAAAAGTATTGTTTGTATTTGAAAACACACTGCTCTGTCAAAAACTCATAAACGAGTATTGGGACGATGTTGCTTTAATAAACCCCAAAAAATTGTTTTCTTGCCTAAACGAACTAAAAGATAGGCTTTTTGCTGAAAGGAGGGAAACGCTATGAAAAGACGCAAAGACCCTCTTTTCCAGCTAGCGTCATATAACTGGCTTGCGGACAATCAGTCAATGTTTCCCAACTCTACATTTAAGATTCTTCTTTTAATATTCAGGCAAACACTTGGCTTTCAAAAAGAAAAAGATTTTATCAGGTATGGCTTCATTGAAAAGAAAACTAAGTACGTTAAAGCTACAATTTCGCCCGCAATAAACTGGCTAATTGATAATGGCTATATTGAAAGGTTTGATGATGAAGAAAATTTAATAGTTAAGGTCAAAAAAGGTTCCAGGGCAATGATTTATTATCGACTATCCGACTTTTTATATCAAGAATTGGATAACTACTTTATCAATAGTTGGAATAGTACTGGTCCAAAAATTGGAACAGTCACTAATCCAGAAACTGGAACATACAAAGAGAAAGAAAAACAAATAAAAGTATCTACAAATAATAAATATATACAAAGTTATAAAAATAAAAAAAGTAAAGGAGGTGAAAAAATTTATGAAAACAGGAATCTCCCAAAACCTAGCAAGTATCGTACCTAAAAGACTATATTCAGAAAAAAGTAAATATAGTTATTACGATTCTGATTACTCAATAATTGGGGACGCTGGTATTCCACCACTATTTCTCGATAAACCATTTAAAGCTGAGACTGGAAATGTCCAGGCCTGGAAACAGGCTAATTTAATTGCCAAGAAAGACACTGAAAGTGGCCTCTATCTATTCGGAGATGCGGGAGTGGGTAAAAGTCATCTAGCGGCATGGACCCTACAAGAACGCCTAAGGAACGATGAAGAAAGCGATATTGCTTACGTCAACCTTGTCGAGCTTTTAACTACTATGCAAACAAATTTTGATGGAGAAAACGACAAAAACATGCTCTTTATACAAAATATTGTTGATGTGGAGTTATTAGTACTAGATGATATTGGCGCTGAAAAGACAAGCGATTGGACCAATTCAATCCTATATCTGATTATCGATGGTCGCTACAACAGGGTAAAGCAAACCATTATTACTACAAACTTTGGAGAAACAAAGTTGGCAAGTCTGATTGGCGATAGGTTAGTAAGTCGATTGCATGCAATGTGTGAAGTTGTTGAAATAAAGTCTGAAGACAAAAGAACAACCTAAACGCTTAGTTTTCTAATTAATAAGTTTAGGCTTAACCGCAATATATGCGGGACTTCACTCATAAATGAGTCTATTAAAAGAAGAGTCAAAGTCTTGATTTTAAGGCTAAAGACAAGAGTTGCCTCATAGATGAGGGAATTGAGAACAGGTTCACTCAACCCAGCTTACGTTAAACACTATCAAAAGGGGGGATATAAGGAGAAAGGCAATATTTATTGAGAGATACCCATCCAGTTTTTAAGTTGAATTTTCTGAACCCTGGGTACCCCCCTTATCATAAGGATTGCTATTAAGCTTGGCGACAAAATCGACAATATCATTTTTGGAAAATCTAAATCCACCTTTCCTCCCTGGCAACTTAATGTGATTTATTTGTTTGTTACGACACCAACGCCTAACCGTTTCTGTACTAACGGTAAGCATTTCGGCAATATCTTCTACAGTGTATTTATACTCTACTTGCATGGCTCCAATTGTAACTCATTTATGTTATAAATGCAATTTGTGTGCTATGTGTATATTGTTGACTAAATATTATTTATGTAGTACAATGTGTATATTGTAATGTTAAAGAATATTCAATAAATATGCTCAAAGATAATAACAACTGGCTCGAATTGATGGCACAAAAACTAGCTGAAGTTAGGTTATCTGAAGTTGGTTTTCGTTTTGTTCATGGCATATACCCTGCCTGGAAGCGTGTTAAACAGGTTGTTGAATCAAAAGCGCATATTATTAGAGATAATTCTTTATCTCCTGAAGATACCGTAATGAACAACATATTAAATAGAGTTAAAGGATTTGAAGAAAGGAGTCATAAAAATGCAAAAAACAGCACTTTATAACCGTGTTTCTAGCACAAAACAATTTACTCAAAAATCCCAGGCTGAAACCCAAGAAAAAATAGTACGTGGTTATTCAAAAAGAAATAAATTCAAACTAATTTCAATAAAGGGCGATAGATTTTCTAGAGAGAAAATAAAATGAAAAAAGCAGTTATCTATTCCAGAGTGTCAGACCCAGGCCAAGTAGGCGGTTTATCTCTTGATGTTCAAAAGGAAAAGTGTGCTGAATGGGCTAAGAAAAACAACTATCAAGTAGTTGGTGTATTCAAAGATGGTGGCAAAACTGGCACCAAGACAGTTGGCCGAGAAGGTTTGGAAGATATGATTATCCAATGCCAAGAAGAGACTATAGACGTGGCCTTGGTTATCGATACAGACAGAATAGCTCGAAATGAGTTTGACCACTACAAAATCAAACATGTTCTTAAAGACTGCAACACTCAACTAATAGCCATAAGCCAACCAATGATTGATGATTCTGCTGAAGGTAAGCTTATGGATGGAATGTTAGCTAGTATTAATGCTTTCTATAGTCGTTTAACTGGTCGCAAGGTTAAAAAAAGTTTAGAAAAGAAAATTCAAGACGGCAATTGGCCAGGTTGGGCACCTTTAGGCTATAAAAATGTCAATCTAGGCTCAGAAGACAAACCCAACCGTGTCATAAAAGTAGACAAAGAAAAAAGTTTCCTCATAAGTGAGTTATTTAGGCTCTACTCTACTGGTAACTATTCAGTCGATGAAATGGTCGATTATCTTAATGATAAAAAACTACGTAGTAAAACTGGTAAAAAAATGTACCGCAGTATTGTTTATGAGATTCTTAAAAATCCTTTTTATGTTAAATGGATGAGATACAACGGGAAGCTCCATAAAGGAAACCATAAGAGTTTAACTACACCAGAAATATTCGAGACTTGTCAAAAGATAATGGCTCGCAACAACCACAATGCTTGCAGAAGAAGAAAGTATAAGTGGCTCTTGAATGGCTTTGCTTACTGCCAAGAATGTGACGCTCGATTGTATGGAGATGGTGTTCATGCTAAAAACAAGGCCTATTATCATGGAAGCGCTAGAAATGGCTGTAGCCACTACATCCCCCTAGATGAGCTTGAAAAAGCTGTAGCTAAAGAATTTAAGAAGATACAGTTATCAGAAGAGTTTATACAAGCTGTCTTAGACAAGGCTAAAAGCCTAGTTAAACAGTCTAGAGAGTCAAGAGATAGCGAAATTCAAGGTGTACGCAATGCCATTAAAAAGCTAGAAGATAAGCGCAATATCTTAGAGGATAATCTTTTAGACAAGACTATCGACAAAGAATCTTTCAAACGCAAACACCAGGACCTTAACTTCCAGATTCAAAACTTAGAGAATGATATTGCCACTATTGAAAACCAAAGAGGCTTTGACGTTGATGTTATAGAAGAAGTATTAAAGCTCACCAACAACATCTATGAGGTTTATTGTGACGCTAGCTTTGAAGCCAAAAGACACTACTTAGCTATCTTCTTTGAGAGGTTTGATATTAAAGACAAAAAAGTGGCGAAAGTTGCCTATACGCCACTCTTCAAAAAACTACTTAACTCGAGAAAAGTTAGAGTAAGTAGGGACTGGCTCCCCGGACTGGACTCGAACCAGTAACCCTTCGCTTAACAGGCGAACGCTCTGCCAATTGAGCTACCGGGGATTGTCAACGAACTGCCCAATTTTATCATTCACTAGAATAAAATTCCAGAAGTCGAAATTACCTAAAACACTATTCCCAAAAAAACCAACCCCCAACCAAACAACCAAAGCAAAAATGGAATTGCCTTGGAAAAAACCTGCCTTATCAAACTCCGGGCTCCCGGGTTCTCACCCTGAGCAATAACGGCAATAATCGTCTGATTCTCTAAAGACTTACCAAAATGCTTTTGATACTCAAATTGCAAAAGAAGGAGAATAAAGCCGAGCAGAAAAAACACATATTTTCTCTTAGGCTTAAAAATCAACAAGGCCGCTGTCAGTCCGATTCCTATCACTAAACCAATCGCCAAGTTATTATGAAGCCAAGTGGAATAGATTGCCGACAGAATACCCTGTCTTAGATCAGAGTTCATCTTACTCCAAATAGTCCTGAAGTTTTTTTCGTCTTGAAGGATGCTTGAGTTTCCGCAGCGCTTTGGCCTCGATTTGCCGAATTCTTTCTCGGGTCACCCCAAACTCCTGCCCCACTTCCTCCAGAGTCATCGGCCGGGAGCCACCCAAACCAAACCGCATCTTTAAAACTCTGGCTTCCCGATCAGAAAGAGTCTGTAAAACATCTCCTATATTCTCTTTTAAAAGCTGTCTTGAGGCAGTGTCATAAGGCGAAGGTTGAGAAGTGTCCTGGATAAAATCTCCTAAAAATGAATTCTGATCGTCTCCGACCGGTTTTTCCAGAGAAGTAGTGCTCTGGGCAATTTTTAAAATCTCTCTAACCCGATCGGCCGACATTTCCATCTTTTCACCGATCTCTTCAGGCGCCGGCTCGCGACCCAATCTTTGCATCAACCGCCGGGAAGTCCGGATCACTTTATTGATCGTTTCCACCATATGAACCGGAATTCTGATTGTTCTGGCCTGGTCAGCAATTGCCCGAGTGATTGCCTGTCGAATCCACCAGGTAGCATAAGTGGAAAATTTATATCCCCGACGCCAGTCATATTTTTCGACCGCTCGCATCAAACCCTGATTTCCCTCCTGAATCAAATCCAAAAAAATCATTCCCCGGCCAACATATTTTTTTGCGATTGAAACTACCAATCGGAGATTGGATTGAATCAGTTTTCTTCGAGCTGCTTTTGAGTTTTTTTCAATCCTTTGAGCCAAACTAACCTCTTCCTCAGCCGTCAGCAAAGGAATCCGACCAATCTCTTTAAGATACATTCTGACTGGATCAGTAATTGTCTTGTCTTTGAGAGTCGCTAAAACTTCCAGCTCTTTGGCCAACCGGGAAGCCGATTTTTCATCCTCGATCATTTCCTCTTTGGTAGCCGTTTCAAATACATCCACCTTCACTTTCAGAAGCCGGTCGTAAAGATTATCAAGTTCCTCAATCCTATCTTCCGCATCGGGGAAAAGAGCCAGAATCTCTTCCTGAATAATAAAACCCTGCTTCCGCCCTTTCTTGATCAAAGCCGAAACATTCACGGGTTTTCCTCTCTTAGTCTTCGAAGCTTCGATAATGGGTGTTTCTTTTTTCTTAGTCATGGTTAAGACAGCTTCTCTTATTTTATCAGAATTAAACCAACTTCGCTGAGAGTCGGCGAAATTTCTGATTTAGCTCCTCCAATTTAGCCTCCTGATCTTTATCCTTTTCCAAAAGGGCAATTTCGCGGGCAAGCTCTTTCAGTCTTGTTTTTATCCTTGTTTTTTTCAATCCTTGAATGGTTTTTTTAATCTCTTTTTTTACCTCTGCTCCGTCTGTCAACCAATCCCCTAAATCGTTAAGATAAAACTGATTATAAATTTCAATCAGTTCTGCTGGCAACATCTTAACCAAAAGTTCACCCTGAGGAGATTGATGTTTTCCAAAATATTGTTTCAACATCTTGATTATCCGCTTATAAGCCGGAACAGTAATCAGTTTTTTGACGCTTTTTTTGGTTAAATCGGACCAGCGATTGCTCTGGAAACAAAGACTTAAAAGGTATTCTTCCAAAACCTCCTGCCGCGTTTTGGAAACCGTGACAAATCCCGGCACGGAAATTGGCTGATTTGCCAAAGACGCCATTCGGGAAAGTTTAGCCACCTCCCGACTGACCGCTTCCTCGCTCACTCCTAACCGAGAAGCCACCTGGCTCAAATAATGAGCCTGGACAATATTATCATTAATCTTGGCCAAAATCGGCGCCAGCTCCTGACCGATTTTTCTTTTACCCTCAGCTGTTTTGACATTATAGCGGTTAAAAGCTGAGTTTAGAAAAAAATCGTAAACCGGCATCGCCTGGCTGACCAATTTCCGCCAGCGGCCAGGATTCTTTCGAGCTACCTCATCAGGATCTTTACCTCCCTTTACCTCAACCACCTTGACAGCAAATCCCAACCGATCGGCCAACTCAATGCCTCTCTTTGCGGCCGCGTCACCCGCAAAATCAGCGTCAAGCGCCAAAATCAGGTTTTTGGTAAAGCGCCTGATAAGATTCAACTGTCCCTCAGTCAATGCTGAACCCTTAACCGCTGCTACAGATTTCACTCCTGCCTGATAAGAAGAAATTGCGTCCAGCTCTCCCTCCACCAAAACCACCTCGTCCCGTTTTTTAATTTCCGACCGGGTCAGCCAAAGCCCATAAAGCAATTGACTTTTAAAATAGACCGGCGTTTCCGGAGAGTTGACATATTTTGCCGCCTTAGCTTCCTTTTCCAGCACGCGACCGGCAAAACCGCAGATATTGCCTTGATAGTCGCGCAAGGGAAACATCAGCCGGTCACGGAACCGGTCATAAAACCCCCGCTGACTCCGGATAATTAAACCCGCTTCTTCGAGCTTATCAAGGCGATATTTTTTCTTACTGACCATAAATTTTTGGAGGCCGTCCCAAAAAGGCGGGGAATAACCCAGTTTAAAACGCATCAGAGAATCTCGGCTGATTCCCCGTCCCAGAATATAATCCAAAGCTTTTTTTCCAATTTGATGGCTAAGCAGCAAGAAATGATAAAATTCGGCCGCTAAATGATTAATTTCAAATAAATGTTGTTTTTTTTGCCAATCCTGGGAAGGATGGTAATCCTTGAGTTTTATTCCCGCTCTGTCAGCCAATTTTTCCAAAGCTTCACTGAACTCCATTCCCTCAGCTTTCATTAAAAAGCTAAAGATGTCGCCGCCCTCACCACAACCGAAGCATTTAAAAATTTGCCTCTCCGGGGAAACAATAAAGGAAGGAGTCTTTTCGGAATGAAAAGGACAAAGGGCTTTAAAATTCCGTCCGGCTTTTTTGAGGGGTGTATATTCGCTGACCAGATCAACCAAATTTATTTTCTGTCTGATTTCGTCTAATTGATCTTGACTCATCAATCCTCCTTTTAAGGCTTTTCCAGAACTTGAGCCACTTCGTCCTTATAAATCAAACGCCAGTTTTTAGCCAACAGCTCTTGGCCTAAATCAAAATTCGGAGTTGTCTTTCCCAAAAAATTTTTAAAAGACACTAAAAGAGGATCACTTGCCGACTCCCCTACTGCTAACAAGGCATGAGAAATTTGGTATTTTTCAAAAACAGCTTGAAAGTCCTCTTCCCCTCTTTTAAGTCTAAGCTCCTGTTCAAAAGCTGAATAACCATCCTCTTGCCAAATTAACATCCGACCATCAACAAAAACTCTTTTCCCCGGAAACTTCCAAATCAAGTAGCCACCCCAGTTATAAATTGAAAAAAGATTGCCCGATATTTTTTCCTGGCCTAAAAAAGCCACTGCCCCCTGAGGGTAAAATCTCTTCTCAGACAAACCGCCAAAGCTAATCAATCGACCAGTCAAGCTTACCAAAAACAAAGTAACAATCCCTCCCAAAAACCAGCTCTTTTTCAAAACCAAAAGCTGAAATCTCTCGTGGCTTGAAACCAGCTTTAAAAAATCCTTTATCAACCGAACCAAAAGCGGCAAAGCAAAAAGCAAATAATAAATCAAAAATCGAGCCGAAAACAAAGTTGCCAAAAGCAAGCCGAAACTAACAGTTTTTTCCCAAAAAGAAAGGCTTTTTTTCAAAAAAAATGCCAAAACCAAAAAAAGACTGGTAAAAACAATCATCGCCGGATCAAACTGAGAATAAGGCAACCACTCCCCGATCCGCAAATGAACTTTTTGTCCACCGGCCATCTCTCCAAAAACTTCCTGATAAAAACCAAAGCCATAGGGGTTAATCAGCGTCGCCCCGACCGAAAACAAAAAAGCCAATCCCAACCATCCCAAAAATGGACTCAATTTCTTTTTTTGCTTAAAAAATAAAATCAACTGACTAATTATTGCCCAGAAAAAAATTACCAGGCCCAACGGAAAGCCCCCATGCAGATTAGCCCAAATTCCAAAAACAGGCGGCACAAGAAGCAACCAAGCCGGCTTTGACCAAGAAATCCGCAAACACCCAAAGACTACAGCCGCCAACAAAATCCCTATCACTCTTGGGCGCGGCGCGACAAAAGAAAGCCCGGCTAAAGATGCCAAACTCAACGGGAACCAGCTTAAGACTATTTTTTTAGGTCCTGCTGCCAACCAAAAGGCCAAAGCCAAAACTAGGCTTGAAAACAAAAGCATGCCCTGATAACCCCACTGCTGATTAATCAAATAAAAAATTAAGGTTCCCGACCAAGAATGCAAGCGCCAAGAATAATCCGGCATCGTGTAAGAAAAAAGGTCTTTTTCCGGCAAACGCCGGTTTTGCCAAATCCATTCCCCGGTTTTTAAATGCCAACCAAGGTCAGGATCTAAAAACTGCCTCGCGGCAACATAAAAGATACCCCAAAGAAGCAAAAAAGCCAGAAATCGACCGGGCTTTGTTTTAAAGCTTAAAAAGCTTACTCTCAACTTTTTTCTCCGCAAATTTACTGCATTATTTCTGCAAAGACACCCAAAATCCACTCAGATCAAGGCTTTGATCGTGGAACTAAATCAGCTGCCATCGGGGCAATTAGAATCACTATCGCCGACCTCTCGGGTTATAAAATGTCTGATCAGGCCTTTCCGGGGGGTCACCCTTCCTCTTAATAATTTTATTTTTATCCGCCTTTTGCCTCTGTAACCACTTCAGCGCCCCTCAAGCCAAAGCGGAAGGGGTGGGATTCGAACCCACGGTGACGTTGCCGCCACACGGCATCTCCAGTGCCGCCGATTAAACCACTTTCGTACCCTTCCCAATTAACCTCACTCACTTACTAAATCAACCTCGGCTGCTTCTCCGATCTGCCCAAAACTTCCCGAGCTTTTCTCAAAACATTCCTTTCTGACCTAAAAGTTAACTTCTCCTCAGCCTCTTTGAACGGTAGCCATAAAATTTTCTGAGTCTCGTCTCCAAAGCCATCAGGCAAATTGCGTTGCCACTCCATTAAATAAAAGACAATGTCTTTTAGAACTTTTTCTTTCCTGTTATTAGTAAAAAAAATTGTAATGCGGTCAACTTTTTCTCCTAAAACTGCCTCTACTCCTCCTTCTTCCCTTGTTTCCCGTAAAGCCGCCTGCCGGCTGGTTTCACCCTCATCAATCCAACCTTTGGGCAATTGCCACCTTCCCTGCCGCCAAGGCTCTTCTCTAGTCACTTTAGGCTGGATCAAAAGCCATAATATTTCCCATCCCCGGCTTCCGGTTTTAGATTTCTTATATACCACCCCTCCAGCCGAGTACTCTCGCTTTATAGGCCCCTTTTCGTTTCCGCCTGACTTTGAACTTTTCACTTTAAACTTTTAAATGTTCACCCTGAGCGACTAGGCGCGAAGCTCGCCCGAAGGGACTCCCCGCTTTCACTTCCGCTACAGTTTCTTCGCTTTGTTCGGCGGGGTAAACTTCTCGCCCTTCCGCCGCACTTTTTGGTGCGCCCGAAGGGACTCGAACCCCCAACTTTCGGATCCGGAATCCGACGTTCTATCCATTGAACTACGGGCGCTTTTTACTTCCTGGTAAAATCCTATTCTAAGCGGAGGGTAGAGGATTCGAACCTCTGTGGATCTTTCAACCCAATCGCTTTCGAAGCGATCGCTTTTAACCACTCAGCCAACCCTCCTCTGCCTACAGGAAATCTATTCCTATTCCCACAGGCAAACTATTCAACATTCCCCAGTCTTTTTCTCCAATCCAGTTTGCACCAAGCATCTAACACAAAATCCGCCTGTCTTCCCAATTCCTCAAAACCTCCTCATTTTAACGAACTGCTTAAGTCTTCCTAATCAAAAATTTCCCTGGTGGAGGTTCTCGCCTCCACGAGCGACCCCGCTTGGCGGGGTGCGCCCGGGAGGACTCGAACCTCCAACCGCTTGATCCGCAATCAAGTGTTCTATCCATTGAACTACGAGCGCTTGTTAGGGCTTATTTTATCATGGAATAGTGCCGATTTGAAGCTAGGAAGATCCTTCAAGAGGAACTTTTTCGGCTAACCATTTTCCGGCTTTCTCAATCCAGGTTGGCGAAACTTTTTCCAGGCTTAAAAAGCGGCTTAAGACTTTCTTAACTTTGGCCTCTTTTTGATTTCCCAGAAGCATCATTAGCCGCCCGGGATATCGAAAAGGCATTTTAATATTCAAAATCGTCTCATCTAACTGCTGAGTAAACCAAAAATTGCCCAACTCTTCCCAGAAATATTCTTTATCATTAGTGGTAATTCCCCGGTTGGTGATTTTATGCTTTACTTTCTGAGGCGGAATAGTCGACAAAACATAGATCAAAAAAGAAAAGGCGATAATCGCTATAATTAAAAACCATTCTTTCAAAAAAACTAAAATCACCATCACCAAAAAAGCAATGGCGCTGACAGTAGAAAAAAACTCCTTGCTTCGCTTTTTAAAAGGCCTGGCCGGAGCTTCCCAGGCAAGCAATTCCTTAATTCTTGAAACCTTTTCTGAATTGGCTTCTTCCTCTTCTAAGGGTTTTACTGGAGCTTTACGAGGCGCTGACATCCTTTCCTCCTTTCCTTCAATCATAGCCAAATCCTTCTGAAAAGACAAGAGGGAATTGGAGAACATCATAAGTAGAGAGTTGCTTTCAAAAAAATCAGGATTGATTTCGCCCAAAAACTGTCCTGAACTTGTCGAACTGATTTACCCAGTGGGCGGAATTTCTCATCTTACCTTCCGTCCATCCACACTTGCCCATCACAGTCCCGGCCAAGCAAAAGAAGCGATCTTTCGGCCAAGCAAGTTTTTATTCCGCATTCAGCAAAACTTTAAGATTCGCTAGATTTGGCGGCAAATTCTTCTTAACCTATCTTTCCGATAATCACTACGTAATTCCTGCCGTATTTCTTGGCGCATTTGGGACAAGTGGTGTACCACATATACCATTTCTCAACACTCTTTCCCCTGCCCTTAACGACACTTTCAAAATCCTTGCACCATTTACCGGTTTCCTTAAAATCACCCTCATAAACTTTGGTGTAAAATTTCCCCGAAAGTGTAGTGTTTTCAATACCGGGGATTTCTTTATCAACCGCCAGGTAAATATCCATATTCCATTTGGAAGTATGGTCAGAAAGTCCCATGTTGTCTTCAAATTTCGCTCCAGCTTTTCGTACTATTGCATCAAGTCTTTTCATAACTGAACCAAAATTTATCGGCATATAAAACAAGGTAAACACCCTGCCCTTGATAAATTTTTTATTATTCCACTCTAAAACTTTTCCGTCCCAAGGCGCAGGGTCAAATCTGGGACAGCATTCCTTATCCTGCTTGCCCGCCACAACCTCAGCGTCGGAGGGAACATTGTTGAAGGATTGATTTTGATTATTCATATTTTTAACTATATTGATAATGACTCTAACACTTAACACACTTGGCCTTTTTATTGACCAATTCAATTAATTTTTTCAATTCTACTTCGTCAATACTGACTAGATCCGGAATTTTAATATGTCTCATGGTTTTACCTCCCCCTTCCAAAAATTTAATCTCTTCCTTATCTAAACCAATGATAGAAAAACCGACATGCACCCTGTTTTTCATGGCCGCAATATAAAATTTGCCCCTGCACAAGACGATTACTCCCCAGCCATATTTTTCCTCACAATTTTTTAAGGTTTTGAAAAATATTTTTCGGACGGCCATAATAATTTCTTTTTGCGGTGATTTTTGCTTGTCTATGTATTGTTTTACTTTTTTGTCCATAGTTATTTTTCTTTTTTAATTACTTTGAGCGCTTTAATATAAACATTCTTCACGCCGTTGTTTTGCTCTTTTTTGATGATCTTTTCAAAAATCGGCAAAAGCTGAATTCTCGTCTTTCGATTATGCTTGGCAATTTCAGTCAAAGCGTAAGCCGAGCACCATTTGATAACCGTCGTGTTTGTTTTGTCATCAGTCGTATTTTTGATCAAATTCGGCATGGCTTCAGCAACCTTGTCGGGATAATCCTTGGCCAGATTGCCGATAGCTTCCGGCACACCCCATTTCACTCTAGGCAAGGGAAAATTAACATATTCAATCAGCGTTTCAATGTAAGGAGCAAGAAGCCCCGGTTTCCGGACTGAAACATGCTTCATTATATCAGCGCAAGAACCTTTGTCCTTATCCTTGGCCGACTTAAAAAATGTCATAAATTCCTTTATCGGAATTTTGCCTGTGACAACCGCCTCCACGAGCAAAGTCCGTTTTTCCTTGGGCTTGATTTTTGATCGTAAAATCTTTTCGGTTTCAGACATATTCCGTATATAGAAAATAACCGGCCGAGCCCTTCAAAGAGTAAGCCAACAAAGACATTTTCCGACCGGCGGTGTGCCTTAAAAACCTATCGATCGCCATAATCGTATTGTACAACAATCCAGAGGGTTGGGCGAAGCATGAGCTAAGCGTCGAACTTCGCATGCCGTGTGATGTGATATCGGGCCGGTTTTTTATTCAAATTTTAGCGTTGCTAATATTTTCTCGAAAAGCGCTCTATCTCCAGCCCCCAATTCATGTTCATAAAATGACATCTTAAAAGCTTTTTCTCCTTCTTCTAAACAGAAGATATTCGGGTACCAGGTGCCAATGTAATCCGGATAACCGCCCTCATAACCGCAAATCTCAACTCGATGTATCCCTTGGCGGCCACCAATAGAAACAGTTGTCTCAGAAATTAACTCACCGCCATGATCCATTATTCCACCCTCAAAACATCCCTGGCCAGGCTGTAAAATAACAAGTCCCGGGGAAAATTCGGCGATCTTTTTACCTTTTGAAGAAAAGACGCCATTGTTACATGTCCAATCGGCAGGATATTCAATTGAAAAAGAAATATCAGATTCGACAGATGAATATGATAACCCATCCTCTCTCAATAAATAGGTTTTAGCCAGAGGGCCAGAACTATCAGAGATAAATTTATTCCACTTGCTGTCAGAGGCAGGCTCTTCGATTTGATTACTGCCGGTGGCAACTTCCGATTTGATACTCAACTTTTTGGCAAGTTCTTCATTTTCTTGTTGGGCTGATTCTAATCGGCTATTCAACGAAGCCAATTGTAACTGGAATCCTTCCCATTTAACTTGAAATAGAGTTTTCTGCCGCCAATAAACGACACTCCCGGCAATCAAGGCAACAGCAATCAAAGAAATGCAGGAAACATAATATTTCCCCCCTTTCCAAACAAGATTTTTCAGATTAATTTTGCGCATGTTTTTAAACTAACTTCTAATACCTAAATTATATCAAGATAAAAGAACAAGCGCAAACCGGGCAGCAAACCGGAAATACCGTATTATTAGATGTAACAAAAACGTTTATTTAAAGTACTCGTTATTTTTGTCGCATAACTCTATCATATTGCCGTCCGGATCATTTATGAAAAATTGGCGGTGTTTTCTGTCTAAGTTTTGATTGACATTTACCTTATTTAGCTCATCGTTGAGATCAAAAACGTCAACCCCTTTAGAAATCAATTTTTTGACGAAATCAATAACGTTCTTTACTTCAATACAAAAATGATAGAAACTGCCCTTAATCGGTTTTCCAGAATCTTGCGCTAAGTGTAAATATTGGTCACCAATTTTTATCCATCTTGACTTGCCCTTTTCAGCTATTTCCAGTCCCAAAATCTCTGAATAAAACTTAGCAGATTTTAGCCTGTTAGAAACTAAGATAGTAATATGATTTATCCTCATAGTTTTTTATAACCATTAAGCAGGGCTTTTGTTATTTCCGATAACGCCCGGCAACTATGCGCTGTGGCAGGAAAAGATGAAATTTTCAGACTGACGTTTCGGTATATACCGATGTTAGCTGATTTTTTCGAACAACTCTTTTAGACCCAGGTTTTCATCTTTCTTACTTATACTTTGATAAACTGTCAGCGTACTTGGAAAGTTGTTCTGCGTCGTGTAAGAGTGATGCAATTGCTACCACGTTGCTCCTTGAGCCTCCCACAACCTGTGAAGCGCAAACCTTCTGTTTAAGATTTCTAGCTTGTTCTTTAAGCCTTGTTACTGTTTGGAAGCCGAGCATGGTTTTTAAGGTAAATAACTTATCTTTTCCTTCGACTGAAGCGAGCGTCGCTAAAGAGGCTTCTGTTTTAACACACATGAGAGAGCTTTCCCTGTAAGTTATAGAGTCAATTTTTTCCTTGTAAGGTTTCTGGAAGCTCAAGGCAACTTGGAGTAGATATGCTAGAGCGCTGTCTGCTAATAAATACGTCTTCTTCACTTTTTTACCACTTTTTCTGGTTCTATTTTACCATTGAGCTGATAATTGGGCTAGGTAGCCGTGTGAAAAGCAAGGTGTTCCGGAGGAACTATTGAGTTTTTTTGGGAAGCGTTCTAACAGCTTTGCCTTAAACCTTCCCCAAAGAGCCTCCAACATCATTTTTCTTGCTTGCTTTTGTGGATCGCCGTCATCCTCTTTAGATTCTGGCTTGGCAGTCAACAGAGGGGTAAGCATAGAATTCTCCGGGTAGTAAAGGGCTTTCCTGTTCCTTCTTTGTTAGGCGGGGGATGAGTGGCTAGGATTTCGTCCTCTGGTCTTTCTGCTGGAGAGGGGAGTTCAGGTAACCATCCGGCCCTTGGCTCGCAAGCAGCTGCGGCCATGTCTGCGGCAGCCAAAGCGCTAGTTCGGAGAAAAATCTCTCCTACTGATTTCTTTTCCTATAGCCATTAATATTTATCCTTCTAAGAAATAGAATACACCAAGCTGCCAAAAAATCCCTCTCAATGTTGTACAGTTTTCCTGACCTTCACTCTCAGCTTTATTAAGCTTCTGAAACTCAAGAACAGCACAAAAAGTTTTTAAGAACGCTTTGCGTGATTCAAATGTAAGAACAACGCAAAGATATACGCAAGTGGCCAACCCAAAACTCAGAAATATAAGAAGCCCGCTATGATTAAAAATGAAAAAATCCCGCTTTTTGCCAGCCTCTTCGGGCCAAAAATAAAAAATTCCAATTCGCGCTTAAAATCGGCTGGCGAGCCCTCGCAGAGGGCGAGTCAACAAAGACATTTCCTAACTGGCGGAGGGTACAGGATTCGAACCTGTGTGCCCACGGGGGGCAATGGTTTTCAAGACCACCGCTTTTAACCGCTCAGCCAACCCTCCTCAATAAGCCAACCCCCCCCTGCTCCGCTTCAAGCGCTCACAGCGAATGGTTTTCCCGCCTAATCTTACCCAAACCGACTTAAAACCCTCAACATTTTTAATACAGATCCAACCGATTCCATTCACCAAAGCTGTTGCCGCTAAATAATCAAAGATTATCGCTCCTCTTATTCTTTTGCCTTTAGTGATCTTAAGGATACCGGCAATGTTTTTTATTGCGGAGAGTGTGGGACTCGAACCCACAAGTCCTTGCGGACGCAGGTTTAGCAAACCTGTGCCTTGCCATTCGGCGCAACTCTCCCCAGGTTAATAGTATATCAAATTCAGCCTCATTTCCCTAACGAGCCAATGCCAATCCCCAAACTTTACCTACTTTCCTTCTCTTTAAAACCTGGGCACATTCCTTAATCGTTGAGCCGGTTGTCCAGACATCATCAAAAAGAATAACTTTCTTTTCCCGGATGACAGCCTGAACTTCGCGCCTCACTTTAAAAACCCAGCGGACGTTTGCCCGACGCTGTTTACTGTTATTTATTTCGGCTTGAGGCTTAGCAGGTCTTGTTCTAATCAATATCCCGTCTTTATAACTCCAACCCATCTTGCCGGCGATCAATCTCCCTAAAAGTCCGGCCTGATTAAAACCGCGCCATTTTTGTCTTTGAGGATAAAGAGGAATCGGAAGCAAAACCCAAGACGAATCAAACTCAGGCCATAATTTACCCTGATACTTCCTGAGAAACCGGATCATCAAAGAAGCCAAATCCCCGGCTAAATCAGTTACAAACTGGTATTTTAATTTCTTGATCGCTTGTTTAACCGCGCCTTCATAATTGGAAACAGCAACCAGGCCATCAAGCGAAAGCGGTTTCAAACAGGCAGAGTGAGTTGAACCCAAAAGCGAGGGATTAAAACACTGCGGACAAATCGGCCGCCTGGGCGGCTTAATCAATTTCAGACATTCAGAGCAAAAATAATTGCCAAATTCTCCGCAGCCCAAACAGCGACGGGGAAAAATATAATCAACTAAAGCCATTAATCAAGCTTAGCATAAAAAAAATCCCGGCCTAAGACCGGGCTTTTTCTTTGGTGGAGACGCCCGGATTTGAACCGGGGTCCGAAACATACTTTCAACAACTTCTACAAGCTTAGTCGGCTTTTATTTTTTTTCACCCCAGCCTGATCCTGCCAACCGGAAAGCGGGGCTAAGACTAATTAGGCTTGATCTTAAACCGCTAGTCAACTGTTTTAAGACGGCATCCTGACTGGGTTTATGCCTTTAAAGACTCCATCAGGAAAGAATCTCAAAGACAGGTCTTAGCAAGGCAAGGTTGCGTAGACAAAATTGCCATAAGCATAAGAACCGCTGAAATCTTCGTCTTCAGCATTTATTTTTTTGATTCTGTTTAACGCCGATGAATCAACGGCGGCTTGCAGTTGTTAAAGAGCCGGCTCCGTCGAAACCTTTCGTCCCCAATGAGAAGCATTCTACCAAATCAAGACCCTGAAATCAACTCTCATAGGCCCGAAGTTCCCTTTCCGCTTCTCTTTTTAAATCTCTCTTTTTAACTGCCTCCCTCTTGTCCCATTTTTTCTTTCCCCGAGCCAAAGCAATCCCCAGTTTAATTTTGTTTCTTTTAAGATAACAACTATACGGAACCAAAGCCAAACCCCGGCCCTCCATCTTTTTCATCAAAGAAAGAATTTGTTTTTTATGAAGCAGAAGGCGGCGGGATCTGGTTGGCTGATAAGACTGGTTTCGGGCATATCGGTAGGGAGAAATATGAGCGTTAACCAGATAAGCCCCATCCTCTCTTAACCGAACAAAACTTTCTGCCAGCTTAATTTTATTCTCTCTGACCGATTTAACTTCAGCTCCGGTCAAAACAATTCCCGCTTCAAATTTTTCCAGAAGATAATAATCATATTTTGCCCGCCGGTTAAAAACTTTCATAAAACTCTTTTTTCCTTTCCTCATTACCTTGCCCCTATTGCCTGTCATTCCAACTCCATCTCGTAAATCTTATTTTCCCCCAACAACCAAATTTTCCCTCTCTCTTCCGAAACAACCAGATCTTCAATTCTTTCTTCCGACCATTTATACTGGGATTCATACCGGCCGTCTTTTCCCAAAATGACTACCCGCCGGTTTTCTGAATCCAAAATATAAAGCCGCTCCAGATCCGGCCCGGTAAAAATTTTCCGGGGAGAAGCAAACGGCTCTTCAAGACCAACCACCGAAAAATCTTCTGCCGTCCCGCGAGTAAATTTTAGAACTTCCCCGTCTTCTTTCAAGAACCAAACCGCGCCATCAATCGCGACCGAAACAACTCCTTTTAAATTTTCTCTTTTTTCCCTAAGCCAAAATTGCCGCGGTCCGAAGCCCGACTCAACTGCCGGATAACGATATAAATCCAAACGGCCTCTGTCCCAAAGGTAAAGATTGTCTCCGAAGAAATTAAGACTAACCGGCTCCTGCCAATTACTATCCGCTTCTATTATCTGCACCACACCATCATCTCTTATTCCCATCTGAACTACCCCTCGGGCGGTAAGGACAAAGATTTCCTGAAGCGAAACCGTCAAACCAACCGCTCCCTCCAAAATCTCCCCTCCGGCCAAAATTTCTCCCTTCCTGTCTGAAATTTCCAGCTGATAAATAACCTGACTGCCGATATCCAAGACCAACAAGCTTTCACCTCCCAGAGCCAAACTCTCGCCCCGGCCGTTTTCTTTAATAATTTCCAAATCAAAAAAAAGGGGCAGCCGGTCCAGGACGTGTTCTCCCGATATCAGCCTCAGGCCTGTCAGAATCACCTGCCTGAATTCCGGGATAATCTCTGCCGCTCTCCTGTCAGTCAAATCATCCAGCATCTGCTCGGCTTCCAAAAAAAGCTGTTTCGACCGAGTGGGGTTAAGGTCAATCAAAGACTGGGCATCGTTAATTTTAACTTGGATCTGTTGACTAATCACAGAGTCTTCCGACGGCTGCCAAAATCCGGCCTTCTTTAAACCGCCCCGGATCAAACTAGCTGCTAAAAGAAGAGCTGAAGCAAAAACCACTCCGAAAGCCACTTCAGATTTTCTCCTTTTATTGGCAGCCGCTGACTTAAAAAACAACGGTTTTTTGAGAGCCGGTTTTATTTTTAGCAAGCGGCTTTTTTTTCTCTTTTGTTTTTTCTCTTCCTCGATTATCCTTTCTGCCGACCTTATCTCAGCAACTACTCCTGCCGGAGTCGAAAGACCTCTTTTTTGATAGGCAAAGGGGGCTAAAATTTCGGCTGATTCCCGAACCAGACATCCTCCCAAAACTGCCTGTAAAGTTCCCTCAGCCAGATTTTCCCCCAGGCGCCGATTAGTCAAAAAGAAAAAGTCGCCTTTTTGAGGATAACCGCTGGAAGAAACAATCTTTCCTCTTTTGCCGCTACAAATAACTGCTAAAGAACCATTCCGTTTTAAAAAAACTTTCCCCGGACCAAAGGCAACCAAAAAAACCGCTCCCGATCCCAAAACAGCCGCCACGATTTCAATCTCAAAACCTCCGGCGGCCTCTGCCGCCACTTTGGCAACCGCCTGTCTGAGACAGCGATGAATCGAGCCCCCCAAACGGCCAAAATACTCTTCATGAAATCGGGTAATCACCTCCCGCCCGAAAGCGGCAATTTCACTCCCTTCCCCGGTTTTCCTCAGGGAAAAAACAGCCAGAAGCTGACCCCTTTTCTCAAGTTTTTCTGATTGGATCGGCAAAAAAGTATGAACCTGAGCCCAAGCCCGGTCAGTTGAAGCCCCCACAATTTTGGCAATCTCAAAACAAAAATTCAGCATTCTCTTTTTTCAAAGGAAGATGAGGGCGATAAAAAAAACAATAATTGTGGCTGTCAAATAAAAACGGGCTAAATAGTTCAATCGCAAACTGAGGTCGGCACTCAAAGACTGGTTCATTAAACCCACCTGTCTCAAGATCATCACGGCAAAACCAACATAGATAAGCAGACCGAGGACTACCCCCAACTTCACCAGCCCCCATAATCCAAGGTTCAGACCAACCAATCCTCCCGAGATTTCAGCAAAAGGTGATTCTGTCATATTTTTTAAAAGATTATTATCTGATCCTGCCTTCCATTTTTTCGATTTCCTCTTCCGTAATTAACTCCCGCAGAACTCTGGCTACCCGGGCCGGTTGAGGAACATCACGAAACTCAAACCTTGGAAGTTCGGCCGAGGTTTGAAAAAAAACATCCCCGAAATCAAACAAATTCCTGACGAAACCGCCTACCCGATAGGTCACATCCTGAATATCTTCAATTTTAGCATCAGAGACTTCCTTGTAAATCAGACCAAAAAAGTCAAAATCAATAATCCTTTCATCGGTAATGATAAAAACATTAAAATACCAATTTAAGAAGCGTTCAAAAAAATATCCGGCTAAAACTAAATACCAAATCACCAATCCGACAACTCGAAAACGCAACGGCATAAAATCGAAAGAAACAAATAAGAAAAGAATTCCGGGTAAAATAAAAAAGAAGACTCCGGCCAGAAACCAGCTCAGATTAGTAAACCAATGGCGCCGGAGCAAAAGAATAATCTTTTCTTTCTTTTCCTGGGTTTCAAATCGCCAATTGCTGGGCACCGGAACAAAGGCAGCCATAGGATGGGCCTTTTTCTCTTCTTTGACTTTTTCTAATTCCGGCCGCTTATCCTCAATAACCGCCTTCGGGTTCTGCTTAGTCATTTTTTCTCTTTAGCTTTGATTATACTATTTCCTCTCAATACTAAATAGAGGACTGCGGATAGCAATATAACCGGGCGCTCGAAGATTAAAAGCCTGTTTAAACTCTGAGCCGGCAAGGCTAACTGAACCCCGGTCAGTTTCCAGATTAACCGAACTGGTCTCTCCGTTTTGACTATAAATTACCGTTACTCCGGAAACACGGGAAAAACCGCGGCCAAGACTTTCCGCCCGTTCCTTTAACTCAATTTTGGAATAAGGACTGCCTGAAACCCCGCCTATCGGACACTGATTAATAGTTTCCGGCAAAATCCGGCTGTCATTTTCCTGATGAGTTAAAACCTGCCAGGCATTTAAGATATCAGCCATTTCCTCAGCGGTTAGCCAGGGGTGAGATCGGCCGCACTTGGCCGAGCTGGCAGTGAAATTCTGAGTATACCAACTGGAATAAAACCAGGGTGAACCGGCCTTGCTTTCCCAAGCTCGGGAAGCAAATCCCGGCCCGCCCTGACCGTCGATTGTATCCCAAAGACCGGTCGGATAAGTTAAATACCCGCCGGCCGTCGAAGAATAAAAAGCCACCACTTCTTCAATCACCTGACCCCGGGTTGATTCAACCGCCTGCCGCCAGGCTGACGGCGGATTATTAGCTTTAGAACTGGAAAAAACCTGGCATGCCTGAGTAGTACAAATCGCCCGACCCTGGCTCTTATACCGGTAGGCAAAGCTCCGGGCGGCAATCGCCTGAGCCCTGAGAGCCTCCTGAGACCAACCGGAAGGCATTTCGGCAATTCCCATCAAATAGTAATTCTCAAAATCCAGGGCGCCAATTCCAGTTACCTGGATTGCTCCTCCGGTGTCTTTGCCGACCGGTTCCCGACCGTAATAAGCCTGAAGAATCTGGCTGGCATTTTGACCGGCTTCAGCCCGGCCCTTAGCGCCATACTGACTCATCCCTTTCCGGTGAGTCCAGCCGCCGAAAGAAAAGGCCCCAAACCAATCTCCCCCGCCCGGGTCACAAAAAGAAGGACTGCCGGGCGGACCGGAACAGGGAATATTTGAAATCGGCACCTCGCCCACACTGGTGGTAAAAGTCCCGGCTCTGGCCGCTAATAAAGCCTCTTGTTTGGCTGATAATTGGGCAATTCTCCCTTTCAGACTGCCCAAGTAGGCCTCGGCTTTGGCAACTTCCCGATCTAAAAACAAAGTTGTCTGACTGATTTCAGCCTGAGTTTTCTCCAGCCAGGCTCCTTTTTCCTCCAGTGACTGCTTGTCTTTCTCAAGATTATTCAAACTGATCGAGAGACTGGCAATCGCCTTTCTGTCCTCGTCTGCCGCCGCTTGGCGGTAAGAAAGTTCCCGGGTCAACGAAGAGGCTGTGTTCGATGCTAAAAAAACCAGCAAAGGGGAAAATTGATAGCTTCTTTTATAAAAACTGCGAACCCGGAAAGCAAAAACTTTTTCTTTGCTTTTTAAAACCTCTTCCTGCCGGACAATGCTTTTTTCCAATTGATCGATCTGATCCTGGGCCTTTGACAGGCCAATTACAATTTCATCCAGTCTTTTTTTTAAAACTGCCAGCTCCTCTTTGTTTTTTTCATTAGCCACGTCATACAAGCCCCAAATCTCCCAACATTCGTTTTGTTTTTGCTGACACTCTTCAATACTGCCGCAATCGGCCGTGTCGCAAGTGGCGGCAAAAACAAAATTTTGCCTGACTTCTTCCAAAGAAAAAAGGGCCCAAAAAAACAAAGCAATCAGGCTTAGGAGAAAAACTTTTTTAACTGCTTTTAGGGATTTATTCATCAATTATCTCAGCTATCATGCCTGTCTTTTTGAGACTGTTGAATAAAAATTTTCTCGCCGTCATCCTGAAAGAAGCGAAGAATCCCCGGCTTGAACCCGAAGGGATTCTTCGGCCTTCGGCCTCTGAATGACAAGGCAGGGTCAGAATGACAATGGATCAAGACTTTATTCAATAATCTCCCGCCTTTTTGCTATTTGACTATTCTGCCTTTTTTATAATACCATCTTTTTGAGGGCGGTCTTCGCTTCCCTCTTGTATCTGGAATCTTTTTTATGTTAAAATTAAAGCATATGAAAAGGATTGTTTCGTTTTTAACGAAAACCGCTGTTTGGCTCTTAATTCTCCTCCCACTGATGGGTTCAGTTATAAAATCTCAGGCTCAAGCCGCTCCTGGTGACCCTTGTTGTGATATCGCGTCCGAGTATTATTATTCTCCTAGCTCCGGCCGCTGCATTGGTCGAACTCCGGGAACTTCACAACCCATTAATTGCGACCCCGGGGAAATTTGTGAACAGACCCCTGACAATGCCGGCGCCTGTGCTGTTCCTAAGCCCACTCCGACCCGCACTCCCGAAGGCGGCGGCTGCGGAACTAACAAAACCTTTTTCGGCTGTGTTCCCATCCAAAACGACGAGGTCGGCCGCTGTCCCGAAGACACCCGGCCGGTCATCATTGATACCGTAAACTGCATTGGTTGTGAATGCCAAGCCAGAAAATTACCCGATGTTCAATGTCTCATTAATGGCGAGCTTACCGGAACCAAGACCGCCTTGGGTTGCATTCCGACCAGAGCTGACCAGTTTAGTCCCTGGCTCATCGGTCGCGCCATGGCCATTGCCGGTGGAGTTGCCTTTATTCTTATGGTCATTGCCGGCTTTATGATTTTGACTGCTTCCGGCAAACCTGAGCGGGTCCAGGCCGGCAGAGAGCTTTTAACCGCCGCCATCAGCGGACTCCTGTTAATCATCTTTGCCATCTTCATTTTAAGGCTCATCGGCGTCAACATATTGCAGATACCGGGATTGGATTAAGCTTACGGATTTATCAAGACAATGAAAAAGAAATTCTTCTTCTTCGCAAAAATAATCTTTTTGCTTTTGGTTATTTTTCCATTGATTACTCTTTTAACCAAGCCGCAGGCTCAAGCCACCGTCGGCGGATTCTGCTGTCCGGAAAACTGGTATTACCGACCCAGTCAAAACGACTGCTACACCATAACTCCAGGAAGCAGTGGTCCCATTTCCTGCGAGGTCGGCGTTGAAGTTTGTTGGGATACCAACCCGCGCGGTATCTGCCAGCTAGCCAGCGATCCTACTCCCACTCCAGTTCTCCCGACTCCAACACTTGGCTCTCCGATAGGTTCGGGGTTGCCGGACTACGATGACTTGCCTGATTTCCTCAAAACCCCCGGCTTTACCTTTGCCAATGAGAGCCTGGGTGGCGTAATTGGTCAAATCTTACCCTATCTGTTCGTTGCCGCCGGCCTGATTCTTTTGGTCTTTATCATCAAGGGCGGTTTCCAGCTTTTGACCTCCAGCGGCGATCCCAAATCGGCCGCGGCCGGCCAAAAGATTTTAACCAACGCCGTCATTGGCTTCGCCATCGTTATTGCTTCTTACTGGCTTTACCAAATCATCAAAACCATTTCCGGAGTTCCAGAATCTCTTTAAAAAGTTCCTTTCTCAGAAACTATCCCTTATTTTTCCGGTAAACAGAAAAACTGCCGCCGCCAAAGCGGCGTTCCCTTTTCTGAAAAGAAGCAATCGCCTTCTTAAGCTTCCCGGGAGTAAAATCCGGCATCAGGACCGGCGTAAAGTAAAACTCCGAGTAAACTGCCTGCCAGGGTAAAAATCCGGAAAGACGATTGGCGCCACCGGTCCTGATGACCAAATCCGGATCAGGCATTCCGGCAGTATCAAGGCAACTGGCAAAAAGATTCTCATCAATCTCAGAAACTTTTCTTCCCGTCTTAATCAGCCTTTTAACCGCTCTTAAAATCTCATCCCGGCCGCCATAGTTTAGCGCAAAAGTCACGGTGATCACCTTGTTCTCTTTTGATTTCTTAACCAGATTTAAAACCCGCCGGCTGATTGCCTTCGAAAAGCGGGACAAATCACCCAGGTAATTCAACCTCACTCCCATTTTCTGAAACCGCTCCAGATTGTCTTTAAGACCATTACTGAAAAGCTTCATGATCCCGTTCACTTCAATTTTATCCCGGCGCCAGTTTTCGGTGCTCCACGCCCAGAGAGTTAAATACTTAATCCCCAACCCAATTGCTGCTTTGATCAGGGGCTCAATCGCTTCTTGAGCCGCTTGGCAATGGCCATCGACCGGCCCCAAACCGTGTTTAGCCGCCCAACGCCGGTTCCCGTCCATAATAATCGCCACATGGGCAGGAATTTTTTTCGGATCCAGTTTTAACTGGCTTCTAATTTTCACAGTTATTCCTTTTGTTTCCAATATCGGCTTTGCCATCTTTTATAAAAGATATAAACCTGACCAAGTACTTTCATCTCCCTTTTGGCAACACTCTTAGCTCTCTCTGTCCAAAGATATTTCTTTTGTACCTCTCGGGCATAACTCCAAAGAAAATCCAGCCCTGCTGACAAACTCATCTTCCTTTCTTCAATTACAAACAGTAGGGTCCGCAAAAAACCAGCCACTGAAAGAATCTCCAGCTTATCTGCTTCAAAAAGAATCTTTGCCTCCAAGGTCTTTGCCTGACAAATCTCAGGGGCTGTGTGAAACTCAATCGCATCTAAAATAATATCTGTTTCCGCTTTACTAAGACCAACTTTCTTAAGCAAGGGGCTTGCTAGACGGACGCTTTCAGCCGGATGACCTTCATCCTTAACCGAGCGACCAATGTCGTGAAGATAACATGCCGCCAACAAAAGATTTTCATTGGCTCTGTCAATCTCCCTCAGTAAATTTAAAATATGCTTCTTTACCGCCAAGACATGACCCCAATCATGGTAATTGCCCGTCTTTTTATAAAAGACTCTGGCCAGTTCTTCAATCTGTTGTAATTGCTTTTTATTCATCTTGTTTGAACGCTCTAACAAAACCAAAAGAACGATCAACCAAAGCATCACCATCAGAATAAACAATTCCCATCTTTTTAACAATTGTTTGAGGTGCGCAAAGGTAACAATTCAAAACTCTTTCTTGAACTTCCGGTGACAATCCGCTCTTCCCCATCCAATCTCTCACACTATATCTCGGCATCATTGCATAGTCCAATTCCACCGCCACTCCCAAAGTCGAAGATATTAAAGATGCCAATTGATCCCCAGTCCAAAGATGTCTTCCTGGCTCCTTAATATCAAAAACTCCCCTTTCGAACGTCCAAATCTCTTCATCTATAGCCACATATTCACTAACCACCATAAATCCACCAGGAACCAACACCCGGCACATCTCTTCCAAAGCCACATCGGGTTTTTCTAAATGGTGAAGGATCATTCTTGCTGTCACCACATCAACACTTCCCTCAGCCAAAGGAATCTGATGAGCATCAGCTCTAAACAAATCAGCACTCGTCGTCCCATCAGCTCTTAACATATCTGCAGAAAGATCAAAAGCCAGAATAGAACCATCAGGCAATAAAGGCGCCAGTTCTTTAGGAATCGCCTGAGTCCCGGTTCCAACATCCAAAATAATCTCATTTCCCCTAGGCGCAATCAACTCCACCATCTTTTCAAGCGGCCCCCGAGCATTTACCCAACCTAATTCTTTATAACCTTTTGATCGATCTGGCCAAAGAGCAGGATCAAAAGCCCCGATTCCCTTTTCCATTCTTTTCTCCTTAAATACAAGCAGCTTTATAAAAAAAACAAAGCCCTTATCCGCCCCTCTCTCGTCCGCCAACTCGCGCTAAAACCGGAAACCGGACTTCCCGCAGCGTTGGTTTATCTCCATCTAATCTGTAGACCCTTTGAGGATCAGTTCCTCCACACCTCCGACAAACATCATGAGGCGGAAACATCTTGCAACCGCCCTTTCCTTCCCCATCCCGACAACCCTCACTTAAACATTCTTCGCCTTCCAAACGAAGAAATTGGTTTCTCAACCGATAAAACTGCGCAACTCCCACAATTAACTCCTCCACCCCCCTTTTTTTTCCTCTTTTCTCCTTTTTCCTTCAAAGTACTTCCCCACCCAATAAAAGTCGTACAGCACTAATACCAGCAGAAAAAGAGAAAACGTCAGAAAAAAGCCCAAGCCTAAATAAAAAAACCAGTTACTTGGCCGCAGAAAATACCAGCCAACAAAGCTAACACCCAAAAGCACCAACCAAAGACCAATAGGCAGGCCAAAAACTAAAAAGGCTTGGGAGTAATCACGGTTTTTTAAGATCTTAGCGGTTGTCAACCTGGGATGAATTATCATCCCCAGAAGATTTTTCAAAAAAAAATAGACCTGCCGGAAGCCTACTAATAAAAACAATCTTTTTAAAAAACTAATCTCCTTCTTGGCTTTTTGAATTGATAACGACATAAAGCCTCCCGAAGGCCTCCCGGGCCCGGGTCAACCGGGATTCGATTGCTTTTTGAGTTTCATCCAGTTCCTGAGCAATCTGAGCAACCGAAAAGCCCTCAATATACTTTAGTCGCAGAACCTGCTCATATCCTTCGGCCAAAAGCGCCAGAATTTTTTTAATTTTTTCCCTGGCTTCTTTCTGCTCCAGAATCCCCTCCGGCGATAAGGCTCGACTGACAAACCCTTCCAAGCCGGGAAAAAAGGAAAAAACAACCGTTTTTATCTTTTTTTTGCGGTAAAAATCAGCCACCTCATGCCGGGCAATGCCGCAAATCCAGGTCAGCAATGTTGAACGAGCTGAATAAAAGGGCAAAGCCTCAAAAACGGAAATAAAAGTTTCCTGCAAAATTTCCTCCCCATCCTCCAAATTTTCAACCCGCTGAAGAATAAAATTCAAAACCCGTTTCCTATAGCCTTTAAAAATTTCCCCCTGGGCCGTCTTATCACCGAAAATCGCTTTTTGAATCACCCGGTTGGTTATGCTCTCCCGCATTCTTCAATCCCTCCTAACCATCACACACTTCAAGAAGTTATCCCCGCCGATGGCAGGGTGCCACCTTGCAGGAGTGATTAGCATTAATTCTGCAAACACCCCTGGGCTGTTTGCTTTGTAATTAGTTCTCCCCGATCCCGAATCGTCTGCAGATTTCCCTTCCGGGATCGGATAATCCTGGATTGTTAAAGAAACTGAGTTATCTTTTTATTTCTCCCGATTGACTAAATAGTCCGCCAGACTGGCATAAATTTCCTGCAGGCTCTTATCACTCGTTAGTTTTGGAATCGCTTTTTTACCCTTTTCAATTAGCTCTTGAGCCAGGTTCTGGCAATCGTCTACCGCTCCTGAGGCTTTGATAATTAATCTTACTTGGTTAATTTGTTCCCCAGTCAATTCTCTATTTCCCAAAGCTTGCTTCAAAATCTTTTTTTCCTTCCCTTTTAAAATCTCAAGCGCCTTGGCAATTATTAAAGTCTTTTTTCCTTCCCGTAAATCCGAACTGGCCGATTTGCCGGTTTTCACCTCATCCCCGAACAGGCCCAGATAGTCATCCCGCAACTGGAAAGCAATCCCCACCGGAAAACCGTATTCTTCGGCCGCCTTAAGCTCCGCCTGACTCCCGCCAGCCAAACAAGTCCCTACCTGAAGCGGCATCACCAAAGTGTAGTAAGCAGTTTTTAGTTTCCGGATTTTGACTATTTCATCCCAGGAAAAACCAGTCACTAAATCATAGGTAATGTCCCAAATTTCCCCATGACCAGTCTGAACCAGATTCTGCGACAAGAAAGAAATCGCCCTCACCTTTGCCCGAGCAGGAAAATCTGAATCTGCTATCAACTTATGGGCCAAAAAGCAACCAATGTCTCCCAGAACAAAAGCCGATCCTCCGGACCAGCGCTGACGATCACCCTTTTTAAAGCGTTCTCCATAAATCTTCTCAATCTGTTTATAAACCGTCGGTTGGCCATAGCGCTTTAAATCTCCATCAATCCAGTCATCGTGGATTAATAAAAAAGAATGAATTAGCTGGACGGCTATTGAGGGGGCTAAAATCGCTGAATGATCCTTTCCGCCAATCGATTGGTACCCTAAACACACCAACGCCCCTCGAGCCATCTTCCCCCCCTTGGCAAACTTCTGATAGATTCTCATTAACTCGGCGCAAAAAGGTGAAACCAGAGCTGCTTTTTCTGCCTCAACCTCAAAGAAGGAATCGATAAACCGACCAGCCCTTTCCCGATAAGAAGCCAAGTATTTTTTTACATCCACAGTGCCTGCTAGTATAACACGATTTTTTTTAAATCCTCTTTCTAAACATCCGACTCCGTAATTACTCATGCCTTTAACAAAGATAATGATCCCGGACCGTCTGCGGATTTCGATCCGGGACCGGAGGGAGCTGTCTGATCGACCAGAATAAAAAGAACAAGATTTTCGGCCAACAACCCCTCCTAATTTGCAAAACAAACTTCCTTTCAGTTAAAATTATAATCATGATTAAACCTGTTTTCGCCGGCGGCGGCGTCGATATCTTTGAACCGGACCTTAATCCGCCGGTTTTTACTTCCTTCGGTCACCTAATTCAAGTAATGCTGCCCAACATTTATATTCTCGCCGGGGTTATCTTTTTCTTCCTCTTGATCGCTGGCGGGTTTGGGATTATCATGAACGCAGGCAAAGGTGAAAAAGAAGGTTTTGCCAAAAATAAAGGAATGGTTACCGTTGCCATCGTAGGTTTTTTGATTATTATTAGTTCTTATTGGATAATTCAGATTATCGGCGCCATTACCGGCATTGATATTCTTAATCCTATTTTTTAGAATGCTGACTGTTTTCGGTTCTATCAGCGATCCCTGGGCAACAATCAGCCCCGATTCTTACCCCAGCACTGAAGGCCAGGGTCTTATTATCCTGGCTAACAACCTTTTAAGAACCATCATTGTCTTCAGCGGTATCTGGGCTCTTTTCAATGTTATCACTGCCGGCTACGGCTTTCTTAATGCCGACGGCAATATGGACAAAGTTGTCCAGGCCTGGAACAAAATTTGGCAATCACTTTTAGGAGTAGCGGTAGTTGCCGGTTCCCTGGCTCTGGCGGCTATCTTGGGCTGGCTTATCTTTAATGATCCGACCGCGATTATCAATCCGAAAATTTATACACCTAACTAATCAAAATTAATTTCTTTAAAAAATATGATCGGAAAAGTGCATGCCAGTTCGGTCAGTCTGGGCAACTTTGTCGGCGTCGGCCCGATGTATACCAACATTAACCCGGCCGAACCCCTTTCCCTTTTGGAAAAAGTAATCTCAGTAATAATCGGGATTATGACAATTGGCGGAGGCATCTATTTCCTATTTATTTTTATCACTGCCGCTTTCCAATGGATCGAAGCCGGCGGCGATAAAAATAAACTCCAGAAAGCCCGAGATAAAATTGTTCAAGCCGTTATCGGCCTGGTTGTCCTGGTGGCCGCCTACGCCATTATTTCAGTCTTAGGCTTTGTTTTGGGCTTTTCCATCCTTCAGCCCGGCAGCCTATTGGGAGACATATGGGGCTCTTAACCTTTTTGATTAGTTCAGCTGTTTTAGCTCAAGGAATTGTCAACGAAGCCCTGCCGGTTCTGGGCAGCGGTGACGGGGTTGAAATTTTAGGAAAAATTATTTCAATTACCGTTACAACCCTATTAATTATCGGCTTTTTATCCGCTTTCCTCTATCTGGTAATGGGTACTTATCACTGGATGAGCGCCGGCGGTGACAAAGCCCTGCTGGCGCAGGCCAAAGACAAGATTGCCCAGGCGCTTCTCGGACTCTTTATTCTCTTCTCCCTTTTTGCTATAATAAAAGCAATCGGAGCAATATTTGGAATTAATCTAATTCAGATTAAACTACCGACGGTCAGTTCCTAAAAAACCGGTTTTCTAGATGAAATCGGGCTGACCGGGTTGACTTAGCAATCTTTTTTTTTAAAAATTAAATAATAAAGTCTTTTTTTGAGAATTTGAAGGGGGGTGAAAAATATGAAAAAACTGATTAAAACAGCCGGGGTTCTGGCTTTGGCAGCTCTGCCGTTGATTACGGCCGCTAGCCCTGTATTGGCCGATGACTTGACGTTTAACATTTCACCAAGTGACCAATTCGCCAGTTTAGGCAACATCAGCCTTCCCCGAATGATCAGGAGTTTGATTGTTCTGGCACTGGTCATTGCCGCTATGATCGCTTTTGGCTTTTTGATCTACGGCGGTATCCAGTGGATCACCTCTGGTGGCGACAAGGGCAAAACCGAAGCCGCCCGTAACACCATCACTGCCGCCCTGGTTGGTCTTTTAATTGTCTTTGGTTCTTGGGCAATTATCCAATTGATTCAGATGTTCTTTGGTGTCAGTCTGCTTCAGCTTAACCTGAGCGACCTGAGTGTTGCCAGCTAAGCGGCAAATCCAAGATTATCTCCCGTTCTCCCCCCAGCGGAAAGAACGGGAGATAACTTGGAGAGTCGGTTTAAAAAACTAATGAAATTAAAAAAAACTTTAAATCAATTATTCTTCTGGGGGTCTTTTTTTGTTTTAACCTTGTTTTTGGAACTCTCTCCGGTCTCCGGCTGGTCCCAAACTGATCAACCGGCTCAGATTTATGACTTGGAGTTTGTTTTCCGACGGGTAGTGATGGTTGTCACCACCCTGGCCGGAATGGGGGTTTTAGTAATGTTTGTAATCGGCGGTTTTCAGTATTTAACTGCCGGCGAAGACCCCAAACAGGCTCAAAAAGCGAGCGGAACCCTAACTTACGCAGTGATTGGCTTAGCCGTTATTCTGGCCGCTTGGCTCATTTTACAGGCCATCAAGCTGATCACCGGCCTCAATGTCACCATCTTTACCCTTCCCGAACCTACTAACTAATTAGACTCTCTGATCCAATAATTGCCCATTTCCTTTTTTATTGATTTATCTCGGAAGCGCTTTTCCAATCTCGAATCGTTTTCATCCTTTAATCCTAAATCACCGGATCGACCTGCAATCGTTCATTCTCCAAATTGCCGCGCCAGCCAATCAAGTCTTGTTTCCCGGGCAGAAAAATTGTAAAATTAGAGGCAAGATGAAACTCATCAAAACTTGGCTTGTGAGGAGCTTTTTAGTTCTTTCCGGCTTAATTCTCAGCGGGGTTTTCCCCAATCACGTTTATGGCGAATCCCGGCAAATGCTTGGAACTCACCTGATTAATAATAGCGATCGGGGATTTTTTCAAACTGTCCGAGAACGATCCAACAACTTGGGAGCCGATTGGGTCCCGGTCACTCTTATGGTCGGTGTCGATCGCGCGGCTGACCCGGATCATGTTGCCAGCTTAATCCACGATCTTCACAGCCTCCATTTTTTACCTATCATCAGGCTCGTCACCCGCACTCAAAGCGGACACTGGGCAATTATGACTCAAGAAGAGGCTGTTGCTGCCGCTACAGGCCTTTCTGCCGGTATTGCTGAGGCTAATGTCAGTTTTCCTGACGGTTGGATCCCAATTATCAGCGTCCTCAATGAACCTAATGTTTATGACGAATGGGGAGGAACCCATATTGACAAAGATGAAGCTAGTTTCCGAAAAGTTACCGCCGACTACATCAGGCTTTTAAAAGAATTCACTACCCGTCAAGGCAACTTCCGGGCCGCTAATGCTCCCCTCTGCACCCACTGCGGCAGTGCTGATCGATTCTGGCAGTATGCTGCTGACGCTCCTGACGGCTTAGCGGTTTTAAACAGCCTGCAAGTTCTTGCCTTTGTCGCTTATGACAACCCCAATTGCGGACCTGATTGTGCCGAGGACCCTTTTGGGAGGCGTTCTTGGCGTTGGGAAATCGGAGTGATGAATAGTTTTGGCATCAACACTAATAAACCAAGAATCCTTACCGAATACGGCCCCAATCCCTCTCTCCCCCCAAGCAATTATTACAGTTTCTATGTTGATCTGATCCAACACGGAAGCAAATATTTCCAAGCAGACGGTTTTATTGCCGTCACCCCTCTTCCCTTAGACATGTGTACCGGCGCCACCTTCGGCTGGTCGGCCTCTGCTCCAAATTTGAGCGACATTCGCTTCTACACCTTCAACAACGAAGAATTAACCGATGGTTGTGAACTGGTTAGCGAAAGCGAGAGAGGCTCAATGGGACCAATTGAATTACCCCCGAAACGCAATACCGAATGGGCCCGACCGCCGGTCTATGGCGAAGGAATTCCTTGCAGAAAAAGCTTGGGCGATCTCTATAACGACCGATCCCCCTGGCGTCCTTTTCCGGGCGATGCCGATGCCCGCCGGGGTGCGGCCAATTGCTACGACCTGACTAAACTTGACAATGATAATCAAATTACCGTTTACTGCAACCCGGCACCTGAGATCACTGATAATCTGGATTGGTTCCCCCTTCCGGATGAGCCAAACGGTTTAACTCACTACTTCGAATTGCTCGGCGAGATCAAAACTCAATGGATCGACAGCGTCCGCGCCACCCAAATTCCATTTTTGGGGAACAGCGAAACTGCCTCCCGCCAATTTGCAGATTATACGGAAAGAATGTCCTTTTTCCTAAGCGATTTCTTACGGGGAACGGTTTATTTTGACGGTGAAGAAGTTAAGGATAACCGGAACGCTGATTTCGAAGACCAGGAAAAAGAATACCGCCGGATTCAAAATGAAAGCGGACCGATCAGAAAACTGTTTCCCGATCCCATCCTGCGGGATAATGCCTATAGGAGGCAGTTTATCCGATGCCGAATGGGAAACAGCTCGGACCGGGTCTGCGAACCGGGCTGGCAGGACCAGATTCTAAAGAATAACTATAGCCGGCTGATTTCCAATGATCCGGTTCACGATTATCACCTCTACAAAGATATCACTTTGTCCGACTTGCCCAGCGGCATTTCCCTGCCGCTGACCGGTGACCAAAAGACCGCCTGGCTCCACTATTTTCCTCTGGCTTCAAAAGAGGACGCCCCCGCTTTTGTCGATCTGGGAGTAACCAGCATCTGGCCCGACCCGGCTAATATCGACATTCCCGGCGAAAATTACACCTCTCGCCTCCGGGAAATTACCGTTCCCTCTTCCCTTCCGATTGATTATCTTTACGACGCCGTTAACAACCACGACGGCTACTACTGGCTTGAGCTCTGGCTGGGCAATCCGCCGGAAAGAGTCGCTTCTGAAATCAGCGGCGAGCCTCTTTATGAGCTCCACTATGTTCAGATGATCTATATTCCCCATATTCCGGAATCTAAAGAGCTTTCGGAATGGGCGGCAATGCCCCTGACTCCCTTCGTTTATCAAAACCGCGACTCGGAAGAGTATTGGGGAAACGACGGCTCAATGACCACCCTGGCCCTGGACAATCCTTTTTCTCAATTTTTAAATTGCAATGTCAACAGCGTAGTACGCGGCGGACCCGGCAATGCCCTGGCCAATGATGTTATCGCCGGAGATGCGCCGGGGTACACTGATCGGGGCATTGAATTTTACAACGAATGGTATGATGAAGTAGAAGCTGGTGCCGGCGACTGGGGCTGTGATTCTGAACCTTCCTGCGTCTTCCCCGAACGCCACACCAGCGTCTTTTCCCGCAACACCTGGGAAACTCCTGAATGGCCTCATGCCTGGATCACCACCAAAATCCCCTATCTGAGGGAAATTGCCAAAAGAACGATTGGCCCCGCCGGCCTTTTCCGGCTGATGTTACCTCAATTCTATACTGAGAACATCATCGGTTTAATCAAAGAAGTCGCCGGGGGCCGGTTGCTCTGGTATGAACTGCCAGGCTACGGCCCCGCCAGTTACGAATACGACAATAATCTCGAAAGAGAAGAAAACCCCCAAACCCACTGGGGCTGTTGCGAAGCTTTTGAGGATCGGGAATGCGGCCTCGAACCGGATATAAACGAGCTTAACTTCTGTCCTCTCGGAAATTTCAGTTGGGACAACAACCCGATGTGCATGGCCAGCGATGTTTATGATTCTTTTAATTGCGGCGGAACGGCAGGTTTTTTCATTGTGCGGCGGGAATGCGCCGGCACTGAATGTGTCTGCGAAGAAAATCGCTGCATTGACTACTGCGCGGGAACAGACAGCTGCGGCACTCCATGCGGCGGCAACCCGGCCCCCAACTGCGAAGCCAATTGCAACTGCGACGAATGCCTCAATGATCCGGATTGCGAAGACAGCGAAAGAATTTGCCACAGCGACGGCTGCGGCGAAAATGCCCCCGGAGGGGAACCGCCGACTAAAGACTCTCTCGGCCGGGATTTTAGAGGCTGGGAAAGCATCAACGATACTCAGGCCAGATTTTACTATCCCTATATCGGCGCGGTTGATGTTTTCCGGAAATACTTCATGAATGAAATGGTACCCAAAGAAATGGTTAAGTTTTGAACTCTTGCTTTTTAATTTAGAAGTTGTTAAACTTAAACTATATGATCCTGAAAAAATTGGCAAAGCTGAAAAGAGGACTGGCGCTTCTTCTGCTGGTCATTTTATTGCCTCTATCTGCCAAACCGGCACTTGCTTACGACTCCACCCCTTTCAAAGCCATTAATTTCCTCGGCGTAATCGGCGATACTGAAACCGGTTTGTTAGAATACTACGCCGATGTTTTCCACCCCGCTCTTGAATCGCCGGAAATGAATTTGGAAAGCTTTGTTTCCGAAACCTTTAAAGCTCTTTTTTTGGGAATTCCGATTTACTACCTCACCCGGATAGAACTGATTAACTGTCTTTATTGGGGCGTCCTCTGCAGCCATAAAGTTTTCAGCGGTGACATTGCTGATTTCGGCGATTGTTTAAATGTTGTTCCCTATTGCGCCGACGCCGCTCTTTGGTTTGTCGAAAATAAAGAGCCCCTGCCAATCGCCGGTTTGGAATCCGGCATCCTGACCAGAACCCTGACAATGACCAGGCTTATTTCTCAAAAAATGCCGGTTTCCGGCTTCCGGTATTTCAGCTGGCTGGGTCAAAAAGTCGGCTTATCACAACCGGCTCAGGCTCAGGGTTTCGGCTATAACTCCATGGCCGGACTAATCCCCTGGTGGACAGTGTTCAGAAATGCCGCCTATGCTCTTTTCGCCGTCGCCGCCGTCATTATTGGTTTTATGATAATGTTTAGAACCAAACTTGACCCCCGTACCGTAGTCACTATCCAGCAGGCCCTGCCTAAAATGATTATCACTCTCCTTCTGGTCACTTTTTCTTACGCTATTGTCGGTCTGATTATGGATCTGATCTGGTTTTCAACTCTCTTTGCCTACGAAATCGTTTCCAGTGTCGGCGATTTCCGCAATACTCTGGCTTATGACGGCTTCCGGCGGGGGCTGATGGAACGCAGTGCTTTTGGCTACTCAATGTGGAGGATCCTGCCGAACAGCTTTATCGCTTCCTTTGTTGGTCTGGCTAATGCCGCCCAGGCGGTTTTCGGCGGTCCGGCCGGTTTAACCGAGCAGGGTTTAATGGTAATCGGCTGGTTTATTCTCGCCGCTATTTTGCTTTGGACAGCAATTAAAACCACCTGGATGATCATTAAAGCTTTTATCTTCCTCGTTCTTTACACCATTGTTGCCCCGCTGTGGATCTTCATGGATGTTTTCCCGGGCTCTAAAGCCTTTAACGGCTGGCTCAAAAATGTAATGGCTCAGGCGGTGACTTTTCCGGTCACCGGAACTCTTTTTGTCCTGTCATCAATCTTTATGGGCGGTGCCAGAGGCGAAATTCCGATCGGACTCGAAGCCCGGGCTCATGAAATCCGCCTGCCTTTAATGGGTGAGTTTTCTCCAGAACACGCATTGCAAATTTTAGGCTTGGGGATGTTTTTCTATGCCCCGAAAATTGCCGAAATGGCTCAATCAATGCTTAAAGCCGGTCTGGGCGGCCGTGACACGGCGATTGGAGAAGCAGTTGGTCCAATTTCTAGCGGAGCTCAAGGCTACCTCGGCCACCGCGCTGATATCCAGCAACAATTAGTCAGGAATGTTCCTGCAGGATCAACCTATGAAGCCGAATTTGCAAAACTTAAAAAACTTCAAGCCGCCCAGCGGATCGGCCAGCAAATCGGCGGGCTTTTCCGAGGCTAAAAGCAAAAAAAATGGACAATGTTGTCAAAAATATTATCTTCGGCGTAGTTGATGCTAAATTGGCGCGAGAAAAACAAAATCTTGAAGCTCAAGAAACCACCCGTTCTTTAACCCCGGAAGAACAAAGAAAAAAAGGCCAGGTAACCGCCTGGCAAAATACCCTCAAACGTTTTTAATCCTAAACCGGCGGCATCCATCCCTCGGGCAAGCGGGGATCAAAGGGATGACCCAGCCACACCAAATGCCTAAGAGCCTCTTCGCTAAAAACCCGCTCCTGCCTCTGGCCGCCTCTCTGGTCTGTCACTGTCCTGGTCCTTCTACTCAAACTATCAAGTTGTTCATCAGACAACTTAGTGGTAAAACCCAAATCCTGCAATAAGCGAGGATCAGTAATTTGCGGCTTACCGGGATCTGTCTCGTTCAAAAACCCCAAAAGCTCGCTTTGTTGATACCCGATTCCCAAATCAGAATAAAGTGGCGCCAACTGCCACAACTCCTTATCACTCCACCAACCCGAATCCTTGGGACTGACCCCGCGCCGCTGGTTGATTATTCTGTAAAAAAGCTCTTCTTCCAACTTATGAGCATCTCCGGTTGGCCATATTACCATGCCTCTTTGCTGAGTCCAATATAACCGCCGCCTACCTTTGTCAACAAACTCTTCCGCCAGAGTTCTTATTACACTTTCATTCCCTGCTCCCTGCAGGGTCTGAACCTCCGGATCTAGTGGAGTATTAAGCCCTATTACACCTCTTGCTCCCCAACCAGTTCGTTTTCCCGGATATTCGTTTGACTTATCTAAAGTGCCATGCTTACTCAACCAAGCCGCGGCTCTTTTATGAACCTTAAGAAATTGCCCCAACCTCTCGGCCATGCTTGGATCCGTAACCTTTAGATGGCCCATCATCATTAAAGCCCAAAGATTAATCCCTTTGTTTTCGGCATTCATTTGGGCCGGATCAATAGCCCATTGCCAAAACTTAGCCACATCCTTAGTCGTCAGCGGATCATAAAAATCTTTATACGCCCGCATGTGGTGATAAAGCGCCGGCACATCATCACCATCAACCCGCGGTCCAACCGGCTCACCAACCGCTCTCCATTCAGCCTTTTCTGACTCAGGCGTCCCAAAAGCATGGTCAAAATATCTATGCCCTCCCTCCCAGCTACTCACATCCCAAGGCAATTCTGCCAGTTCAACCCCCATTTCTCTCAACCGGGTAAAGCTTAGACGTTGTTCTTTGCCTGTCCGGCTTTGCCGATATGCCGCAAAAAGATCAAGATTTTGAAGCGTCAACCTGGGAAAGGCACAAATAAGCGGACTAACCGGACCCATATAATAAGGATGTTTTTTAGTCACCTGCGCAGCCGCATATCCGGGAAAATGGACTAGTCTTGAAGCATCACTGGCCGTCACCTTGCCCGCATCAACCGAAGTCTTAGGAGCCCCGGGCGGCAAACCAAGCCAAAGATTATAAAGATCCCCTTTTTTAACTACATCCCAGCTCCCATCGCCTTTTTGTTTTCTGGCCCCGGCCGCCTCGGTATCCCCCCATAAAAACCGATATAGAGCTAATCCTTCCAAAGCAATTGATTTCGCCGCTTTAACGCCTGGATCCCTAAGCTGATCCAGGCGGGCGGGCGGCAAAGGCCGGCCTAAAACTCTGGCTGTCACCCACTCTAAGGCGTGCTTTCGGTGGTCTCCAGTCGGCGGCTCATTAAAAATGTTAACCACTCCGGCCCCTTGAAGCCCATTTTTGTTATAAACTTTCCCCACAATCTCCCAACCCTCATAGGCTCTTTGCACCATCCCTGCTTCCCTTTTCTCCTCCTCTTTGGCCGTTATTAATCGCAACGCTCTCTCCGCTTCAGTTCTTATCCTTTCATCACTAGTTCTACCTGCCCGAATCGCTGCCTTCACCGCAGGAGTCAAAGCCCTTGCCAACTCATCAGTTAAGGCTATATTTTCCCGACGGAAAAGAACCGCCAAAAGCCCCATCGGGGTTGTATCTCTCCACTCAGCCTGCATTGCCCCCTCTGTCGCCCGACCGGCATCCCCTCCCATTCTCATCTGGGCCAAAAAATCATCCATCATCGTCAACCAGGCCTTAAGAAAGGTCTGAGCATAATCAGCTCCAATAACCGCCCCCTCCAGCTGAGCATCACTCACCGGCTTTTTAAATTCATGATAAACAGTAACTCTTTTGTATTTGTCAGGAATAGGCTCCAATGTCATCGGATCGTAAACCGGATCAGCCCTCTCTACCCAAATACCCGGCCTCGGCCGACCATCAGGAAGAAGTTCGGGAATCATTGCCCGAGGAGAAATCTGATCTAACCCAAGCTCATTTACCAATTCCGGACTTAACTGTGCTTGCCAGATTCTAGCCTGGTAAGCCAGGTTATCCAACAGCCTCTTTAAATCATAAGGATTGCCAAATTGGCCTTCAAACCACCTGTCTTCCCCCAATATTTCAAGTTGGACCGCCAAAATCTCGTGCAACGACCGGCGCATTACTCCCGGTATTCTTTCCGGAACTCTTTCCCGCTCCGCGTTAAAAAGACGGGTGTGGAAAGGACTTTCCTGGTAAGCGCTTCTCAAACGACCGGGTCCTTGGGCTCCTCTCGCCTCTTGCTGAGCCCAGTATTCTTTAAGTCCGCGATCCGGATTAGGATCGAGCCCATCTTGTTCTGTCATCTTTTTGCTTTTTTTAAAATATCTACCAGCGTTTCAATTTTAACATAAAATCAGCTTAAAAAACCAGCCTTAAACCTGATAAAGCCTGATCGGGCCGTAAATCGGTCCGCGGGGATCAACTGCTACCGGCCGCCACCCCGGCACCGGAAAGCTGACCGAAACTACCCGAGCGCCTTTCTTAAGCTCCCTTCTCAGTTTTTTTTCCAGCTTCCTGTTCGTTTCCGGCAAGAGAAAAAAACAAACCACATCAGCCTTCGACAGATCAACATCAAAGAAGTCCTTCCGGATAATCCTGGCTTGCTTTAAGCGCAGAAGCTTCAGCCAAAACCGCGAATACCAAGCCCGAAAGGGATCAATTTCCACCCCATAAGCCCGAGCTCCTTTTAAAGCTGCTCCAATCACCACCCGGCCGTCGCCGGAGCCCAGATCATAAAAAACCTCTCCTTTTTTTACTTCCGCCAATTCCAGAATCCGTTTAACTACTTCCGGCTCAACCGGCACGTAAGGTGCTCCCATTAAATCAGCCAGCATAATATATGTCGGCCATAAAAAGACAGACAAGGCCAAAATCGCCAGAATAATCAAAGCTCCGGTGGAAACCATTAGGCTTATATTACAATAAAACCGGAAATTAGAAAATAGAAAACAAACCACCCCGGCAGCCCCGGGTTTTACCCTTAAATAATCCTGAGATCTTATTGAGCCTTAAAGCCGGTTATGTTAAAGTAAAATACTCATGGAACAACACCCGATTCCTCAGCAGATATCAGCCTATCAATTTCGCCTGATCGGCGATATGACTTTGCGCCAGTTTTCTCAATTGGCCGGCGGCTTGGTCCTGGCTCTTTTTTTCTATGTTCTCCCGATCCCGGGATTATTTAAATGGTTTTTTGTTCTTTTATTCGGACTTCTTGGTTTTGCTCTGGCATTTCTGCCTCTGGAAGACCGGCCGCTGGACCAATGGCTAACGGCCTTTATCAACTCAATTTACACCCCCACGATGTTTGTCTGGCGAAAGGAAAAAAGACTGCCTGCCTTTTTAGCAGATACTCCGGGATTGCGGCCAATTTCCCAAACCGCCACTGCTCCGGCAACTCAACTGACTCAGGCCAATCTTTTAAAATATCTCAATACTCTTTCACCCCCGGCTTCTGAAACCGAGGCGGAAAAAGAAGAAACCGCAGCCTTATCATCCATTAACAACCTTTTTGCCTCAACCAAACTGCCGCCAACCATCACTCCTGAACCCAAAAGACTAAAAATCACCGACCAGCTCATGCCCCAGCTCAAAATCAAACCCCGTAAATTATCGGCTCCGCCTTCAGAGGCAGCCGTTATTAAAATCGGCTTCCCGCCAACGGCTAAAAAAACCTCCCTGCCGGCTCCTCCCACCCAAGAAAAAAAGAAGCCGAAGTCAGTCAAATTACCCCGGATAAAAATTTCGCCGTCTAAACCTAGAAAAGACCAGCTCCGCGTTCAGGCTAAAACCTCAACCGAACTTCCCATTCCCAACGCCTCCACCCAGCCTAACATTATCGTCGGCATGGTTTTAAACCGGGAAGGCAAAATCGTCGAGAATGCAATTATTGAAATCAGAGACAGAGAGGGTTTACCCGTCAGAGCTTTAAGAACTAATCGCCTCGGCCAATTCCAGATTGTTACTCCTTTAAGCAACGGCACTTATGAAATCGAGGTTGAAAAAGAAGAGTTGGTTTTTGATATAATCAAGTTAAATCTGACCGGAGAAATTGTTCCTCCCATTGAAATCAGAGCCAAATGAAATCAGGAAAACCTGCCAGCACCACCCCAGTCAAAGCCAGCACCCAATCTTTTTTGGAAATTGAAGACATTAAGGAAGGCATCGTTATTCTCAAGGACGGCAGCTGCATCTTAATCATTACCACCACTGCGATTAACTTTGGCCTTTTGTCCGAGAAAGAACAAGATGCCGCCATTTATGCTTATGGCGCCCTTCTGAACTCGCTCACCTTCTCAATCCAGATTTTAATCCGGTCAAAAAGAAAAGACATCACCGCCTACCTGAAATTAATTACCGAACAGGAAAAAAGGACCGTCAAAAAAGAATTTAAGACTCAAATTCAAAAATACCACGAATTTATTCAAAATACCGTCCAGGTCAACAATGTCCTGGAAAAAAGTTTTTATATCATTATCCCCATGTCATCTTTGGAACTGGGAATCAGCCAAAACTTAGGCTCTAAGCTTAAAAAAAAGCGGGGCCTGCCCTTTCCCAAGGACTATGTCCTAAACAAAGCCAAAACCAACTTATTCCCCAAAAGAGATCATCTCATCAGACTATTAAACCGCCTGGGTTTAAGATCAAGGCAATTAAACAACCAGGAATTAATCAAGCTTTTTTATGAGATCTACAATCCCAACAGCTTCGGGCAGATTTTATCTACCTCAGCCGATTATGAGACGCCCTTAGTTAAGCCTGCCGCTAATTTTATTCAGGCTCCGGTTGTCATTCCGGCTGAAACCGCCGCCGAACCGACAGAAAAATCCGGCCAGACACCCGAATCCCCGCTTCCTCCGGCTCCGCCGGCCCCAAATCCACCATCGCCGCCAATCCCAACACCGGCACCCGCTTCTTCTTCGGCCCCAAATCCACCGGCAATCAAACCGGTTTCAACTAAAAATTCCCTACCGCCTCAGATCGAAACTTCATCTCAAGATCAAACTCTTCCCTCCCGGCCGGTCTCGGCGAAAACATTTCCTACCACCACTCTTCCCCGAGCAGAAGAAGCCGTTAATGAAACCGGAGAAGAAAGTACTCAGGCAGAAATCGATAAATTAGTCAAAGCAGTGGCGCCTCAGGAGGAAAAACCGCCCGAAATAACCAGTCCTGTTCCTTAGAAACAGCCTATAAAAAAAGAAGAACCATGACCTTTTTAGACAAGTTCAAAAAGAAAAAACAAAAAACGGCTCCGGTTAAAAATCAGGGGCTATCAGCGGCTTCGGTTGAAGACAAATTGTCTCAGGGAATTGTCAGCATCCAAGACATCATCGCCCCCTCAGCCATTGAAGTGGATTTTGACCACATCAAAATCGGCACCACCTATTTCAGAACTCTTTTCGTCTCCGGCTATCCCCGCTATGTTTCCGCCAACTGGCTGGCCCCTCTGATTAACTTTGACCATTCCCTTGATGTTTCGATGTTTGTTTATCCGGTCGAAGGACGTTCAATCCTGGACAAATTAAGAAGAAAGATTGCCGAAATGGAAGCTGAGATTAAAACCGACCTCGAGAGAGGCCGGATAGTCGACCCCGGCACTCAGGCAAAACTGGAAGACGCCCAGTCACTCCAGGCAGAATTAGTCAAAGGCGCCGAGCGCTTTTTCCAGTTTTCCCTATATGTCACCATCCCGGCTGAATCCTTAGAAGAACTGAATCAGGTTTCAAAACAAATCGAGGCCACCCTAGGCTCACTTTTAATTATTTCCAAACACGCCACCCTTCAAATGGAAGAAGGTTTTAAAACCACCATCCCCATCTGCACCGATAAATTGATGATCAGCCGCAACATGGACACCACCTCTCTCGCCACCACCTTTCCCTTTACCTCTTCAGAACTGACAGCTAACGAAGGCATTCTTTACGGCATCAATGAACACAATGACTCTCTGGTAATTTTCGACCGCTTTACCATGGAAAACGCCAATGCGGTTGTTTTTGCCAAAAGCGGGGCCGGGAAATCTTACATGGTCAAACTGGAATCGCTCCGCTCGATAATGTTCGGGGCAGAAGTCATTGTGATCGATCCTGAATCAGAATATAAAACGCTCTGCGAAACTCTTGACGGTCAATACATTAGTTTCGGCTTCGGCTCTCAAGCTAAAATTAACCCCTTCGATCTTTCAGCCGTTTATGCTGAAGGCGAAAACGAGCTGAATCAAAAAATCCTTTCCCTTCACTCGCTTTTTAAGGTAGTCATGGGCCATCTGACCCCTTCCGAGGAAGCCACTCTTGACCGCGCTCTGGTTCTCACCTACAAAATGAAAGGCATCACCCCCGATCCGGCAACTCAACAAAACGAACCTCCCCTAATGGAAGATCTCTATAAAGCTCTCACCGGCATGGAAGAAGCCGAAGCCCGATCTTTAGCCGACCGGATTGAAAAGTTCGTCAGAGGCTCATTCCGGGGTATTTTTGATCAACATTCGAACGTCGACCTGAGCAATCCCTTCACCGCTTTTTCCCTGAGAGATCTGGAAGACACTCTCCGGCCGGTAGCGATGTTTATTATTCTTGACTATATCTGGACCAGAGTCAGAAAAGAGATGAAAAAAAGAATCATGGTCGTTGACGAAGCCTGGTACATGATGCGTTATCCCGATTCGGCTAATTTCCTGCGTTCAATTGCCAAAAGAGCCCGGAAATACTACCTGGGATTAACCACCATCACCCAGGATGTTGAAGACTTTTTTGCAACCGAATACGGTAAGGAAATCGTCACTAATTCCTCCATTCAAATCCTGATGAAGCAATCGCCGGCCGCGATTGACAAATTAGCTGAGGTTTTTTACCTTTCCGAAGGAGAAAGACATCTCCTTTTGGCGGCTGATGTCGGCGAGGGCCTTTTCTTTGCCGGAGCTAATCATGTGGCTATCCGTGTCGTTGCCTCTCCTGAAGAGCACAACTTAATTACCAGTAATCCGGAAGAACTCCTCCGCCTGGCTGAGGAGAAAAGAAAAAAAATTGAAGCCGCCAAGGCTCAAGCCAAAATCACCCTTACTCCCAATCTGCCGCCGGATGAATCAGCCTTCCGGATAGAAACCGTCACTCCCCAAAACGCAGCTTCACCAGCCGAAGTAGCTTCTCTGACCGGTAATTTCCGGGAATAAAAAGAGTCCCCGCCTATTTACTCCCAAGCCGAAAATTGGTATCATTACTTCTAATGGCCGCCATTAATACAGAATCCACCACTGGTCACGCAGAAAAATTTGCAATCAAAGGCCAGGCAATCGAAAATTATTCTCCCAGAGGTTATCAGGTCCGGGGCGATAATCAAGTTTACGATTTACTTCAAAGCACGCCTATTGACAGCGAAGTCCGGCTAACTCTCCCCGGATATGATGTTCCTCAGGAAGGCTACAGCCGTGTTATTCAGGTTCCTCTTAGCAGTCCTGCCATCCCCCCAAAAGTAAAAGGAAATTTAAAAGGCAAATTCAGTCCTAATGATGTGATTACTTTAGCAGCCGTTCACGGTCATCACATTGACCAAAGAGGCCCTGATGAAGGTACCGGTGGGGCCAGAAGCAACGCTTTGCGGGCAGTCTGGATAACCAGTCAAGAAGAAGCCGAAAGACTGGCCCAGGCGCTTGAAGAAAAACCGGAAAATCTTTTTGCTTTAATTCGGGAAAGCAACGGAGGCCCAATCACTGACTCTCGCGGCAATCCCGCCGAAATCCGGCCCGGCCGACTCACTATCTTAGCCAATGTTGATCTGGGAGGGCGGAGAGACCATGCCGTCAGAAGCAAACCCTTTCCCCGAGATTTTAATCCCAACCCTCCTCCGCCCAGAGCTGCTGCTCTGCCCAAAACCAGACCAGCAGCCACTGTTCCTCATCCCCTCACCCCGCCTCTGTCTCCGCCAAGCCGGCCGTCACCCCAGCAAGAAGAAGCCCCTATTGCTCAATACGGCCGCGCCGGTGATAATGAGCCAATCCCGGTAACCGTCACCCCCGATTTCAACGACCTGCTTGACGAGCTGTTGGAGGATGAGCCTGAAATCCAAGAAGCCATTGAGGAAGCCAAAAAAAGACAAAGAGAACTTCATCCCTTTTTAGCAATCATTCCTGGCTTTGACAATTCTTTTGAAACATATGCCAGGCAAAAAATCAAGGAGGCCGTTTTAGGAAGTATCCGCCAAAATCTCCCCCCCGGCGCCACTCGAGAACAAGCCGAAACAGCCTTGAAAGAAGCACTTAAGGCCTATTGGGTTAGCATTGCAGACAAAGACCGGGAAATTGAGAAAATGGTTGCAGAAATGCAAACCGTAATTGAACCTGAGATAATCGGACAGGAATTAGCACCGGAGACTCAGAAAAAGTTGGACGAGCTGCCGGTAGATGAAACCGGCCATTATCAACCTCCTCCGAGAAGAACTCCTCCGGCGCCTGCCAGAAGAAGACGCCCTTCCCCAACCCCAACGCGGCCCGAAGAACCACCGGCGCCGGCAGAACCAGCTCCTGTATCAGCAGAACCAGCTCCTGTATCAGAAGAGGCTAACCTTTTCCAGTTTTTCTTCAACCGATCGCCGACTCCTGTCCGCTCTCAAATTCTAAAACAACTCGCCCCTTACCTGGAAAAACACCCCCAATACGGTCCTCAGCATCCCCTGGTGATTCTGGCCAATGGCGTCAGGCTGGAAGACATCGACGAAACGATTATCCAGCTGGAAGCGATTCTCCGTGATGTTGCCCCCGGCAACATCGATGTTAATCAGGGGCTTATCGGCCAGTACCGCCATCTCAGGAATAATCTTCTGAAATTTGAAGAAGAGCATCCCAAGATCGCTGAAGCTTTGAGACTGGCTTTTGACAAAGAACGGCGCCGGGGATTTACCAAAAGCAGGCTTGAAAAAATCAGGGAAAAATTGGGCCTCCCCCAGCTGAAATTACGACTCGCTGAAATCAAGCAAAAAATAAAGGTTCCGGAAAGGCTGAAAAAGATATGGCAGGGAATCACCAGCGGTTTAGGAAAAACCCTGAAAATAATTGGCAAAGGCCTGGGCACCCCCTTCAAGTTAGCCGGGGCCGGTCTTGAAAAACTGATTCTTATTCTCAACCGCTCCGGGATTGGCCGGCCCTTTGCCTGGATTTTAACCCAAGGCCGGCAACTATTTACTACCGGCGCCAGATATGTCGGCCAAGCCGGCAAATTCGTCGGCGAATACGCCGGCCGGGCCAGCCGGGCCCTCCTCCGGCCTTTTAAAAAAGCTTACGCCTGGGTTCAGCAATCGCTCAAAGCTGCCAGAAAAGCTGTAAAAGAAAAAGCAGCAGAATTGGCCGGCAAAGGAGCCGCCTGGCTGGCAAAAAAACTCGGCATTAAAGGCTCTGTCAACCTTGCCGCCCTGGCCCTGCCTACCGGAGTCACTCAAGTTTTGGCAATTTTCGGTTTTTACGATATGGCCGTCAGTCTGGTTGAGGCAATTCCAGTGATCGGCAAACCACTGGGATTATTAATAGATATCGCCGCCGGCCCGATCGGCATGCTCAGAAGAGGTTTTAAGATTTTCGGCGGATTAATCACCTTCCGTTACTTCCGTGAAGGCCAAAAAGAAGGCGGCCTTAAGGGTAATTTAAAACAGATTTTTAATATTCTGGGTTTAGCCGGACCGCTTTTAATGGCCGCCTTTTTCACCCTGGGACCAACCGCCTTATTAATCGGCGCCGGATTGGTTATCGGCAGCGTAGTCATCATCGGATCACTTTCAACCATTGCCGCCACGACCGCCGTCCTCGCTACTACCACCACTACCCTGGTCACCACCGGCACCACTGCTTTTCTAGCTTGGCTCTGGCAATGGCAAATCCGGCTAAACCTGCGCCGGATCATTGCTCTTTATTTAATTCTGATTTCTCTAAGCACTTTTATCGTGGTACTAATCAGCGGCGGCGCTTTTATGGTCACTCCCCAGGAAACCCCCCAGGGTCGTTTTGAAGAAGAGATTATCAGCTCAGCCTACATTGATGTGGTTAAAACTGCCGTCCCCGGGGAAGTAGCTAATCCTCTTCAAACCAAGGAGCCGGCAATTATCAATTACCGAATCGAAATTTATGCCGTAGAAAACGCTCTGACCAACATTACTGTCAGCAATGAAACTGTCATTCACAATCTTAATCCGGATGTTCAGGGCGAATATCAAGTGGTGAAAGACGCCTCCGGCAATCAAATCAGGCTCTGGGACAGCAGCAACTCCGAGCTAATTCCACTAATCTTAAATCCGGATGAAGTAATTGTTCTGGAATATGATGTTGCCCTAGTCCGCAGCGCGATCGAAAGTCAAGTCGGAGTTGAAATTACCGATATCAGTCAAATCCATGACTCCTGGCTGATTGACACCGTCATTGCCACCGCCGATGTAATAATTGATCCTGACGATCCGGAACAAAATATCATCGGCGAAAGCCAAAGCGCTTCTGCCCGCGTCAAGATCGGTGACCCCTCGGAAATGATCCCCACCGGCTGGCCTACTTCCGGCTTTATCACTCAAGGACCGAGAGCTGTTGGCGGCTCTCACGACCCCGACGGCGCTTATTCAAATTCAATCGACATTGCCGCCGGAGAAGGCACCCCAGTTTACGCCACTCATAATGGCACCGCCTATTTTTACCGCGACGGCGGTAAGGGTGGCACCGGCGGTAACTGGATCAAGCTATGTTCGTCCCTGGGTTGTGACCATTTTGAAACTCGATACGTCCACCTACAGAAATTTGCCACCGAATTCTCAGACATTGATGACGGCGGCAATACTTCAGTCAGCTTTTGTCAGTTAATCGGCTTTGTAAACAGCACCGGGAATTCAGAAGGCAATCATCTTCACTATGAATTAAGAGGCAATCCCGGCCTGGGAGTTGACATTCTAAGTTACGTTCCGGCCACTTCGCCACCAATTGAAGAAAAAGTCTATCTGCCGCCATATCTGGATCGAATTAATGTTAGTTCTAGCTGTCCTTAGGACAAAATAAAATCATGATTAATAAAATCAAGAACCTTTTTAAAAAACCGGCTTTTTGGCTGATTATGATCTTAATTGTTCTAATTGTCGGTTTGGCCTGGTTGACTAATCAAACACCGGGACGAAAACCCTCCCCAACCAGCCAACCCAACCTGCCCCTGGTCAAAAAACCAACCGTTAAAAACGATTCTCAAGGCCAATTTCAAATTCAAAATATCCGCTTTTCGGGCAAACGGCCGGATTTTCCTCAAAAACTGGCTCTTTATCAGGCCGCAGAAAACCCGGACATGATTTCATTTTGCCAGACTATTGCCGACCTGTTTAAACTCCAGGAAAACCGGCTTGTCAGCGATGATTTTTTTAGGTTTTGGCAAAGTGAAAACTACAGCCTAAATTGCGATCTAAGGCAAAATCTTGTCCGTTTTAACCAAGAACCTTCGCTGGGAAAGAAACCAGACTTAACCAAAGCTCAAGAAGCCGTCTCTAATTTTGCCAGCCAAATCAAACTTAATCCTGATCAATTCGAGCTTGACCAGGAAAGCATTAGTTATTTAAAATCCGGTGGCGGCGAATATCTCCCTTCCGATTTTGAAAAAGCCACCACTATCAAGCTGAATTATCAAAAGAAACTTGATTCCTGGCCAATCTTCCAACTCGGCACTAATACCTTTCCTTTCACCGTCTGGGTTGGTTCAGAAAATAGAATCTCCAAAACCGTCTTCAAATTTCTACCCCAAGAGTTTGAAAAGCAAGAAACCTATCCCTTAACGAGCCTCGACCAGGCAATCACTCTCATTAACCAAGGGCAAGGTCAAATAACCTTTCTTCATTATTCATCGAAAAGTCAAGGAAATGATTACTCGGAAATACCTCTAAACATCACCGGTCTTAAATCAGCCAACCTAGATCAAGTTCAGCTAGTTTATTTCTACTCTCAAGAAGATATTTTGATTCCCCACTACCTCTTTTCCGGTAAAGGAGTTGCCAGCGACCAAAAAGCCGTTATCCTCTCCATCATCATTCCCGCCATCTCTCCAGAATACTTAGAATAGGTGACAAAAAATGACTGATCCCGGATCGTCTTAATCCTTCGATCCGGGATCGGATAGCTAACTAATCCCAAACCCGTCTACTCCTGCACCCGCACCGGCATAATCACATGAAGAAAAGAGTTGTCTTTCAAGGGTTTAAAAACACCCGGACTCAATGGCCCATTAATGGTCAAAGTAAAAGACTCGTCCCTAACTGCGCTTAAAAAATCCAAAAGATAGCGGGAATTAAAGGCAATTTTATCTTCTCCTCCTTCCACCTTCACCTCTACCAAACTTTTATTTTCGCCTACCTGAGCGGTATTGGCACTTACCTCCACACCGGATTTACCCAGAGAAAAACGGATAATGTTGGCGCTTTCCCGCGCAAAAATGGCCGCCATTTTAATCACCCGAATAAAATCCTGGGTTTCGATCTCTGCCTTGATTTTGCCTTCAACCGGAATTATTTTTTCAAATTCCGGAAAATCCGCCTCAATCAGACGAGTCACCACCTCAATCTGATTAATCATAAAAATCAACTGACTGCTTTCGGGCATAAAATAAAATTTAACTTTGCCTTCCTCATCGCCGGCAATCCGAGCTACCTCACTAAAGGCCCGAGCGGGCACCACTATCCCTTTGGTTAATTTCTCTTTTGCCTCAGGCGTTAAAGAAGATGTCAGCGTTTTAAGACTCAAGCGGTATCCGTCAGTTGCCACTAAATTCAGATTTTCCCCTTTGGGAAAAAAGAAAACTCCGGTTAAGGCCGGCCGGGTTTCATCAGCGGCCGCTGCAAAAGCTACCTGGCTGACAGCTTTGGTCAGTGTTTCAGATTCAATCGTTAAAATCGGCCTTCCTTGAGTTGAAGCAATTTTGGGAAACTCACTGGCTGACAGGCCATTAAAAGAGGCCCTAAAACGCCCTGAGATCAAATTTAAAAGGTTTTCTTTGGTTTGAAGAACAACCTTATCAGAGGGAAGGGAAGAAACAAATTCAGAAAGAATCCTGGCCGGAATAGTAATTGAACCCTCTTCTTCAATTTTAGCCCCAACCCAAAGGTTAATCCCGGTTTCCAAATTAGTCGAGGCGATTCTCAATCGGCCCTTGTCAGCAGCCAATAAAACATGGGTTAAAACCGGTAACTGAGGCCGGGAAGCGACTGTCCTGGCGGCGACTAGCAAGCCTTTATTTAAATTTTCCTGTAAAACTGTCAGTTTCATAAAAAGACCCTTTCTCATTGTAAATTAAATAATTATGTTTTTCCAGAAAGAAAATCTTTGGATAGTTATCCCCATTGTCTTTAATAATCAGCAACTAAAAATTAAATACTATCTAAAGATAGTAGTAGTTCTAATAGTCTTTGGGTAAAAGTGCAAATCGCGACTGCGTTTTGCCTGCTGAAAAGTGGATAACTCCAGAATTATCCTACTAACTTACAAAGAAAACTTTTCTGCCCTATAGGCTAACTTTGTTTTGGCCCTTTTTCGTCTGTAAAACCCCGGCTTTTTTGTTGATAATTATGTGAATAAGTCGGCTTAGATTGTGCAAAACTTATTTTATTGATTTTCTATTGCTTAAATAAATTATTTCTTAAATTCACCACCTCGCTTCTCAAATTTTGATTGGAAGTAAAAAGGCGTTGAATCTTATCCGTGGCATGCATCACCGTTGTATGGTCACGATCGCCGAATATTTCTCCGATCTTGGTCAGAGGCAGTTCCAGGTCATTTCTTAAAAGATACATAGCTAAGTGTCGGGCTTTAACCAGAGGGGCCTTCCGGCTAAGTCCGGTTATTTCTTTGATTTTAAAACCGCTCTCTTTTGCGATTAGGGAAACGATTTTCTCCGGGGTGATTTTTAAAGATCGCTGTTTCTTTTTAACACCAAAGAATTTTCTAACATAATCAAGATCAAGGTCAGCTCGGTTGGTCTCGGTCAGCGTGAGGATTTGGACAAGAACTCCTTCCAGCTCCCGGGCATTGGATTCAACTTGAGTGGCAATGAAGTCCAAAACTTCCCCGCTGACTTCTTTTTGTTTTTGACGGCATTTTTGCTTGAGGATGGCCAGTCTCATCTCGTAATCCGGAGCTTGGATGTCAACGGTTAAACCTCCCAGAAAACGGGAAACCAGCCGGTCTTCCAGGCGGGAGATTTCTTCAGGCCGCCGGTCAGCGGTTAAAACGATTTGACGGCCGTTCATATAAAGACTGTTGAAAGTGTGGAAAAATTCTTCCTGGGAGTATTCCTTGCCGCTGATAAATTGAATGTCGTCAATCAGTAGAACATCAACCTCGCGATATTTTTTTTTAAATTTTGGTGTTGTCTTATTTTGCAGACTGGCAACCAGTTCATTAGTGAAAGTTTCAGCGGAAGCATAAATAATTTTGTGGTCAGGAAAATGTTGGCTGATCCCGTGGCCGATAGCTTGCATTAAATGGGTTTTGCCGACGCCTACTCCGCCATAAATAAAAAAGGGGTTGTAAGCTTTGCCGGGATTGGTCACAATTCCCCGGGCGGCGGCATGGGCAAAATTATTGCTGCTGCCGACAATAAAACTTTCAAATACGAATCGGGGATTGAGACCCTGGTTATTATGATTAACTGTTGATACCGGTGCGGGAGTTGATTGGAAAAGGGGCGGATTAGCGGTTGTTTTGGTTTGGTCAGCTTGCTTGATGGAGAAAATAAGGTTTGACTTCTGGCCGGTGGCGGAATCGATAATTTCTTTGATCTGACCAAAATAACGATCTTCGATAGTGTTTTTAACAAAGGTTGACGGACAGGCGATTTCCACAATTTGATGTTGATTATTTACTTTTTTAATTTTCAGGATAAAGGTTTGGGGAAACCAGGTGGAAAAGTTAGCTGGAGAGAGATTAATTTTTAAGGTTTCAATAACAGTTTGCCAAAGAATTTCTTTGTTCATAAATGATCTTAAATTGAAGCCAAATAAGAAGGGCAGCAGAAATCATTTAAGCAAGTTTTCCACAACCGGTCAAGGGTTAAAAAACAGTTGGGGATAAATGTCTCGGCCGGCTTCCGCCAGAAGCTTAAAGAGTCGATTCTTCAATTGTTTGGTTTCTGGCTTAGAGGAAAAAAAAATTGATTAAATCCCGGAGGTTCAGCTGTTTTGAGAGTGTTGGATATTCTTTTTCGCATCGTCATCCTGAGCATAACGAAGGATTTCTTCCGGACGGGGATCTTCGGCTTTTAGCCTCAGAATGACAAGCGGCTGAGATATTATTCAACAGTCTCGCCATTTTAAAGTTTGCTAATCCGGTTTTTTTTGGCTAAAATAATTTAAAGAAAAAAATGATTAATCAAAATCAGTATGTCTGAAGCTGTAGGTTGCCCGTCGGAAATCCGGATTAAAGACAAGTATGGTCTTTCGGGAAAACATACCCCAATAGCTTCAGTTCTTAATGAGCTGGTGAAAAATTGCGAGGAGCAGGCAGCTGGTTTTGTGGATGTTAGAATTGATCCCTGGAGAAGGAAAATGACTGTCAGGGATGATAAAACCTATCCTGTTTCTGAGAAAGAGGCAATGTTAAGAAATCTGAATGATCCAAAGCCGGCTTCTCAAAAAAAAAGAAAAGATCGAGTTGTTTGTTCAGGACCTGGAGGGGCGGGGATTGCCACAGCCAGACAAATCCTTAGTGGATCTTACGGTGGAAATCTTGTTTACCGGTGGGTGCCCGTTGATGATGGCCGGGGTCGGATTGAGGCAGAGGCAACTTTTCCCTCTCTTGCTATCAGGGCGAGTAAAAGACCAAAGGAGAAAAAGGGAACGCCGGCGGAAGAACAAGCCGAGAGGCGGGCTACGGTTTTGGCTGATCCTACGAGTGGTTTTACAGTGGAGGTTGTAAGTTTAGGAACCGACGGAGCGCCGGAAATTGATCTTCCGGACTATGGAGAGCTGATTGTTGCCGGACAGGCTATGTCTGGAAGAAATTTGCTAGAACCTGCCGGGGACGGTCGAGAGAGAAGATGGGTGATTACCTATAATAGAGATTTGTTGAAAACTAGAGTAAGTGATTTTAGTCTAAACGATATTGCTCGGGCTGAAGAAACTTATCAGGATTTAGCGGCAGATTCTAAAACCGCGCATGTCGATAAGTTTATAACTGAAACGGGACTCAGAATAGTTAGTCTGCAGTGGCAGGAAGACTAGCAAATTAATTTCGCTTGTTTTTGAAGTTGAAAAAAACTATAATAAATCGCAGAATTAACCTTTAATAACTGATAACCAGGCAAATGACCAAGCGAACTTATTCCCCCAGCAAGATCAAAAGAAAAAGAACCTACGGCTATCGGGCTCGGAAAAAAACCAGGGACGGACAAAAGGTTTTAAAACGGCGGACTTTAAAAAAAAGAAAAAGAATTGCTCTCTCGTAAAAACCGCGCCAATCCAGCCGAAATCGTTCTTGCTCGTGAAGAAGGAAGACTAATCTCCGGCCCTCTTTTTGGTTTGCTGGTTTATGATCTTGATGATTCCCGGCCTTCCCGATTTGCTTTTATCGTTTCTCTTAAAACAGCCAAAAAGGCGGTTGAAAGGAATAAGATCAAGAGAAAATTAAGAGAGGTCATTCGGCTGAAAATTGACAAGATTAAGGACGGCAAATTGGGCTTGTTCCTAGTTAAAAAAGAAACTGTCGGTCGGCGGTCTGAAGAGATTAAAATTGCGGTAGCTGCGATCTTAAAAAAAGCGGGATTTTTAAAATAAACTAGGGATCAATCTCCGATCCCGGATCATAAATGCTCTCAAATCAAGAATGAAAAAATTTTTTCTCAGGCTAATCCGGTTTTATCAGCGTTTGCCTTTTTTTCTTTCCCACTCTGCTTGCCGTTTTCAACCGACTTGTTCGGAATATGCTTATCAGGCAATTTCAAAATATGGTATATTACAGGGAGTCTGGATGGGTTTTACAAGAATTATCCGTTGCCATCCCTGGACTAAAGGAGGAATTGACCCGGTGCCTGATTTTAATAATTAGTTCTTAGTTATGCGCTTTGCCTTTTAAGCCTAGCAACATGTGGCAGACACTCTTATATCAACCGCTTCTCAATAGTCTGATTTTTTTTTATCAGATGTTTGATAATTTAGGCTGGGCAGTAATTGCGATGACCGGCTTGCTGCGTCTGGCCCTTTTGCCTTTAACTTTGCCTTCTTTAAAAACAGCCGATCGTTTAAAAGAGATTGCGCCAGAAATCAACAAGCTGAAGAAAAAATACAAAGATGACAAACAATCTTTTGCCAAGGCCCAGATGCAGCTTTATCAACAGCAGGGGATTAACCCCGCGGCCGGGTGTTTGCCTCAGATAATCCAACTTCTGGTTTTGGTGGCTTTTTTTCGGGCTTTTAACACTATCCTTAGGGGAAATGGCGATATCGTTGCTAAGTTGAACGAAGTTCTTTATCCGGCTTTGAAGTTGGTTCCGGGAACTCAACTCAACACCCGTTTCTTATATCTTGATCTGACTAAGCCTGACGTATTTAATCTGGGAAAGGTTAAACTGCCGGGCCTTTTTTTAATTACGGCAGTTTTAATTCAATTCATTTCTTCTAAGAAAATGCTGCCGTCTTTAAAGAAAACTAAGCAGATTGCTTCTGAAACTCCGGGAGAAATTGACGATGTTGCTGCGGCAACCCAAAAACAGATGGTTTATATCCTGCCTTTTATGACAATCTTTTTTGGCCTTGCTTTTCCTTCGGGATTGGTAATTTATATGTTAGTCTTTTCGTTGGCAAGTCTTGGCCAGCAGTTATTAATTAAAAAAACTAAGAAAGAGAGCCGTTTGAAAAAATGACTTTATCAGAAACAGATCAGGTGGTTATAAAAACAGCCGAAGATATTTTGGCTAAGCTGGGACTTGAAGCCGAAATCAACTTGTCTAAAGATCGCCAGAAACTGGAAGTTGTTTTGAAAGATCGGGAATCGGGGGTGTTGATTGGCTATCATGGAGAAAATCTGAACTCTTTTCAACATCTGTTGAAAATGATCGTCTATCAAAAAACCAGCCATTGGCCTTCTTTGATGGTTGAAGTGGGCGGTTATCGGGAAAACCGGGAGAGGGTTTTAGAGAATATGGCTCTTTCCGCGGCCCGTCGGGTAAAAACTTCAGGCCGGGTTTTGGCTCTGCCGCCTTTACCGGCTTTTGAACGTCGGATTGTTCATCTTGTTTTAGCCCGGGAAGAAGGAATTATTGCTGAGTCAGAAGGGGAAGGAAGAGGCAGGCGGATAATGGTTAAACCGGCGGAAAGAAGGGAAGATTTAACTGGCTGATCACAGACAGCCTAATTGAAGCAATCATAACTTCACTCAGGCGGGGCGGTTGGGCTATGACTTGGGATTCAGTTTTTAAAAATTTTTTAACAAACCTCCACCGCTTTTTTTTTAAGCTTCTGATTCTTTTTTTACCGCTTCAACTGGGGAAACACTTCTGGCCCGAATTTTCCCTTTTGTGGGGATTGCGGGTTGATTACTTGTCACCAACTGTCTACCTGACTGATTTTCTGGTGCTGGCAACGCTGCTTAGCTGGGTGCTGGAAACACAATGGGCGGCGGGTCGCAGACAGAGAGCCGGCATCCGGGAGTTAAAACACTTAAACCTTATTTTACTATCGGGAATTTTTTTAATCCTAAATAGTTTTTGGGCTAAAAGCCGGGGATTGGCTTTTTATAAGTTATCGAAATCGGTTGAGTTTTTTTTGTTTGCTCTTTATGTTGCCAGAAATCAGGAAACCCAAAAAACAATCTGCCGGATTCTGCCGATAACAATTATTTATAATTGTCTGATTGCCTTTGGCCAGCTTTTTAAACAAAGCTCTTTAAACGGGATTTTCTGGTGGCTGGGGGAAAGGACTTTTACTCTTGGCACTCCCGGGATTGCCAGGGCTTATTTGGGAAATAAAGTTTATCTCCGGCCTTATGGTGTCTTTCCCCATCCGAATGTTTTAGCCGGCTTTTTGTTGGTGAGTTTAATTCTCGCTTGGAACCGGAAAAAAAATTGCCGGTCCTGGCTGCTGTTTTTTATAGCCGGGCCGGTTTTGTTTTTCTGTTTTTCCCGGCCTGTCTGGCTGGCCGGAGCAATTGCAGGATCCTTTTTTTTATCAAAAAAATTTTCCAAAGCCGGGCCGGTACTGATTTTTTTACTGCTGGCCGGTTCCCTCTTATTTTTTTTCCCGGCCCGTTTATCAATTTTAAGACGGCTGGCTTTATCCGAAGCGGCTGTTTTGATGATTAAAAGAAATCCGATTATCGGAGTCGGTTTAGGTAATTTTCTGGTTCACCTGCCGGATTTTTGGCAGGCCCGGGAGATAGGCCGGTTTTGGCAACCGGTTCATAATCTTTATTTTTTAATTGGTGCCGAAACCGGCTTGGCGGGACTTTTGGGGAGTTGTTTTTTTCTCTGGCGGAGTTTAGCCAAAATTGTTAAGGAAAAAAGAGTTTTAATTTCCTTGCTGGCAATTTTATTTACCGGCTTATTTGATCATTACTGGTTGACACTCCAGCAGGGCCAGCTTGTCTTTGCTTTGGTTTTGGGACTTGTCTGGCAAAGACGTGCCTGAGTAAACTGTGCTAAAATAATTCCGGCCATTCCTTATTGATCTTTAAGTTTGTTTTAGTGGAACTTTCAAAGAAAATCGCTTTCAATACTCTAATCCAAGTAATTGGCCGGATTGGAGTGATTTTAATTTCTCTCTTCACGACGGCAATGTTGACCCGTCGTTTGGGCCAGGGAGGTTATGGCGCTTTTGGGGTGATTAATACAGCAGTAGTAATTTTTTTTTCTTTCGCTGACTGGGGAACAAATCTGATTGCAGTGAGGGAAGCTGCTAAAAAGCCTGAGGAGACGGGCAAGATATTTGCCAACTCTCTTTTTCTAAGGACGCTGATGGCTTTTCTGGGAATAATTTTTTTTATTTTTTTTATTTGGTTTAATCCGTCTTTGGCGGGATTTAGAGACCAGGCCTTATCAGCGGCTCTAATCATTTTATTCTTATCTGTTAAAACTTCGGCTCAGATTGTTTTTCACGCCCGTCTGAAGCTTTACTGGACAGCCCTAATAGAGTTGTTGGCCTCAATCTTGTTTTTAATTTTTCTCCTTTTTTGGCAGGAAATTGTTTTGGGCCAGGCAATTTTTGCTTTGATAGTTACTTCGGCTTTGTCGGCTGGCGGAGCAATAATTGTGGTTTTGAAAACAATCAAAGTTGACTTCCGGCTGAATAAAGAATTACTGCTTTATCTGCTGAAAGAATCATTGCCGATGGGGGCATTGTTAACCGTTTATTCTGTTTACAGCCGGGCCGATACCTTTATTCTTCAGTTCTTAAAAGGCGAAACCGTTACCGGTCTTTATCTTTTGGCTTATAAAGTTCACGACAATCTGGTTTTAGGGGCGGCCTATTTAATGGGTGCTTTTTTCCCGGTGATTGTTAATTTGGCTAATTCTCCGGCCAAACACCCGGATTTAAAAAACTTGATTCAGAGGGCGCTTGATTTATTGATTGTCATGGCTTTGATAGTGGTGGCCGGTGTTTTAATTTTCGCGCCTCTGATAATCAGAATCCTTGGGGGTGAAGAATTCGGGGAATCGTTGACGATTTTGCGGATTTTGATTCTAACGACGGGTTTTGCCTATCTTAATCATTTAAGCGGCTATTCTTTAGCTGCTTTGGGCAAACAAAGAATCCATTTAAGATTTTCTTTGATAGCTCTTTTTTTAAATATTATCTTGAATTTTTTGTTTATTCCCCGCTTTTCTTATTCGGGTGCCGCCGGAGTCAGCGTCTTGACAGAGGGATTAATATTTGTTTTAACATTTTCATATTTGAGAAGGGCGACTGATTTTGATTTGAAATTTTTTTCCTTTCCCAAAACTATCAGGCAATTAATCGGACGAAAAGAAAGGCTGTTTTGAAAAAGGGCACAAGTGGATAAAAAAAGAGTGAATTATTCAGTTTATTGCGATGGTGGGGCGCGGGGAAACCCGGGGCCTGCCGGAGTTGGATTTGTTGTTTATGATTATTCGGGCCATGTTCTGGCTAAGGGAGCCAGGTTCATTGGACGGGCTACTAATAACGTAGCTGAATACCGGGCAGTAGTCGAGGCTTTAAAATGGTTTAAAACCAATCGGATAGGGGAACTATCGGAAATTAGATTTCATCTGGATTCAATGTTGGTGGTTAATCAGCTGAACGGTCTTTATAAGATAAAAAACTCGGGTTTAAGAGAGTTGATTATTACGGTCAGACAATTGGAAAATGAAATTGAAGGGGCAGTTTTTTATCAACATGTTCCCCGGGAAAAAAATAAAGAAGCCGACGCTCTGGTTAATCAAATCATCAAAAAAAATCTCACCGCCCTTGTTTGAAAAAAACCAAAATGTAAGGATATTTCCCCCCTTTTTTCTCATTTTTTGTTTGAGGTTTTGTCTGGCCGGGTTTTGGGTATTGTCCAGGATTTCTCGGTGATGAACAATTTGTCAAACCTTGTTATTTCCTTGAAAGAACTGAAGAGTTTAGGTATGATGAATAAAAGGAAATTGCTGTTTCGGTGTCGGGTTGTTGATAACGGCCTGATCCGGATTTCTCTGCCCAATGACAAGTAATGATCAGTTGCCACCTGCTTTAGTCTATAAGCCGACTGCCCTGGTTGCCGGCGGAGCCGGGTTTATCGGTTCGTTTGTCTGCCAAAGCTTACTGCTTCAGGGTTGCCGTGTATTGGCGCTGGATAATCTGTCAAGCGGCAGTCGGATTAATCTCAAAGCGTGTTTTACCCAGCCGGATTTTTCTTTTCAGGAGTTTGATCTTAATCGGCCACTGGAAAAGGTGGAGAGAGCTGACTACGTTTTTCATCTGGCGGGGATGGAAGGAAATCAGGCTTATCCCTTAAAACATCTTGTGGTTAATTCTCAGGGGACTAAAAATCTTTTGGAATATGCCCGACAGCATCAGGCTAAATTTCTGCTCGGTTCATCATTGGACGATTTTAATCTTTTTTTGCTTTCCCGATCAAAAAATCAAAGGCGCGAAAAAAAGATTTTGGCCTTACATGATGAAGCCAAGCGTTTTGCTGAAGAAATGGCTTTGGCTTATTTTAAGCAGGGCTTGAATATCCGGATAGTTCGTTTGGGCTGGGTGTACGGGCCGCGGATGAACTTGGCTTCAGCCAGAGGAATGGCCCTTTTTTTAAAAAGTTTCGTCCAGGGTTTACCTCTTGAAATTCCGGGTGACGGTGAGCAAATAATTTGTCCGGCTTTTATTTCTGATGTGGTGTTCGGCCTGATCAAAGCAATGTTTGTCAGTCAAACAAAGGGAGAAATTTTCTCACTTTGGGGCCCGGAAAAAATCAAGCTTGTTGATCTGGCTCAGAAAATTAAAAATCTAAGCGGTCAAAAGCTGCCGGTTAAGTTTGTTCCGGCCAAAAAAGACTTGGCCGATTTTCGCCTTTTGGCAGGTGAAAATCAATTACTGCCCGGTTGGCGGGCAAAAATAGGGATTGATGAAGGTTTAGAACGAACCGGCCGTTTTTTTTCAATGAAGCCAATTGAGGGTAAGACGCGGTTGGTGACAGAACGGCCATTAGAGCCCTCTTTGCCGATTCAACCATGTCCGCCGGCCCAAACAAAATTTATTCAGGCTGAAACCAGGCCAAACACAAGCAAGCCAAGACCAAGATTAAAAATAGGGTTTTTTGTATTGGTTTTTGTTTTTTTAATTTTTGCAATGGCGTTGCCTTTTTCCCTACCCTTTTTCCGCATCTGGTCAGGAGCCGCAGAATTGAAAAAAGCCTATCGGGCCTTAGGGGAGGAAGAGATGGCCGGTTTTGAAAATAAAATTGTCCGTTCCTTGAAAAATTTTGAAAAGGCCAACCAGGGATTAAATCAAATCGCTGAAGTTTTGTTTTTTCTGGGCCAGCCGGAAAAGGCCCAGAAATTATTATCAATGGTTTCAACGATTAAAAGCGGGGCTAAAATCGGCAACGACTTAGTTTTGGCAATGGCTAAAGGAGAAGAATTAAGCCAAATGGTGTTAAACGGCGGCCCGGGAAATCTGGACGAGTTGTCAGCTGAATTAAGGTTGATTACCCAAACTGTCTGGCGGGAAACTTCGTTTCTTGAAGCCAGTCTTCAACTTAATGACTTGGGGATTCTTCAAAATGAATTTTTTAATCTTTCTCCTTTGGTTGTCAGTCTTAAAACTAATTTGCCCCGATTAAGGAAAGGGCTTTCAGAGGCAGATTCGTTTTTAAAGATTCTGCCTGATTTAGTCGGTTGGGAAGGAGAAAAAAATTATTTGGTTTTGTTTCAGAATAATATGGAGCTTCGGCCGACCGGTGGTTTTATCGGTTCATTCGCTCAGGCAAGTTTTAAAAAGGGGCGGCTAGTCGCTTTTGAAGTGAGCGATGTCTATAGTGCTGACGGTCAGATAAAGGGTCATATTGAACCGCCGCCGCCGATTAAAGAGTATTTGGGAGAAGGAGGCTGGTATCTACGCGATTCTAATTGGGATCCTAATTTTCCCACTTCAGCCCACAGAGCTTTGTGGTTTCTGCAAAAGGCTCTTAACAAAAAGGCAGACGGAGTTATTGCCATCAATCTCGGATTACCTCAAAAAATTCTGGAAAAAACCGGACCGCTGCGGTTGATCGATTTTAGAGAGGAAGTTAAGGCCGAGAACTTATTTGAAAAAGCCCAAAGTTACAGTCAGGATAATTTTTTTCCCGGTTCAACCCAAAAAAAAGATTTTCTGGGCAACTTAGCTAAGGCTTTGCTCGAAAGAATTAAAGAGAGCGGCCCGGGAAAGTCGCTGGCTATTCTGGAGGCAGTTTATTCATCTCTTGAAGAGAAGGACCTGATGATTTATTTAGAGGATCCTCATTTAATGACGACGATTAATAATTTATCTTGGGAAGGTTCCCTCCGGACTTTAAACTGCTTGGATGAAGCTGTTGACTGCCTCAAGGATTATCTGATGATTGTCGAGGCTAATTTGGGTGTAAATAAGGTTAACTATTACTTGAAGCGAAGCTTGGGCTTGAGAGTAATTATTGACCAGGAAAGGACTTTTAAAAACATTCTAAAAATTGGTTATCTTAATAACAGCTCGAAATCAAGCCCCTTCGGAGGTGATTATAAAAATTATCTGCGGCTTTATTTTCCCCTTGGTTCCGAATTGGATCAGGTTAAGGTTGGGGAAAAAATTCTTTCCGAAAATGAAATCGACCGGGGTATTTCTGCAGGAAAAGCTTACTTCGGTTTTTTAGTAGTTGTTCCTCCGGGAAAAGAATTAAGGCTGGAGGTGGTTTACCGGCCTCCTTTTCAAGCAGAACAGGGAAAGGAAGTCGATTATCTTCTTTTTCTCCAACGCCAGTCAGGCAGTCATCCGAGTCATTTGAAAGTCAATATTGAATTGCCGCCGGGAGCTTCTTTCCTATCAGCTAATCCGACGCCGGCGGCAATTGACCGGAGTCTTTGGTTTGAAGACATTTTTAATAAAGACCTTGTTTTACAGACCAGGGTCAGACTCTGAAAGCTTTTAAGATGAGGCTGCTGAATAAAAATTTTCTCACCGTTATCCTGAGTAAAACGAAGGATCCCCGGCTTGAACCCGAAGGGATTCTTCGGTCTTCGGCCTCTGAATGACGGGGCGGGATCAGAATAACAATGGATCAAGACATTATTCAACAGTCTCCGGGATTGCGGTTGACGGGGAGGGTTTTTTTGGTTACAATAGCAAACCATCATGGCAAAGGTTAAGCTTGTTGTTGAAAAAAGGGAAATTTTTGGGCGGAAGGTCAAGAAACTTCGTGAGCAGGGGATTCTGCCTGCTAATATCTATGGTAAAAAAGTCAAATCGCAGGCAGTTCAGCTTGAGGTGAGGCAGTTTATGCCGGTTTATCGGGAAGTGGGCGAAACGGGGATAGTGGATTTGTCTTTGGCCAAAGAAAAAAATTCCCGGCCGGTTTTAATTCATAATGTTCAATTTGATCCGGTTACTGATCAGGCAATTCATGCTGATTTCCATCAGGTGAATTTGTCAGAAAAGGTGAAAGCAGAAATTCCGATTGAGCTCATCGGTGAATCGCCGGCGGCCGAGCAGAAAAGCGGAATTTTGGTCAGGCTTTTGGATGAACTTGAGGTTGAGGCTTTACCGACCGATTTACCTGAAAAAATTGAGGTTGATACTACCGTGCTGGCTGAGGTTGGAGATATGATTAAGGTGGAAGATTTAAGCCTTGATAAGGACAAGATTAGGGTTCTGACAGATTCGGTCAGATTGATTGTCAAAATAGAGCCGCCGACTAAGCTTGAGCAAGAGAAAAAGGTTGCTGAGAGTGAATCTCCGGCCGAAGGAGAAGAAGCGGTGGCCGAAGAAAGTGCTTCTGCAGAGACTAGCCAGCCGGCTGAGGAAAAAAACGAAGCTTCCGAAGAAGGGAAGAAGGAAAAGTAATCAGCCTGAAAATAAAGTTATTAGAAAAATTCTTCTATTTTTTTTAAAACTTCAAAGTTAGGAGCCATTGACCGGGCAATATTAAAAGCCGATTCGGCTTTTTCCTTTTCATTCAATTTAAGATAAAGGAGAGTTAATTTAAGCCAGCCATCTCGGTAATCGGGATACTGTTCAAGGAGCTTTTGCCATTTTTCCGTTTGGAGCAAAACCTCCCGGGGATCGTTATCAATTTTTTCTTCCCAAAGTTTTTTCAATTCTAGCTTTTGTTTTTCCGCATCCTTATTTTCTTGAATCTTGTAAAGTAATCTTTCTGCCTGGCTAAACTGGTTGTTTTCAAGATAAATTGCCGCTAATTCGATTTGAGCCTCAATGTTATCGGGGATGCGTAAAAGTTTTTCTTTGGTGGTTGAAAAATGGCTTTTAGGGAGAAAAAATAAGTAAAAAATCCAGCCTGTTAAGAAAAAACTGATAAAAACTAAAAAAACTCCGGGAGCAACTTTCTTAAACTTTTTCCGGGATGGTTTTTTCTTTTGAAGAGGGGTTTTTCCCTTTCTTTTTTTAATTTTTTCTTTAATCATGGGGGGAAATTTAAGAATTAGTTAGCTAATTAAAACAAAAAAAAGCTTATTATTGAAGAAGTATTCGGTGAGAGCGATTAATTAATCTTGAGGGTTTAGCGGTAAAGGCCAAAATAGGGCGGTTTAAAAAAAGATTTTAGAATATGAGGCAATCTTTTTTTAAAGAATCTGGGAAAGTAAGGAATAAACCAAGGGGAAGGGAGTGAAGGCGAAGATGGAGTTGGGGTGGGAGTTGGGGTGGGAGTTGGGGTGGCCGGAGGAGTTTCCGTGGGATAGGGGTTAGGATCGGGAGATGGAGCGGCTGTCGGGGTGGCGGTTGGTGTTGGTGTGAGAACGGGAAAATTTGGTTGGCCGGGAGTGCCGAAATCGCCATCACCGTAAGCGACTTCAGCCGGAGTCCAGTTGCTCGCCAGGCTGTTATCCAGGCTTGGGTCTAAAAGCACTATTGAAGCTCCGGTCGGATCTGGCCAATTAGCTTGGTCATTATATTCAACCCGGTCAATTTCAGTTGAGTTGTCAAAGATAATAATTTCATCTTCGTTGTTAGCCAGTTGAAAACCGGAATAAACATAATCAATTGCCAGACCGCCATTTTGAAGCGGATTCTTATTCCGGCCGAGAACAAAATATCCAAAGCCGGGAATTAAAACCGGATTAATGTCGGTAATCAAAAAATCATCGGAATCCTGGTCTTTGATAATTAAGTTTCTAAGATCGATTGTCTCGGAAGTGGCGTTAAAAATTTCGAACCATTCTCCTTCAGCATCAGTTGCTATCTGAGGATCTTTCATGATCTCATTAATCACCAAATCGCCGGGGGAAAGAGCCAAAGCCGGAGAAGCTGAAAGAAAGAAAAGCCCGATTAAGAAGATTTTTCTTTTAAGCCGGGTCATTGCCTTTAAGCTTATTGTCTTTAAGAAAATCCGTCAAGGGGAAATGTCTGTCTATTGGCTCAGAGGGCCTTTCTCAGTTGGAGAAAATGAATTTCTTATTTGAGCGACGTGACTATTAAGCTCTGCAAGATTATTAACGCCGGCGATTAAACTAATCAAGGTTCTGTCTACACCAACAGCCGGAGTGCCATTTTCTGCCTCTTCTGGTTCCATCATTGTTATAAATTTATTTTGTCGATTTTGTCTGATCAGTTTATCTCTTTGAGCTTCCTGGACTTGAATCATATGTTTGGGATTACTCAGGCGGATTTCGATCAAGATTGCGTGAGTTTCTCTGGCAAATATCAGTTCGCTAATTTGTCCAGCCATTAGCATTTGATGGAGCATTTTGTGATAGCCGTTTAAGTAAACCCGGGTTTGTTTTGTTTGCTCGGCAATTGCCGAGGCGTGTTTTTGAGCCTGCTCCCAAGCTTCTTCGGAGCCGTAAAGTTTGATATTTTCTTTCAAGAAAGGATCATTTTCATGAGCTAATTCATGCGCCAGGGTGCTAATTTGAGCTCTTTCCGGCAATTTCCCCAGAGCTTTGAAAAGAGTCAATTCGCCGGTTAAAAGATGGACTTGGCCTAAAACGCTTTCCTCGCCTCGGAGATTTTCTCGGTAGACAATACTGGTAACATTATCTGTCGGCAAACCGATTCTTTCGGCTGCCTGCTTTACCCAGCCGGCCTGTTCAGGCGAGAGGCCTTTAAAAGCAACTTTGTCCAGGCTTTTTACCCGCTCGCCTTGGGGTGCTATTGGTTCTCCTGCCTCCATGGTAATTGCTATTATAGCATGATTAGTAATCAGCCGGTTAAATTGGCCTCGGGCCTCCGGGCCGGTTGAAAAAATTATCTCGGGATTTAACCTTGACAAGGCTGGCAATCGGGGATATCGGCTTTTGACGGAATTTCGGCTTTAATCCAAAAAAAGGATTATTAGAGACTGTTGAATAAAAAATTTCTCACCGTCATCCTGAAAGAAGCGAAGGATCCCGGTTTGAACCCGAAGGGATTCTTCGGCCTTCGGCCTCTGAATGACGGGGTGGGGATTCTTCGGCCTCTGAATGACGGGGTGGGGATTCTTCGGCCTCTGAATGACGGGGTGGGGATTCTTCACCCGCCGTTGGCAGAGTCAGAATGACGATGGATCAAAATGTTGTTCAACAGTCTTCGATTATTACGGTTTCTTTCCTACTAAATAGATTGCTTGCCAGGGACGATAGTAGGAATAAAATGTCTGCTCGTGTAAGATTTCCCCGTCACGAGTGACCTGCCAATCAAAAGCAGTTTTAGATCCCCAAGCCGGCCAGTCGATTTGTTTGGTTGTTCCCGAGGGTAAATTGGGATCTTCCTGGTAAAGTGCCGGCGGCGGCGGAAGCTGGTCCCAGATTCGAGTTGGGCTAAGGATTGCTTTCCGGCCATCGGCGGTGCCGTAAAAGTCATAAGTGAGTTTTTTTGCCGCAGTATCAACTTTGGTTTGGATTAGAATGAAAGCGCCGGTATCGTTCTTAAATTTTAGATCAGCCGTCGGGTCATAAATAGTGGCATCAAGGCCGACAGCCGAGTTTTGTTCGTAATAGGAAACGCGGTAGGCATGGGCATGGCGTTCCAAAACGGGGAGCCCGGTACTTAAAACTGCCCGGAAAAGAGTAGTAGAGGCTTGGCAAACTCCGCCTCCGTCGCCTAAAACAGTCCGGCCGGCTTTAATGATATACGCTTTCTGGTATCCGGTGGTTTCTGAAATTTCTCCTAAAACCTGGTTTAAAGAAAATTCTTGACCGGGAGCGATTAAAAGCCCGTTTAATTTAGTTGAGGCCAGGGTAAGATTGTGAATTCGGGAAAGAATTGAGCCGGCAAACCAAGATTCGCCTCGGCCGATCAGTTCTCTGATCCCTAAATCGTTAGCATCGGCTGTAGTGATAGCTGGCTTAACGGAAATTACTGGCAGAAGAATGACCTCTTCCTTTATTAAGTCTGCTTTTTGAAGGTTCTCGATAATTAGGTTACTGGCGGCTGGGATGTCAAGAGCTCTGCCTTCCCGAGCCGGACGGAATTCAACCACGCGGTTTTCCCGGAACTGGAAAGTGGCGTCTTGAGCTGGATGATTGATAGATTCGGCCAAACTATTGACATACTGATGAATTTTAAATTGATCGAAACCCTCGTTAAGATCCAGAAGATTGATAAGCTCTTTTTCTTCAAGCGTCCATTTTTTTTCTTCAAAAACCAGAGTTATTTTTTTCCCCAGAAGCTTCTGGGCTTTGGTTTTGATTTTCTCTATTTCTTCCGAAGTTAGGGCGGGGGCGACTTTTAAAAGAGGCAGTTCAAGTGGAGCCAAATCGATTTTAGCCAATCTCTCTCTTAAAAGAAGATTAAGCAAGCGGTGATCAAGTTCTTGCCCCGTCTGTCCGGCATGAACGACAATCCGGGAATTTTCTTTAATTGAAGGTTGGACGATTTCGATTGAAGGTTCGATTGCAGGAATTAGAACCTGGGCTGATAAACTGGCAATCTGCTGTTTAAGGTAAGTTTCATCAAAATCATATTCCGGAAAAAGATTGAATCCTTTTTTCCAGGCAGAAAACCCGGCCCGGCTGTTTTGCCAAAAAGTCTCCGATCGCCCATGTTGATAAGCTTTTTTGATCGTTTGTTCGAGGCGGTAATTTAACTTTAGTTTCTTAAGATCAAGCTCAAAGGTCTGATTTTCGTTGATCAAAAGGAGTCGGTTTTGTTTGTTTAAGCGGTTGTTTATCAGCAGTTCCAATTGCTGGCGGGCTTCAGTTAAAGTTTGAGCTCCGACAGGGCAATCGGCAATTTTAATGCCGGGATAAATCCGATGATGATAGACTAATTGGTAGGAAGTAGTCAGCAGCAAAAATGCACCCGGGAAGATCAGCAAAAAGCAGATAGCCAAAATTTGGGAGACTGATTTTTTCTTAAAAGTTTTCCTGATTAGTTTCATTAGCCCGTTAGTTGCAATTTTCCGCTTATCTTTGTATGATAGCATTAGAGAAAAAAGTTTTTATTTTTAATTCTAGATTTTTATTGTGGCTGCCCAGGATCAGTTAGGAGGACAACCGAATCAGATTGGCACTTCCGGGAAGCAGGGGGGAGTGCCCCAGACTGCTCTTCCGGAAAAGCCGGTTTTGGGTGTGGAGGAGCTTTATGCTCCTTCCGACGCGGTTTTACAAGCCGGTTCTGCTCGTCAACCGTTAAACCTGCCGCCCTTGCCTTTTTCCCCGCAATCAGCATCAATACCTTCCCGGACCAATCAGCCGCCCCCAACACCAGTCGGATCTTCGGTGGAACCAACAGCGACTGGATCCTCTAAATCAGTTTTACCGGAAAAAAAAGAACCATTACCGGTTTCTCCCGAGTTTGACAAGAACGGATCTGAGACAGCCGGCCAACCGTCTCCGGTCATTCAGTCCGAGCCGGTTACTCCTGCAAAATCCGATAAAAAGGAAGAGGTGGATACTGCTTTATCAATATCCCCTTCCGGGAAGTCTTCGGGTAAAATTTTGCGGATTTTTTTAATTTTTCTGCTTTTTTTGGCTTTAGCGGCAGGGTTTTATTTTCTTCTTTGGCCCCGGTTTCAAAAGAGCGACAGTACTGAGAAAAAACCCGGCAAGAATGACTTGGTTTATTGGGGATTGTGGGAAGATGAAGAAATCATGAAGGCGATAATTGCTGACTGGGAAGAAGATCATCCTGATGTCAAGATAGATTATATTCGCCATGAGAAAAATGAGTATCGGGAGAGGCTTCAATCCAGTTTGGCCAGAGGAGAGGGGCCTGATATTTTTCGTTATCACAACACCTGGCTGCCGATGTTTAAGGAGGAGCTGGCGCCCCTGCCGGCTGCAGTGATGAGTGCAGCCGTTTTTGAAGAAAGCTTTTATCCGGTAGCAATGACTGATTTAAGAATTGGGGCTTCGATTTACGGGTTGCCTTTGGAAATTGATACGCTGGCTCTTTTTTACAACGAAGAACTTTTTCGAGCAGCCGGCAAAAGGCCGCCTGATGATTGGGATCAACTGAGAAGTTTGGCAACCGAACTGACTGTTCGTGATTCTCAGGGTAATATACAAGTCGCCGGAGCGGCAATGGGAGGAGCGGGCAACATCGATCATTGGTCAGATATTCTGGGTTTGATGATGCTTCAAAACGGAGCTGATCTTTCAAAAATCGGCGGCAAACTGGCTGAAGACGCGCTGGCTTTTTACAGTTATTTTCTAAGACGAGACAAAGTTTGGGATCCTAACTTTCCTAACTCAACTCTGGCCTTTGCCGGGGGAAAGGCGGCGATGTATTTTGGTTTTTCTTGGGATGTTTTTGAAATCCAGCGGGCTAATCCGGATTTAAAATTCAAAATTGTGCCGGTTCCGCAAATACCGGAGAGAGACCCGGTAACCTGGGCTTCTTATTGGGTAGAAGGAGTGGCCCGGTCGAGTCAATCTCAAGAGGCGGCCTGGGATTTTTTGAAATATCTGACCAGCGAAGCAGTGATGAGGAAACTTTATCAACTTCAGAGTCAGACTCGCCTTTTCGGAGAGCCTTATTCAAGAAAAAGTTTGGCTTCGGAAATTGAGAGTGATCCCTGGGTAGGTCCTTTTATCAGCCAGGCTCCTTTGGCCCAAAGCTGGTATTTATGTTCGCGGACTTTCGACAATGGTCTGAACAAGGCGATTATCAAATATTTTGAGGATGCGGTAAACGCTGTTTTGCAAGGTCAGGATCCGGCTAATGTTTTAGGAACAGTGGCCAAAGGAGTGAGTCAAGCTCTGGCTCTTTATCAGGCTCTTTAGTTTTTTCTAAGAACGAAAAACTTTTCTCAGAAGGACAACGCTTCGGACAATTAGGTTATAATCATTTAATGATTCAACTTGGGCAAGCCATTCTTAAAACCTTGGCTTATGCCGATGTTTTTGACTATCCTCTCCTTTCGGAAGAAATTAGAAAATACTTGATTTCTCCGGTTAGAATCCCGGCTTCAGCAATTAAAAAAGATTTGACCCTGCTGGTTCAAAAGAGATTGGTGGGGGAAAAAGATGGTCTTTACTATCTCAGAGGACGAAAGGCGATCGTTTCTCTAAGAAAAAAAAGACTGGAATTCAGCCGGAAAAAAATTGCGATTGCTCAAAAAGCTGCGCGTTTTTTAAAATTGATTCCTGGGGTTAAGGCGATTTTAATTACCGGCTCACTGGCTTGTCTGAATGCCAAACAGGAAGACGATATTGACTGGCTGATCATCACCGGGCCTGAAAGCCTTTGGCTGACCCGGATTCTGGCTGTTCTTTTTCTTCAACTGCTGGGAAAAAGACGCCTGCCGGGCCAGGCCTATGTGAGTGATAAAATTTGTCTTAATGTATTTCTTTCTCAGGATTGCCTGGCACTGCCGGTTGAAGAGAGGGACTTGTTTGCTGCCCATGAAATTTTTCAAGCCAAAGTTCTCTGGCAGCGAAAGAATGTTTACCGAAAGTTTATCGAGGCTAACCTTTGGGCAAATCGGTTTTTAGCAAACGGCGCATCATTTAGAGGTAATTCTCCCTCCGGAGATGAGGCGAAAAAAAAGCAGAAACAAATCCGGCTGGATGCTTTATTATTTCCTTTGGAAAAAATTGCTTTTTGGTTTCAGCTGGCTTATATGAGGCCGAAGAGAGGGTCAGAAAAAATTGAACCGAAAAGAGCTCTTTTTCATCCCGAAGATGTCCGGGATTGGTTGAAAAAAAAATATCGGAGAAGACTGATTTCCTTAGGCATCTCAGACTGGAGAGAATATGATATATTGATTTTAAGATGACTAAAACAGCTAGTCCGGCCGGTTTTAAAATTCGTTTTTTAGCAATTGTGATCGATATTTCGATTATGATTGGTGTTCGGCGTTTTTTAGACCTGATTCTGACCGGACTTTTCCGGCGGCTGGCGATTTTAGTTTTTCTGGGGGGTTATTTTCCCTATTTTACCCTTTATTTCCAGGCAACCTTGGGCAAGATGATCCTGGGTTTGAAAGTAGTTTCCCAAGACCGAAAGAAACTGGTCTTTTTCCAGGTTTTGCTTCGGGAATGGATCGGTAAGTTATTTTCCTGCCTGGTTCTGTTTTTAGGTTTTGCCTGGGTAATTTTTGACCGGAAGAAACAAGGCTGGCACGACAAAATCGCTCAGACTTTGGCAGTTACGCAGGCTCCGTAATTAAAAAATCTTTTCAATTCTGCCGTTGTCGGCCTCAATTTGATACCACTTAAAAGTGGCAGTATGAGAGTTGGGATTGCTGTTTTTGGGAATTTCAATCACTTCTTCATAAACTTGAAATTCCCAGTAGGGGCTTTTTTTATCAGGAGCTTGGCGAAAAATAACTTTTGGCTGATAAATAATAATCCCAAATTGATCCTCTTTTCTGCCTTGGTTTCGTGCCGGGTATTCTGCTGCTTCGGCCTGGGCGGTTAAAATTGCCAGCGCCTGATCGGGTTGATTTTAAAAGTGTTCTTTCCCTCTTCTTTTAAAGGAAAAAAAGGATCATTTTTTAGGAATAGTATATTTTTGGCTGTTTCGGTCATGCTAGAATAAATCAATGGATAAAGAGAAGAAGACGCCGCTTAAGTTTGGAAAAGCTTTTTTTTGGTTTTTTCTGGCTTTTATGGCAGCTTTTCTGTTTTTTTTTATTTTGATAGGCAATTATTATCTTCAAAAGGAAGAAAAGGAGATTTTCATTTTAACTCCCAGTCCTGTTTTTACACCCAGTCCGCCCCCGGCTGAGATTACCTTGATGGTGACCGGTGACGTAATGCTCGCGCGGTCACTGACAACCGAGATGAGAAGATTAAAAGACTTTGCTTATCCCTTTAAAAAAACTGCTCAGATTTTGTCCCAGGCTGATTTAACTTTGATCAATCTGGAATCACCTTTGGGAAATGATTGTGTTTCAGTTGATACGGGAATGCGGTTTTGCGCTGATTTCCGTGCTGTTGAGGGTTTGATAAAAGCTGGAGTGGATTTAGTTTCTTTGGCTAACAATCATGCCCTGGATCAGGGCGAGAGTGGATTAAGAGAAACGATCCGGCTAGTCGAAGAAAATTTCATGACGCCTCTGGGTTTAAGAGAGCCGGTTTTCTGGGAAAGTCAAGGAGTTAGACTGGCTTTTTTGGCTTATAATGCGGTTAATCCTAAAAGCGATTTGATTTCCTGGGCTGATTCTGAAGTTGTTGAGTCGGAAATCAAAAGGTTTGACTTGGAGGCCGATGTTTTGATTGTTTATTTTCATTGGGGTAAGGAATATGAAAAAAAGCCGATGGCCGGGAGCGGAACCTTGATTGATCCTGTTAAGTTGGCCCATTTGGCAATTGACTCCGGCGCCGATCTGGTTTTAGGGTCGCATCCTCATGTGATTCAGGAAAATGAATGGTATCAGGGCAAGTTAATTGTTTATTCTCTGGGCAATTTTATCTTTGACCAGAGTTGGAGTCAGGAAACCCAAGAAGGTTTAGTGGGAAAATTTGTTTTAAATAGAGGCGGTTTGGTAAGGGCCGATTTTTTGCCCGTAGAGATTATTAACTATCAGCCGAGATTCAAAAAGTAATTAGGATCAGGCATTCCCTTGACAATTCAAATTTTCTTTTTTAAAATAGCAATCGTTATCTTAAAGTGATAATTATAATAACCTTTTTATGAAGGTTGTTTTTTAATCAAAAGGAGGTATTAAAATGGCGAAGCCAAAACTTAAACCGACTGCCGGTTATGCCTTGATCCAGCCGGTTCAGATCGATAAAAAAACCCCTTCAGGGATTGTTCTCCCTGATACTCACGACGAAAAGAGCCAAAAAGGCGAAGTGATTGCTCTTGGTTCACCTCAAGTCACCGATTCCGGTAAAGTGATTAAGCCGGAATTTAAGATTGGTGACACAATTATTTATAAGAAATGGGGCGGAGACGAAGTGAAATTGGGAATCTCCGGTGAAGAATATATTTTTGTTAAATTTGAAGACATTTTAGCCGTTATGAGCTAAAAAAAGGAGGCAAAAAACATGGCTAAGCAACTTTTATACGACAAACAAGCAAGAACATCTTTAGTAAAAGGAGTTAATCAACTTGCTCAGGCAGTGGTAACTACTTTAGGTCCCAAGGGTCGGAATGTAGGAGTGGATAAAAAATGGGGCGGGCCGGCCATTACTCATGACGGGGTGACTGTTGCCAAGGAAGTTGAGCTTGAAAACCCGTTTGAAAATATGGGCGCTCAGTTAGTTAAGGAAGTAGCAGAGAAGACCTCTGATTTGGCTGGTGACGGCACTACCTCAGCTACGATTTTGGCCAGAGAGATTGTCAATGCCGGAATGGATGAAATTGAAAGAGGAGCGGATCCGATGGCAATCAGAAAAGAGGTTGAAGACGGTTTGAAAAAGGTTTTAGCAGAAATCAAAAAAACGGCGGTTGAAGTGAAAAAAGACGAAGAGATTGAACAGATCGCCAACATTTCGGCGCAAGATCCGGTGATTGGAGCAAAGATCGCTGAGGCGCTGAAAAAGGTTGGTTCTGACGGCGTCGTAACGGTTGAGGAAGGCAAGGGTTTGGAGTTAACGATTGACTATAAAGAAGGAATGGAGTTTGACAAAGGTTATGTTTCTCCTTATCTGGTGACTAATCCTGACACGATGGAAGCAACAATTGAAGACGCTTATCTTTTGCTGACTGACAAAAAGATTTCTTCCGTCCAGGAGTTATTGCCTTTTTTGGAAAGATTGGTTAAGGTTTCCAAAGATTTGGTTATTGTTGCCGAAGAAGTGGAAGGCGAAGCCCTGGCAACTTTAGTAGTTAATAAGCTTCGGGGAACCTTTAATGTCTTGGCTGTTGAGGCACCGGGTTTCGGTGACCGGCGCAAAGAGATGCTGGAAGACATTGCTATTTTGACCGGCGGAACAGTGATTTCCGAAGATACCGGTCGGAAACTCGAAGATACTCAGATCGAAGATTTGGGTCGGGCGGAAAGAGTCACTGCCGGCAAAGACAGCTGTATTATTGTTGGCGGCAAGGGAAATAAAGCGGCAATTAACGATCGGGTTAAACACTTAAAAAGTGAGATTGAAAGAAGCACTTCCGAGTTTGACCAGGAAAAGCTTCAGGAAAGGTTGGCTAAGCTGGCCGGAGGAGTAGCGGTGATTGAGGTTGGAGCCGCTTCGGAAACGGAGATGAAAGAAAAGCAGGCTCGGGTGAAAAATGCCGTTGCGGCTACAAAGGCGGCGATTGAGGAAGGAATTGTTCCCGGCGGCGGGATTGCTCTTTTGAGAGCCAGAGAGGCTTTGGTGAAAGACAGGGCGGATTTAAGAGAATATGGCTCAACCGGAGCGAAGATTCTTTATGAAGCTTTAAGCGCCCCGGCCCGAGGTATTTTGACCAATGCTACTCCCAATTGGAGTGAAATTTACCAGCGGGTTCTTTCGGGAAAAGGAGAGCCGGGAGCTAAAAAACTAGCCAGTTACGGTTATGATGTTGTCGGGAACCGGTACGGAGATATGTTTAATTTTGGCATTATTGATCCGGTTAAAGTGGTCCGACTAGCTCTCCAGAATGCCGTCAGCGTGGCAGTGATGATCTTAACAACGGAAGCTTTAATAACTGATTTGCCTGAGGAAAAGAAAGATTCGCCGATGCCTGGTGGCGGCGGCATGGGCGGCATGGGCGGCATGGGAATGTAATGAAATTAAGAGTTTAAAGTTAAAAGCCCCCGGAACTCCGGGGGCTTTTGGTTTTTTTAGTTTTTTCCCTGAAGAAAAGACAGGGGATTGATTGGCTGGCCGTTTTGGTGAATCTCAAAATGAAGATGGGGGCCGGTCGTTAACCCGCTAACACCGACAGTGCCCAAAACAGTGTTTTGATCAACTGTTTGACCGTCAATAACCAAAATGGTTCCCAGATGGGCATAAAGCGATTCCCGTCCGGAGCCGTGATCGATTATCAAATGATTGCCATAACCAACCTGAGAATAAACAATGCTTTTAACTCTGCCTTTATAAATCGAATAAATCGGAGTGCCGATGGTTTCCCTAAGGTCAATGGCGCGGTGAAAAAAATGATAACCCTGGCTGACATTAAGGGAATCCAGCGGCCGGTTAAGCGATCTTTCGGTGGTGACTTTGACTTCGTTAACTGTCAGGATTTCGGATTCCCCTGGTTCAAATTGTCCGGGGAGGCTAATCGGTGAGATAAGGGTGCCGCTGATAAAAGCCACCATTGCCAGGTTAAAGCCGGTGATTTTATTGATTTTCTTGAACTCTAAAATCCTTCTCAGGACCCGGCTGATCCGGTTGCCTTTGAAACGATTATCCAAAAAGACTTTTCTTAAATGAGAAACAAATTTTTTTACCGATGAAATCAGGGTCTTTTTAGGGCGACCTCTTTTAGGGCCGAATCTCATGAAGAGTTCTTTGTGGCCAAGACTGATTTTGAAAATAATCATATTTTTTGGGCATTAAAAAAAGCCTGCAGGAATAACTTTAGGCTGATAATATTATACTATAGTAAAGCAAGTTTGAAGAAAACGACAAATAATGTGGAGGCCTCGAAGGGATTTGCAGACGCCGCGGTTGGCTTTTTTTCAGACTGTCTGAATCCGCTATGCCGGGATCGCTTTACAGAACTTGAATGGTTTAAGGAATTGAGGGTGCAAATCGTTCTCGTCCCTGGAGGCCTCGAAGGGATTTGCACCCTTGTAAACGGTTTTGCAGACCGCTCCCTAGCTTCTCGGGCACGAGGCCGATTAAAGATATTTTATCAAATTACGCCTGTCAGGTAAATGTCGGGAGAGTTCTAATTCAGCCGGATTCTGTTTGACCTGGCAGCTGTTTACCAAAAAAAACCACCCTTCTGAGATTCAGGGGGTGGTTTTTTAAAAAAGTTATTTGGCAGTTTGCCGGACTTTAATCTTTCGAGGCTTAGTGCCCTCAGCTTTGGGCAGAGTAACGGTTATTACTCCGTCTTTGATTTCTGCTTCAACTTTGTCTGTTTTTACCGGACAGGGAATTGAGGCTGTGTAGTAGTATCGGGCGGCTCTTGCTTGCCGGTAGACTGTCTTTTTCTTTTTCTTTTCTTCTTCCGCTTCTTCGTATTCGGCTTTAATCGTTAAAATACCACCGTCAAAGGAAACATCAACTTTGTCTGCCGGAATGCCGGGAACATTAGCTTTAACAACAATCTCATTTTCCGTTTCATAAACGGTTAATCCTTCTTTTTCTTCAGGCCAAAAATCTTCTTCAGGCCAAAAACTTGGCCAGAAACTTCTGGGAACGAGATTAAGCGGATCGCGCCATTTAATTATAGCCATGTTTTTCACCTCCTTTTTAGCACTCTTGATAATCAAGTGCTATTTTAGTAAATCTCCAGCGGTCTGTCAAGATTGTGTATAGGTCGCGTACTTTCCGGAAAATCAGCTGAATTTTTTAAGATAGTTTGCTGGTGTGTCAAACTTTAACGAGTAATGTGGTC
>JAFGMK010000017.1 GCA_016927565.1 Minisyncoccota bacterium | reverse complement strand
GACCACATTACTCGTTAAAGTTTGACACACCAGCAAACTATCTTAAAAAATTCAGCTGATTTTCCGGAAAGTACGCGACCTATACACCCACTTGGCAGAAGCAAGCCTTTCTTGATACAATAAGCAAATGCTAAAACTTTTCAAAAAAATTATCATCTGGCCCAAAAGACACAAGATCCTAGCTTCTCTTTTGTTTTTTTTAATCCTCCTGGGGGTAATCTACTTACCCAGAAAAGTCCGGCGGTTGGTTCAAGGCGCTGAAGCTGAATATGAAACTGTTACACCTCGGACTACCGACTTAATCCAAGTAGTTGACGTTTCCGGCGAAATCAAAGCTAAAGAACAAGTCAGCTTACGCTTCCAGGGTTCGGGCAAACTAGCCTGGGTGGGAGTAGAAAAGGGAGATTGGGTAAAAAGAGGCCAGGCCATCGCCAGCCTTGACAAGAGATCGCTTCAAAAAACCCTGGAAAAAGAACTTTATGACTATCTTTCGGAACGGTGGGATTTTGAACAAAATCATGATGATTATGACACCTCCGGCCTGCCTCTTCAGACAGCCCCTCTGACTGACGCCGCCAGAAGGGTTCTGGAAAAGGCCCAATACGACCTCAATAAAACTGTCTTGGATTATGAAATCGCCCAAATCAGTTACGAGTTAGCTTTCCTTTATTCGCCGATTGAGGGAATTGTTACCCGGATTGAGGCTCCGGTCGCCGGTATTAACATCACTCCGGCCACTGCCGAATTTGTGATCACCAATCCGGGAATAATGTTTTTCGAAGCCCTTATTGATGAGGCTGATATCGGCCAAATCAGAGAAGGCCAGGAAACAATTCTCAATCTGGACGCCTACCCGGATCAGGAGTTTGTCGGAACAATTTCGAAAATAGATTTTACCAGTGTCCCAACCAGCGGCGGAGGCACTGCCTATCCGGCAGAAATTTCCCTGGGAGATAACAGCGACCGGCGTTTTAAAGTCGGGATGAATGGCGACGGCGAGATTATTATCGCCAGAAGAGAAGAGGCGATCTCCATCCCCCTGGAAGCAATCAGTGAAAAAAACGGCTCGACCCGTGTCTTAGTGATCAAAGACAAAAAGCTGGAAGAAGTTGAAATCAAGACCGGCCTTTCCACTGACACCCGCATTGAGGTAATCTCCGGCCTCTCCAAAGACCAAAAAGTAGTTACCGGCAAAAAAAAGACCGAAAAGAAATAACATCTTTTTAGAAAATTATGTCTCTCCTGAAGTTAGTCGGAGTTTCCAAAATTTACCAGCTGGACGGAGTTTCGGTTAAGGCAGTAGAAAAAGCCAGTCTTGAAATTAAAAAGGGAGAATTTGTTGCCATTATGGGCCCTTCCGGTAGCGGCAAGTCAACTCTGATGCATCTCGCCGGCTGTCTTGATACTCCAAGCTCCGGGAAAGTTTACTTAAAAGGCAAAAACATCTCCAATCTCAATGAAGCCGAGCTGGCCAGAATCAGAAATAAAGAGATTGGTTTTGTTTTTCAAAGCTTTAACCTTATCCCCCGGATTAAAGCAATTGACAATGTTTCCCTGCCGCTTATCTATGCCGGAGTAAACTACGAAAACCGAATTAAAAGAGCCATCAGAGCTTTAGAAAAAGTTGGCCTTAAAGAAAGAATTCAGCACCTTCCCAACCAACTTTCCGGCGGAGAACAACAACGAGTGGCCATCGCCCGAGCTCTGATCAATCATCCGGAAATTATTTTTGCCGATGAGCCAACCGGCAATTTGGATACTAAATCAGGCGATCAAGTCATGAAAATTCTAAAAGACCTCAATCAAAAAGGACATACGATCATTCTGGTAACCCACGAACAGGAAATTGCTGATTTCGCCCAAAGAACTATCAAAATCCGAGATGGGAAGATAGAATGATTAATTTTTCAGAAACCACCGGGCTCGCCCTAACTGCTCTTAAGGCCAATAAAGTCCGCTCTTTTTTAACTATGCTCGGAATTGTCATCGGTGTTTCTTCGGTCATTCTTCTTTTGGCCATCGGCTCAGGTCTTAAGAACTATATTACCCAGCAATTAGCCGATTTAGGTTCCGACACGATTTTCGTTATGCCCGGCAATATCAATATCGGCGAGGGGGGAGGGGGCGGAACTCCCGGCGCCGGGGTCAGTTTACCAAAATTTACTGAAAACCATCTAACCAAGATTAGGACCAAAGTCAAAAGCATCAAATACATTATGCCTTACATTGAATCTAACGCCAACTTATCCTATAAAAGCAAAGCCTATATTACCCAGCTCTCCGGAGTCGGGCCGGAATATCCCCAGGCCCGCAACCAAGCCGTCAGCCGAGGTTCATTTTTCACTAATTCCCAAGTTAACAGCAGCAAGCGGGTGGTTGTTTTGGGAATTGATGTCGTCGAAGAACTTTTTGAAGACCAGGATCCAATCGGCAAAAAAATCACGATCTCTGACCAAAGATATACCGTTATCGGCGTCCTGGAAGAAAAAGGCGGCTTCGGAGGCGTCAGTTATGACAATCTGGCTTATGCTCCCTGGACAACGGTTTTAGATCAAAACGAAATGGATAATATTCAATCTTTCTGGATCGTCGCCGGCAGTGCGGGGGAGGTTAATCAAACCAAGGAGGAGGTGGAAGCGGTCTTGTTAGAAGATTTAGATGAAGAAGATTTTTCCCTGCTGGACACCAAAAGCCTTCTTGACACCATTTCGTCCATCTTGAGTGTTTTAACTGCCGCCTTGGGGGGAATTGCTGCGATTTCTTTGTTAGTCGGCGGCATTGGCATTATGAACATCATGCTGGTATCCGTTACTGAAAGAACCCGCGAGATCGGTCTCAGAAAAGCAGTTGGCGCTACCCCTCAGGAAATTTTACTTCAATTCCTCACTGAGGCGGTAGTTTTTTCTGTCTGCGGCGGCCTAATCGGCATCGGCTTAGGAATTGGCGGCGCTTTAATCATCAATCGTTTTATTCAGACAACTGTCACTCTTTGGTCTGTAGCTCTCTCCTTTGGCGTTTCCTCCTTAGTCGGGATTATTTTTGGTGTTGCTCCGGCCGCCAAAGCATCCCGACTTGACCCCATCCGGGCTTTGCGGTATGAATAAATAAATGACGCCCCCAGTCCGAAAGATCATCAGCACTATCCTCTCTTCCTTATTGATTCTTTTTGGGGTTTACAATTTGATTTTTTCCGTCATTTTGATTTTTTTTGTTTATCCTCAAGTTTTTGATTCTCCCAGATTATTAGGTCCGGCCCTTCAGGAAAGCTTGATAGAAAAGGCCATCACTATTTATCTCTCCACCGTCATTGACGGTTTTTACGGAGTCGCTCTTTTTCTTAAACCAAGCGAGAAAATAAAAATAATTCATCTGGTTGCCGCTTTTTTAATCTTTGTTTATTCTGTTTTTTTTGTCACTCAAAGCAATCTCACCCGAAACCCTCTAGGACTCCTTTTTTCGCTTTATTTTAAAAAATAATACCGTCAGAGCCTCATTGACAAGCCTTGGAGAAGAAAGGTAAACTAGAACCAATGAGAAAGAAAACTCTCCTCTTATTATTTGTCCTTTTTTTGGGAATCACCTTTGTTCCCGCCCCCCGGCTTTCAGCTCAGGAAGCCCCTTCCGATCTGTCTTCCTCACCAGAAACCAATTTTAAAAAAGCTTACGAAAGCTATCTAATCAAATTTGACGAATATCGCCAGGCGCATAAAGATTATTTAATTGCGAAAAACCAATACCAAACCTACGAAACCCTGGCTGCAAAGACTATTGCCCTGGAAAGATCGATAGCCGTTCTTCAAGCCCGGGCTGAGGTCATGATATCTTTTTTAGCTGCCGCAAGAATCAAATTAGCTGATGAAACCAATGTTGGATCCAGCCGTCTAAATTTAATTTATCTCCAACTTGATGATGAAATCACCTGGTTTAAGCAACACAAAGCAACTCTCAGCAGCGCCGGATCTCTTCCTGATCTTTTTAAAGTTGCCGATGGCTTTAACGATCATCACTCAACCGCCGAGTTTCTGGTTTACGAATCTTCGCTGGCTATTTTTTTTCACAAAGAAGATGAACTTCATCAAAGACTGGAATCAGAAATAAAAAAAGTTGAGGAAAAAATTTTAGAGATCCGCCTCCGAGGCAACAAAAACACCTCGACTATCGAGCGCTGGCTTTTAGAGGCTAAGAACAGAAAATTCAGAAGCGATGAAAAACTGGAAGAAGCCAGGTCAAAAAAGGTCAACCCCTTAAGCGGCTCAAACCAAAAAAGACAGAGTTTTAACCAAATTGTCATTCTGATTGAAGAATCGCATCAATATCTCAAAGAAACCAATTACAATCTTAAAGAAATCATCGCTGAAATAAAACGTGCCGATTAAAGAACAGCCACTAGTCCAGAAAGAGATTCAACCGCCCCTAGCGCCGGAGGAGAATACAGTGGCTTTAAACAAGAAATACCTATCAAGATTAATCCCGCGAAAAAAAATCTTCTACTTCATTTTAAGCGGACTTATATTGGTTTTTATTCTTGCCCCTCTAATCGGGAAAAAAATAACCACACCACCCAGTCAGCCGATGGAAACAACAACAGCTCCAACACCGACCTACTTGCCGAGCATTGCTTCCGCTTCGGCTTATGCCAAAGACCCGGTTGTTTTAGAATTGGAAAAAGAACTTTGGGAAACCGAGGAAATTCTGAATGAAACTAATTTCCGCGAACCGGCCCTTTTTCCTCCCGAAGTTGACAAAAACATCTGGATTGAGGTTAAAGACTAACCTTAATGAAACCGGTTGTTGCCACTAATACTCCATTAGCAGAACAAATAAGGCCCAAAACTCTTGATGATTTTGTTGGTCAAAAGCATCTTGTCGGACCAAAGGGAATCATCCGTCAGTTTTTAAAAAAAGGGCAGATCTTTTCCATAATCCTTTGGGGGCCACCGGGCTCAGGGAAAACCACCCTTGCCCGCCTAATTGCCGCCAAAACTAAATCCAGTTTTATTGAGCACTCCGCCGTCAGCGCTAAAAAAGAGGATATTAAAAAAGTTGTCGTTCAAGCAAAGCAAACTCAAACCGCCTTTGAGCAAAAAACAATTCTTTTCATTGACGAAATTCACCGCTTTAACAAGGCACAGCAAGACGCTTTTTTACCCTATGTTGAAGACGGCACCATTATCCTGATCGGAGCCACTACCGAAAATCCTTCTTTCGAAGTAATCAGTCCTCTTTTATCGCGATGCCGGGTTTTAGTCTTGAATCGGCTTGATCAAGCTGACTTGAGAAAAATCAGCCGGCGAGGCGAACAAAAATTAAATATTGAGCTTAAACCCAAAGCCAGACAAGCCCTAATTAAAATTTCCAACGGCGATGCCCGGCAGGTTTTAAATATTATTGAGATTAGTCATAAACTTTTCCCTCATCTTAAAAAAATCAGTCTCGAACAAATAGAAACTGCCGCCCAGCAAAAATATTTTTCATATGATCGAACCGGAGAGGAACACTACAACACTATTAGCTCATACATTAAGAGTATGAGAGCCTCAAACCCCGACGCCGCTTTATATTATCTGGCCCGGATGGTCGAGGCAGGGGAGGACCCTTTGTTCATCGCCAGACGGATGGTCGTCTTTACCAGCGAAGACATTGGCATGGCCCAGCCAACCGCTTTGGTCGTTGCCAACGAGGTCTTTCGAGCCTGTGAAACCATTGGCTACCCCGAATGTGCTATCAATCTCGCTCACGGAACGGTTTATCTTGCCAAAGCCCCAAAGGATAGAAGCTCTTACAACGCCCTTAGAGCCGCTCAGGCTGATGTGAAACAGTTCGGCAATTTGCCTATCCCAATGCACCTGCGAAATGCCCCGACCAAGCTGATGAAAGAGTTAGGCTACGGAAAAGGCTATGAACCCTATCCTGATAAAAACAAAAACCTGCTACCTGATAAACTGAAAGGCAAAAGGTATTTTTTTCCAAAACCAAAATAAATTAAAATATAAAACTATGAGCAAATTAGGAGGGTTTTTAATCATTAGTTAAAAAAGGAGGGGAAAATGAAAAATAAAACTGATAAAAAAATCTCTATTTGTGGCTTAGATTGTGCCGATTGTCCTGCCTTTATTGCCAGACAAAATAATAATAATGAGTTGAGAGAGAAAACAGCTAGAAAGTGGGCAAAGGAATTCAATGCGCCAGAAATTAAACCAGAGGATATCAATTGCCTAGGTTGCCTGTCTTTAGTTGAACCTCTATACAGCCATTGCAAAGTTTGCGAGGTAAGAAAATGCGGACTAGACAGACAACTAACAAACTGCGGTGAATGTAAAAATTATGATGACTGTGGGAAAGCGGCTAGCCTTCATAAAATGATTCCTGAGGCAAAAGCAGTTTGTGATGAGGTTAGACAAAAAACAACCTAGAAGACGAAATAAAAGGAGAAATACCATGTCCCCAAAAAGTAAAAATATTGCTTTTGAAACAGTTGAAAAACAATCAGAATTTATAAAAAGTGTTCTTAGAAAAAACGAACTTTTTATGAAACTTCTTAATCTCCTTAGAGATTTCGGTTTGCCTAATTGGTATGTTGGCGGCAAGGGCTTTGCCGTGGCGGTCTTGACCAAAAAAGGCGACATCTACCCTGGCGTTTCTTATAACTCGGACACTTATACTCTAACAATGCACTCGGAGGCAGTCGCTTTGGTCCACGCTGCCCTGCACGGTGAAACCGAAATCATTGCCATTACCGGTCCTAATTGCCACATCTGCAAACAACTAATTTATGAAAGCAGTTTGCGGTCGGGGATTGACACCGTCATTTTAATTAAAGAAGAAGAGGGAATCAGACAAATCCCCATTTCAAAGTTAATGCCTTATCCCTGGCCGGAAAAGCCATTCGTGTAAAAACAATCAATGATTAAACTTAATTTCACTATTGACCAGAATTACTTTATCAGCCATCTCCTGGCCGGTATGGCCAAAAACCGATTTTCTTCTTTCAGTCATAAAAAAGACATTGTTTCCTTTCAAAACTACGCCTGGAAAAAGTCAGCCACAAATTACAACCTCTTGATTTCCAGGTTTTCTCCTGAAACTTGGCTTAAAATGGAAATTGCAAGGCTATCGTCAGAATTAAACAAATATCTTGAAACTTTGAAAAAATCCAACTATTACCAAACGCTTCTTGTCCAAACCAGAAACTATCAAAAAGACTGCCAAAGACAATGGGAAGAAAATTATTTCCAGACTCAAGCAATTATGAAAAACCTAACCGGAATAAGGTTTAATAAGCAATTTACTGTTTTTATCACCCACCCTGGCTTAAAAAACGGCTGTTATTTAGGCAACAATCAAATCGCTTGGGGACACAATGAAGATTGGCCCAACTATACCACCGTTTATCTTTGGCACGAAATTCTCCATTCTTACTTTTCCGATTCACAGCTCAACCACGCCATTATTAGCCTTCTGACTGACGAAGAATTAAGAGCCCGATTAAACAGAAGCAAATACCCTCCATTTGCAATTCACAGGAACCTTAATCCGCTAATTAAAAAGCTGCTGCCAGAATGGAAGAAATACCTAAAATCTGAAAAGAAAAACATCAATCTATTTATGAAGGAGGCAAAAGATTATGTTTAGTAAGTTATTCGCCGTTTGCTTACTAGTGGATGATTTTGAGAAATCGCTGGCCTTTTATAAGGACACTTTGGGCTTAGAAATTGACTCCCAAGAAGGCAAATTTGCCAATTTCAAACTGGTTGGGATGATTTATGGTGGAAAAGAAAAAATAAACACATTCCCTGGTTGGAAAAGCTAATAAGAATTTAATTTCGCAAAATAAGTTGAGTCAGCTTCAACATCTGAAATCTTCAAATGAGCGGCTTCTAAAAAAATATCTGTGAAAATTTACTATAATATCCACTCAAATGACCATAGAAGGGTCCAGACCGTTCAGAGCTGTTATTACTGGTATAGACGGGCTGGTAAAAGTACCACTGCTAATCCGATGTCCTTGCCGGGGCAGCGCCTAAGGGCCCGGAATTAAATCTCCTTGCCGGCTCATCCTCGGCCGGCAGGACTTCGTCCGGCGCAGAATTATCAATGCCCATATACAATCGGAGACAACCTCCAACCATTCCCGGTCTGCTCCCGGTTAAATTCAGCAAATCAGAAAGGCTATGACCCCTTATAAAAGTCCTCTTCGCCCGGATCTCTGATTCAAAACTCACCTTATCCTTTCACAAGCTCCTGAGTATTCAAGCCAGAAGTGATCTTCTTGCATTCCGCCGCTTTCCTGATATATTAAAACAATGGCAAAGCTTAAAAAAAGGCAACGGTTTTGGCTTTTAACCACTCTGCTTTCTTTTTTGATTGTAATCCTAATTGTCCTCAATTCCAAATTTCAGGGCTTAATCATGGTTGCCACTGTCAACGATCGGCCCATTTACAGCTGGCAATTTTTCCCCTGGTTCTGGAAAAAATATGGCCCTCAGGCCTTAGAAGAAATGATCATCACCAATCTTTTAACTGAAGAGGCTTCAAAGCAGCAAGTCGCAGTTACCCAAAACGACCTTACATTAAAAATCAGCCAAATCCAGAAAGACTATGGCGGCCATGCCAGACTGCTTGATTATTTAAGTCAAGAGGGAATAAGCTATCAGGAATTTGAAGATCACCTTCGACGGCAGCTTTTAATTGAAAAACTGATCAGTAAAAAAATTACCGTCTCGCCGGAAGAAACCGAAATTTTTATCGGCCGTTACCGCCAGCAAATGCAAGCTTCGGATGAAGCCGGTCTTTTTAAGGAGGCGCAAGAGATTATTTGGGAGCAAAAACTGGATGAAAATTTCAGCAACTATCTCTTAGAGCTTAAAGATAAAGCCAAAATAAATCAATTTCTGGATTTTAAAGAAAAACCGGATTTTTTCGGTGCTTGACATCAAAAAACAAATCCGGCTATTATGCTTTTAGAATGCGCCGATATTACCCGAAATTTATTTCAGCCGTTCTTTTTTTTTCCGTTTTGGGCGGTTTTTCTCGACCATCCGGTTCCTTAGCCGCCTGTCCTTGTGAAAATTCTCAAAACGATTCAGCCGGGGCAGTAGTTGTTTTGGGCGAAAGCATTTCCGCTCCCAAGCAGGAATGGCCAAGACTTGAAAAACTAAGGGATCAGCTTCAACAAAAAAAAGAAGCTATTCAGGAAAAAATCGCCAGCCAGCAGGCCCGGCGCCAGGAAAGAATTTCCCAACAACAACAGGCCAGAGTCAAAAAACTTTTCGGTTTAATGAAGAAAAGGTTTTCGGCAGCCATTGCCAGATTTAGCCGGTTGATAATGAGAATCGAAACCAGGCTGGCAATTATCGAAGCTCAAAACGAAGAAGCTGAAACTGAAACCATTAGAACTGATTTGGCGCAGGCCAAAGAAAAACTAGCCGAAGCCGAGGAAGCTTTGAACCAGGCTGAAGCCAGTCTTGATGAGATTCTAAGTGATGAAAACCCCCGGGAAAGCTTCAATCAGATCAGAGATATCCTCGGTGAAATCAAATCCTTCTTACTCGAAACTCACTCTTTGCTTATCCGAATTGTCAGTCAAATTAAGGAGCTTAAAGCTGGCCAACCCGCAAAAGCCCAGCCAACCGCTTATGAAAATTAGTCAAGAATCAGAAAAGAATTCAAAACCAGAACTTGAAATAATTAACCTTGATCCGGAAACGGAAAAAGTTTTGCCGGTTGAAAAACCAAGCCAGAAAAACCAAAAAGTTGCTGACAGTAAACTCGCCCAGTTGTGGTGGCTTTTTTTGTTGATCGGTCTTACTGCCATTGGGGGAGTAGCCTACCTTTGGTCCTCCAATCAGAAAATTAGTTATTCACCGGAAAATCAAGTTCCTCTTCTACGTATTGAACCAACCCCTTTTCCTCCTGTTCAAATTGAAGAGGATTCCCTGGAAGCATTGACTGTCCAAAGTAATTCCGATGAAATTGAAGCGATAGAAAAAGATCTTGACCTGACGGATCTTGAAGGTCTTGACCGGGAATTAGCCGAAATTGAACAAGCCCTCTCCCTGCCTTAAATAAAATATGACTAATCAAGAAGCAGACCAATTTCCTTTTTTTAAAGATCGAACCGATGCGGGCCAACGACTAGCTAAAGAATTAAATTATCTTCAGGGAGAGCGATTGGCAATCCTTTCGATTCTTCCCGGAGGAGTTCCCGTTGGGCTTGAAATCTGCAGGCACTTTAATTGCTGTCTCGATCTTGCCTGCGTTCACAAGCTTCATTTGCCCGGCCATCCGGAAATCGGCTTCGGTGCCATCGGGCTTGACGGAATGGTTAATATTGACTACGAGATTACCCGCAAGTTGGGACTGACCCAAAGAAAAACAGAAGAAATCACCCAGCAGACTTTTGACGCTCTCAGAGAAAGAACTGAAATTCTGGCCACCAATCGGCCGCCTCAAAGTCTGTTTTTCAAAACTGCGATCATTGTTGACGATGGTCTTGACTCCGGCTATACGATGTTAACTGCCATTCGCGCCGCCAGAAAAAAAAGCCCTAAAAGAATCTTAGTTGCTGTTCCGACTGCCGCCCATCGCGGCCTTGAAAGAATTAAAACAGAAATTAAAGACATTATTGCCCTTTATACCCATCCTCCCTTTTCTCCTTTCAGTATCGAGGCTTCCTACCAAAAATGGCAATCAATCAGTAATCAGGAAGTAAAAGAATCTCTAATCAAATTCTGGAAAGACAATTAGAAATACAATGACAAAGAAAAAACAATCGCCCCGGAAAGGGCCAGCCAATTACCAAACTCCGAATTCTTTCCGCCGCCAAATTCAACGACGGAATCCGGGGCTTGATCAAAGAAAACAGATTCCGGTGACCCAACACCGGGTTTAAACTTTCTCTTTTCTAAGATTATTTTTATGCCCCAACCGGTTGTTTTAATTCATCATCGCGAAATTGCTCTTAAAGGTCAAAATCGGTTTTTTTTTGAAAACAAACTTCTAACCAATCTTAAAAAAAGCCTCCAAAGAGAAAAAATAAAAACAGATAGCGGCCGGATCGTGATTAAACTTGATCGACCGGATGACCTTAACCCCTTGATCCCCAAGCTTAATTCTGTTTTCGGAGTGGCTGATTTTTGCCTGGCTTGGCAAGTGGAAAAAGATTTGATCCAAATTCAAAAAGCCGCCCTTGGATTAATCTCAAAATTAAAATCTCCCCGATCATTCAGAATCACCACCCGCCGGGGAGATAAGAACTTCCCTCTGACCAGCTTTGAAGTCAACCGGAAATTGGGTTATCTGATTAAACAAAAGGCAAACATCGAAGTCAATCTCAAAAACCCGGAAGTTGAAGTTTTCGTGGAGATAGCCCCCCGGAAAACTTATCTTTACCTCGAAAAAAAACCCGGACCGGGGGGTCTCCCGGTTTCAACTGCCGGCCGGGTTTTAACGCTCCTTTCCGGCGGCATTGATTCGCCCGTCGCCGCTTGGCTAATGCTCAAAAGGGGAGCCAGAGTTGATTTTGTTCATTTTCACTCTTATCCTCAAACCGGCCTGGCTTCGATCAATAAAGTTAAAAAACTAGCCCGGATTCTGAATCAATTTCAATTCCAAACAAATCTTTTTTTAGTACCGTTTTTAGACTTTCAAAAAAAAGCATACCAGACAGCCGACAATCGACTCTTGGTAATTTTATACCGCCGGACAATGTTCCGGATCAGCCAGAAAATAGCTCTTAAAAAGAAATACCTCGGGCTGGTTACCGGCGAAAACCTCGGCCAGGTAGCCAGCCAAACTCTGGAAAATCTGGCAGTCATCGGCCAGGCAATTAAATTACCCCTTTATCAGCCATTGATTGCTTATGACAAACAGGAGATTGTCAACCTCGCTAAAAAAATCGGCACTTTTGAAACCTCAATCCAGCCCCATCAAGACTGTTGTTCTCTCTTTGTTCCTAGACACCCCTTTACTAAAGCTAAATTAGAAAACGTCCTGGCTGAAGAAAAAAAACTCGACATCAAATCCTTAGCAGCACAGATGCTGAGCCGGGTAGAAAAAAAAATTATTAAATAAAGAATCTGATTCCAAACCCGAGCTATTTAAACTTGATTCCCATTTATGTTATACTGCTTTCATGGCTAAATTAAAAAAAGCAGCCGCGACCAATCCTGATCCTTCTCTTTCTCAAAGCAAGGTGCAACATCTGAAGAACGGCAATATTGAAATTGCCATTACCATTCCTAAAGAGGCAATCGCGGCTGAATATCAGAAAAAGCTCCAGGAAATAAGCAAAACCACCAAGCTCAAGGGCTTTCGCCCGGGCCACGCCCCCTCAAAATTAGTGGAAGATCAAATCGGCAAAGTCAAAATCTATCAGGAAATGGCGAAGTCGCTCCTCACCCTCGTTTATCTGGAAGCAATCAAAACCCACAAACTAAAACCGGTTGCCAATCCTAAATTCAAGCTCGTCTCTTCCGAAGAAAATCAAGATTGGCAAATCATCGCTACTACCGCCGAATTACCCACGGTTAAACTCGGCAATTATAAAGAAGATATCAAAAAAGCCCTCTCTGCGGATAAAATCTGGATTCCTGGCAAGAACGAAAAAACCTCAGATCAAAGCTCCCAGACCGATTCCGAAGAAAAGAAAATTACTAAAGCGCTAGAGGCCCTACTAGCTTCAATCCAAATTGATTTGCCGGAAATCCTGATTGAAAATGAAGTTAGCCGAATGCTCTCCCGTTTATTGGACCAGACCGGCCGTCTGGGTCTTAGCATTGAAGAATATCTGGCTTCAGTCGGTAAAACCTCCCCCCAATTGAGAGAGGAATATCGCCGGCAAGCAAGCGAAACAATTAAACTGGAAATTGTCCTGGCAAAAATCGCTGATGAAGAAAAAATTCTCGTCAGTCAAAAGGAAGTAGAAAAAATGATCAATGCCGCCGGAGATGAAAAAATAAAAAAAGAACTTCAAACCCCCGCTCAAAAGGCCTACATCCGCCAAGTTCTGCGGAAAAGAAAGGTCATTGACAATCTGATAAATTTATAGTAAACTAGCCTCGATCTTAATCCTATAGGAATAATTTTTTAACGTGGATCAAAAAAAGAGAAAACAAATTACCAGAAGAAGTTTTCTAGAATCTTTAAAAGAGCTTTCCAGCAGTACCTCTTCATCGGCTCAAAAAATTGGAGCTGAGATGACTAAAGCCGCTCAGGACCAATTAAGCCGTGAGATCGGTTCTGATCAGCTTTTGCCAGGGACAAAAAATGAAAGATTTCAATGGTCAAAGCAGGAATTTACCGATATCAGGAGCCAGGAAAGGTCAGTTCACAGACAACAGGAACAGGAAGCTCAGTTACAGATAGAGGGGATCAGAGGCGAATTGCTTAAACTGGCCCAAACCACCGAAGAACTTGCCAAAGAAGTTAAAATCGCCGCGATTCAAGCCCCGGTAGCCCCCGGAGTTTACCATCTTAATTTTCTGGATCGCCTCCGCGCCTTTATTATTTTTATGCGCAAGAACATTGCCGAATCCCGTCATTGGCTGGCAATGTGCAACCAACGGTCCAAAAAGAAAAGCCACTACTGGCAGCAAGTGAAAAAATCCGGCTCAAAATTTATGCTGTCCCAAGAGCGCTATATGGCCACCCAAGCCGGCTAGGGGATCGGTCTAAATTTGACAAGATGGTTTATAATCTTTTTATAGAAAAATTTCTAATTTGTCATTTTAAATTTTAATTTTCTCTTATGAACCGTTTCCTCATTACCAACCAAGTCATTATTGTCATTGCCAACTAGACTTGGTTTGGGAGGAAGCAACTAAAAACTAAAAAACAAAAATTCAAACGAAACCTCTCAAAACCGAGTCAAACTCGGTAAAACAGAGAGGTTTTTTTAGTTGATTAACCTAAACCCAAAAAATGGAAAGATTAAAACCAGGCGCCTTTGCTGAAACTCTACCCGGGGATGTACGGAAGGATGATCCGGCTCTGACTCAGCAGGCGTGGCAAGAATGGCTTACCACTCAAGAGGGCGCTATTATAAGCCTAGTCTCTTGGGCCGGCACTGCCCCCCTGATTGCCTATGCCGAACTAGGCACCCATCCGGAACAAGCCCTATTTGACGACAGTCCCCCTTGGGAACTGCCGGCTCCCACCCTTCGCCAGCTGCTCGGAACCCCAACAACAGAAAACATCCCTGCCGTTATTCAGGCAATCCTTTCTCCCAGAGAAAGTCAAAACGTCGAGAATTATCTTGGTTTTCAAGAAATGGCCGCCGCCCTCAAAGCCCTCACCGAAAACCCGCAAGAATTTGTTGGCCAATTTGTTGCTGACCCCCACGCATACGGAATTAATTACCAAACCACTGCCGCAGTTGCTCAAACTTTTTTAGCCGACACCTATGAAAGCATTTATCCTGACAAAAGAGATCGCTTTGTCATTTCTCCTCATGAATTCACCAGAATAGTTCTTGGCTGCCTTTTTACCCCACAAAGCCACGGGGAATCCTGGGGCTGGCTCCACGTTCCCCAAATCACCCAAGCGCAATGGGAAGACGCCGTCCGTCTCTTTATTGACCGCCGTAAAGATGAAATTGCCGCCACCCAAATCAAACCTGTTACCCTAACCGAAGTTGGAACTGCTTTAGAAGCTAAGCAAAAAGAAAGATTTGAAATCATGGGCGTCCTGCCCTTCCTGAAATTAGTCCAAAAACTTGCACCCAACATTGAACCCGAAACTGCCCTTGATGCTTTAAACTTTGTTGAAACCCAAGATAGAGATGCTCCCCCCGAAACCCGGGCGTTAGCCAGTCAACTTAATACCGGCTCTTTGAAAAAAAGAGCAGATAAGCCCCCAATTTGGTTTGTCAATCTCCCCACTGGTCAAACGGTCAGTCTTGACGCTCTTAAGGGCATCATTGGTAGTCATTACCACCAATTAAGAAAAGAAAGAATCACTGCTCAAATGCCCGCTACCAGAGCGGCCCTGGAAAGACAACTACTTCAAGACGAGCAAGTTCCTACCCCTGAAGATGTTGAACTGGAGAGAGCTGTTGGACTTCTCGATCCGGAAAGTGCCAAGGCCTTTATATCAATGGTACCCAGCCGCGCTAATGGCAGCCACAAAAGACGAGTCCTTCCCAAGCCCGAAACACTGAGCCAACAGATAGTTGAAGCCATAGCTCAAGAGGAATCCTGGCAACGGCAGCCAATCAGCCCAGATTTTTTTCAAAATCTGGCTGAAACTAGATACGAAAGAATCCTGCCGAACAGCGGATCAGCCCCAATCGGCCGAGATGTGACTCCAGCTGAATTTGCCCGGCTTAGCCCAAAACACCAGAAGCACTACGTCAGAGTTCAAACCTCCCGAGAATTTTACTTTGTTCCTCAATGGCAAATCCAACTTCTTAATCGTAAAGCTCACGCTTGTGCCGCCAGTGGCGAATCCTTAGTTATATTTATGCCAGCCTGTCCTTACAACCCCTATATGTTCCAGGACGGTTTAATCCGCCCTGTGCCGGGCCAGCCAGTATTGCCTCACGGAATGAACCATACTGGTTACACTAACCTTAGAGGCGGCGCCCCTCTTATCCAAACCCTCTTAAACCAAGAAAACTTAGGTCTTGAAGTTAACGTCGGCACCGGCGCCGAAGAGTGGGAACAGGATCGGAAAAGAGGCATGACCCGAGACGACTTCCGCCACGCCTTAGATCAAAACCATCCCTTTACCGTCATCGCTACCGCCAGAGAACTGGGAGAAACAATCACTGCTGAGCAAATTGCCCAAGGATCCGATGATGACGGCATTCATCCCTATTCAATCACCGGCTTAAGAGAGGGCACTCTTTCCATCACCGCCAATTCTCTCACTGGTCTTGCCGGCGGGCCAGAAGCCTGGGCCACCATCGAAGACCAAGCCCGGGCAATAACCGATGAGTACTTCATTCAGGGTAAAAACCAAGCCGTCATTGAAAGAACCAAAAGCGCCCGAGCCGGATTTTATATCTATCTCCTCGCTGTTAGGGCTGGGATTATGAAATCCTGGACCGGCGACACTGAACCCACCGCAACAGATTATCAAACCTACCTTGAGCAACACTACCGGCGAATTGTCGCCCAACAAAGAGGCATTGATCCATCTCAAGTAAACGATCAAGAAATAAAACTGCAGTTTGACCATGACCTTACCGAAGAGCTAAGGTCTGATGTGTACTATTACACTACCTTTCATCTGATGGCCCGAGAAAGATGGGGGTGGGAAAGATTAGTCATCCTCGCCGCCGATTCTCGCCCCTTACACACCCTGGCCAGTGACATTGCCGGTACCCAGAGTTGTCTATTTATGCTTTACGGCAACTATGAGGGAGCTGATTTTAGAAACGGGCATACTAACTAATCATTTATTGTCTAGGACGCGATACATTCCGGAAAATAGGAATGGATAAGAATGCCGAGTGACGTTCCTAGAGTCAGATATCGTTTGCCAAAGT
>JAFGMK010000016.1 GCA_016927565.1 Minisyncoccota bacterium | reverse complement strand
TTACTCGTTAAAGTTTGACACACCAGCAAACTATCTTAAAAAATTCAGCTGATTTTCCGGAAAGTACGCGACCTATACATTTATTTGACAACGACCCGGATAATCAAGTACAATAGCCAACAATATGAAACGTTTCCTCCTTAACAGCCTACTCCTAAACCTCTTGCGAGGTTAGGGCTGTCTTGGGAGGAAAATAATTAAGAACTAAAAACAGAATAAATAAAAAGGAAACCTCCCAAACAGGGAGGTTTTTTAGTTGACTAAAAAGCAAAAACATGACAGAGCGCCAAACAGCCCAAATTTATCTAAGAGCCGATATTTTGGCCCAAGCTAGAGCCGATTTCTTAACTGTTTCTCCCGGAGCAGGCCCTAAAGCTCATAATCGAACAGTGGCCAATGAGCGTATTTGGCAAGCTTTTGTTGGTAATCCCCAAGATCCAAAAGCAGAAACCATAACCGCCTGCCGAATGGCCATCTATTTGGCCGCCCAGACCGATAACCTCCCTCTTGGAGAGAAAGGCAATGAGGCCGGAAAAGTTAATCCGCACCAACTGGAGAGACTGGGCTTTGCCCCTCCAAGTCACCGAAGGGAGATGGAAGCCCGCATTAGAATTGCCCAAACTATCACAGAAGCCACCGGCCTGGTTTCATCCCCTCAAATCGCTCTCGCCATTCGAATAGCAACCCGGGAAGCCATTGAAGCTTTAGATAAAATTGATGCCGGTGCTCAAGAAATCATCCAAGGCGAGGCCGTCCCTCTTATAAATCCGGCCGCCCTGACCTCAGACATCATCGCTACTGAAGTCGGCCAATCTGGCTTAGTCGAATCTCTGGCAACAGCCAGTGAAACCGTCCCGGCAATTATTGATGATATCAGCAACCGGGTCAATCAAAAAATAATTCCTCTAGCCTGGTACAACTGGCTAAGCCAGCATAATGGCAGCCAAGATTATGAACTGGCTGTTTGGACGGGCTTAGGTCCAATACGAAGCTTTGCCCACTCAGACGGTTTTAGAGAAGACCCTTGCTGGCAAATTCCCAGCCCAACCTTAAGACATCTTCTCGGCAATCCTCATGATCAGGAAATCCCTCAAATAGTAAGTGGCATCTTAGCCCCCAAAGAAAACGACCCGGTGGTAACCGTCCCCACCCAAGTCTTAACTGAAGAGCTGCAAAAGCTGGCCCAAAACTCCGAAGCCTATGTTGCCACCTATATCAACACCAGCGGTGAATTAGGACTAGACTACCAGGCTGCTCAGACTATAGCCCGGCAAATTTTGGAAAGAGTCTCAGCTTTTCAAACCGAAAGTGAGACCGATCTATTTATAACCCAGGAAAGAATCATCAGGATAATTATCAGCTGTCTACTTATTCCCAACGAATACGGCGATTCCTGGGGCTGGGCAGACACAGACGGATCAGAAAATAAACAATTAATCTTACCCGACGACGAATCTCTAACCATGAGAGTTTCCGAAACAATTGCTAATGAAGAAAGCTGGCTAAAAACTCCAATTCCGCGGGATTTTTTTGCACAACAAGCTCAAACGGCCTACCAACGAATCCTGCCCGCAAACGCAGAAGCCGGAATTGGCCGGGATTTAACCGAATCAGAATTCGCCAGCCTGAATCCGGCAGAACAGACAAACTACGTCACTGTCGAAACAAGAAGAGTCTTTTATGACGTTCCCCGAAGTCAAATCGTCAGTCTTAATCAGAAAGCCCAAGCTTGTGCTGCCAACGGCGAACCGCTGACTGTTTTTATGCCCTCTTGTCCCTACAACCCCTATATGTTCGACTCTGAGGCCGGAATGATCAGGCCTGTTCCCGGCCGCCCGGTTATTCCCGAAGGCATGAATCACACCGGCTATACCAGTCTTTTTGGATCAACGCCTTTTATTCAATCCCTCCTAAGTTACAACGGCTTGTCTGTTAACATTAACGTTGGCACCGGCGCTGAAGAATGGGAACAGGGTCGAACCAGAGGCATGAGCCGAACTAGCTTTCGGAAAGCCTTAGATGGTAATCATCCCTTTACCGTTCAAATGATCGCCGCCGCCTTAGGACAAGAAGTCTCCCCCGATCAGATCGATAAAGGCCCAGAGAATGACCTGATCCATCCCTACTCAATCGGCAACTTAAAAAATGGCACCCTTTCGATCTCGGCCGATTCCCTAACCGGCTTAGCTGGCGGCTCCGAAACCTGGGCCAGTATTGAAACCCGAGCTCAAGCTTTAACCGATACTTTTTTTTCTAAAAAACATAACCAATCATTAGTCGAACGGGCCAAGGAAGCCAGAAAAAGATACTACACCTACGTTCTGGCTGTCCGCGCCGGTATAATGAAAACCTGGGACAGCAAGAACGCGCCGGATTATATAGACTATGCCAAGTTTTTATATAAACATTATCAGGAAAAAATCACCCAACAAAGAGCCGCTTCCTCCTCCCAAGTAAGCAGGCAAGAAATCGAAGGCCAATTTGACCACGACCTGACTCAGGAGCTAAAATCAGACGTAACCTACTACGCCACCTTTCACTTAATGGCCCGAGAAAGGTGGGGAGAAAACAGATTGGTAATTCTGGCCGCCGATTCCCGGCCGTTGCACGCTTTAGCAAGCAACATTGCCGGCACCCGAGACTGTCTCTTGATGATCTACGGCAACTACGAAGGCGCCGACTTTACTAACGGCCATAGTCAACAAAAATGATTTCTAAAGAAAAACTTAGCCAGATTCAAAATCACCTTAAAAAAAACCGAATTGACGCCTGGCTAATCTATCAGTTCATTGATCTTAATCCTATTTTTGACAAGATTCTAGGCGGCCAAAAACAAATTGTTACCCGCCGCACCTTTTTAGCTATTCCCCAACAGGGAAAACCCTTCCTAATTCACAGCCGCATCGATGGAGGACTAAGCAATCTTAATCTCCCCGCCCAAACCTATGTTAGTTATCAAGAATTTAAACAAGTCCTTAAAAAAACCACCTCAAAATACCGAAAAGTAGCCATTGAATACTCGCCCCTTTCCGCCATTCCCCACATCTCCAAAGTCGACGCCGGCATCGTCGATCTGCTTCGTAACTTCGGCCTTGAAACTATTTCCTCCGGAGATCTAATGCAGTTAGTTAATCAATTCACCGACCAAGAAATAAAGTCTCATCTTCAAGCTGCCAAGGAACTTGATCAAATTAGAAAAGAAACCTTTATCTGGCTTGAAAAATCTCTAACCAGCCAAAAGAAAATCAACGAGTACACTATTCAACAAGAAATCTTAACTAGATTCAACCAAGCAAATCTAGACACTGTTTTTACTCCCCAATGCGTCATCAACGAAAATGCCGCTCGGGGCCACTACCAACCAAGTCAGAACCAAAGCAAAGAGCTTAAAAAGGGCGATCTTCTACTTATTGACATGTGGCTCAAGCTCAAAGGAGAAAAAAACATTTACGCCGACATTACCTGGATGCTTTTTCGGGGAAACAAAATCCCGGAAAAGATTAAAAAGGCTTTTTTTGCCATTGTTACCGCCAGAGATAAAGCAATCGGTTTCTTGCGACAGAGAATTAAAAGTAACCAACAAGTTAGAGGTTGGGAAGTTGATAAAGTCGCCCGCGACTATCTTCAGAAAAGAGGCTATGAAAAAAACTTTACCAATCGCCTGGGTCACAGCATCGGTACCTTTGTTCATGGTGACCAAACCCATCTTGACAGTCATGAAAATAAAGACGACCGCCTTATTTTGCCTAACCACATCAGCTCGGTTGAGCCCTGCCTTAAATTTCCGGGCCAATTTGGCATCCGAACAGAAGTCGACATCTTGGTTACTCAAAGCGATGTAATCGTCACTACCGAAGTCCAAAATAAAATATACCAACTGCCCTAAAAAAGTATGAAGCCAGTTCAGACCAGGAAAATCAGCGGCGGCAGCCAAATTAATGCTTACCCCTCGAACCGCGATGGCCGGTTAAAATTCGTCGTTGTTACCCTCAACTATTCTTACCCGGAAAAAGGGGTGGCCATTAACCAAGGCAGAGTAGAGGGCGTTTTTGTTTTGGAAGGATCTTTAAAAATCACCCTTAACGGCGTCGTTCACAATTGCCCGCAAGGCGAAGTCTTATACTTTGAAGAGGGTGATAAATATGCTGTTGCCGGCAGAGGAAAAGCAATTGTCGCTATCTCGCCTGCAAATAAAGGCGAAACCATCGTTCAAGAGGGTTAAGCACTTTAAACAGCGGCAGTAATTCGATGAGAATAAAGAACCTGATAAAGTTCGTTTGCCTCAATCACCACTGGCTCTAATTCCGGCGGCAGCTTCTCGTCCTTATCTTGATAAGTGCCAAAGCCGGTCGAATTCATCACGCTGTTATACCAATATTTTGCCCAAATGCCATCATAGTAAGCCAGGCCACTCTCCCAACTAAGCATCGCCGGAATATAGGGCACCTTAATTCGATCACAAAAAGCCCCCAACACTCCCTCAGGATTCGCCAGAACATCCCCAGCGTCAAGCACTGGCGGCACCTGACCAGTTCCCTGCCTTACGTAATCAAAAAGCTCAACTTGCTCCGGCAAACCAGTATCAGCAACACCAACTGCAAGACTATCGCGCAGTTTAGGCTGTGTCCGCAAAAGCGACCCCACAACTTCCCGAGGATTCCTAATTAAAAAACAAGTCGTCACCCTATCAAGCAACCAACCCCTTTCCACTCCAGGAATAAAATGATGAGCCATGTGCTTCTGATAAAAAATATTTGCGCCGGGAGGGATCTTTTCTCTGGCCGCCTGCCGAGTTCCTTTAGGGTAAAAAATCATTGCCGCTAAGGGCAACGGTTCCTGAGTTAGATGTTGCAAAACGATCGGCAAGTCGGTTTCATGATAAGCCAACACTTCCTCGATACCGGGGTGCCTACCCTCAGCGTGGCCACTTGTTTGAGCAAGAAAATAAGCATAGAGCGGCTCATCGCAGACAACAGTATCTGGTCGTGACCCCTGCGACCGCATTAGTGCGGTTGAAATGTTCCGCGGACCAGAAATCATCGCAATCCTTCTTGCTTCTGCCATAAAAAGAATTTTAACAAACTATAGGGCTTAAATCAATTCTCCTTTCTGCTTTCTAAGATGCGTGTTAAAATAAAAACCAATGACCTATCAACAAGCCTATCAGGACAAAATCGGCCGGGCGAAGTTAACTATCAAAGAGGCCATCGCCGGCCGGCAAATTTCTTGCCGCCTCACCTACGAAGCAGGGGAGTTGGGAATTGATGACAGCGGCTCTCTTAAGGTCCTTTTCCGAATTGTTAGTGATGTCGCATCTCTTCAAGCAAAGAACCCAAGAGGAAAAAACTTTGTTCAGGCCAGCTCCAGCAATCACAAGGTTAAAATCAACTTAAGCACCAGCAGCCATGCCGGCGTCTATGAAAAAATCGGCGTCCGTCCCTGGACCAAGGGTTTGGTTTTAAACTTTGGCAATCATTATCTGGAAAAAGGCGATCTTGTCCACATTGATTTTAAAAATTGGCGGATGCAAACCTTTTGTGAAAAGACCTTTGAATTCCGGGTGATGATTGATCCCTTTGCGACCGCCAAGTATTTAAAGTTACCCAATCCACCGGAAACAAAAATTCTCCCTGACAAACCTCAGAAGCTGACTATTATCACTCCGACCAAGATCCGGGTAGGGGAGAGATTCAAGTTTTTGGTCAAATTAGAAGACCAGTGGGGTAATCCTTGCACCCAGAAAAGCGGCGTTTTCAAACTCCAAACACCGGCCGGTCTTGATTGTCCTTCAGAGGTTAATTTTGAAAATGGCCGGGCCGAAGTCAAAGTCAAACTAGCTCAAGAAGGAATATCTTTCATCAATGCCGGCTGGCAAAAGCTTAATTCCCAATCCAATCCCCTTATCGGTTTTAAATCAATCAAAAACCGCTATTTCTGGGCTGACCTTCACGGCCAATCAGAAGAAACGGTCGGGACCAACAATGTTGAAGACTATTTTACCTTTGCCCGCAACTGGGCTTTCCTGGACATTGCCGGCCATCAAGCCAATGACTTTCAGATTATTAATGATTTCTGGCAAAAACTAAACCAAACCACCAAACGGTTTAATAAGGATGGAGAATTTATCACCCTCCCCGGCTATGAATGGTCGGGCAACACCCCCAAGGGCGGGGACCGGAATGTTTATTATCTTGAGGAAGGACTGCCAATTCATAAATCCTCCCACGCCCTTATAAACCACTTCGATGATCTCGACAGTGATGCCCTAAGTGTCCAGGAACTCTTTGCCAAAGTGCCGAAGAAAAAAACTCTTATTGCCGCCCATGTCGGCGGCCGGTTTGCTGATCTCGGCATACATGACGAAACTTTGGAAAGAAACATCGAAATCCACTCCTGCTGGGGCACTTTTGAATGGTTCTTGTTTGAGGCTTTAAAAAGAGGCTACCGAATCGGGATTGTTGCCAATAGCGACGGCCACACCGGCCGGCCCGGCGCCAGCCACCCCACCTTTGCCCATTTTAACAGTTACGGCGGCCTCACCTGCGTTTTGGCCCCTAAGCTAACCAGAAAAGAAATCTTTCAAGCCCTTTACCAACGCCATTGCTACGCCACCACCGGCGCCCGGATTTTTCTGGCAGTTTCCTGCCAAACATCAAGCCAAGAGGGAATCTTGGGTGATATCTTCAAAAACCCCCAAAATCCAATCTTCAAGGTTAATTGTGTCGGTACCAATCAGATCGACCGGATTGAAATTTACAATCTGGACAAAATCATCCACACCCACTATCCGCCAGTCAAAAAAACTCCCGGAAAAACGATTAAGATCATTTGGTCCGGTTCGAAAGTCAAAGGCCGTAATCGAACCTTCTCCTGGAAAGGAAGCGCAAAAATAATTAATAATCAAATTAAATCTTTAGGAAAAATAAATTTCTACAATCAGCGAAACTTTGCCCGCCGTCTTCAAAACCAAATTAACTGGCAAGGGCTAACCACCGGCGGGCTTCAGGGATTAATTTTAAATCTTACCCAAAACCAGGGAGAGCTTAAGCTTGAAGTAAATCAAAAAAAACTCAACCTAAAAATCAAAAACATTAACCAGGCTCCCCAAATTTTTAAAATGGGCGGCCTTGACGCCTTTTTATCGATCTATCAAGCCAGCCACCATAGCCAGCCTCAGGAAATAAACTTTGAAATCCCGATCAAAAACCTGAAAAAAGGCGAAAATCCCATCTTTGTTAAAGCCATTCAGAAAGATGGCCATTTAGCCTGGTCCAGTCCGATTTACTTGGTTAAATCGCCAGCGGATCAGGCAGGTCGCCATTAAGACTTAACATCTCCCGGGAACGTTTCAAAGCCCAATCATAAATCTGGTAAGCCTCTCCTAACTGACCCAACAGCCATTCTTGCTGATCGAAAGACAAAGGAGCCTCCGTCCGAACCGCCATTTCTTGCCGGCTCCACGCCTGGTAATGAAGACCAAAACCGGCTAAGCTTTCCTGACAACTGGCCGTCACTCCTTCTACATACACTGTCGGCGGCAACTGATAATGAGTCACCAACCTATCATAAGCCAAGCCGTCTTCCCAATGAACGGCTCGTCCGTCATATTTTATCGCCCCCCAGACATTTTTGCCCAAATAACCTGTTAATGCTTGGACTGCAACTTCCGGGCCCTTCTTGGCTAACAACGACTCAGCTACCACCGGCACCACCCGAACTCCCCGTTGCTCCGCCCAAACCATTGCTTCGTAAGTTTGTTGATAGGCCATATTTAAAAGCAAAACCCCTTTCGTTAAATCCCAATCACCGGTTCGATAACAAGAATCAGCCACTGCCAATGGATCGCGCCAGGTAGTCATCCCAAACATTCGCCCCGGTTGACAACCAGCCTCCAACAAATAGGGAAAGGGGTTAAGAAAATCACGGTGAGGCTCAAAACCTTCAGTTTCCTTAATCAAATAACCCCCATTCCCACCTTCAATTTCCAACCTTCTTTGATTACAAGCAATTCCCCTCCCATTAAAATAACGCTCCCATACCTCTCTTTGCCGACTCTTGAGCGGCTGGCTGTGGCCCGAACTAAAAGCTTCAAGCCGCAACATTGTCACCAGCCAGGCTGCGGTCAAGGTTCGATTCGAACCTAAGATCACCCCTACCCAGGGCGCTTCACTATTAGGCCCCAGCGAAACCCCAAGGTTCCTCCTTACCTCTTGATCCATCAACAGTTGAGCCGTCGCTATCTGCTCGTCAGACCACTGACCATCTAGTCCTTCGGGATACAGGGCTTCAGCCCCCTGATTAAAAGCCTCATGCTCCATCCTACCTCCTTTTCCGTAGTGGTTTAGTTTTGTCTATTCTTTTTTTCTTCATCCTTCGGAATCGAATTTAGCCGGTAAACCATCAAAAAACCCGCTTTCAAGCGGGTAACCTCAAAAGTTTTTCTAATTCCTTAAATTACCCGCTGGTTGGCGAGTTAAAAAAGAAAAAGAACTTTTTGTCTTGATGAATATTCATGATTTTAACAATGGTGGGAATTGTACCACCTCCGCTTCCGGTTTGTCAAACCCGTGTATAGGTCGCGTACTTTCCGGAAAATCAGCTGAATTTTTTAAGATAGTTTGCTGGTGTGTCAAACTTTAACGAGTAATGTGGTC
>JAFGMK010000015.1 GCA_016927565.1 Minisyncoccota bacterium | reverse complement strand
TTTGTTTGCCACAGATTGCCGGCATCCAGGAAAAGCCTAATCATTTTAACAACCGCTTGTTCGGACCAGAAAAAAACACAGGTGATCCTGTCCTCGGATCAGTAAATACTTCTTGATAATTTAAAACCTGCCAAATCTGACTAAGCATCTTTCCGGCCGCAGCCACCCTGGCTTTGCCATGACCCTTCTTGCTGTTTATCTTCTGATAAAAAGCCTGCCAGGATAAGGATTAGAGCGCCGCAATGCAACTGCTCGGGCAGTTTGGTTTGCTTATCCTCTTTAGAGATCCCCTTTAGCTCTTGATCAGCTTCCTTGACTTGGACTTCTGGAAACTCCAGTATTGCCAAATACCGCTTAAGAGCAAAGTTAAACTTCTCTCCTAAATCAAGTCCTTTTAAAAAGAGCCGGCCTTTTTTGCCGAACAGATCGCCATACCCCCTCCGCTTCCTGACTGTTAGTCTTGCAGAAAAGGGAATGGATTCGATTCCTGATCTGAGTCTTTAAGCCCAACCAGAGAAGCCCGACATCTTACCTCTTTAGCCTCTCTTTCTTCCTTAGGCGAATAGCAAGCCTCAGGAATCAGATCGGCTTTTGAAAGCTTAGTCAAGATTTCAGAGCCATTCTTGTTTGTCTTAATTTGGGCCGGGGCAATTATCTTGACTTTTTGGGGATGAGCTAACATTACCTCTATTCTATTATCAGCCAGCAAGTCTGCCAACCAGTCCCAGGCAAAAGTATCTTCAATAACTGCTTTACCGGGTTGATCAAAATTGTTAAGGCGCGAAACTATCGCTGCTTTTTAGTTATCAACTTTTTCTCTATCCAAAATTTCTCCTGCTTCATTAAAAACCGTAAGCTGCGAAAACCTTTTATGCAAATCGATGCCGACGTAATTCATGGCACCCCCCCTATCCGGGACAACTTTTAATTGACTCTGATTATCCCAGAAACGTGCTACATGTTTTTCGTCGCATCATTTTAATTTTCGAGCAGCAATAAATAACCAAGTGCCGCCCGGCACAAACATTTCATGGTAAAGTTTTAGCAAAAAACTTGAAACCAAAATGGAAAAAATTTTCTTCGGAATTATTTTTTTATGAGAAAAATTTTCTAAATAAGACCACAATTCGCGACCTCTCACTTTGAAAGTGCTAAGCCTAAAAAGCTTATACCAATCTTTAACAGCGTTATCCGACATATATTCTTGATAACTAGTCATGCTAAAACCATTATTCTTCAGTATTGCGATCCATTCATCAACTTCTCTATAATGAAAATGCTTAAGTCTATCATTAATTTTTTGTAAATTATTTTTATTTATTATTGTAGACAAAAGAGCGCTCTCAAACCTTCTGGTGGGAACAGTAAACATAAAAGAACCACCCTCCTTTAAAATACGAAAGACCTCGCACACCGAAGAAATGTCTTTTCTTATATGTTCAAAAGTACTATTGGCTACAACGGTATTAAATTTCCTATCTTGAAAGGGAAGCTCGGCCGCATCTGCAACGGCCAATCTGCTATATAGTTTTATTTTTTTAGCATTCTCTATTTCATGCGCATCAATATCAACGCCAACATCAACCTTTGTTTTATTCATAAAAAGAAGGCTACTGATTCTGCCATTTCCACAGCCAATTTCCAAAACCGGAGGAGTAAATTTCTGATGATTCCAAATTAAGGCTTCTGCTGCCCTTATAAAAATATCTGATGGACTATACCACAATTTATCCGAAAAAAGCCGCACTATGTTATCTAATTCCTTATTGCTTGATTTTTTCAAATTTAAACTAGGTCTCTTTTTTTAGTTGCTTTCTTAAAAGCATTCAAAGACCTTGACAAAGAAAAAATTATAATGTCTAATTTCTACAAGGTGTCTTTTCTTGCTAATTTTAAAACAAAGAGATCTAAACATGCAAAAGGTATTTTGTTTTTACTTTTCTGGTTTTCCTTACTTCTTAATATTAGAGGCTCTGCTTTTGCTAAAAATATATTTTTTAAAGAGGATTTCAACACTCTGAATTCTGATACTTGGCAGGCTTATGAAAAAGAAGGACAAATAACCTTAGAAGCTGGAAAAATCCTCCTCGCTGCAGAGAAAACTTCAACCTTCCCCTTCGTTGCCTATAGAGATGACATTCCTAGACCATTTCCAAATCAGGGCGATTTTACTCTTAAAGTAGGCTTCAAATATAATCGAGTGGAATCTAAAGGAGTCGGCTTTGCAATCGGAACAAAGCTACCACCATACCACACAACCACCGACACGCCAATTAACAATCCACTTTATTCGCAATATAAGTTTTTCCAAATTTGGCAAGACAATGTTTATGGATTAATTTTATCTTATACAGGAACTTGCTATAATACCCCAAACTGCTCCTTAAGTGAAATTATAAAATTCCAATCAAATGGAATTGATTTAGACTTTCATTTTGTAGAACTTAAATACAAAGATAACAAATATAGTATCTTTATTGATGACGAGCTCAAATATGTTTCACCCGAAACACTCATGCGGCCCGATACAATATGGTTTGGCAATAACTCAACCCAAGGAATTGGGGATCTCTGGACCAGCCTAACTGTCGATTCTATTCTCATATATGACATGGAATATACTCCCCTCATCTTTCTTCCTGGAATGACAGCGTGCTGGAATAAAGGATTGATTAGCGGGGAAAATGGAGAAAATTGGCATTTATTTTCACCTGCCAGATTCTTTTTTTACCACAATCTAATTAATGCTTTCTATCAAGCCGGACTTGAAAAAGATCAGGATTGGCATCTCTTTTGTTATGATTGGCGCAAACCATTCTCCGATAACGCCGCCAAACTTAAAGAGTTTGTCGAAGCCAAAACAGATCCAACAGAAAAAGTGGATCTCGTAGGCCACTCCATGGGAGGAATGATTAGCCGAGTTTTTGCTCAGGCTAACCCAGATAAAACCGAAAAACTAATTACTTTGGGTAGTCCCCATCAAGGAGCAGTACACGCCTATGCCGCTTGGGAGGGCGGTCAAATCTGGGAAGTTAAAAATCTATACAAATTATTTTTAGAAACACTTTTGTTTACCAATAAGAAGCCAGGAGAACATCCCAAAGACACCATCCGGCGGGCTTTTCCTTCAGTTGCCGACCTTCTCCCTACTCACGATTTCCTGATTGATAGTAAAAGCGGCCTCTTCAAAGACGTTGCTGATCATATTCATCAGAATCAAACTTTAAGCCAACTAAATCAAACTTTTTCTCAAGACCTCAAAAACAAAACCAGCCTTTTTTACGGCTACGGCTTTCCTACCCTTGAATCAATTAAAGTCAGCTCGATTACAACTCCCCATGCCAACTGGGCTCACTATGCCCTCGGCCTCTGGGAAGATGGCGAGCCTATCCATTTCTGCCCGGGAACAACCTGTGAATATAATGATAGGGCCAAAGATTATTCATCCGCAAAGATTTATTCCAATCAGGGAGATGAAACAGTTCTGGTTAAAAGCGCCACTTTTAATGGAGTTCAGGCTTATGACTTTGCCCTGGAACACAACGACTTAGTTAAAGAACCAGAGGCAATCCAACAACTCTTCGGATTACTTGATCTTTCTCCCAACCCGACCCTGTCACCACTCGAGAAACTTAAGAATGCTTTGATTTTTCTAATCCGATCGCCGGCCAAAATTCTTATCACCGATATTCATGGGAATCAAATCGGCCATCAGACCACCGGACCGGAAATTTCTAATGCTTTTTATGATAGTGAGGCAAACTTTGTTTTAATTCCTAATCCCCTAGATGAGACATATCAAATTAGGATCACCGGTACTGGTCAGGGTTACTATCGCCTGCTGCTCGGCCGGCTTGATACCGATGAAAATGTTGAGATCCGCGAGTACCAGTTTCCCACCCATCAACTTAAAGTAGATTCTTTTTTGCTTGACCCGGCTAAACCTAACTTTTCCCTAGAAGATCCTGAAGGCTTAAACTCTTTCCAAAGCGCCAAAGCTCGAATTTTTGAATTAAACCTAGAGAATTGCAAAATAATTCCTTTTTTAAACCTGCTTGAAAAAAGCCTTAAACAGCAAAAATTTAACCAGGCCAAAAGCCTAGTCCAAACTTCTTTAATAGCTTTAAATCATTGTTTTCTAAAGCAAGAGCAGGAAGAAATAGTGAAAAGTTTTCCCGGGTATGAAGGAATAATTAATGATCTATTTGATACCTGGAAAGTTATTGTAAGCAAAGCTAAAGTTAAATTACAGCCTAAAATTACCGACAAAAAAATTTGGGCACAAGAGAAAATTTTACAAAAACTGGCTAAAGACTTACAACGCAAAACAGATAAAGGCCAAACCATTCCTCTGATTAAAGTAATTTATTTCGAGTATTCAAATGAATTACTTGAAAAAGCTAGAGAAGCTTTAGAGCAAAATCAGTCAGATATGGCTTGGATGTATAACTTCCAATTAATGTTTTTTCTGCCAAAGTTGCTGAATTAGCCAATTTTTGGGACTCTCACTTGCTCGCTTTTATTAGCTTTTGACTCCGGTAATTGATGTTATTTGAATTTCCTGGGCCAGCTTGAATTGCAAAAGCAACCTCATGATTGCCGCCTGCATGATAGAGACTTTTTTGGTTGCCACTGCCGCTACCCTGGCTCTTATTTTTAGATCAATCGGGCTTTTAATTGGCAATCGGATCCTAAAAAAATTTAATCGGCCACCACTAAGACGGGCATCTAAACCTCACCAAGATAGCCCCAATTTGTATCTGGCTTAGAATTCTAAGGAGAGTCAAGGATAATACTGAGAGTTTTCGTTCTATTCCCGGATTCTCACACCTCGAAGTGTATAAGCTAATCCACCAGGCCTGCAAAAATAATCAACGACATTATCAAACGTTTCCCTATTTCTCCACCATTCGTTGATCGCAATAACGACGTCTCCTTTATATTGAAGATTTATCACCGATTGGGGTAAAGGTTCGCCAAAAATCAAAGCTTCGGATAATTGAAACAAATCAAGATGCCGCCACTTCACCCCCTCAACAAGAGGTTCAACCGGCAAATAACGATCCACACAAACTATATTTCTCACATCCCGGCCTAAATTTGCCATCATTAATGCATGAGGAGCATCTCCGGCAAACAACTCAACAACCCGGGAGTGAGTTTCTGAAGTCACTCCATATTCCGCAAGTAGGGCTTTCAATAATCCAGCTTCACGATCATTTAAACTTTCTCTCCGAAACGGATCTAAATTTTTTCTAGGTAGCAGTACTTCAATGGTCATACTTTATGAGATTATATCTACAGATAAAAGTCTATACTATAGGACTTAGAGTTTACTTTCTCCAAGATTTTCTGCCGAAGAAATCCAGTCGTAAAGTTTCAAAATCCACCAGAAGCTTACCCGGAATAGCCGGAAATCGTACTTAATACCCTCTTTTTAAATCTTTTCTCTCTAAAATCATTTTTGTCTGGGAATCAACAAAATCAACCTGATTCCCCGCTTCAAAAAAAAGACCTTTGAAAACCGACCCGTATACTTTATTCTTTTCAAGATACTCGGTAATCGCCGCAACAAGCGATAATTCGCCATTTTTTTCCGGCGTTAACCGGTCAAGATAAGGAATAATGCCGGGAGTTAAAAGATAGCCGTTTGGCGCTGCATACGCCGGCGGTTTTAGATTCCTTCCCGGCTTCTCGACGAGTCTTTTAATTGATACCACGTCCTTTTCTACTTCTTCGGCCTCAACCATTCCATAAGTGCAGGCTTCTTTTGGTCCTGCCGGGATCAGGCTTATAACCGGAGCCCGATATTGCCGATAGACTCGAAGCAAAAATTTGAGACGATTATCTCTTTTGAGAGCAAAACTGTCGGCAAACATTGTTAAAAAAGGCTCTTTTTTTAAGTGATTTCGGGCATCAATCAAGGCTGCCGCCGTACCGTAATGGGTATCTTTTTGATAAACAATTTCCAAGCCAACTTTCTTTTTTCCCTCTCTCCGGTTCAGATAATCTCGGACGTATTCAGCAATTAATGATTTATTCTTTTTAATAACCAGGATGACTTGCTCTATTCCATCCACGAGACTTTCTTCCAAAACATAATGAATTACCGGAAAGTTAATAATCGGGAGCATTTCTTTGGGAATATAAGAAGTAATCGGTGAAAGACGAGTACCCTTCCCGGCGGCAAAAATAACAACTTTTCTTACTTTAATATCCATGTTTTTGGATTTTTTGTTTTAGGGCTGGCAGGGCTGGCTGATTTTTTTGACCCACACAAAACAGACCAATCCTTTTTCAAGAGCAGAACCCGAGGAGCAGACTCTTAGTATAATTCGGGATTTTAACCTTATCGGCAAGATATTTCAAGGCTTAAAATGGCGGAGCGAGGCGCAATCCCGAGGCAAACCCCTCAATAACCGGATTTGGGTTTTAAAATACTGCCGCTTGGAAAAGAAGAGGAAACTTATGCCGGATAAATGATTCCGCCAATGCTTATTCAGTCAACCAGGCTTCAAGATCAGAAGTAAAATCACTTCCTCTTTCAGAGACTTTGGGGGTAACCGTCGGCTTAGCTGAAGCGCCTGCTACCTGTCCCTGATCAAGGCGGTTATTCTCCATCAGCGCTAAAATCAATTTTTTTTCAGACTGTTCGGTCAAATTCTTCTTTCTTAAAGACATCAACAACCTAGTTGCCTGAGCGGGTTTGCCCGAAGTCGTTAAAAGTTTTGCCTTAATTATCGCTTCATCTACGGAAAGATTATTCCGGCACAAAGCCACCATCAGCGAAATCGGAACCACCAGCGCCACCAGCAAAAGCACTACCAAAGATCTAAAATCAAGCCGGGCAGAAAGCTCTTCAAAAAAAGAGTCAGCCAATCTCGCTTTGCTTTTAAAATCAGCCAGATCCATACTTTAATAATAAAACGAATAACAGAAAAAATTCAATAGGCAAGAAATGTTAAAATTCTCTTAATGCTGGATATCATTCAAAGATACGCGCCGATTGTTCGGGCAATCAAAAAAAATAAGCTTGAAAGCAAAAAAATTGTCGAGATTGGCGGTACTGGCGAAGGCTTGGGATGGTATTTGCCTGACTACCGGATTATTGACTGCGACCTGAATTTTGTCAAAAAACCCCTGCCCAACACCGAACTAATCAAAACCAGCGCCGAAAAACTGCCACTACCGGACAAAAGCGCTGAATTAGTTGTCTCTGTTGACACTCTCGAACATCTGACCAGTCAAAAAAAGCAAGCTGAAGCAATTAAAGAAATGCTCCGCGTTGCCAGGAAAACGGTAATTTTGGCTGTTCCCACCGGCCACCAATCTCTCGAGGCTCATAGAAAATTTCATCAGTTTCTTTGTCACCGTCAGTCCTGTCAAAAACACGGCTATCTCGAAGAACACCTCAAATTGGGTCATCCGGAAAAAGAAACTATTTTAAATTTAATCCGGCAGGCTGATCCTCGAGCCAAAATAACCACCGGGAAAAATGCCAATTTAACTTTTTGGCTTCTTTTTCAAAAAATTTATTTTAAAATTCCCCGGCTTTATCACCTTCTCCGCTATCGGCGGTTTTGGCTTTTCTGTCTTAACCCGATTCTGCCGATTTTCGACCTGGGATCCACCATTCGAACAATCTTTTACATTCAGAAGAAAAAAAACTTACCTTCTGAAAGAGTTGACCCGGCACTCTATACTCGACAGTATTTCTTAAAATCCTGTTCCGGCTATAAAGAATTTAAAAAAAGCCAGGGGCAAATACTTGAACCCCGCTTAAAACGGATTGCAGGTGAAATTCCTCTGGAAAGAGGATTCAGGCTCCTTGATATTGGTTGTGGCCGAGGCGAGTTAGTTTTTTGGGCAGCCAAAAAAGGCTTAAATGCCATCGGAATTGACTACTCAAAAGAGGCAATTAACTTAGCCCAAGAAGCCTTCGAAAAACAGCCTCCCGGGGTAAGAAAAAGAGCCGGCTTTAAATTGATGGATGCAAAAAAACTAAGTTTTAGAAAAAACAGTTTCGATGTGGTGGTTTTAGTTGAGATTCTGGAACATCTCTATCTTTGGGAACAGGAAATAATTTTGAAAAAAATTAAAAGAATTCTTAAATCTAACGGCGTTCTGATTGTCCATACCGCTCCTAATCGGTGGTTTAACGACTTAATTTATCGATTTTGGTGCTATCCAATCAGCACTTTCCTAATCTCATTTTCTAATTGGTTAACAGGCAAAAAATATCCTAACTTGCCTCGATGGCATGACTTGAGAACCGAGCACCAGAAAAAAGTTCATGTCAACGAGCCGACCTACTTCTACTTGAGAAAGCTGTTTAAAAAAAATGGCTTTAAGGGCAAGATTAAAACTACTAACCTGACGGTAATCAAACCAGAACTTAGTTGGAAAGATAAGTTATACAACCGCCTGATTTATCTTTATCCAATCAGCAATTATTTCCCTCTCAATATCCTTTGGGGAAATGATTTTTTGGCAATTTTGAATAAAGAATGAATCCTGTGGGCCCGGATGGATTCGAAGACGCTTCGAATCAGTTTTTTGTCTTTTAATTTTCCTGATTTTCAGTAGAAAATCTACCTATTCTTCAGTGGTACTCATCACAATTTTAATGCTTTACATTGGGCTTCTACAGCGTCTCCGCTTATCGCCACTACCCAGAGATTATCTCTTTGTAAATCTATCTCTAAATTAGCGACATCGTCTGCAAATCTTGTCATTCCCTCAGGGACTCGTTGATGGGCTATTAGACTTCCAGTTCGTCTTCCAAGCGCTAGTTTAGGTGGGAAATTATCTTTTCTCATTAACCTTCTTTGAGAATCAGTAAACCCGCTGTCGCTTACCACCGCCATTGATAATGGGGGAGTGTCGCGAACGGAAGTTTCTCCTCTTAGTTCTGGCTTTTCTTTCCCAGCCGAAACTCTAAATGGCATAAATGCCCCTCCTTCTCTTTCGTGTTCAATGTTTTGTTGAACCGTAATAACTACTCCGGTAGAATCATCCGTCGAGCGCGCATCTAAAACCTTATACCTATAACAAGTTTTTGGATCGTTTATATTGCCAACAATAATTTCCAAAGAAGAATGTAAGGGCGGTTCACCTTTCAGCCCAATTGTTTTCCAACCCTCAGCTAATGCTTTTTGATCTTCATCTACTATTTTTAGCAATTGAGCTCCACCATTATATTTATTTACGAGAATGGCATATTCTTCGGGGTCGACTAAACCCCTAACCACTTCCACTTGTTTTCCATCTTGTTGTCTTGTAAATTCCTGCCCAGGGAGATGATAATCTTGAAATACACGAGTAGCTCTTGCATCTCTTTGTCCTAATAAAGCTAGTCTGCTCTCCTGTGCTCGTAAAGCCTCTAACATTACAGCAAAAGCAGAACTACTCTTCTCGGTTCTTGCGGGTCGAGGTTGTTCTAATTGATCCATAATTTCCGCCTTTCTATTTTCGCACTTTTTTAAAGATATATATAAATTTTAGTTTCAAGAGTTCCGCAAAACTTTACTGAGGCTGTTGAGTGATAATTTTCTCACTGTCATCCTGAGCAAAGTCGAAGAATTCCCTTCGGCGGGGATTCTTCGACTTTAAGTTTTAGTTCTTTAAAATTTTGCTATTTTTTTTCTTTATTTTTGCGGCGGCTCAAATTCTTCAAAATTGTGGGCCCGGATGGATTCGAAGACGCCTCGAAAAGGCCTTTTTAACTTGTTGAGAAACATTTGTTATTCAAGCAAGTCAAAAATCTCAATCTCTCCTCCGCCTGTGAATGGTTCTCGTCTCATCCGGACACCGCAATTTTATTGTGGGCCCGGATGGATTCGAACCATCGACCTTTCCGATGTGAACGGAACGCTCTACCCCTGAGCCACGAGCCCAATTCAAACTGATTTTATCACTTCTCATCTTGCCAAACAAACTCTGAAAAAATATAATTAAATTGAAATGAAATTGCTTTTGAAAATCATCAGAAGGATCAGCCTGTTCTTTTTAGATATCGTTGAAACCGGCGTTATTGCCCTTTCGATCTTTGTAGTTGTTTATCTTTTTATTCTTCAACCTCATGAAGTCAAAGGCAACTCGATGCTGCCTAATTTTGAACACGGACAGTTCTTGATCACCGACAAAATAACCTATCGCCTCAAAGAACCCTCGCGCGGCGATGTCGTCGTTTTTAAGGCTCCGGTCGATACCCGCTTTGATTATATCAAGAGAATCATCGGCCTTCCCGGCGAGGAAATTAAAATCCAAAACAATCAGATTTTTATCAACGGGCAAAAATTAGAAGAAATTTATCTGCCGGAAAGCTTTGTCACCCGAGCCGGCCAGCTTTTTAAAAACAATCAATCCTTTACTCTCGAGCCGGATCAATATCTGGTAATGGGAGATAACCGGGAACACAGCTCTGATTCACGCGAGTGGGGTCCGGTTCCCAAAGAAAATTTAGTCGGGCGCGTCTGGCTTCGTTATTGGCCGCTTAATAAAATCGGAAAAATCAAAAAGGAAGAATACGAATTTACTAATTCGTCTTAGATGCAAATGCCTTTGACAATCCGCTGAAGTGTTTTTTCGGTTGCTTCCAGATCACCCTTCAGATGAATCAAAATTTTAGTTTCAGCCCGGGAGCGGGTAAGTTTTACTTTTATTTTTTCTCCTCCCCCAAGGGCCTGGTGCATTTGCTCCATTAATTGATCAATTGAATCGTCAACCACAAAAGGTTTTTTTCCTCTCTGACCGGTGGGTGAATTTCCTTCTACTTTCCTCATCCGCCGGGCCAAATCCTCGGTTTTTCTCACCGAACTCGAGTTTTTTAAAACAATTTTATATGCTTCCACCATCAGCCGCGGATCATTTACTGCCGCCAGCGCCCGAGCATGGCCCTCAGTTATTAAGCTCTGCAGCAAGCCGTCTTTCAAGGCATCCGGCAGGGTAAGCAGTCTAAGCGAGTTTGAAATATAAGCCGCACTCTTGCCGATCCGCTTCGCAATCTCTTTATTAGTTAGGTGGAATTCATTCATCAGCCTTTCAAAAGCCTGAGCCCTTTCCAGAGGATTAAGATCAGTCCGCTGAACATTCTCTACTAAAGCCATCTCCAGCATTCCCTGAGGAGTGGTTTCCTTAATCACTACCGGCACTGTTTCCAAACCCGCAATCCGGGAAGCCCGCCAGCGGCGTTCACCGGCAATAATTTGATATCCGGCCGGTGTTTTGGCTACTACTAGAGGTTCCAAAACTCCGTGCTGCTTAATTGAATCAACCAGATCAACCAGAGACTCGGGAGTTATCTGACCACGAGGCTGAAGCGGATTAGCCTGAAGCTCCTCAACTGCTATTTGAACAATTTTTTGGTCTGCGCCTGCCACTTTTGTCTTTTAAATTACCGAAACCATCTTCTTTCCCTTGCTAATTCCAAAACTCACCTTGCCTTCTTTAAGGGCAAAAAGAGTATGATCCCGACCTAAACCGACATCTTTGCCGGCGTGAAACTTAGTTCCTCTCTGCCTGACAATGATGTTCCCGGCAATCACTTTCTGGCCGCCATAAATTTTTACCCCTAAGCGCTGGCCCGGCCGGGTTGGTTTTTGTCTGGTTTTACCGCCCGCTTTTGTCTTAGACATAACTCTCCCTCTTTTTCATTAAAACAGAAATTTTCACGGGTGTCAATTGATAATTTTTTCAATCCTGACTCGAGTAAGACGGGAACGAAAGCCTTTTACCCGCCGATAGCGTGATTTGGCCCTGTAGGTGGCAACTCTGATTTTTTTCCCTTTCTGATGGCCAATCACCTTACCCTGAACCACAACCTTCGACAACATCGGCTGGCCAATGGCAATTTTATCATCTTGAACCAAAACCAAGATCTGCTCGAACTTGATTTCTTTTCCTTCCTCAAGGTCAATGTTAGCCAAATCAAGCTCATCGCCCTCTTTCACTTTGTACTGTTTGCCCTGAAACTTCAAAATAGCCCACTTTGCGTTTGACATAAAAGAGATTATAGCATTCGTTTTATTTGATTTCAATCCATCTTTCCGGTTTTACCCGTCCGGCCACACTCTCCACTAACCCCAAACCCATCATCAAGCCCAAAATAGAACTACCTCCCGAAGAAATTAGAGGCAAAGTTATCCCGGTTACCGGCAAAAGGCCTAAATTCATGCCGACGTTGATAAATATCTGACCGAAAAAAAGACCGAAAACGCCAAGACAGATAAAAAAACCAAACTCATCGCTCGCCCGGCGAGCCGTTTTTAGAATCTGGGCCAACAAGAAAAAATAAATTGTCAAAAGAGAAATCGAACCTACAAAACCCAACTCTTCGGCCAAAGAAGCAAAGATAAAATCGCTTTGTCTTTCCGGTAAAAACCTAAGGTGAGACTGAGTTCCCCGAAACAAACCCCGGCCGAAAAACTTACCGGAGCCGGCCGCAATTCTTGATTGGATTAAGTGATAATTGATTCCCAAGGGGTCTTCTTGAGGGTTTAAAAAGCCGAAAATCCGATCTGCCTGATAATCTTTCAGGATAAATTTTCCTCCTAAAATTCCGACCAGCGAAATAAAACCCAACAAAATCAGCTGTTTTTTATTCAATCTGAAAACAAAAATAACCAGCCAAACCAAAGCAATCATCAAAGCACTGCTCAAATCAGGCTGCCGGAAAATAAGAAAAGCCGGCAAAATAAGAGCAGCCAAGGATATGAGAAAATCTTTGAACGACCAGTTGGATCGAGCCGCCAACGAAGCAAAAATCAAAATTAAAAAAGGCTTAACTATCTCTGAAGGCTGAAAAGTTAAAGACCCAAGTTTAATCCAGCGCAACGTCTGGCGAGTCCGGCTCCCTAAAAACAAAGTTATCAGCAAAAAAGAGCTGGTTAAAAAAAACAGCCAGCCCGAAAAGCGATCCAGTAGCCGATAGTCAATCCGACTGGCCACCCCGAAACCGATCAGCCCGATCAAAACCGAGAGAGCATGAAAGGCTAAATCCGCCGGCGCCAGACTAAAAATAAGCGCCAGACTAAAAATAAACAGAATTATTACTAAGACGAGAATCAGCCAATTAAACCCGGAAGACATTTTTTTTCAAAATCTTTTAACTGCCAACTCTTTGCCGGAAACTAATTTCCGGACCAAGGTCTTTTTCTGAATCATTTTCACCAATTGCCTGTCCCGGGGAATCTGGGGAACAACCACCTCAACCGGCTCATCCAGACGACAACCGGCCTCTTTTCTCAGCTTTTGAATCGCCCGGATTAAATCTCTGGCCTTCCCTTCAGCTATCAGCCGCCCGTTTAATCGAGTGACTAAACGAACCCCGGGAATTTTTGCCATCTTTTCTTTCCAGACTACTTCCTTAACGTTCACTTCCTCGGCAATTAATTTCTCAAGACTTTTTCCCAATTTTTCCGGCCAATAATAGCTCAGTCGGGAAAGAGGCTGTCTCACCTTGAGATTTTTCTTTTTTCTAATGGCATGAGCCCGGGAACAAATTTCTCGAACAAGATCCATTTGAACCAGTAAATCTTTTTCAAACTTAGTCAAAGGCCTTAATTTGGGAAAATCGCAAAGATGAACTGAAGAGTTGCCTTTCGGGCAAAAAGGCTCAAAAAGATTCTGGTAGATTGCCTCGGTAATAAAAGGCATTATTGGCGCGGAAGCCCGGGATAATTTCTCCAGAACCTGATAGAGAAGCTGCAATGACTCGCCGTCTCCCCGACTGAGATTGTCCCGGCTCCGCCTGATATACCAAGTTGAAAGGTCCTCAATAAGCGGTCTTATCAAGCGAACAGCTTGAGGAATCTGATATGATGACAAAAACTGATCAGTTTGATTAATAAATTGCTGGGTCCTCGCCTTTAGCCAGCGATTTAAAGTTTGTGACAGAATCAGTTTCTTTTTCTCCGGTTTAAACCTGAAAAGGAGAGCCTGAGTCACCAAAAATTTATAAGAATGCCAAAAAGGCAAAAGAGTATTCTTTACTTGTTCGTAAAGCTCTTCCCCTTTAGTGATATTAATATCTTCCCCAACCATCAATCTGGTTCCCATTAGATAAAGCCGGAGAGCATCTCCGCCATATTTTTCCAAAACTTCCCTCGGATCGGGGTAGTTACCAAAACTTTTACTCATTTTTCGGCCGTCAGTTCCGGCCATAACACCGGTAACCACTACATTTTTAAAACAGTTGGAGTCAAAAAGAGCAGTCGAGAGAACATGAAGATAATAAAACCAGGCTCGAAGCTGGCCGGTATATTCGACAATATAGTCAGCCGGAAAAGATTTTTCAAAAGCAGCTTTGTTTTCAAAGGGATAATGGCGTTCTCCGTAAGGCATTGAAGCCGACTCAAACCAGACATCAAGCACCTCCGGAATCCGCCTCATCAAACCCTGACACTTCGGGCACTTAAAAACAATCGGGTCGACTGCCGGCCGATGCAGATCAGTTATTTTGACCGGCTGTGTTGAATTTTCTTCGATTTCTTTAACTGAACCCACCACTTTTAAGGTCCGGCACTTTTCGCACTCCCATATCGGCATCACTGTCGCCCAATAACGGGTTCGGGAAAGACACCAGTCAGGGGCTTCAGCAATAATATTTTTAAACCGGCCCTCCTTAAAATGAGCCGGTACCCAATTAACATTTTTATTTAAAATCAGCATTCTTTTTTTAATTTTTTTAACCCTTACAAACCAGGCTTTAACCGCTTTTTGCAGAAGCGGCGTCCGGCAGCGGTAACAATAAGGATAACGATGAACGATCTTTTCGCTTCTGAAAAGAAGATTTCTTTTTTTAAGATTATCAATGATTAAAGGATCAGCTTTTTTGACATATAAACCCTTAAAATCTTTTACCTCCTTGACAAATTTACCCTCATCATCAACGCTGAACATCATTGTCAAACCATATTTCAGACCCATCCGGGTATCGATTTCACCAAAACCCGGCGCTGAATGGACAATTCCGGTTCCCTCCTCCATATTAACCATTCCCGGAAAAGCGTAAATTTTAAAATCCTTTGAATTGGAAGGAAAATAATCAAACGGCGGTAAATAAGAAAGGCCAATTAATTTTGCTCCTTTTACCTTTTTAATCATCCGAAGCCGATCTTCCTTTAAAACCGCTTTAAGACGTTCCCGAGCCGCCAAATAAACCGCCTCGGGGTCTTTTGATTTAAACAGGATATAGTCTTTCCCAGGATCTATCACCAAAGCCCGATTTGAAGGAAGAGTCCAGGGAGTAGTCGTCCAGGCCAGCACCCGGACTCCCTGAAATTTGCCCGGGGAAACAATCGGAAATTCAACTGTCACCGCCGGATCTTCCATATCGGCATAGCTGTCATCCATCGCAATTTCAAACTTGGAAACCGGCGTCCCGCAGCGAGAGCAATAAAGCAAGGTTTTCAGACCTTTATAGACTAAACCCTGATCGTAAAGCTTCTTAAAAGCCCAAATAACCGACTCCATATAATGGAGATCCATCGTTTTATAAGCATTTTCCATATCAACCCAGCGGGCAATCCGATTGATATACCAATTCCATTCGGCTGAAGTTTCCGAAACATAAATTCGGCATTCCTTAACGAACCTTTTTATACCGATCTTTTCAATCGCCCGCCGATTGGCCAAACCGAGCTTCCTTTCAGTTTTTTCCTCTACCGGTAAACCATGACAGTCCCATCCCCAAACCCGGCGGATTCTTTTACCTTTCATCGTCTGGTAACGGGGAATCAGATCTTTGGCGATCGAGCCGGTCAGATGGCCGTAATGAGGCAAGCCGGTAATAAAGGGCGGACCGTCATAAAAAGAATAAGGCCTCTCTGCCGAGCGTTGTTTAATCGATTTTTCAAAAATTTTGTTTTTCTGCCAAAACTTAAGGATTTTCTCTTCCAATTCGGGAAAGTCAATTTTCGGGGGAACGGGTTTAAAATAACCTTTTTTTCTGGACATATAGCGCCATTTTAGCAGAAAAAAAGATTGATTTGTAGAGTTCAAGCAGGAAAAGGGAATTTTTGCTGTTTACATCACGGGCAAAGACTCGACTTTGCCGCCGCCTGCTTCCACCCGGTAGTTTAATTGGGCAGACTCAACAATAGGAAGTTTTTTAAATCTATCTATATAAAATCGCTCTTTACCCGGAGGAACTTTTATCGTAAGAAAGGCAAAGCGGTAAAAACTGTTTACTTGCAGGCCCGCCCGATTAATCACTTCTTCCGCTTCCGCCTTGGTAGTGCCGAGGATAAATTTTACTTCCATTTTATCCTTGATGTCTTTATTGGCAAGAGCCACCGCCGCCACCAGATTATTTTGTTTCAGTCTTTCGGACATTGTTTCCAAATTATCAGGAGAAATTAAAACAAAGGCACTGGGTTCAAGATTCCGATATCCCAAGCGATAATCCAGATCCTCAGACTCTATCGCTTCGACAATTTCCGAATATGAAGCATTGTCTCCGAATCCGACAATAATTTCTCCCGGTTCATAATTCTTAAATGCCGGATTATCAAGAAAAAAAAATTTAATTAAAAAAATAAGTAAAAAAGAAATAAAAACAGCAGATACAAGAAGCAGTGTTTTATTTGCTTTCCCCATTCCTGGTTTCATTTTAGCACACCCTGTTCAGAAAAATAAGGGAGTATAATATCAGGTCTTTAACCAAAGCCAATCCTAGTGACCGCGCCGCAGAAAGGCAGGGATGTCAATCTCCTCTTCAAATTCCTCGGCCGGTAAGCCCTCCGGAGGTTCAAATTTGCTTTTTTCTTCAGTTTTGTCTGAAGAAGCTTTAAGGCCTTCTTCATCTTCTTCATCAGCGGTTTTAATCACTTCCGGTTCTCTTATTTTGTCCTTGTCTTTCGGTTTCTCGGAAACAATCCCGGTAGCGCTGAGCCGATTAGGCTGAGACACAAAGGAAGCCAGCTTCAGCTGGGCTTCGTCAAAACCGGTAGCAATAACCGTAATTTTTAGCTGATCAACCAACTCTTCATTAATTGTTGCTCCGAAAATGATATTCGCATCAGCATCAGCCGCGCCGGCAATAATTTTAGCCGCCTCATCAACCTCATTCATGGTTAAATCACGGCCACCGACAACATTAAAAAGAATTCCTTTTGCCCCCTCAATCGAAACGTCAAGCAAAGGTGAAGAAATGGCCGCCCGGGCGGCAGTTTGAGCCCGATTGTCCCCGACCCCTGTTCCAATTCCCAAAAGCGCCGAACCAGCACTGCTCATTACTGTTTTGACATCGGCAAAGTCGAGATTAATCAGCCCCGGAACAGTAATCAGATCGGAAATTCCCTGCACCCCCTGGCCTAAAACGCCGTCTGCCAGCTTAAAAGCCTCAATCAAAGTCATTTTTCGATCAACCACATCCAACAATCGCTGATTAGGAATAACAATTAAAGTATCAACCTTTTCTTTAAGTTTTTCGATGCCGTCCTCAGCCACTACCATCCGCCTCGTTCCTTCGAAAGCAAAAGGTTTCGTTACCACCGCTACTGTTAAAGCCCCGTTCTCGCGAGCTACATCGGCAATTACTGAAGCTCCTCCGGTTCCGGTTCCCCCTCCCATTCCCGCAGTCAGAAAAACCATATCGGCATCAAATACAATCTCCTTGATCTTTTCCCGGGATTCTTCCGCCGCCTGACGGCCGGTTTCAGGATCAGCTCCCGAACCCAACCCGTGGGTCAGATCTTCCCCGATTTGAACTTTAATCGGCGCCTTGCTGGCCAAAAGAGCCTGAGCATCAGTATTGATTGCCACAAAATCAACCCCCTGTATTTGATTATCGGCAATCATGGAATCAATTGCATTCCCGCCCCCGCCGCCAATCCCCAAAACCTTGATCTTCGCAAAACGAGCAGTGTCAGGTTTAACCAGAGCCATAATTTGAGTTTAAAATAAAGACTGCGAAACTTCCAAAGCCGACCGCTCGGCTTATCCAGGGCAGGAGAAAAATCATCTATTTTACGGTAAAACCGATTTTACCAGATCAAAAGCCCTTTCAGCAAGACCCCGAACTTTAAATTTGGCCAAAGTCTGACCAACCAGATTAGAAAATCTCTTATTAGTTTTAAATCCTTTTTTAAAAGCGTATTTAACCAAACCAACCGAAGCGGCAAATTCCGGCGTCAAAACATCATCAACCAAGCCGGTAACATCCTGAGGCAAGCCGACTCTAACCGGCAAAGAAAGAGTTCTTCTGGCTGAATCAACAACTCCGACTGTCTTAGCTCCTCCGCCGCAAAGAACCACTCCGGAAGGAGTCATCCCCCCCAAGCCGCTTTTCTTAAGCTCCATCCCTACCAAATTAAAAATTTCATTCAACCTCGGCCGGATAATTCCCTCAACCAGAGTCCGCCGGGAAACTTTTTTTGAATCTTCCGCCGCGCCAATCATTGCCAAGTCGAACTCATCTTCCCATTCTTTTTTCGGAACAATCGGAAGTTTATCTTTACTTCTTTTGGATTTTTTTTTCTTTTCCAGTTCTTCTGTTTTCGGCCTGTTTTGATTTTTACTCAAATACACTTTAACCTTTTCCGCCGCATCAAGCGGCAAGCGAAGCCCAATAGCCAAATCATTGGTAACATTTCGCGCTCCAACCGGTAAAATTGAAGTGTAGGCCGGCGACCCCTCAAGGAAAACCACCATGCTGGTAGTTCCCCCACCCAAATCGATCAAGATTACCCCCAACTCCTTCTCAGTCTCCGTTAAGACTGCCTCAGCCGAAGCAACTCCGGTTATTACCAAACCGGCAATATCCGCTCCGATTTCAGAAACGCACTTTGTCAAATTTCTAATCGCCGTTGTCGCTCCGGTGACAATGTGAGCCTCAACCTCCAAACGAACCCCTGACATTCCTACCGGGTCAGCAATTCCTCCCTGGCCGTCAACCGAATAACTTCGGGTCAAAACATTAACAATTTCCCTTGAAGAAGGTAATGAAACCGCCTTAGCCGCCTCAGTCACCCGACGGACATCCTCCTGATTGATCTCATTTTCCGGCTCAGCTACAGCAACTACTCCTTTAGAATTCTGAGAAGCCACTTGCTGGCCACCAACTGAAACGAAAACATGGCCCAAGCTATACCCGGCCATTCTTTCCGCCGCCTCGACCGATTCGATAATAACATCCGAAGCCTCTTCAATGTTAACAATTTGACCCTTTCTGATTCCCCGGGAAGGAATTGAGGCTGAACCAAGAACCCGAATCGTCTTTTCTCCCTCACCTTCAGAAGCAATAGTAGTCGCCACCTTTGAAGAACCGACATCAACTCCGGCAATAATCTTAGCTTTGGACATTTTTAAAAAAAACTGACCACCGGCTTATTAAATCTCAAATCCACTATCCGGAGCCGTTTGCCTTCTATTTTAGCCTGCTTAAAAATTGCTTGTAAAGAGTCAACCTGCAAAACAGGATCTTTCCCAAGAGAAAGAAACACCTGATTGTCGGCCAAAAGAAACAAGGCCAGATTGTCTTTTTCCTCAATCAACCCTTCGCAGACAACAATCCCCCTTTTTTCCAATTCCTCAAGAGCTTCAAAAACGGCCCCAAAGGAATAATCAGCCAATTTCATTCCTCTTGAAACAGCCAAAGTTTCTTTAGTTGCCAAAAATAATCGGGGCAAATCTTTTTCCTCAGACCCTTCTCTTAGAATAATCCCTCCCCTGGCTACCAACCAGGAACTCATTACTGTAGATCTGAGCTGCTGAAATTTCTGATTGATTGATTCAGGATCAGTTTCAAGAAAAGAACCATCTTCCGGAACAAAAAAAATTTCCGCCAGAGACGAACGCTCATCCAGCTTTACTTCAATTCTCCGCAAAGAAAAAACCGCAATTTTTGCTTTTTCAAACTGAGGAAAAGCCTGAACAATCTCCTGTTCCAAACGACTTGGAGAAAGCAAAAAAAGTGGCTTTTGGGATGCTAAGTTAAAAATACCCGCCCAAACAACCGGAGAACACCGACCGCCGCCATTAAAACAAACTACTTCTTTCACCCGGAAAAGATCAGTCCGGCCCCATTTGAGCAAAAGAACCAGAAACAAAAGAAGCGCCCCCAAAATTAGTAATGTTTTTAAAAACAAAACCGGCCCTCTCATAATTTCTCGACCAGATCAACAATTTTTTCCGCCGCATCAAGCGAAATCAGATTTAGGGCTTTGGGGGCATTCTGCCGGTAAAAATCAAGATCAGCCGCCATTCCGGCAAGAGCTTCAATCAAACTCTTAGGACTGAGCCGGTCCTGAGGCAAAATTTCGGCCAGTCCAATTTTTTCTAGTCTTTGAGCGTTTTTTTGTTGTTCCCGGGCATGGCTCCAGGGAATGGGAATCAAAAGTGCCGGCTTCCCCAAAGCAGCGATCTCATAAACAGTATGGGCTCCGGCCCGGCTGACTATTAAATCAGCTGAAGCAAAAACCGGACCGATTTGGTCTCGGTAAAAATAGTCCCTGACCAGATAATTTTTCCTAAGCCCGGAAGGCAAATGCCGAGCTAATCTTTCAAGCCAAAGCCGATCATTGAAAATGCTATTGCTGCCACATTGATGAATCAGATTATAACTCAATAAAAGTGCTTTAAGAGAAGAACCGACAGCCTGATTTAGCAAATGAGATCCCTGCTTACCGCCGGTAATGTAAATAGTCGGTTTTTTATTGTTAAACGATATTTTTCTTCCTTTTAAAAAAATTTCTTTACGGAGAGGAAGGCCGGTGAAAACTACCTTTTTGGCCGGAAAATGTTTCAGAGAACTGGACCAGGAAACAAGGATTTTTTGAGCCAATCGGCCAATCAGGCAATTAGCCCAACCATAAACTGCCGTTTGTTCATGGGTAATTGAAGGAATCCTCAAGAACCAGCCTGTCACCACCACCGGCACTGCCAGATAACCGCCAAAGGAAATAATCAAATCAGGTTTTATTTTGAGAAGCCGGTCGGCAGACTGAACAAACCCCTGAGGCAAACGAAAAAGATAGCTTAACCGGTCATTCCGGCTGATCTTGCCGGCCTTGATCTCATAAAAATCAAAGCCCGCCTTCTTAACCTCCTGATATTCAGCGCTCAAGCGCTGATCTTTCAGCATCGTGAATTTGTGACCAAACCAGAAAACCTGCCAGCCCCGCCGGCGCAGTTTCTCCGCCACTACTAAAGCACAATTATGATGGCCGCCGGTAATAACAACTTTTTTTCCGCTCATTTTTTAAGAAAGGGTTTGCCGGGAGATATTAACCAGGATGCCCATTCCCAGCAGAATTAAAAGCAATGACGAGCCGCCGTAAGAAATAAAAGGCAGCGGCGTTCCGGTCAAAGGTGCCAAAGCTACCATTGCCGCCAAATTAATAAAAGTTTGGAGAGCAACCCAGGCTGTCACTCCTACCGCCAGCAATTGAGCAAAATGATCCGGAGCCAGCTGAGCTACCCGAATTCCCCGCCAGATCAAAAAAGCAAAAACAAGGACAAGAGCAGCCGCTCCGGCAAAACCCAATTCTTCAGCCACTACTGCGAAAATAGAATCAGTACTTACCGCCGGCAGATATTCATATTTTTGTCTTGACTGACCCAGCCCCACTCCAAAAAGACCACCCGATCCCAGCGCAATCAAAACCTGCCTGATATGATAAGAAGCTCCAAGAGGATCTCGTTGGGGATCTAAAAAAGTCAGCCACCGCTCCCTCCGGTAGGGAGAAAAGACTATCAGCAAAAAACTGCCCAGAGAGGCTCCCAATCCCAGAACAAGCATTTGCCACCAGGGCATCCCGCCCACAAAATAAACAACAAAACCAATCGCCAAAATAATTAAAGTCGTTCCCAAGTCCGGCTGAAGCATGACTAAAAAAAGGATCAACCCGGAAACCAGCAATAAGGGCCAAACTTGTTCCTTTTTGGTCAGATAAGCCGCCAGATAGGTAATGAAACTCAGCTTAGTTAACTCGGCCGGCTGAAAACTGAAACCGCCTAAATTAAGCCAGCGTCGGGCTCCAAAACGCCGAAAGCCGAATTTCGGCAAAACAACCAGAACCAAACTCAGAAAAGTTAAAAAAAGTAAAAGAGGCACTAGTTTCCGCCATTTTTGGTAGGGAAAAAAACAAGCAGCGGCAAAAGCCGTCAAACCTAAAATCAGCCATTGGAACTGAAGCCGGAAATAATGAAGTTTATTGCCAAAATCACGAAAGGCCGCCACCGCTGAGGCATTAGCCACAATTATCAGGCCAAAGACGCTCAATAGCAAAACTAATCCCACCAGCCACCAATCAGGAGCATGACAAGCCGGTTTCAAATTATACTTCCGTGTCTTTTTTCTGCCTCGCTTCATTTAGTCTTTCCCCTTTTTTTTGAAACGCCTCAAATTCGAAACTTCAGCTTTAAACTGGCAGCCGCGATCTTTATAGTTTAAAAACATATCAAAAGAGGCGCAGGCCGGCGAAAGTAAAACCACCTCTCCCCGAAGGACAATTTCCCAAACCTTTTCAAGAACAGCCTTCATTGAACTTAAACCTGCCACTACATGACCCGCAAAACCGGCCTTCAAAGCCGCTTTTTCAATCCGATGACTCATCCGGCCAATTAAAACCAGGGTTTTTACTGAAGAACCGGCAATTGTCCGCCCCAAATCAGTAAAATCAGCTCCTTTTTCCGAACCGCCGGCAATTAAAATCACCGGTTGAGAAAATGCCCGGATAGCAGCCGCGGCTGTTTCCGGAGTGGTCGAAAAAGAATCATTATAAAATTTAACTCCCCTAATTTTCGCTACTAATTCGAGACGATGCTCCAGGCCGGTAAAAGAAAAAATAATCCGCTTTATCGCCGGCAGACTCGCCCCGGCGAGACGGGCCGCCGCGGCCGCCGCGGCCACATTTTCCCAATTGTGCCGGCCCAAAAGTTTGAGATTGCTAACCTGGCCAAGAACTGACTCTCTGCCGTCCCGAGAAAGGATCAATTGCCGGTTCCGCCGGACATAAGCCCCGTTCTTTACTTTCTTTCGGCGACTGAAATAACAAATCCGGGCCTTGGTCAGGGAAGAGAAACCAGCCGAAGTCGAATTATCAGCATTTAAAACTGCCCAGTCCTTTGCAGACTGGAAAAAAACAACTTTCTTCTTCGCTTCAACATATTCTCCTACTGTTTGATGATAATCAAGATGATCGGCAGTCACAAATAAAACTACAGCAATCTGGGGACTCCGGTTTAAATCCTGAAGCTGAAAACTGGAAAGCTCATAAACAATCCAGGAAGAAGAATTGAGCCGAGGCAAAACATCTAAAGCCGGCCGGCCGATATTGCCGACAAGAAAAACCTGCTTCCCTGATTTTTTTAAAATTTCATAAATAAGGGTGGCCGTGGTTCCTTTGCCCTTAGTTCCGGTAACGCCAATGATTTTTCCCGGGCATTCTTTAAAAAAAATCCTGGTCGCGCTGGAGACAGGAATTCCTGCCCTGCGGGCCTGTACTACAGCCGGCAGAGAAAGCTTAACGCCCGGCGAGCGGAAAATAAAATCAAAGTCTAAAAGACCATTTTTAAGATAGTTTTTACCCCAGGAGATTTTGAGATTCTGTTTTTTAAGATCAGCATAAATTGACCCTAATTCAGCCGGGGTTTTAATATCAAAAACAGTTAACAAAGCCTTTTTCGGGGTAAAAAAGCGGATCAGACTCAGACCTTCAATTCCCAACCCCAAAATAGCGATTTTTTTATCTTTAAAGTCCATCGTATTTTTTTTATCATTAACTTTCAATTCCGGACCGGAAGTAACGGGCATTCCGGGAACAATTGCGGGTTTTCTGATTTAAATCATTGCCAGCCAAAGGCCAAAAATCGCCAGCATTAATCCCGCTAACCATGCCCGGGCCACAATTTTAGACTCTTCCCAGCCTCGATTCTGAAGCCATAAATGGAAGGGAGCAACGGTAAAAATTCTCTTTTTAAAAATTTTCTTAGCCAGAATTTGAAGTAAACTGGTCATTCCTTCAAGTAAGTAAAATCCGCCGATAACACCCAGAGCGGCAATCTTGCCAATTAATAAACCGACCACCGCCAAAGTGGCTCCGAAAGAAAGGGCGCCAACATCGCCCAGCCAAATCCGGGCCGGATAAACATTAAAATACAAAAAAGCAATTATCCCGCCCAACCAAAGAGCAATAAAAGCCGAAAGAGCCGTATCCAGGACAGCAGATGACAAAAGCCAGAAGGCAAAAAGACAAATCATTAAAAGGCCGGTTGAAAGACCGTCCAGACCGTCAGTGATGTTATAGGCATTGGCAAAGGCAACGATAATAAAAGCGCTAAAAGGAATATACCAAAAACCAAGCTGAACTTGACCTAAAAAAGGAATATGAACAAAATCGATTCCCAGATTAAAACGCAACAAAAAAGCAATCACCAAAGCCAGAATCCATTGGATCAGGAATTTTTCCCGCAAACGAAGGCCAAAAAAACCTTTTTTTTCAAATCCGAAAAACTTCTTAAAATCATCATAAAGGCCCAAAAGACCAAAAAAGAGAAAGGTAAAAAAGATCACATTAAGCTCATCTCCCAAAGGATGAGAAGCACTGATATAAACTCCCAAATAACTGATTGTCGGAAAGAGAATCGCATAGAGAAGGCTTACAACAATAATGATGAGCAATCCTCCTCCCACCGGAGTGCCCGCTTTCTTACTGTGGAAATGGTCAAAAATTCTTGTTCTTTGGCCCAGAAAATCCCTAGTTTTCTGTTTCCTTCTCAAAAACTTAAGCCGATAAAGAAGATTGATAAAAGGAATAATTAAAACCGAAGTAATAATAAAGGAAAAAATTAAGAGCCCAAGATAAAGCACCATGTCATAAAAGCCGGTTATTAGGCAGAAATACTAAATACTAAGTTTAAAATCTTGGGGATAAAGATCAGACTGCCGACGACAACCGATCCCAAAACCGCCAACAGAACCATTCCGGCGGCAACATCCTTAGCTAACTTAGCCTGATGATGCCACTCCTCCCTGACCAAATCAGTAATCGCCTCCAGCGAAGTGTTAATCATCTCCACTGCCAAAACGGCGAAGATTGCCCAGACAATAATCGTAAATTCAATCAGGGAAACCTTCAAAAAAAAAGAGAGCAGCAGAACCAAAACAGAAATGATCCCCATTAATCTTAGATTTCTTTCTGTTTTGAACGAAAGCCATAAACCGGCAAGGGCATTTTTAAAAGCTTGTTTATGGTTGCCGTTTTTGGCCATTTATCCCTCTATCCTGCCCGGCTAATTTATTAGTCTATTATAACCTAATTACCCAAGTCAAGCGATTAGAAAATCATTTGACCTGCCTTCCGATTGGCTTTCACAAGTGACGTAAAATGCGGCGCAAGCTCTCAAAAGCAAAAATGCCCCAGTATTTTTTAGAAAAAGGCAAGTCGCGGGCAGGAAGCCAATCGACGCGATTACCGCCAAACCCTTTTTTAAATCGGGTCACCCCGGCAAAACGATGCCGAGGATCATCGCTGGGAGCAATTCCCCACAGATCCAGAACCTTAAGACCTCTTCTTTTCGCTTCTTTAACAGCAGCCCAAATCATGGCATAGGAAGCAAAAGCCTGAGGCTGAGTGGTAACAGATCCGGAATAATGATAAACGGCGGTATCGCCGTAGAAAACAAACATTCCAATCGCCAACAGCTCTTTGTCTAAGCTAACCTTGATCAGAGCGATTTGATTATCCTCTGCAAAAGCTAAAAAGTGTTTTTTAAAAAAGTTTTTAGAGAAGGGAACAAATCCCCGCCGCCCGACCACCGCCATTTGCAACCGGTAAAGCAATTCGATGTCCTCAATTTTCCGGCTTATCTCAACAGTCAATTTGTTCTTCAGAGCCCGGCGCAGACAATAGCGGGTCTTTTTTTCCATGTTAGCTATTATCTCAGTTTCCGGGCGGTTGAGATCAATCTGGAGGGTTGTTTCGGCATGAAGATGCATCGGCGCCTTGACAAAGCCGGCTTTTTTAAAAAGCGTTTTATTTTTTTCAATCGCCTTAATTGACGGCCTAACCCGAGCAAAAACACATCCTTCCTCTTTGGCAAGCTCTTTGACTTTTTTTACAAATAACCGAAAATAAAGCCCGTTCTCCCAATCAATCAGCGGCCCGCCGGGACAAGTCAGAAAAACACCTCTTTTAGCTTCTTCTTTAATCAGAAGAACTGCTCCGGTTATTTTTTTCTTCTCCCAAAAACCAATCCGGAAAATCTTTTTTCCCAAACTTTGATGAAAATCGCCCCAATTCCACGATTGAAGAAAGGTGGTGGGCGATTGGGATAAAACAAACTTTTCCCAGATTTTCTTGTCGGCAACCGGTTCTATTTTAATCATCTTTTCTCTTTGTAAAAATCTTTAATTATCTTAACTACCTTTTGAGCCTGATTTAAAGTCATTTTCGGATGGGTGGGCAAATTAACTACTCGGGCAGAAACCGCTTCAGCTACCGGGCAATCAGCCGGCTGATAGCCAATTTTTTTATAATCTACTCCCTGGGGGGAGACAGCCGGATAATACCAGTTGTTTAAAAGCACCCCCCGTTTTTTGGCAAATTTATAAAGATCCTGGGGGTTATCAATCCGGATCGTAAAGCGCAAAAGAGGGAACGGCTGTTTGTCTGGAGATTGGAATTCGGGCAACTCAACCGGTAATTCTTTTAGATTTTCGGCATAATAAGCTACCATTCGGGAACGAATCTGATTGAATCTTGAAAGCCGGGAAAATTGAAAACGGGCCAACCCGGCTAAACCATTAGGCATCCGGGCCATCAGCTTCTCATTAAAAACACCCTTTTTTTCACCCTGACTGAGAGGAAAGGATAAAAGCCGGCCCAATTGGGACCCCAATAAGATAATCTTTCCCAAAGAAAATAAATTGTAAACGGGCAACAAAGCCGCCATCAGCGGCGGATGAAAAAGCTGTTGTCTTACCCAAGCCGGAGAGGGATAATTAAGCGATTCCTGAATTCCTTTAATTTGCTGGGCAAGTCCAAAACGGCGCGTCAAACTCATTCCGCCAAAAACAGAGGAAATTGCTTTGTCCCGGCCAAAACTTAAAAAAGCGGCATCAGCCAAAACCCCTGTTTTTTGACCTTTATACTCAAAACCGATTCCATGAGCACAGTCTTCGATCACCGATAAGGAATACTCTCTGGCAATCTGTAAAATTTTTTCCGTTTCGGCCGGCAAGCCGAAGGTATGCTGAACTACAATCGCTTTGGTCCGGGGAGTTATTTTTTTTAATAAATCCTCAGGGTCAAGATTGAAGCTTTCTTTTTTAATATCTCCAAAAACAGGCCGGGCGCCAACTTTGAGAATCGCATTGGCAACCACGACACAACTGAAAGACTGACAAATCACCTCGTCGCCTTTGCCGATTTTTAATGCCTTCAGGATTGCCCAAAAGGCTGTCCGGCCGCTGGCAAAGCTGGCGGCTTTAACCCCGGGAAAAAAATTTTCAAACTCCGTTTCCAGCCTGGCCGGTTCTTCGCCCCGGCACCAATCGGATGGCCGGGCCAAAACCCTCATTGACCGCCAAACATCCGCTTTAAAAGCATTCGGTGAAAGCGAAACACTAACCGGTTCAAACATCTTATTTTTTTCTGACCTCCCTTAAGAAAGCTTTTAAATAAGGGTCCGCCTCTCTTCCTTCAAAAAGAATCGCCTCGTCCCGCCGGAGATAAGGCAGGATTTTTTTTAAAAAATCCCGGGGTGAACGAACTATAAAAACCCGATCACGATCACGAGAATTGACAAACCGCCGATAGAAATTTTGATTAGTTAAAAAGATCAGACGGCAAATTTTCAGGGCTTTTTTGGATACCCGCCGATGCTCCTCTTCAGTCTTTTCTCCCAGCTCAATCATTGGCTGAAAAACCAGGTATTTATTTTTAGGAAAAACCCCGAGATAATCAAGCGCTGCTAAAACCCCTTCCGGATTGCTGTTATAGCTATCATCAATCAGATTAATTTGCCCCGGACCCGAAACCAATTTCATCGTTCCTGTCAACGGCTTTTGTTTTTTAATTGCCAATGCAATTTGGAGCGGATTCATTTTCAGACTAAAACCTAAGGCAATTGCTGAAAGGAGATTCGAAATATTCTGTTTTCCCAAAAGCCCGGCAGAGAATATTTGAAACCGGTCAAAACCAGCGGCAGAAATCTTAAAACGCAAGCTTTTCCGGGAGATCTTAATTTCTTTCGCCCGAAAATCAGCCGGAGGATAATCCAGGGCAAAAATTTTTTTCTTCACCCGGCAGCGACGGCTCATTAAAAGAGAACCCGATGTATCGCCGTTAAAGAAGGCCAGTCCGTCGGCCGGCAAGCTTTCTATCAGTTCATTTTTGGCTTCAATCAAATTTTCTGGGGAGCCAAAAAGGGACAGATGTTGGAAGCCGATACCGGTAATAATGGCCATTTTGGGCGTGACCAAATCACAAATCGCCTTGATTTCACCTTTTTTATAAGCTCCCATTTCCACGATATAGAACTGATGTTTATCAGTTAAATACCGGTTGATCTGTCTTGCCACTCCGATTAAAGTATTTTCATGATCAGTAGTTGCTAAGACCCGGAATTGACTTTCAAGAATAACTTTTAAAAATTCCTTGGTGCTGGTCTTGCCAAAACTGCCGGTAATTCCGATCACCGTTAAATTTGGCTGTTTTTTAATTTTTCGCCTCGCTTTTTTGATAATCCTTTTTTTAATAAGTAAGGTGGGAATTGCCAAAACGGCGACTCCCAGAGCAACTATTGCCGGAAGAAGGAGATTGGCAGTAAAAAAGGGCCGGACAGTCAAGGAAAGAGTTGGACAGGGGCAAAGGAAAAAGATCAGACTTCCCTGAAAAAATAAACTCTCCCCCAGAAGCAGCCAGATTTTAAAGGTAAATTTGGGTTTTTTAAGAGATCTTTTTAAGAACCTTAAAAATAAAGAAAAGCTTTCCAGGGCAAAAAGGAAGAAGTAAAAACCGCTCAGGCGGCCTGGCCCGATTACAAAAAAAAGCTTTAAAATATAAAAAAAACCAAAAAGTCCCTTTCTTCCCTTGGGTGTCTTAAGGTGGACCCGCATCCGGTCGAAACGGTATTCTTTGGTCTGCCACCAAAAAAGCCAGCGGCTTAAGTTCTCCAAGTTGACCAGCATAAAAAAGAAGCAAAATAAACATTTTAAGAAAATCTGATTCATCTTTTAACCTTTTAAAAAACCCAGAACAATTCTGGCAAACTCTTTTGGTTTTTGATAGGGCAGTTTATGATTAGCCTTTTTGACTATCTTTAGCTGGATGTTTTTAATTTTTTCGTTAAGAAAAAAGGCATTTTTTAACGGGGTAACCTTGTCATCCTCACCCCAAACAATTAAGGTGGGAACCTTAATTTCGTGTAGGCCGGAACGGGGATCATAATTGATAACTTTTTTAAAAATTTGTCTTAAGCGGCCTGAGGTTTGAGAATAATCCCGCTCGCCGGTAAAATGATATAAAACTTTAGAAAAAAACTTTTTTGAGAAAGAAAAGGGCGGAATTTTAAAAAAAAGACCGGCTGACTTAGCGATCAGCCAAAATAAACAACGCTTAAAAGAAGATTTCCGCAGGACAGGCACTCCGGTTAAGATTAACTTTTTAATCCTTTCAGGGTGAGAAATTGCCATTTCCAGAGCGATCCGGCCGCCAAAAGAATGACCCAAAAGATAAAAAGATCCCCATTTCTTTTTTTCGGCAAAATTAAAGACTGAATCAGCATATTCTCTTACTCCCCATGTTTCCGGAGGAAGAGGGCTTTGGCCAAAGCCGGGCAGATCCAAAGCCGCTGAGCAAAACTCCTGCCGGCAATATCTTTGCAGAAAACTATAAACCCGACCCGACTTTCCCCATCCGTGAAGCAGTATTAAAGGAGCTTTCTTTCCCTCTTGAAAATACCGTATTTCCAGTTTATCCAGCTTAATCTTTTTCTCCATCAGCTTGCCACTCGTTTTATCTTTGCTCCCAGCTCTCTTAAGCGGCCATCCAAGTCCTCATAACCCCGGTCAACTTCTTCGGCCTTTTTTAAAATTGATTTACCTTTGGCAATCAAAGCGGCAATCGTCAAAGTTGCCCCGGCCCTGATATCGGCAAACTCGGTTTTAACGGCCTCAAGTGGAGTCGGCCCGATTATTTTGGCTCCGTGAAAGTTTTCTGACTGGTCCGGATCTAAAGTAAAATTATAAAAAGTCTCGGGATCTGCGGGTTCAGGATTGAAAAACTCAATTTTTCCTCCCATCCGATTAATATCATTGGCAAAATGAAAACGGAAATTATGAACTGTTTCCACGATCCGGCTGGTCCCTTTAGCCTGAGTCATCAGCACGGTCCAGAGAGGCTGCCAATCGCTCATAAAACCGGGATGAGGCCGGGTAATGATATCGCTCGCCCGAAGCCGCTTGTCATACCAAAAACGGATGCCGAAACTGTCAACTGCAAATTTACCGCCGGCTTCCTTCACCTTATCGAGAAATGCCTTCATGTCTTCCACCCGGGCATTTTCAATGATGACATCCCCTCTGGTCGCCAAAGCGGCACAGGCATAAGAAACCGCTTCATTACGATCAGGCATCACCGAATGAATCACGCCCCCAAGTTGTTTAACTCCTTCAATCTTTATCCGACGGAAAGGCTCCCGCTTGATTTTGGCTCCCGCATTATTTAAAAATTTAATTAAATCATCAACTTCCGGCTCCAAAGCCGCATTCTCCAGAATTGTTTTTCCTTTAGCCAGCACGGCAGTCATTATCATCGCCTCAGTTCCGGTATGGGTTGGCTTAGCAAACCGATAATATCCGCCTTTTAAATAGGGGCAATCAATCCTAACCGTTTCTTTTTTTATTTTTATCCGGCAGCCGAAAATTTCCCAACCGGCTAAAAATCTTTCAATTGGCCTGGACCCCAGAGGATCCCCCCCCGGCAGAGGAAAAACCGCCCGGCCGAAACGGGCTAAAAGCGGCCCGACAAAAAGCGGCGCCGTCCGGGAAACTTTACCGAAACAAAGCGGGATTTCACAAGCTGACAATCCCTTAGCCTTAATAAAAATAGTCCTCTCGCCCCGGCTTTCCAATCTGGCACCCAAACTTGTCAGAATCTTGGCGGTTATCTCGACATCGCCAATCCGGGAAAGATTTAAAAGACGGGTTTCGCCGGAAAGCAATAAGGAGGCAATCATTAATTTAAAACCGGCGTTCTTTGCCCCCCCGATCCGGACCGATCCTTTTAAGGGCCTCCCCCCTTGAACGATAAACTTAGCCATTTTTTCTCCTTCTTCAAGCTAATTATACCTCAGAATAAAAAATCTGGGGGTAATTCACTTTGGCCCATCCCCAAGCCAATCGCATATTTTATCCCGAAGCCGGCAAAAAAATCTTGTAAGCCGGCTGCTTCGCCGACTAAAAGAGATTGGCCTCTTCCCCCCACTCTCCGTGAAGAGCGGATTTCAAGATCGGACTTTTTAACTAATAAACTTCTGGTTCCTTCCAAAAAATTATTCAGCTGAGTTTGCTGTTTTGAGTGGTCGGTTTTAAAAACAATCCCGGAAAAAATTCCCACGGCCAACTCCAAGCGCGGCCCGCGGTCGCAATAATTGCCGCCCGGCCGCCAGGCATCGTTTGGCCAAGGCGGATACCAACTCCCAAACCCAAAGCCTGCTTTTTAAGACCCCGATCCAAACTCCCCGATAATGATTCCCGCTTGTCCAGATTAAAAGGCGGTTTGGAACAGGAAAGTTTCCGATTAAGGCAGTCATTGGTAAACCAAATCTGACTGCAGAACTCAAGATCAAAATTAATCTCAAGATTCATCCTCTTAAAAAACTGTTTAACCCCTTCTTTTTCTGACCAACTTTCGATTCCCAGAACATCGCCTCCGAACCGGCAACCAACCCCGGAACCTCTTTCAAATACCTCGACCTCAAAATCAGCTTTGGCCAATTTGATCACGGCCGTTAAGCCGGAAAGGCCAGCCCCTAAAATTCTAATCTTTTGATCGAAGAAATAAACAAAATTGGCAAAAATAAAGTTTGTCACTTATAATTTTTTAAAAAGTTTTAAGAGGTCCTGATGCCAAAGGAAGATATCTCCGGCGCCAAGAGTAAAAACGATTTCTCCGCCAGAAAGATTTTTTCTTAAATGACTGCAGGCAGCTTCTTTGGTGGAACAGTAAAAAGTTCTTTTTTTATACCGGGAAATATTTCGAGCCAAATTTCCGGAAGTAACTCCGGAAATTGATTTTTCCCGGGCCGAGGCATAGATATCAGTGACTATAACTTCATCGGCCTGAGAAAAAGAGCGGGCAAAGCCTTCCATTAGGACTTGAGTGCGAGTAAAGGTGTGAGGCTGGAAAATAACCACTAGTTTTTTATCTTGAAACCATTCCCTCGCTGCCGCCAAAGTCGCCTCGATCTCAATCGGATGATGGGCATAATCATCGTAAAGCTTAACACCGCCCGACTCGCCAATCATTTCAAACCGGCGCCGGGTTCCGCCGAATTCAGCCAGGCCTTTAATGATTAGGCGGCTACTGCCGCCGCAGAAACAAGCGACGGCAAAAGCCGCAGTCGCATTTAAAACATTAAACCTGCCCGGGACAGAAAGAACAATTTCCCGAAACTCGATACCGCGGTAGCTCAGGTTAAAAAAACTTTTTCCCGGAGCAAAAGCCAATCGGGTTATCCGCCAATCTGCCTGCGGTGAAAAGCCATAGGTTTGAATCGGGGCTTTGATTTTTGCCGAACTCAGCAAATTGGCAATGTTTTTATTATCAATACAGGCAACCAATAAACCATCCGGGGGAATTTTTTTAAAAAACCGGCGGAATGTTTTTTTTGTTTGGGTCAAATTCTGGTAAATATCGGGGTGGTCGTGCTCAATGTTAGTTACCACAACCACTTTTGGCTTTTGAAAGCAAAAACGGGGCCGATTATCTCTTCCCGGATCAACGGCATACTCATCAGCTTCGGCCACAAAGTATTTTCCTTTTCCTTTTTTACCCGGATCACCCAGAGGATTAATCCCTGCCACCCCGATCGCATAACTCGGATTTAAGCCAAGATTATTCAAAACAGTCGCAATCATTGCCGAAGTAGTGGTTTTGCCGCCGACACCGCAAACCGAAATTGTTTCCTGATCACCGGCAAACATTGCCAGACCCTCAGCATGAGTAACTGCTCTGATGCCCTTTTTAAGAGCCGTCTTCACCTCAGGATTCGCCAACCCTCCATGAGCCCCGGTAGCAATCAGCAGGTCCGGTTTTTTGATATTTTCCGGCGAAAATCCGCTTTGCCAGCGGATTCTTCTCCTTTTAAGCACCTCATTGGTCACAAAAATTTCGTTAACATCAGAGCCGGTGATCCTCATTCCTAAATCCTGAGCACAACAAGCCAACGCTGTCATTCCCACTCCTTTAATACCGGTGAAATGGATCTCGTTAACCTTTTCAAGCACCTTTGACTTGTTCATCTTCCGTTGTCCATTTTAAGTCTTTTTTCAAGAGCCTTTTCTGCCTCCCGATGGTCGCTCCAGGGTTTTTCAACCCGGCCAAAACAAAGGCTTTGCTCATGGCCCTTACCGCAAATAATTACCCGATCTCCTTTTTGAGCCAGCTTTTCAATTGCCAACCTGATTGCTTTTCTTCGATCGGGAATGCGAAAAAATAATCTTTTCCCAGTTTGACAAAGCAATTCATTCTTAAAAACCGCTTCTTCGGCCCCAACCGCCAAACAACCATCGGCAATTTGGGTAATAATCCGATTGACATCTTCCGTCCGCGGATCTTCGGCTGTCAAAAGCGTTATTTGAGCCAGCCGCCCGGCAATCCGACCCATTTTTTCCCTTTTGCTTTGATCCCTTAGGCCGGCACAACCAAAAACAACGATTAACCGCCCTCCGGCTTTCTGACTCCTCAGGGTGGTCAGGACATTTTTTAAGGCATTAGGCGTATGGGCAAAATCAATCAGAACTTGAAATCGCTGGCCCAATTCAATCTTTTCCATCCGTCCCGTCACTCCCTTGAACGAGGCCAGGCCTTTTTTGATTACCGCCCGGTTAATTCCCAGAGCCTGGCCGGCAGCCGCTGCAGCCAGACAATTAAGTTGATTAAAATCCCCCGGCAGGCCCGTTTTAAAAGAGAAATTCCGAGGAGTCAAATCCGCTTCCCGGAAAAGTGCGTAAGTCAGCAAGCGGGAACGATTGGCTCGAACTGAATTAAAATAATCAAAAGAAGGATCGTCCTTATTCAAAACGGCAGTTTTGACTCTTTTAAACAATCTCCCTTTGGCTTTAAGGTATTTTTTAAAAGTCCGATGATAATCAAGATGTTCCCGGGTGACATTAGTGAGAACTGCTACTTCAAAGTCCACTCCCCAGAACCGATGTTGATCCAAACCGTGAGAAGTGGTCTCCAGAATCAGATAATCCATTCTCCCTTTTCTGATTTCGGCTAAAAATCTTCCCAGAACCCAGGGGTCAGGTGAAGTAACATGCAAACCCGTTGAAAACTCATCGGGGCCAATTTTGGCAGAAACTGTGGAAATTAAAGCCGCCTTTTTCCCAGCCAGCAAAAGAATCTGATAAATCAAACTGGCGGTAGTTGTCTTGCCGTCCGTTCCCGTTACCCCGACAACCGTTAATCCTTTGGCCGGAAAACGATAGTAGAGGTTTGCCAAAACCGCCCGGGGAAAGTGATAGAAAAAATTGACTAATTGACGGGGAAGAAAAGAACTTAATTTATCCTTAAAAACAGACCATTCTGCCACTAAAAATCACCGCCTAAAAATTAAATTATTCCCCTTTATTATATCATCTTTCAGGCATCACTCCCCAATATATAAAGAGTTCTCTGGCAATCTCGAACCATAAAGGTGCTGCAGTTTCTGATCCCCAGGGAGAGCTGCTCGGTTCTTTCAAGGTCACCAACATCACAAAGCGGGGCCGGCCGGCAGGAGCAAAGCCGACAAAAGAGGCAATCGTTTTTTCCTTATCATAATGACCCTCCACCGGGATTTGGGCTGTTCCGGTTTTGCCTGCTATCCTGAATCCTTCGGGCTTGGCCCACTTAGCCTCTCCCTTCTCAACCGCTTCGACCATCATCGCGCTAACTGATTCGGCCGCGCTCGATTTTAACACCCTTTTGGGAAGCCGGTTTTTGATTTCTTTAACCTCCCCCGCTTCAATTATTCCGGAAACTACATGAGGATCTATCAACCAACCCCGATTGGCAATAACAGCTGCGGCCCGTATCATCTGAAGCGGAGTAACAGCTATTCCCTGACCAAAAGAAGCTGTTGCCAAATCAATCTCTTTCCACTCTTCGGCCGGCCTGAGGGGAGAAACATCTTCCTCCTGAAGATCAATTCCCGTCGGCTCAGCAAAACCGAACCCTTTAAGATATTTTAAAAAACTCTCCCTGCCCAGCTTTTCTGCGACAAAAATCATCCCGACATTGTCCGAATGAATTAAAATTTCAGCAACGGTTGAATTCGGATAGTAACGATCATTCCAGGTATGAATTTCAAAGCCGCCAATTTTCCTCGGTCCGGAACAAGTCAGGCAGCGGGTTTCAGAAGTAATTACTCCCTCGTTAACGGCCGAGGCGGCAACCAAAATTTTAAAAACCGATCCCGGCTCAAAAGAAGAAGCAATTACCGGATTTGGAAAGTCTTCTTCCGCAAAATTAAAATAGGTCACCGGGTCATAAGCCGGCAGAGAAACCATCCCTAAAATTGCGCCGCTGTCGGGATCCATCACCACCACTGAGCCGCTAACCGCTCCGTAATTAATCAATGCCTCTTTTAGTTTTCTTTCTACTAAAAACTGAACGGTACGATCAAGAGTGGTTAAAAGGTCACGCCCGTCCTTTTTTTCCTCTTTATAAGAAAATCCCAGCAAGATCGGTTTCCCGGAGGCATCCTTTTCCCGCCTGACTACGCCAGGCTGACCAGCCAGCTGAAGATCATAAAAACCTTCCAGGCCAAAATAACCTTTCGGCTCTCCCTGATGGTCATGGCCGACAAAACCTAACAAATGAGCCGAAGCGGTTCCTTCAGGGTAAATCCTCTTTTGGTCCCGCTCAAATCCCAAGCCGGCAATTTCCAGTTCTTCGATGGTTTTTTTCACTTCGCGGGAAACCTGGCGCCGCAGGGGCACCCAAAGCGAATCCGGCTGATTAAGTCTATTTTTTATTGTTTCTTCAAGTTCGGCTTCCTCTTCTTCACCTGCCAGCAAAAAAGCCAATTTTTCCGCCGCCAAATCAGCTTTCATTTCAAGCCGAGAAGGATCAGCAAAAAGCAAAAAAACTTCCTCATTGGCAGCCAGAGAAGATTTGTCAGCCGCTAAAATCCGGCCCCTTGAAGCCGGAATGGTTTTTAAATCCTGATGCTGTTTCAAAGCCGCAATTGCCAGCTGGTCGGCTTCTAAAACTTGCCAGTAAAAGAGACGCCCGATAACCAACCCGAAAAGAAGCCAAAAGCCAAACAAAACTAATTTTAAGCGAAAAGAAGTATTCATAATCTTTTTTAGCGGCCTAAGGCAACCGGAATCTGAGGAGCAAGATACAAGACTTCGCCGGCGGGAATAAAACCAAGCCCCCTGGCTTTACCGGAAATGTTCGTCAAGGAACTCAAGCGGTCGAGATCTTCAATAAAATAATCATTTTGCGTCTTTATCACCGCCGCCTCTGCTTCAATTTCAGCTACCAATTTACCGGCAGTTGCTAAACGGTGCGAAGCAAATAGCTGAATCAGAGCAAGCAGTAAAATTCCGCCAAAAATATATTTTAAACCCGGCCAGAATTTCGATTGTTTTTTCCTGGTCATTTTGTCTTTTCGGCTGCTCTTAATTTCGCGCTCCGGCTGCCGGGATTATTTTTGACCTCCACCGGCGAAGCGCAGATCGGCTTCGGAGTCAAAATCTTAAGTTCCCCTCCGGCTTGCCGATTTCTTAAAAAATTTTTTACAATTCTATCCTCTAAAGAGTGAAAACTGATTACCACCAAACGACCTTCCGTTTCCAAGAGTTCTACTGCCTGCGGCAAGGCTTGACTTAAATTTTCCAACTCATTATTGACAGCAATCCTCAAAGCCTGAAAGGAACGGGTTGCCGGATGAATCCGGCCTTTCCGTCCCGGCAATGCCGAGGCAATGATCTCCGCTAATTCCTCACCCGTCCTGATCGGTTTATTCCGGCGGCTTGAAACTATCTCTCTGACAATACGACTCGCCCGCCTTTCCTCACCAAACCGCCTCAGAATTAAGATCAATTCTTTTTGACTTAAATGGTTAACCAGGTCAAAAGCACTGACCGGTATTTCCGGATCCAATCTCATATCCAGAGAAATCCGGCTTCTCAGAGAAAATCCCCGGCCCGGCTCTTTCAGTTGAAACCAGGAAGCTCCCAGATCAAAGATGATCCCTGAAACCGGTAAAAAACCGGCGTCCCGGGCAATTTTTTTTAAACGTGCGAAATTACCTTTAACCAGCTTCCAGCAGCAAGCGCTTGGAGGGCAGGCAGAAACCAAGCGCTTCCTGCTGAAAGCCAGAGCTTGGGGATCGCAGTCCAGTCCGAGTAAAGTTCCCCCTTTTTTAAGAACCTCCTCGGCGTGCCCGGCTCCGCCAACAGTGGCATCCAGATATTTCTTTCCTTTTTTAACTTTTAAAAGTTCTAAGGCTTCAATTTTTAAGACCGGCTCATGAAACTTTATCTTGAACACGAGGCGTCCTCTTCTTCAATTTTTCCTGTTCCGGGTCAGCTTCTCTTAAAAGCCGTTCAAGTTTTTCTCTCATCCGGCCACCGTTTAAGTGAATCAAATTGCCCCCTTTTCAAAAAAATCTAGCCTGACAATTTATCAGTTTCGATAGAACCGAGCTCCTCTTGCCAAGCCTGAGTATCCCAAATTTCAAAGTGATCACCTGCTCCTATTACTGTCACTTCTTTTTTCACTCCGGCATAATCAAGCAAAAAACTGGGAATAACTGCTCTTCCCTGAACGTCAAACTGAACTATCATCGCCCCCGAAAATAAGTAACGCCTGACAGCCCGGCCCCTTGATTCAGTCACCGGAACCTCGGTTTGTTTAGCCGAAGCTTCCTGCCAAGTTTTTTTCTCCCAACCAAAGATGCATCTTTCGAAACCGCGGCTTAAAACTACCCTGTCTCCCGAAAGCCGGCTGCGAATTTTTTTCGGCAGGGCAATCCGGCCCTTGCCTAAAAATTTGATTTGGTATTCACCAAAAAACACCTTGCCCCCTGACTACTTATTACTACTTTTCACCACTTTGTTCCATTCTTTACCAATTTGAACATCTTTGTCAAGAGGCAAAATATATCGCCGCTATTGTTTTGTTTGTCGCTCCCGGTGTGTTTTAGTTTTACTAGGGCTGGAGAAATTGCCAGTTAATTGTTCCCGCCAAAAAAAACTGAAGCTGAAATTTTTTTCATTACCATTCCACCTTCTAATTTATTTCCATCAAGCGGGGCATATTGAGGAAGCCATAAATAGGTGGTTAGGCCAGCAGCCTCTATTGATCCTAGAGCTCTGCCTGTCTTTTCTAGCTGATACTGATCCTGATCATGATTAAGTCCCCTGCCCAGAGGATCTTTGAAGAGACTTCTCCAAAAACTAATTAACTCGTTAAACTGGGGATAACTAAACCCCCCTCTTTTAAGTTTCCTTTTGTGAGAATCAAAAAAAAGGCGGTTAATAAAAGCAGGAATCCGTCTCTGTAATGACTTTTCCGTAGAAGCAAATCCCAAAACTCCCACGTCAGTCCCAATTAAATTAAGATGCCCGCCGTAGCCGGCTCGAAAAAGAGCCGCGTCAGTTAAGCTCGGAAACAAAAGACTCCTAGGATGAGTATGATAGTCAACAATAGCTTTTCCAAGACAGACTCTTCCCAAAATATCCTGGACCACAGACCATTCACTGGTGCTATGCTCGGTTCCTATGCCCAATTCTGTCCGGGTCAGGGACAGACTATCTCTGGCCCCGGGCTTTCCTAAATATGTTCCCTGATATCTTTCCCGACCATCGCCCTGGACAAATTGGCCCCCGGTGTCAAGAATGGCAGTTTCCAAATCACCATAATATTTAGGATCAAGTCGGATTTCAGAGGGCATTGATTCCGGAGTTTCCGGAATAACCCGTCGTCGTAAAATAGCTCGGCTATATAATTCAGGGCTTGAGTACAAACCCTCTCCGATCTCACCTGGAGACAACCAGGCATCGTCTGTTTCCCACATAATTAAAAAGGTTTTTTAGAATCCTGACAATGACAGGCGCGGAAACTTATGTCCTAAACACAATTAATCAGGTCAATTACCCTTAATTCCAACCAGATATCAACAACTCCAATAAGGATTGGAAAATCCTGCTTTAATAAGTATATCAGAATTTTTGACAAAGACGGGAAAAAGCCATTTTTAACCAGGTTTGTAATTTGGGCTAAATAGTCTAATTTTGGCATTATGAGCCGGTTCACGAAACCAAAATTATTTACCCCGGGTGGAACTGTGAAACGCTTATCCGAACAATGAGTAGTTAAAAAAAACTCTAATGATGCAAGTTTCGCACTTTGTTTTTTAAACAGCGCCAATCTCTCCTGCAAGTGTCAGGTTGAAGCGGGTAAGGTTTTTTTGTTTCTGGAAAAAACAGCTTTCTCACCAGATTCAGTCATTTTTTATTCAATCAGCTCAGGCAGACCAGATCCGGCAGCGCCGGCAAAAACTCCTACCTGATCAGCTGACCCATTTTCCAGCAATTCCCAGGATCCCAGATTCCAAAAATAAACTTCTGAATCGCCAATGGCTGCCTGGCCGTTTTTTATTGAGTTCTTTCCCGAGGTAAAAACGCCATACAAACTGGCGGATTCAATCGTTATCTCTCCCGGCAAACCGGCTGTCGGCATAACCAAATAAAACTGATCTGGATTAAAATCAGCCTCCAAGACAAACTCGTTGTCTGGGGAAACCAGCCTATTTTCCCCCTGTTGAAGCTTGAATTCGCTGACATATTTTCTTGGCCCCGGACCGCCCTCAAGACGAACAGTGATATTCCCCTCCCTAACTCCCTCGTGATAACGATATCTGCCGCTCGATTCAGTCCCTAAAAGAATTTTTCTCTCATAATCAGTTTCCCCACCCAGATCAAAAGGACTGCTATAGGCTCCCTGGACCAATCCCTCACCGGTGGTATAAGAAAGCTCGTATTCCAAAGTCTCTGCCTTTTGAATCCGCCCGATTTTAAGCGTCAACCAATGACCGTCTTCTGAAGGGATAAGACTGACAAAAGGGCGTTCATTAATAGTCGTTTCAACAAAAACCGGAGGCGTCGGTGTCGATACCGGCTTTCCTTCTTCCTTTTTGCCCCGGGAAAGAAAAAAAGCACCCCCGGCTAAACCCGCGATTACCAGGAGAATAATTAAAACAATGGCTGTTTTTTTCATTTTTCTAAATCTCATCTCCGAGGCGTAATATACAGACGTCCCGCAGAAGAGATTTTTGGCTTTTTGTTACTCAGACAGCTTATCCGATCCGGGATCAAAAATATCCGACGACTCGGGATTGCCCTAATCAACTATTCAGCTTTTTTTTAAAAAAATCTGCCAGCCTGGCCACTGCCAGCCGTTTTTGCGCCATAGTATCCCGATCCCTAACCGTCACCATTTCATCCTTGAGAGACTGATAATCAATTGTCACACACCAGGGAGTACCGGCCTCATCCTGACGACGATAGCGCTTGCCGATATTGCCGATCTCATCCCAGGTCACCCGGAAATGATCCTTTAAATTTTCGTAAACTGACCTGGCTTTTTTAATCAACTCAGCCTTATTGGCCAATAGCGGGAAAACAGCCACTTTGTAAGGAGCAATTTTAACATCGAGGGATAAAAATACTCGAATACCATTTGTCCCCTCTTCCTCCCGATAAGCATCGAGCAGCACTGCTAACATCGTCCGGCCAACACCTCCCGAACACTCCACAATGAAAGGAACAATTCTCTGGTTGGTTTCCTGATCCGGGATATCAAGCTTTTTCCCGGAAAATTTGGCGTGTTGCGTCAGGTCATAATCACTCCGATCGTGAACTCCTTCGAGCTCATCCCATCCCCACGGATAAAAATAATCAATGTCCCAAGCATCCTTGGCATAAAAAATACGTTCATCCTCGTCATGTTGGCGCCAGCGGAGATTTTTTTCTTTCAAACCCAACCGTTTCCGGTACCAGTCCCAGCGAATTTTTTTCCATTCCCGATAGAATCTTGTCGAGTCCTGCGGCCGGGTAAAATATTCGATGTCAAACTGTTCAAATTCCCGTGTCTTAAAAATAAATTTTCCCAAAGTGATCTCGTTTCTAAAGGCTTTGCCGATCTGAGCAATTCCGAAAGGCAGTTTAGGTGAAAAGCTGTTGACGATATCAATAAAATCAAGATAAATGTTCTGGCAAGATTCCCCCTTAAGATAGGCTTTCATCTTTTCTCCTTCAATCGCCCCCAGAGAAGTTTCCATCAGAACATTAAACTGCCTGACTTTGGCAATCAGCCTTCCTCCGCAAACAGGACACTTCAGGGAACCCGTCTTAATAACCCGGAATTGGCCGGTTTGATTGTCTTTTTTTAATTTCCATCCCTCAAGCTTGTCGGGCCGGAATCTTTTTTGACAGTCGCCGCAATCAACCAGAGGATCAGTAAAACCGGCAACATGACCGCTGGCTTCCCAGGAACGAGGATGCATCAGGATTGATCCGTCCAGACCGTACATATCAGTCCTTTTTTCCACCATATCCTGCCACCAGAGATCTTTAATATTTTTGGCTAAGGCGACTCCCAGCGGGCCATAATCATAAATTCCGGCAATCCCGCCATAAATCCCCGATGAGGGAAAAATAAAACCCCGCCTTTTGCAAAGCGCTGTTATCTTTTCCAAAAGATTGTTTTTAGGCATATTTAATCAGCTTTAAAATGTCTTTGCTTTTTAAATTTCTTTCAATAATTTCTTCAATGTAGGCCGACAGACTGGCGGCATTGTCCCGATAGTTCTCAGGAATGCCAAAGCCCGAATCCGTCAGCATTTCCTCTTCAAATCGCCTTATCAAATCCCCTATCCGAGCCTGACTGAGATTCTCAAGGGAGTTAACCAGAAGGCGATAAACTCGGCGATTCTCTTCCCCTTCAGGAATTAACCTTTCCACCAGCTCAACCAGATAATAGGCGACACCGACTCTGACTAAATCCTGCCGCCAATTCCGATAAGCATCAAGAACTTCAACTTCGGTAATTATATCAAGATTTCTTCCCTTTGCCAAAACAAGCTTTGTCCGGTTAAAAAGTTCCAGGCTGGCCCCTTTGCGGCTGGTGACCTTTCTGATCCCTTTGGCTAAAACTTTAACCCGGCCATAATGGCGGGAAAAGACAGTTAAAAGCCGGTCAGCCTCAGCAAATTTGATTGCTTTTAAAACAATCGCTTCGGTTTTAAAATTGTTCATTGGAATTCATTCGTACAACAAAAACCTGAGAGTATCGGCCCCCAGCTCTTAAGTGATTACCATCGGATCTCAAATTCCTGATCAGAGCTTAATTCAAAGTTTTCTGATTGGCTGTTAACTTTGAGCTCATAATCATGACTCAGGGCTCCCGGCTGTTTCTGAACTAAAAGACGATAAAACTGGCTTTTGTTAACTTTAAAAGGCAAACGATAATTAAAGGTTAAGGTTAATTTCCCTTCGGGCTTAAGTGAGGTTCCCGGAGTTTTGCCGAAGAATCCTTCAAAAACAGTCTTGCCTAAATCATCATAAGTCAAGACTTCCTCTTCGGATCCTTTAAAATCCAGAAGCTCGCTCCCCAAAGGAACATAAATCCGGAACCAGTTCCGGTAAAAACCATTAAGACACAATTCGCCTTTTTCAAGATTGCAATTGCTCGCTGGTGCCGGGTTTTTATAAGTCACAGTTACTTTTTTGGCCACCGACCCATCCGAACTGATCTCAACATCCTGAAGCACAGTTTGCTGAATATACATATTAGACTTGGCTCCGGCAAAATTACAGTCATTTAGATGAAAATAATCTCCTTCAAAATTTTTGATCCGGCCGCCGGCATTTAAAGCCTCAATCGCTTTCTGGAGATCAGGGTCAAAAAAATAAAACAGTAAATGTTTTTCTTTTAAACTGGTAAAGAAAACATTCAGAAATTCCGGCCATTTTTTCCGGGGAGAATTCATAATGTTGGCTAAAATTGAATGCATCAGAGGGCCGATAATGGCTTTCCGCTCCTTCCGCCAGGTGCTCACCGGCTGATCAGCAAACCGCTCCAGCTCATAGAAAACCTGAGGACAATCGCAGCGCGGATCAGTTTCGGCGGAAAAATTACCCCAACCGGAAACACCGATTTCACCCAAAACTTCCAAAATAGATACCAAAACTTTCGTATCCAAAGCAATAATTCCATCAACCTTTTGGGCCCCGGGAAGCTTTTGATAATTTTCCCAAAAAACAGCCATCGAAGCAGCAAAATCAGGTGATAAATTCATATCTCTTAAATGCCATGAATCAACATTCGGTAAGTATTTTAAAATCGGTTCGGGCGCTTTAAGCCGATTGCCGAATTGATTATCAAGCCAGTAAATATCATGGGACTCCAGCGGAGTAAATTTACCCTGATGAACCGATAAAAAAGCATAGGCCGTCATAAAACCGCCGCTTGGCCTGAGCTCAGCATCATTCTGAAAAAGCAAGAAATAGGTTTTCTTCTCCGGAATCCCCAAAAGAGGTTTAAGATAGGCCGCAATCGGCTTAATTTCGGCAACCGTCAACTCCAGTCCCTTTATTAAATTACCGGCTCCAATCAGCCGGCTCCTGATTTTTTGGCCAAAAAGCTCCTCGGGATATCGGCCGGAATCAACCTTGTCAATTTCAGTTTTGGCCAAAGAAAGTTCCCGGCTGATCTCATCAACCTGAGGCATTATCTTGTCCAGAGTGTCAAGAACCAAAGCCAAACGCTCCTCGATCGTCATCGGAGCCGATGGAGTTCCGGCTTTTTCAAAACCCAGAAGGTCATAATAAGGCAGAAGCGCTGTTGTAGTAATTTTGGCAGCAGAGATTAAATGCCGGCCCCCTTTTAAGAAATGCTCTCCATCCTGATAAAAACGGCCGAAATACGGCAGAATCCGGATCCAGGTCAGTTTTTGATAGTCATCGGCTACTTCTCCCAAACTCTGATCAATCACCTCTGCTTGAGCCAGAGCGCCTTTGAAATCCTGGGTTTCAAAAAGAACAGCCGTTTTCCCCAGTTCCTGATTCAAAAGCGAAAAACTACTCTGGAGACGGCGGGCGGGCGAAACCAGAAAAAAAATCAACGCAGCCCCTGCTAAAATCAGAAGACCTGACAAGATAAGAAGGACACCGGGTCTGAATAAAAAAAACCTTTTTTTATTTTCCGGACGCTTTTTGTCCACTTCCTCCGCGGAAGCAGAAGAATCATCATTTTCTATCAGTTTTATTTTTTCCAAGTCCATTTTTCTATTTTACCATTTAGATAACATCGCCTTGGGAGTTTTCAATAAAATTAAGATATCCTGCCAAATCGAGCGGGAACGATAGTAAGCCGCATCCAGTTTGGCTCGCTGAAGAAAAGGAACTTCATTTCTACCCGAGGTTTGCCAGGGTCCGGTAATTCCCGGCTTTATCTTCAAAATATCTTTCATCAAGGATCTGGCCTTGGGATATTTAGCCAATTGTTGTTTTATTTCCTCCTGACGGTAAGCCCGGGGACCAACCACGCTCATCTCCCCCCGAAAAACATTTAAAATTTGAGGAAATTCATCAATGGTAAAAGTCCGAATAAAGGCCCCAAATTTAGTAATCCTCGGATCATCCTTCATATCCAGTTTCCAATCAGAATCCTGAAATTTTTTTAACAGGTCTTTGTCTTTGGCAATAATTTCATCTGCATTGACTACCATTGACCGGAATTTATAAAGGGTAAATTCCCGGCCATTCTTGCCGACTCTCTTTTGACCGTAGAAAACCGGCCCCGGAGAAGTCAATTTAATAATTACCGGAACAATCAGGAAAAAGGGTGAAAATATAATCGCCAAAATGACTGCCACCAAAAGATCCAAAACCCTTTTAACTGTCTCATAAAACATATCAGCTTCTGTTTTTATAAATATTTCAACTTGCCTTCTTCTTTAATTTTATTAACAATTTCTTTTGCCTTCTGAGCTTCCTGGCGGTGACAGATTAAAAGAGCATCGTCAGTATCAACCACAATCAGATCTTTTACCCCAACCAAAGCCAACAACTGATTATTAAAATGGATCAGGTTATTATTGCTTTCAACCACCACATAACCGCCATTGCCCCCCCATTTAATCACCACATTGCCGTCTTTGTCTTTTTTGGCCCGTTCATAAACCACATTCCAATCGCCGATGTCATCCCAGCCGAAATCAGCGGCAATTAAAGCCAGATTCTCAGCTTTCTCCGATACGGCATAATCAATTGAGATCTTTTCTGCCTCTTTATAAACCCGTCGTAGAACTTTAGCCTCCGCCGACTTGCCGATTGATTCCCTGATATTGTCCACTGACTGGCTTAATTTAGGCGCAATTTTTTTAATTGTCGCCAAGAAAACTTTTGCTTTCCAGGTATAAAGATTGGCATTCCAGAAATATTTTTTGGTGGCAATAAATTTCTCAGCTGTCTGACGATCCGGCTTTTCCGTAAATTGAGCCACTTCATAAATTTTCTTGCCGGCAATTTTAGTTTGATAATCACCTGCTTCAATGTAGCCATAGCCGGTATGAGGATAAGACGGCTTGATGCCGACAGTAATTATTTTGTCCTTTAATTCCTCAGCCGCTCGAGCCGCGGCGTGAAGATCTTTAACAAACGTTTCGGTTTCTTTAAGCGGGATGGCATGATCAGAGGCCAGATTAATCACTATTGCCTCGGGGTCTTTTTGGTAAATGAAAGCCGTCCCGACAGCCATTGCCAGAGCAGTGTCCTTACCCTGCGGTTCGGCAATGATATTTCTTAAAAGTAAATCCGGCGCCTGAGTTAAAACCTGATCAACGTAAATCGACCCGGTAACAACAAAAATTTTATCCGGGGTGGTAATCTTTTTTGCCCGATCAATTGTCCTTTGAAAAATCGTTTTTTCCCCAAAAAGATCAATAAACTGCTTAGGAGTTTTTTTACGCGACCGCGGCCAGAGTCTTGTTCCCACCCCCCCGCAAAGAATTGAGACATAGAGGTGTTTTTTTAATTTTCTTGAGAGAATTTTTTCCATATCTCCTCCGTTTTCTTAGTAAATTTCCTAATAAATAATTTCTGGCTGAATCTTTGAGCGTTTCTCCGACAATCATCCGGACAATACCTGCCGACATTAAAACCGAGTACTGTCCGGGCTAAGGCATCGGCTGTTTGCGGATAAAAAAATTCCCCTGTCCGGTTTTTAACGACCGTCTCTAAAGCCCCTCCTCCTTGGTAAGAAATTACCGGCTTACCACAAGCTTGAGCTTCAAGGGGAACCAAGCCAAAATCTTCCTCCTGCGGGCAAATGACCGCTCGGCAAGAATTATAGTAGCTTAAAAGCGCCTTTTCTGTCAACTGGCCCAAAAATTCAATTTTCGGCCCCGCCATCTTCTTTAAAAAGGACATCTGAGAGCCGATACCAGCAATTTTAAGCGGTCGGTCAAGCTGATTAAAAGCTTCGATTACCAAGTCAATCCGCTTATAAGGCACCAGCCTGGAAACCACCAAGAAGTAATTTTTTTTTCTGGTCTTAAATTTATCATCTTTAATTTTAAATTTATCAAGGTCTACCGGCGGATAAATTATCTCCGCATCTCGCCGGTAATTTTTTTTTATTCTTTGCCGAACTTCTCCGGAAATGGCCAGATAACTATCCGGCCTTTGCGCCGCTACCTTATCCCACCTTAACAAAAACGGCAGAAAAAAACGATAAGCCTTTTTGGCAATTCCGTCCAGCCAGCCAAAACCCGGCGAATCAAAGTAAACCCGCCGTCCGCTCCAAAGATATCGGGTCGGCGTCAGACAATAACAAAGATGACATGTTTCCGGCGGTGTGATAATTCCTTTGGCTTCGGCACTGGTAACGGAAATTACCAGTTGATAACCCCTAAAATCAAAGCTTTCAAAAATAAACGGCATTAACCAGGGAAAAAATTCATGCCGTTTTTTAACCAGAGGAAATCTTTGCCCGAAGGAGGGTTTGACCGGCCAATTTTTAGCCCAAGAAGCCGATTTTGGTAAATAAACGCTGGTAAAAAGAGGAGCTTGAGGAAAAATTTTTTTAAGGGCCAATAAAACTCTTTCCGCCCCACCCCATTTATTGACCCGATCATAAACCAAGGCCACGCGCAATTTATCTAAGTCTGTCTTCACACCGGCGTTCATTTCCAAAGTAAGAAGGCTGATTTAAACCTCAATTGCCTGTTGATAAATCTCAATCGTTTCCCGAGCCATCCTCTCCCAGCTAAAACCCTTTACCCGACTTTTACCTTTTCGAATAAGTTCTTTTCGTAGATATTTATTTTCCAAAAGCAGTTCAATTTTTTCTTTAATATCAATCGCTTTTTTGGGGTTAAAATACAAAGCCGCTTTTTGATAAATCTCAGGCAAACAAGAAGAGCGGGAACAAACAACCGGCAAGCCAGCCGCCATTGACTCCAGACCCGGCAAGCCAAAACCCTCCAAAAGAGTCGGAAAAACAAATGCCTCTGCCAACCGATAAAGATTCGTCAGCTCCGCATCAGAGACAAAACCGGCCAAAATAACTAAATCTCCCGCCCCCAATTGACTAATTTCTTTTTGGAAACGCTGCCAAAAAACACTTTTGGCGCAAACAATTACTAAAAAAAGCCGCCTTTCCCGATTAATTTTTTTAATCGCCTTAACTAAGGTTAAAACATTTTTATGAGGATAAAGATTGCCGGTATAAATCACAAAGGGAGTCTGAATGCCATATTTGGTCAAAATTTTCTTTCCGATCTTCAAATCATTTTTGCGAAAAAAAGCCTCACTCACCGATTCATAAGTCACTCCGATTTTATCCGCTTCCAGACCGAATTTTTTGATTAACTTTCGTTTCCACCAAAAACTGGGAACAATCACTTTTTTCGCTCGCCTCAAGGCTAAATTCAGAACCAGTAAATAACCCAGGTATTTAAAGTAATAAAAGGCTTTGAAGCGGGTAGTTGTTAAAGGCCCCCTTGATTCATGTTTAATCAAATCGTGAATCGTCACCACAAAACGACCGGGGTAAAAAACAGGCAAATTAAAATGGGGAAAATGAACCAAATCAAGTTTCTGGCGGAGCAAAACCCGCCGGAAAGCGATCTGCTCTTTTAAAGAATAATGAGGAAAATCAGCCAAAACTTTTCTGAACCGGGGATTGGAAAATTCCAGCCGGTTAAAGTATTTTTCTCTTAAAAAAATAAAGTAATCATTTCCCGAGTCAATTTTTTCAAGGTGGCTAACCAGGGCCATTACATAGCGGCCAATACCGGTATGCTCCAGCCCCCAGAAGCGGGCATCAATCCCAATTCTCATAAAACCTCTTTTAATTCGGCCAGAATTAATCTTTTCTTAGATAATTAGCGGTGATTCTCAAAAAACCTTTCAGTCTGATGGCTAAAAGAACGAGCCAGGTTAGCCATCGGGGATAAACATCCCGATAGAACTTACGGTAAAAAATTTCCATCGCCTGAACTGAAGCCCTGGCAACCTGAAGACGGGTTTTCCGGCTCGGCCTGGTCTTTCCCCGGGATTCTTTTCTCAAACCTGAGCTGGCCCCCTTATAATGGGTTAATAAAGGACGGGGATAAAACAATACCTGCCAGCCGCCTTTCTTAATCCGGTAGAAAAAATCCAAATCTTCGCCGTAAAAAAAATAACCTTCATCCCAGTTACCAACCTGCCGAAGCATCTTTCTCCTCACAACCATAAAAGCGCCTGCGCCGGCATCTATTTCGTGAACCTTATCCAGATTTTTAAAAAACTGATGATACTGGCCAAAAATACGGCTTCGGGGAAAAAGCCGTTCTAAGCCCAAAAAATAGGTCAAAGAGGCCCAGGGAGTGGGAAAACCCCGATGACAGTCGGGATCCATCCTGCCGCTGGCCAGCATTGTTTTAGCCGAAACCGCTCCGGCCCCGGGATTCTGATTTAGAAAAGTGATAATTTCCTGAAAAGCCCGGGGGGAAACTATGGTATCGGAATTTAAAAACAGAACATATCCTCCCCGGGCCTTTTTAAGCCCGACATTGTTCCCGGCAGAAAAACCAAGATTCTTTCTGTTTTGGATTAAACCAACTTGAGGAAAGGCTTTTTTGACCATCTGAGAGCTTTTATCTTTAGAAGCATTATCAACCACAATTATCTGAATTTGATAAGCAGAAGCCGTTTTCGCCGCTTTCAAGACTGACCGAAGACAATCATAAAGCAGGCTTCTGGTATTAAAACTGAGGATTATTACTGAAAGATCAACTTTTTTTCTCATCGGCAATCTCCCGATAAACCCGGGCCAATGACCGGGCAATGCTTTGATAACTGTAACGCCTTTCGATCAATTTGCGGGCAGAGTAGGCCAACCCGAAACGGGCTTTCTTCTGACGAATCAAAAGAACAGCCGCCCTGGCCATTTCAGACCAATTATCCCTGATAATAATCTCCCGGCCATCACGAGCATCAATTCCTTCAATCCCCACGCGAGTCGTAATCACCGGCACTCCGGCTGCCATTGCCGCCAGGATTTTCAACCGAGTGCCTCCCGGACCTTGTAAAGGAGCAATGAAAACAGTAGCTTGCTTATAAGCCTCAACCACTCCTTTGATATCAGCTGTCTTAAGATCAACAATTTTAACATCAGCCGAACTCAAGGAGCCAATTTTATCTCTGGCGCTTTGGCCTACAATCCAGCACTCCGCCTCGGGAATTTCTTTTTTAATCCGGGGAAAAACCTCTCTGGCCAAAATCCGAGCCGCTTCAATGTTTTGCAACCAGCTAAAATTGGCCTGGAAAAAGAAAGTCGGCTTTTTAGCCGGCTTTGTCTTCCCCCAAAGCTTCATCAAATCTTCTCCCGCTCCATTGGGCACAACCCCTACTTTAAGCCGGGGGCAAAGAGTCATCATTTTATTCTTATCCGCTTCCGAAACAGCGATCACCCCCTCGGCTTTTTGCCAATAGTATTTTTCCCACCACCTGAGTTTAGCCACGTCAAGATAAAGCAGTGGTTTTAAAAGCCTGGCCCAACCGGTCAGGTTTTTGGCAAAATGGGCGTAAACCTGATATTCGATTGTCTGCTCAACCAGCAAAACCGGAACCGCAGACATCGGCAGATGGGGCATTACATAAAAAGTTTCCGCATGAATCAAATCGTAATGATAATTCTTAAGCTCTTTGACTAAAGCCCATTTAGCCTCAGAGGAAAAATTCCTGACCACTAAAAAGGGGAAAAGGCCAAAGCCGGTCTGTAAAATATTTTTAAGATTCCAGGCTTTTTTCGATCTGGCAAAAACGCCCACCTTTCGACAATAATGTAAAAGTTTTTTGACATATTTTTTTTCACCGGGGTCTTTAATTAAAGAAAAAAGAGTAATTTCATGACGGGTCGCCAATTGCTTGATAAGATTGTAAGACCTTACCTGCCCCCCGGAGGAAGGCGGATAAGGCAAATAGGGCGTAATCATCAAAATTTTCATCTTAAGTCAAAAATTAAATACTGATTGCTCCCTTGAATCAACTGATAGTTTTCCCGCAGATACCGGCCAAACTCAGAAAATTCCAGTTCGCTAATTTTAGTCGTCACATAAACAGAGGCTCCTTGAGATCTGGCTCTTTCCAAAGACTCCGGATCGTTAGGGAAATAAGAGGCATAGCCGCCGGTAAAGCCGTGACGATGGCAATTATAAAGCAAAGTGGCATCATTTGAATCACCGGTTAAAACCAGAGCTTCTTTGGGGGTCAATAAATCCACTGCTCGGCCGGCCAGATCAACTCCTCCCTGGATAAAATAAAAATCTCTTACCTGATACCAGGAAAAAGCCAGCATAAAAACCGAACAAATGAAAAACAGCAGATAAGAAATTATCCGGGAAAAAGATTGTCCGGAAGCTTTGAGAAGCCAATCGGTTCCCCGAGCCAAAAAAATGGCCGCCAGGGGCAAAAAGGGAATTTGATAATAATCATGAGTGACATTGCCGGAGGCCAAAACAAAAACATAGATTAAAAAGGCAATCAGCCAAAGATGAAAAAACCAGCCAAATTTTCTTCTCACTTTAACCGCCAGACCAAGGCAAAAAAGCGGTAATCCCCAGATTCCCAAAATTAGTTTCCCGATCCTTTCAAAAAAAATCCAACGGAAAAAAGCAGGCCGGAAGCGAATTCCTCCTTGATTAAAAAGCCAATCAAAAGGAGGAATTCCCTGAGGAAAATTGTGAATCCATTGCCGCCAGAAAAAAATCGGGGCTGAAATCAGAACCAAATAGACCAAAAGAGATATTGCTTTTTTTTTCTGAGTTAAAAAACTTACCCCCCATTTTTTTAAAAGCAAATAAGCCATAGGTAATCCCAGAAAAAAAGGAAAGGCTTTCTGGGTCAAAGCCAAAGCGGCAAAAACGGTTGCCGTCAAAAAACTGAAAAGACTTTTCTTCTCAAGCCACCTGGAAAAAGTAAACAACATTCCCGAACTGACAAAAATCATCAGCGACTCCGGTAAAACAGCCCGGGAATAAAAAACTCCGAACGGTAAAATAACCAAATAAAATACAGCCCAAAGCGCCATCGATTCAGAAAAGGCATCCTTTAACAGGAAAAAAAGGAAAAACCCCGATCCCAGATAAAAAAAGACCGAAACCAGGCGGGCAAGACTTTCTTTCACCCCAAAAAGGCGATAAAAAACGGCTACAATTGAATTGTAAATTGGCGGCTCAGCCAAAAAAAGACGCTGAGGATTCGGCAGGTCAGGAGCATGAAGCGGAGCCAGGTTATCAATCCGAGGCCTTAAAAAATCAAAATTTTCTTCGGCAAAATTCCGGGCAACCGCCGCGGTATCAGCCTGGCGCCAGGAATGATGATCGGCCAAGGGAATATTTAACTTATAAAAACGAAGTCCGAATCCCAATAAAATAATCAAAATAAGAATTATCCCTGTCTTTTTTTTCATTTTTAATTTTGAAATAAATCCCTTGTTTGATATAAATTAATTGTTCCCACCATAATTCCCATAAGCATCCAAAACAGAAAAGCCACCTTGGAAGCCTCAAAAACATCAATAAAAACAGCGTTTGCCAAAAAACCGACCATTGCTCCGGCGATGCCGGTAACTACTGCCTTTTGAGGACACCACTTGGTTTTCCGGTGAAAAACAAAAAACTTTTTGAAAAATTCCAAAAAAATCAAGGCAAAACTAATTCCGCCCAAAAGGCCGGTTTCGGCTAAAATCCGTAAGTAGTCATTATCAGTGGCCAGAGTTACTGAGGAAAATCCCGTTCCTACCAGAGGATTCTTCAGAAAAGCTCTTATTGCCCGCGGCCATTCAACTTTAAAACGGATCTCCCCCGATCGCTGAGCAGCCAATTCAACCGACTCGGGCTCGGGAAAATAAACCTCGACTGTCGCTTTCTTTTTTTCCTGAATTTCGCCCTCACCTGTTGCCTTTTTTGGCTTTAGTTCATCAACCTCCGGCTGATTTTCCGCTGGCGGCGGCGGTAATGGCGTCACTGTTGCCTGCGGCAATTGAGCCACTTTCTTCTGGCCTAATTTAATCTTCGGCAGGTTCAGTTTCAAATCAAGATTAAAAGTAGCGGCAAATCTTTGCCCCAAGTCTCCGGTTAAAAGCATCACTGCCAGACTCAAACCAACCAACGGCAAAGCCAATTTCTTTTTCCCTAGCCAAAAAAGGACCAGAACAGCGCTAATCAAATACGCTCCGAAAGAAATTCTTGAAGCTGTTAAAATTAAAAGATAAAAAGCCATTACCGCTACCGTCAGCCCCGCCAGCTTCAGCCACCTTCTTTTAACCCCCATCATAAAACCCAGGAAAGGAGAAAAAATTAAAACCGCAAAGGCGGCTAAGTCGTAATGACCGGCAAAAGTAGAATTAATCCTGGTCCATTTGCTCAAATACAAAGCCATTCCCTTGCTGAACTCTTCGTTCATCGTCGAAATTACCGGCCAATTGAGATATTTTTGACCTAAACCAAAAAGAAAAACCCCGGCAGCGGCCAAAAAAAGAGTTAGCGCATAGCTCAGGATGTGTCTTTTTTCCCGAACTGAAGCCAAAGCAACAAAAAACAAAGACATGTATTCTATTCGCCGGAAGAAATGCAGCCAAGCCAAATGAGGAGTAATCACCCGGCTAATCAGCAGAGCATTGGCTAACGAAACCAATCCGGCCAAAAAATAAAGCAAAACCAGCCGGGAAACCCGCTGTTTCAGAGTCGGCCATCCCTGATTTATTTCTTTTAAGAACCAAATCAACAAAACCCCTCCGATCAAAAAATCTTCCAAACGGACGGCAACATATGTTCCCGGCACTTCAAAAAGAGGAAACTTCGGATAAAGAGGAACAAACAACAAAAGACTGATCACCAGCCAGGAAAGTATATTTTTATCAAACCAGCCGGAATGCCTGACCATAAGTCTCCTTTAAATAATCATTCTTAGTTAAACTGCCAAGCAAATAAGCTGAGCCGGCTTTAATTTTCAGCATCAATTTAAGGAATCGCCCTTCCCAGCCGGGCCGGTGTTTCCGGTAAAAATAAGCCAACCCCTTATAAATACCCAAAATTGGCCCTTTCCGGCCGCTTTGGGAACTCCCTTGACCGAAATGAGTGATTACCGCTTCGGGAAAAAAGGCGATTTGCCAACCAGCTTTTTTCACCCGGTAACATAATTCAACCTCCTCGAGATACATGAAAATATTTTCATCAAAGCCCCCGACCTGATCTAAAACTTCTTTTCTGAAAACCATTGCCGCTCCCATCACCCAATCAACCAGTCGTATCTGCGCGCCCGATCCCCGAACCAGCCGGTTAGGCCAGAAATGTTCGGCGAAAAGCATAATAGCGCAAATCCCCAAATAGGGAAAACTTCCCGCTGAAGCCTGATCGGTTCCGTCCCGGTTTAAAAGCTTGGGGCCCACCACTCCCACTTTGGGATTAAATTTTAAAAAATGCGTCAGCTCTTCCAGCGCCCGAGAATGAACAATCGTATCCGAATTTAAAAACAAGATCATTTTACCCCGAGCTTCTTTCAGGCCCTGGTTATTTGCCCGGCCGAAACCTAAATTATCTTTGTTAGCTATCAATTTGACTTGAGGAAATTCTTTTTTAACCAGTTCGACCGAACCATCCTGAGAATTATTATCAACTACAATTACTTCAAAAAAGAGCTTGTCAGTAATTTGGAAAAGACTGATTAGACAACTCTTTAAAAGCTGCCGGGTATTAAAACTGATAATAATTATCGAAAGATCGATTCTTTTTTCAGCCATAAGTATTTAAAAATTAAAAAAATCATTTTTAATGCCTCTTTTGACAGGCCAATTATAAGCCAATAAGCAACGGAAAAGATTATCAGCCGTAAAATCGTTCCGGAAGAAAACAAACGCAAAGTCACTTTTCGCTCCCAAAAACGATTATCTTCTTTTAAAACTTGGGAAAGATTTTTATTTTTTTTAAATTTAGGGTCCTCGGCCGGATCCCAACCATTGATAAATAAAGAATCCCGGCCCGGGTGAACCAGTTCGTAAAGAAAAGTAGAATCAACAGTGTCCCTGATCGCTTCCCGGGTGTATTCCGGCGGATGATTTAAAACCACCACGGGCAAGGGCAGATTTCCCAATCGGGAACGAGAAAAATTCTGCCGATAAAATTCCAAGACTTCGTAACGGGATAAATTGGTATAGTAGGCCGAAACTCCGGGAATTTCGACTGTATCCCCGGGCTCTTTTGATTTTAAGGAATCCGGCAACGCCGGCATCTCTCCCAAAGGCAGACAAAGATAAACCAGGCCAATGAGGTAAAAAAAACCAGAAATAAACCGGGTAATTTTCTTCATGAAAAGAGCCGAGATCGGCCAAGCCGATAAGTGAACTTTTTAATTTTCCGATTGCCAATTTCTTTAGCCGGAATCCCGGCAACAATCTTTCTCGGGGAAACATCTTTGGTCACCACTGCACCGGCCGCTACTACCGCTCCCCTGCCGATTTTAACTCCCGGCAAAATAATTGCTCTGGGACCGATAAAAACATAATCACCAATCTCAACCGGCGCTTCAATGGCTGACATTTTCTCCGAGTGAATATCGTGCTCGGAATTATAAATTAAAACCTGAGAAGCAATATCAACATGATGGCCAATCGTTAACGGAGCCCGGCCGTCCAAAAAAGCAAACTCGCCGACCAGTGTATCCCGGCCAATACTGATTTTTCCGGGTTCAAAAAAACGAGCCCCGAAATGGATCTTGCTTTGACGGCCGATTTTCAATCCCGCCAATTGGTAAATCAGTTTTCGCCAGAACCAGAAAGGGCAATACCCGCTCAAGTCTACTATCAACAGTTTAAAATCAAGCCACCAGTTGTAAAACCGGTTAGTCATTTTTTTAAAAGCCTGATTTGAGCTTAGTTCACAGCCGTCCTTATCGGTAAAAACCAAACCTTTTTGAGTAAAATGGACATTTTCAGAAAAAAACATTTTCTTATTCCTGACCGACAGTCTCCAGGACTGCTAAAGTTCTCCGAGCGCACTTTTCCCAAGAAAAATTTTTCGCCTGGAGCAAGCCCAGCCGGCTTCTTTTTTTTCTTTCCTTAAAAGCTTTCTTAATTCCCCGGGCAATATCATCAGGCTTTTGAGGGTTTACCAAAATCCCCGCCGGTCCAACTACTTCAGGCAAACTCGCTACCCGGGAAACCACCACCGGCGTTCCCAAGGACATTGATTGAAGGGCCGGCAAACCAAATCCTTCCCAAAAAGAAGGCAAAACGAAAACCAAAGCCCCAGCTAATAAAATCGGCGCTTCTTTTTCCGGAACAAAATCAGTAAAAATAACCCTTTTTTCAAGACTCAAAGTTTTTACCCTTTCATAAATATCTTTAAAAAACCAGCCTTTTTTACCGGCAATCACCAGTTTTAGATTGTTTCCGGCCAAATCCAGTCTGGCAAAAGCTTCAATTAAGCCCTCGATGTTCTTACTCGGTTTTAAAGTTCCCAGAAACAAAATATAATCACCTCTAATCCGATATTTTCTCCTGATTCTTTCGATTTGCAGTTTATAATTTTTTATCCGTATTTTTTTATACCCAAGAGGTGTCACTACTACCTTTTCAGGCTCAAGCCGGTAGGTTTTAATTATATCATTCCGAGTGAACCGGGAGATAGCCAGCACCCGCCTGGCCTTCCTGATCGAAGACTCAGTCCAGCTGGTCAGCTGATAAAGGTCGCGCCGCCGGAATTGCTTTGGAAAACGAAGATATCCCAAATCCATGATAGAAACAACCAGAGGCATCGGTAAAAACCAGGGGCTGTAATGGCCGGGAGAAAAAAAGACCGCCGGCCGGGGCCGCCGGAAAGTTAGTTCCAGCGGCAAAGCGAAACGAGTCCAAAACCTGCTGGGACCAATTCTCCGGTATTGCCAGCGGCTTTTTTCCGGCGGCAAATCAGCCAACGGAGCTTCTTTTAAATAAATCAAAAAATCAAAATCTCGTTTTCGGCTTAACAAATACAAGCCCCAGAGAATTTCAAAAGAATACTGATTACTTCCTACCCGGCTTCTGACATTGGCTTCGTTCCCGTCAATCCCGATCAACATTGTTTTATTTTACTCCATTTTGTCTTTAACCAACCGGTAAACCAAATAATCTTCCCCCAAATCCCAATGGTTTTCCTCTTTGAGAGCTCCCATTAATTGAGTTTCCCAAAATTTAACTGCCCCAATCTCAACCTGACCGACTTCACTGATTAAGTAACAAATTTGAGCATTCCGGTAATCCAAAACATCCCATCCCGGAACTTTGATTTTATATCTTGCTTCCAAAAAATAGCGGTAATCAACCGCATTATGATCAAAACGGTTCTGCCCCCGATAAAGAGCAGCCAGGTTAAAGTTTTCTCCAGGGTTTATCTTCTGACTTAAAAATAAAGCTACTCTCTCCAGATCTTTAATAGTTCGGGCCGGGCGAAACGGGCGGGAAAGGCTTTTAAAATTTCTTCCCAGAATTATAACCACCACTAGACCCAAAAAAAACCAGCTCCTGTTTCTCTCAGGTTTTTGACCAAAAAAAGAGGCAAGCCACAAAAAGGGAAGCGGATACAAAAATGTCAGGTAAAAATTAAAAAAACTACCCTGATAAAAGCAGGCAAACAGAACGCCGGAAAAAAGGCTTAAAAAAACCAGAGAAAAAAAGGTTTTTTCCTTTAAGCTCTTTACAAAAAACCCCAAACCCGAAAACAGACTGACTCCGGTTAAAAATTTTAGCCAAAAACCAGTCAGAGGCACTGCCAGCCCAAAAAGAAAAACAAACTTATCCCATAGTCCGGTCCAAAACGGCGGCGGGGAAATTTCGGGGGCCGGCCCTTGCCGGAGATAAGAAATTAAACTTCGGGCATTGATAAAACCGTGCCGGCAGTCAAAAAGAAAAAGAGGCAGGAAAAATAATCCCAGGAAAACTAGAAAAATAACAACCATTTTTAAATCAAACGTCTCTTTTAAAGATTTGGCAAAAAAAAAGCCAATCGGCAGGAGAATAAAAATTAGCGCCAAACCCGAATAATGGAGATTAATGGCGGCGCCGATAGTCAAGGCCAAAATTAGCAAAAAAATCTTTTCACCCTGAAAGATAATCTTTTTAAGGGAAAATAAAAACAAGAGGGTTAAGAAAGGCAAGGGATTCGGATTCCAGGCAAAACGGCTTTGATTGACAATTTGGGGCGAAAAAGCATAGAGAGCGGTAAAAATTATCGCCAGAAAGGAACTCTTCGTAGTTTTTTTTAAAAGCCCGAACAGTAAAAACAAAGTCAACAGAGAAATGAAAGCAGTGGCATAGTCCAAACCAACAGGGTTTAAGCGGAAAAGAAACAAAAAGGGCGCCATCAGGTAATAATAAAGAGGGCCGGTGTAAAGTCCGGGAATAGAACTTTGAGTGCCGATTAATCTGAACTCGCCGTCAAGAATTCTTTTAATATAAAAAGCATCCCGCGCCTGGTCATAGGTAAAGAAAGCCAATTGGTTCAAACCGCGGAACCGGACAGTGGCCGCCAGGCCAAATAACAAGATCAGCCAAACTGTTTCAGTTTTTAAAAGCTCGGTAAGTTTTTTCATAAAGAGCAAGTGTTTGTTCTGCTGTTTTTTTCCAAGAGAATTTTTTAACCCTTTCAAAACCCCGGCGAATGAGCTCTTCTCTTTTAGCCAGGACTTGCTTAATCCCTGCGCCAATTTCTTCAGCCTTCAAAGGATTGACCAGAACTGCTGAACGGCCGGCAATTTCCGGCAGGCTGGAAATGTTGGAGGTCACCACCGGGCAACCGCAGGCAAAGGCTTCAAGAACAGGCAGGCCAAAACCTTCGTATAAAGAAGGATAAATTAAGCCTAAAGATCCATTATACAAGGCAACCAGATCACTGGTTGGGATATAGCCAACCAAATTCACCCGATCGGTCTGACTCATTATCCGCCCCATTAATTTGTCCCAACCCAGCCGGCCAACTACCACCAGCGACAAATTAGGCTTTTTTTTTAAAATCGGGGCCACCGCTTCCAGAATTCCACCAAAGTTTTTCCGGGGCTCAATGGTAGCAACAGCCAAAAAGTAGTCACCTTTAATCTCATATTTATCCTTAATCTTTGCCACCTTCGAGATCGGTACTTTTCGAAACTTCAACCCCGGAGCTTCAAAAATGACTTCAATTTTTTCCGGAGGAACCTTAAGCAATTGCACCGCATCTTTAGCGGTTGCCCGGGAAACGCAGATTATTTTATCAACCTCTTTTTTGACCAAAAGCAACCGCCGCTTCATCACGGATCTGATCTTCCGATGGGCAGTTTGGGGATAGCGCCAAAAGCCAAAGTCGTGAATTGTGGTCACCTTAACAGCTTGGCACGGCGGCTGGAGCCAGTCTGAAGAATGAAAGATATCCATCGGGCCAACCAACTTTTCCAAGCTGCCAAACCGCCACCGATTAGCCCAAATCTCAGCCAGGCTGACCGGCCAGCGGAAAAAACGGTTTAAAAAAAGAGGGTTAATTTTATTAATTTCGGTCCCAAAATCAGCTAAGAATTGATATCTTCCCCGAGAAGTGCCAATTAAGAGATAGTCGTTCTCCTTATCGATCTCAGCCAAAGCCCGCACCAGGTTCCGGGTGTAAAAAGAAACGCCGGTGCCATGAACAATTTGAGAAATGTCAATGCCAATCTTCATGAGCTTTCCTGCTTCTCAAATACCCAAAGAGGGATTTGGTTGAAGCTGATTTCTTTAATTTTAACAAATCCTTCTTCCTCCAACCAGGCATTAATTTTTTCCTCGGGATCAAAAAGAGGAACAAGGTAACGGATAAAGTAAATTTTTTCTTTTCCTTGAAGGTGGGTCTGAAGAACAAAGCGGTCTTCATTCCGGACCGGTCTGATCCCCTGGCTAATTCCGTGATACCAAACCAAGGATCGATCCCAGAGACAGAACCGCCTGGTGTAATACTTGATTGGCCAGCTGCTGGTAGCGGAGGGCAAGATGGCATTTGTCTGCCAATCATGATCAAGAAAATGGACCAAACCCCGCCAATCCTCGCGGTGAAAATAAGGATTAGAGTAATAAGTTCGCAGTGAAACCAGACTGACTCCTACTACCATTAAGAGTTCAATGATTCGAATCATTGAACTCTTAGTTTGAGTGATTTTCCAGGCAAGAAGGAGACAAAAAGCAGGCAGAACTAAAAGCAATCGAAAAGGCTGGTAATTAGGTACCCGCAAAGAGATCAACCAAGCCGCCAGCAACGGCAAAAAGAGCCAGACAAGAACAGTTGATCGCAAACAATTAATCATAAATCGATTTTTTTTCTCTTTCCAAAGGCCGGGACCAATCAAACTACCATAAAACACCAACAGACTGCCAGCTACCAGGAAATAAATTTTTTTGTTAAAGATCGTTATCCGGCCAATGATAAACTTAAGCATAGTTAGAGGCAGGGCCTTTAAAAAAATTAAATTGACTAATTGCCCCCACTCGGGCAGGCTGGTCATAGCCATTTGACCGGTTTTTAGTTGAGTCAAGAACATTCCCAACCACGGCAAATAAAAAAAACCGATCAGGGCTTGAACTCCGACCCATTTCCTCAAGGTTAACCCGGTCCGGCAAACCGATTCATCAGACTGCTGATGGCGCCTTTTGAAAAAGACAAAGATCAGATTTTGAGCTAACAGGATTAACCAACCGTAATAGTCGGTATAAACCAATACCAAGGTTGCTAAAAAATATCCCCCCCAAGAGCAACTCAAAAACGAAGTCGATTTTGTTTTTCTGATTTTTCCCCTACTGCCAATTGCCTTAAGAAAAAAAAACATTGACAAAGCAGTAAAAAAAGCAGCCATTGAATACATCCGCGTTTCTTGGGAATAGTAGACATGAAAAGGATTAATTGCCAGAAAAAACGCAGCTAAGCCTGGAAACAACAACCCGAAAGCGTTATTTTCTAAAGCGCCGGTTCGATCCAGGATTGTTTTCTCTGAAGCGCCTGTAGAACCAGTTAATAGGAACTGCCTTCCTATTCTCCAAATCACTCCCACCGTTCCCACTCCAAACAAAACTGAGGGCAGTCTTAAAGAAATTTCCGAGGCTTTGAAAAACCTGACCCAAACCCACATTAAAAGATGATAACAGGGCGGATGAAAGTCGCCCTGAAGCTCGGCCCAAAGAGCCGGAAAATTTTCCTGGCTGGTAATCGCCTGAACCGCTTCGTCCAGCCATAAGGATTGATTCAAATTAATCAGACGCAATCCTAAGGCTAGTGTCAAAATTAAAAACAGCATCTTTCTAAACCCAAAGTTTCTTTTGTTTACCTTGGTTTTTTAAAAAATCCCAGGCCAAAATCCATTTAAAAGTGGTTAAAAAATTAACCAGAATTGAAAGAAAAAAAACCCAAGAAGCAAAAAAAGAATAATGCTTGTTAACAAACAATAGCATTGAGGCAAAATATTGGTAATAAAATTGGTTTTTATTTTTTTGAAGCTTTTTTTTCCAGCTTGCCCCTCCTAAGTGAGTAATTTTTGCTTCAGGAACAACCGCGAGCTTAAAACCTCTAATTCTGGCTCGCCAACACCAGTCAACATCCTCAAATAAGAAGTGATAGTCTGAATCCAATCCCCCCACCTTGTTCCAAACTTTCCGACGAACTAAAAGAGCGGCGCCGGGAAGTTGATCAACTTCAAAAGCAAGTTGAGTAATTCGATCTTGAACCGGAGGTTTCAGGCGATCCGTCATCGTCTTTCCTCGACTAACTACCAGCCATTTCAGCGGTGTTTTCATCACCAGCGGCCTCAAAAGAGGCTGATGATAAAAAGCCAGCTGCCAAAGATTGGGAAAACGGAAATAATAATCATTTTGGGGCTGACCATCCGGAAGGAGCAAAAGAGGAGAAACCGCTCCTATCCGAGGGTTTTTTTCAAGATAAAAAACCAGCTTTTCAAACACATCCTTCCGAACAATCGTGTCTGAGTTCAAAAGCATAACAAAATCTCCCGAAGCAATCTTTAATCCATGATTATTCCCCAGAGCAAATCCCAAGTTTTTCTTTTCTCTGACAAACCGGTTCGTCAGAGAGCGGGAAGCCCAATTCTGCAACCATGCCGCACTGCCATCAACAGAGCCATTATCGACTACAATTATTTCCAACAGATAGCCTCCCGGAACAGAAGCCTTCCGGAGACTTCCTAAGCAATCCTGCAATATTTTCTTAGTGTTGTAAGAAAGAATTATCAAACTCAGAATCTTTTTTTTCATTAACCCAGAATCCGATAAACATATAAATTATTAGTTAAGAAACCAAAAAATTCGGAAAAAAGCTTTGCCCAAGCTGCGCCGGTAAAACCCAAACAAGGAATTAAAGTTAAATTTAAACCAAGATTAACAATCAAATTTGCTATCGCCCAGGGAATAAAGCCTTTAACTTTTTTGGAATTAAGAATTACATTCCCGGGCAAAGCATTGACAAAAAACAAAATCAGACTTAAAAAAGCCACTTGAAAAGCCGGGATTGAAACCTGGTATTCTTGGCCAAAAATCAAAGGGATTAAAAAAGGACTAAGCCAAATCCCGAAACCAACAATGGGTAAAGAAGCCAAAAATAAAATCCCCAAGCCGCGGAGATAAACTCTTTTCATTTTGAATTTGTTCAACTTAACCAATCGAGAACTAAGGGGAAAAAGAGCCAAGGCGAATGACTGAGGAATTAAAAGACTGGTCTGAACCAGATTTGATACCGGCCCGTAAAGTCCGGTCGCCTGACTACCGGCAATTTTTTTTAAAATAATCACATCCAGCCGCAGATAAAAAACAGCAATAAAAATCAAAGCCGCCCACGGCCAAGTTTGACAAAGGACTTTTTTTAACAGCCGGCCGGAAAAAGAAAACTGTTTAATTATTTGCGGATAGAAAAAAAGCAAAACCAAAGCCGAAGACAGGTTTCCCAAAACCACGGCCAAAAAAAGCCAGCGATAGGAAAATCCCAAGATTAAAAAAAGCAGGCCCAGCAAAACATGAGCCAGGGGGTAAAAAAACTTAAGCAAAGCCGACTTAATAAACTTTTCCTGGGCATTAAAATAGGCCAGAAAAAAATAATTCAAAGAATAGGGGATCAACATCAAGCCATAAAGACTGACATTAATTAAATCTTCACTTTCGAAACCCAAAACAACAGCTGATGCCAGCGCTAAAAAATACGCCAGGCCGGCCAAAAGAATTCGGGGGTAAAAAAGATCTTTAATTATCTTCATTCTCTGATTCGGGCGGCGGCTAACTTCTCTTAAAAGAAAGTTTTCCAGCCCAAAATCAGCCAAAGGAGTAAAAGTTAAGATAAAAGCGGAAGCAAAAACGACTTTCCCAAAATTGACTGAACCCAAAACCCTTGCCGCATAAATTCCAAAACCGAAAATCAAAAGCCGGGAACCAAAGCGGGAAAACAGTAAAACCAGGGTGTCTTTAGCAATTTTTCGCTTCACTGGATTTGATTTTACCCTTTCACGCCCCAAGAATAAAGCCAAGCCGGCCAAGTGTCATAGGGATCAGGGTCTAAGGAAAAGCGGGTAAACTCCAGCTCCGGCTTTAAATTATCCCGAAGGTAATCAAGCGCATCAATTGGCAAAAAGGGCAATTCATGGCCGTCAATAAAGATAAATCCCTGCGGATAATCTTGAATAACCGACTTCAAATCAGCTTCATTTAAAATTACCCCGTAGTGGTAAATCGTATCAATTTTTTTTCCGCCTTTCAATTGATAGTTCTTCTGTTTTCGTAACCAAAAAGCAGCCGGATAATCCCGTCCCAAATACCAGGCAATCCTGTCCCCCCAGGTATCCACCACTGCAACGGTCTGATCGCCCTTACCAACTTGAGACCTTATCTTGGCATAAACCAAATTATAATCTACCAAAGGAATCCGCCGCATGTCGGCATTAGGCGAATAATAAACCCGGGGCCTAAAGGTAAACTTATGACCATTAAAAATAATGAAAACAATTGATAAAAACAAAAAAACGGCTTTAATAAGGCCTTTTTTTCCAAACCAACCTTCTGCCAAATCATCCAAAAAATACGCCAAATAAGCAAAGAAAAAAACCGGAAAAACCCCCAACAGATATTTAATGTCCAGCCAAGGCAAAAAAAAGAAAACTATTCCTAAATATACCCCCAAAACAGTTGCCAGGAAAAAGTGTTTCTTCTCTTTGGTCAAAAAACCCCTGATCAGACCCAAAAGAGCCAAGAAGGAAATCAGGCCATATTCCCGCCAAAAAAAGGCATGATAAAAGGAGAAATGATTAAAGATTCCCAACGAAATCCTCCGGGTGATAAAAACCCGTCGGAGAAAATCGCCGAAAGCAAACTGCCAGGCAAAAAAACCCAGCCCGAAAACTACCGAATAGCCAAACAGCCGTTGTTTCTTATTAGTTTTCTTTAAAATAGACAGCAGCGGCCGCCGGCAGAAAAAACCGCCATAAACCAGGGCCGCCGGCAGAAGAACAAAGGTGAGAGGGTGGGCCAAAAAAGAAATCATCAGGAAAAAAATTAACCACAACACTTCTTTGAGCTTAACTTTCCCGGTCTCAATCCGGCCGAAAAGCAAATAAAAAAGACAAGCACTCATTAAAAATAAAAGCTGAAATAAGGCATAGCTTCTAGCTTGACGCGACCAGGTAATTTCAATCATCGAAAAGGTGATCAAAATCGCCACGGCCAAACCAATTCGGCCGTTAAAAAATTTTTTAAAGGCCCAAAAAGAAACTGAGATCATTAATGTCCCCCAGATAACCGAGGGAAAGCGCGCAGCAAATTCACTGACTCCAAAAATCTTCAAAGATAAAGCCGTCAGGTAATGATTAAGCAAATTCCGGCTTTCAAAAAAACCCCCGATAGTCCGGGGATGGCCAGTTTTCAGAATAGCGCTGGCTGCCTGGCCGGTGGAAAACTCATCAATCCAAAAAGAGTAATTAGTCCCTAGACCATAGAAACGGTAAAAAAAACCAATTAATAACAGAAAAACCAAAAAAAGTTTCGTTATCTTATCTTGCCTCGATTCTGATCTGGTCATAAAAAATCTTTCCCCCCCCACAAAGTAAAAATAAATAAGCCCAAACGGCCAATTTCTCGGCAATTATCCCGCTTTTCAAAAAGGAGAAGGAAACAGATAAAAACAAAAAAAACAAACCCATCACCAAAAAAAGTTCGCCTTTTGGTTGAAATCTTGTCAAAATCCTCAACCAAACCAAAATCAAGGCCAAAACAAGCCAGGCGGAGGTTATTTTTAAAAAAAAGATGTCAAAAAGCATTCCCAAAGAAAAAAGAAGATAGAAAACTCTTTGTCCCATCAATTTTTTAGTGTACTCGAAGAATTAAACCAGGTCAACAAATTTTAGCCCGCAACCACTCAGTTTTTTGGCCGGAAGCACCAGAAATCCCGACGAGGAAGGGATTCTTCGGCCTGCGGCCTCTGAATGACGGTGTGGTAAGTCATCCAGAGGTCGAGACTTCGACCGAAGGATCCCTGACTTGAAC
>JAFGMK010000014.1 GCA_016927565.1 Minisyncoccota bacterium | reverse complement strand
TTTGTTTGCCACAGATTGCCGGCATCCAGGAAAAGCCTAATCATTTTAACAACCGCTTGTTCGGACCAGAAAAAAACACAGGTGATCTTGTCCTCTAATGTAACCGCTCACACGCCTGAAACAAAGATGATGGTCCCGGATCGAATAAACCCGGATTGTCAAAAAAACTCCTGAGCAATCACCATTAATCTATTCCTATAACCGATTCCTTTCTGCTATTATAGTTCAAAGGTTGTTAATTTTAAAAATCCTTTATGCTGGAATCGGTTTTTGTCTGGTGGTTAATGGTTTTTTTGCTCGGATTGGTTAATTTGCCCCTAACCGGTCTGATCTTTGCCTCTTTCCGGGACCGAGGTTACGCCTTTGCCAAAATTATAGCCATTGCCCTGGTTTCCTACTTGGTCTGGCTAACAGCAATTTTAAAAATTTTGCCCTTTACTTTTTTTTCCGTTGTTTTCTTTACTTTTTTATCTTTGATTCTAAACCTTTTTTTGCTCAAAAGGAAAAAAGAAAGTTGGGAAAATTTAAAAAAATCGTGGCGGCTTTTTATTTTGGAAGAAATTATTTTTTTCTCCGGTTTATTTTTCTGGAGTTGGATCCGCTCTTTTCAACCTGATATTCACGGCCTGGAAAAATTTATGGATTTTGGCTTTGTCAATGCCATTTTAAGAAGCCGTTGGTTTCCACCCAACGATATGTGGTTAGCCGGAGGCAAAATCAACTACTACTATTTCGGCCATTTGGAAACGGCAATTTTAACCAGACTCTCGGGCCTGAAACCGTCAGTAGCTTATAACCTGATGCTGGGCAATCTCTGCGGCTTAATGTTATCGGCAGGCTTTGCAATCAGCTTTAACCTGATTCACTGGCTCTCACCCCAAAAAAGACGGCTGGCCAGTTTTTTGGGGGGGTTGATGGCCGCTCTGCTTTTAACCTTTGGCGGCAATCTTCAGCTGATTTATCATTGGTCTCAAAATCGAAAAAGCCAAAATACCGGTGTCTGGCCTCAACAGGAATTGGATGCAATCAAAACTTATTGGTATCCCGACGCGACCCGGTTTATCATTGAAAAATTCGGTGCTAACGACAATACCATCCACGAATTCCCGATTTACTCCCTGGTAGTCGCCGACCTTCATGGCCATCTTTTAGACATTCCCCAGGTTTTTTTAATAATCGCTCTTTTGATTACTATCTGGCAAAGAAACAGCCAGAAAGAGGCGCATAATCAATGGCTGGAAAAGACAAAAAAATTACTCAGTTGGTTTAAAAAAGTTTTGTTTTCTCAGCCGAAAAAAATTTTTCCCGCCGGGGGATTGGCTGTTGTCAAAATTGCTATTACCGACACTTTACCCCGATTACCCCATCTTACTTTGCTGGCTTTTATCCTCGGAATCACCTTTATGACTAACGCCTGGGATTACCCGATCTATCTTCTTTTAAGCGGCGCCACGCTTTTAACCTGGCAATTTTTTCTCAGCGGAAAAGGTTTTACCGGCCTGATCACAACCGCTCTAAGTTGTCTTTGGTTGGTAATCCTAAGCCTCTTCTTTAGCTTACCTTTTCATCTTAATTTTGAAAATATTGCCCAGGGGGTGGCGTTGGTTGACTTCCGCACGCCGGCCTGGATGTTTCCTTTTCTTTGGGGCTTTCCTCTTTTTACCTCGATTTCTCTGGTTGCTTTCTTGCGATTCTCGAAAAATAAAGTCAGGGAAACCGACTGGCTGGTCTTGGCCTTTTTAATCATCGCCTGGTCTTTGATTTTCATCCCGGAAATCATCCGGGTTAAAGACATTTACGCCCATAATCACCAACGGGCAAACACTATGTTTAAACTTACCTACCAGGCGTTTATGATTTTTCGTCTCCTGGGAACCTACATTCTGATCCGCCTTCTAACCGGCCTTAAATCTCCTTTGGCTAAAAGGCTTTTTCTTTTTCTTTTCATGATCGGCGCCGGCATTCTTTTGACCTATCCCCGTTTGGCAATTGGCTCTTATTACAATAAACTCAAAGAGGCCCGCGGCCTGGACGGTTTAGCTTATCTTGAAAATTTTTACCCTGATGACTATCAGGCGATTCTTTGGCTTAATCAGAAGGTTAGCGGCAGTCCGATAATAGTTGAGGCCGTCGGCGACAGCTACACTGATTATGCCCGGGTGAGCGCTAACACCGGCCTGCCGACAATCCTCGGCTGGCGGGTTCATGAGTGGCTATGGCGGGGGACTTATGATATCTCCTCCCAAAGAGATCAGGAGGTGATTAAGATCTATACCTCTCCCGACCGCCAAGAAGTTAAGGATTTGCTTGGCAAATACCAGGTAAAATATGTTTTTGTCGGCACTTTGGAAAAGCAAGCCTATCCCCAGCTGGATGAGGCCAATCTGGCATCTTTGGGAAAGATTGTTTTTATTTCCGGGGAGACTCGAATTTATCAGATTAATTAAGACGGAAAATTTTTTTTAAGTTTTTTAAAAGAGATTTTGTTATAATTGGTTCAAGATAGGAAAGGAAATTCAGAGGAAATAATAGAAAGGGTAAAATTTTAAATGAATTTACAAATGAATGATCGATTCTATTTTCATTAAGACAAAATAAAAATGAGTGAGATTGGACAAGAGAGTAAAGAGGCTAAAACTGCCATATTAGAAGACTTCGTGGGAAAAGGGTTAACCTTGATGCAACAAGGAAAGTGGCAAGAGGCAGCAGCTCATTTTGATTCACCGGAAACAGCTGGGAGAATTGGCTATGATTATGATATTCCAACTGAAGTCAGACCGACTAAGCCGCTAACCGAAGCTGTTATTAAGGAGCTTTATTGGCGTTGTGCAATACGCTCCGGGGAAGGCTACGGGACCCCAGTTGGAGAGCTTGCCGTCCTTCAAACAAGAATCCCCGCAATTATAAATCACCAACGCCTATCTTCCTCCTGACATTATTGCCAATTCGCCTCCTCGTTTGGTTACTAGGGCTCAACAAAACAGTGCCCTTCTTTTTGGGGAAGAATGGACACGCGCCCTCCAGCGCCTAAAAGGAGAGCCGCTTGCCGGAGAAAATGACAAAGAAATTGACGTAGCTCTTTTCTTTAAAAAACACCAGATTGACTTAACTCCAGAGTTTTTAGCCAGACATGGACGGGCCGAAGAACTAAAAAACAGGGATCCTAATGCCAGACTGCCAGACACCCCTGGGACACACTCCTAATAATTCCCTCGGAATATGAGCACATGGAGCCTTAACTAAGAAGAATTAATCAACGAAGCCGCCCACTCTTGGACTTCCTGCCAATTGCCAATCCGCGGTACCAACACCCATTGATAGTCATACTTTTCTTCCCGGTCAGGGTTAATTAAAAATCCTTCTTCTCCCTGATTCATCCCGTCTAAAACTTCAGCCCGGAAACTGGTTTTTTCCAAGCGGGTTAAAAGCTTAAAAAAGGCAGGGTATTCTTCCTTTTCAATATCCGTATCTAAATGGTCAGCTAAAACCCCCATTAGTCCCTCCATCTTCTTAAGGTTCAAAAGGGTTTTGGCTGAAAAAAGTTTTTTTCTTAAAGCCGAGAGCAGCCGCTGTTGTCTCTTAAGCCGGGCAAAATCGGTTCCCTCTTCGCCCTCGCTATTGCGGGAGCGAACATATTTCAGAGCCCGGTCACCGCTCATTATCTGAGAACCGCCGGAAAAACTGAGATGTTCATAACGCAATTCCTCCGGCTCGGCATCTTCCATCCCGGGAATCGGATATTTAAAATCATCAAAGGCCCGTTCTACTTCAATCTCCAGCCCTCCCAAAAGATCGATTGCCTGAGTAAAACCGTCAAAATCAACCAGAAGTCCGTAATGAACCGGTTGATCCAAAATCTCGGCCACCGCAGCTTTAGCTAAAACTAAACCGCCGCCAGGCTTTTTTTCTTCGCCATAATAATAAGCGGCATTAATCTTAGCCCGCATTGAAGAAATCCAAATATCCCGAGGCAAAGACAAAACCAACACTTCCTTGCCCTCAAGGTCAATCGAGACAAAAATGAGGGTGTCCGTCAGGTCAGCCCCTTCGTGCTTAGCCCCTCCCGCTCCCAAGACCAATAAATTAACACGGCCGCCGGCTGATTTAAGACTTTCAGTCGAGCCGCTGACTAAGAAAACTGATTCGCCTAAAGCCCTTCTTAGAAATTTGGAAGAAACCGGCAAAAAAAAACTCGCGAAACCGGCAATTGTCAGAATCGCCAAGGAGAAAATCAAAAAGCGAGTCAAATAAAGGCGCTGGCCTAATTTTCTTTTTATTTTTCCTAAAAAAATCCTGGCTTTTTTCTTGTCTGTTGTCATGCTAAGATAAACCGTGACCAAACTAGACCGTATTCTATCCCAACTCAACCAGCCTCAACAAGAGGCAGTTACCTATCATCAGGGACCGCTTTTAATTCTGGCCGGCGCCGGCAGCGGCAAAACCAGAGCCCTGACTCACCGAACGGCCTACTTAATCCAGAAACACGGAATTGACATTCGTGAGATTCTTTTGGTCACCTTTACCAACCGAGCCGCCCACGAAATGAAAGAGAGGCTTATAGAACTTTTGGGGTCGGAAAAATCTCCTTTTACCGGCACTTTCCATTCTTTTTGCGCCCGGATCCTTCGCCGGGAAGGTAAACGCCTGGGAATTCCGCCTGATTTTTTAATCTTTGACGAGCGCGATCAGCTGGAAACGGTAAAACATGCTTTTATTGAACTTGATATTTCATCAAAAAAATTTTCTCCGGCCTCAGTCCTCAACAGCATTTCTCAGGCCAAAAATGAAATGATCGGATCCGGAGAATATGTTCAATTTGCCCAGGGACCTTTTCAAAAAGCAGTCAGCCAAATCTTCCCGATTTATCAAAAACTCTTAAAAAAATACCGCGCTTTAGATTTTGATGACCTGCTCTTTGAAACTGTCAGGCTTTTTCTAAGAGAAAAAAGCGTCCTGGGCTATTATCAAGAAAGATACTGCCATCTTTTAATTGACGAATACCAAGACACTAATCAAGCCCAATATCAACTCAGCCGCTTGTTAGCCGGCCGCTGGCGCAATCTTTGCGTGGTGGGCGATTGTTCGCAGTCGATTTATAGCTGGAGAGGAGCTAATTTCCGCAATGTCCTGAATCTGAAATCAGACTTTCCCGAACTTAAGACAATCAACCTGGAGCAAAATTACCGCTCGACTAAAACCATCCTCCAAGCCGCCAACCAGGTGATCAGCCGTAATACTTCTCATCCGATTCTTAATTTATGGACCGAAAATGAAGCCGGCGACAAAATCAGCCGGCATGAAGCCGACAACGAATTAGAAGAAGCTCTTTTCGTAGTTGAAAAAATCAGATCTCAACTCCGGGAAAATTCTTTACTTAGCCTTTCCGATTTTGCAGTTTTATACCGGACTAACGCCCAATCAAGAACGATCGAAGAGGCCCTGCTCCGAGCCGGCATATCCTATCTTCTAATCGGCGGGACCCGTTTTTACGAACGGAAAGAAATTAAAGATTGTCTGGCCTGGTTAAGACTCGTTCTTAATCCGGCCGATCTGATTTCTTACCAGCGAGTCCAAAAACTAGGCAAAAGAAGACTCGACCGGTTCTACGACCTCCTGGAAGAAACCAAAGTCAAAGAGCTGTCTACCCTAGAAATTCTGGATCAAATCCTTCAGGCAACCCACTATTTGGAGCTTTACCATAAAAAAAACGAGGAAGACCTCGCTCGGCTGGAGAATATCAAGGAACTGCGCTCAGTCGCCACCCAGTTTCCCGAACTAGTCGAATTTTTGGAAAATGTCGCTCTGGTCCAACAAGACAGTCTGCCGGCTAACAAGTCAGGCCAAGGGAAAAAAACCGCTAAACAGAAACCGGCCGCCGTTAACTTAATGACAATTCACGCCGCCAAGGGAAGCGAATTTGATTTCGTTTTTCTGATCGGCCTTGAAGAAGGCCTTTTCCCTCACTCCCGATCTCTTCTGGAAAAAGAGGAACTGGAAGAAGAAAGAAGACTTTGTTACGTCGGCTTAACCCGAGCAAAACAAAAACTCTACCTCACTCATACCCGAAGGAGATTGATCTTTGGCCAAAGAAGCAATAGTGTCCCCTCCCGTTTTATTAATGATATCAACCCCGACTTGATCGAAGATGAAACAAGCGAATTTGATAGAATCAGACAAGAATTAGATTAATTTTCTAGAAAAATGTTAATTACCCGAGAAGTCCTGCCGGAAGAAAAAGAAGCCTTCAATCAACTGGTTGATCATCCTCTGCAATCCTGGGAATGGGGCGAATTCCGGGAAAAGACCGGCGTCGAGGTAGTCCGGATCGGCGCTTTCGAGGGGAAAAAAATAAAGGCCGCCTATCAGATCACCCTCCACCCGATTCCCTTTCTTCAAACTGACTGGAAAGTAATTTATTTCCCTAAAGGACCGATGCCCGATCAGCCAATGCTGAGTGCCCTTAAAGACCTGGCTTCAGAAAAAAAGGCTGTTTTTGTTCGGCTGGAACCTGATGTCGGCGCTGCCGCACAGCTCGCCGGAGAAACGCGTTTTGAAACTATTAAAAACTTTCTTCTAACTCATAACTGCCGGCCGGGCCGGCCTCTTTTTACTCATTACACCCTTCGATTTGATCTGAAAAAATCAGAAAAGCAAATTTTAACCGGGATGAAGGAAAAGACCCGGTATAATTTAGGCTTGGCGGAAAAATACGGAGTCAGAATAGTCAAAGATCACTCCTTAGAAGCCTTTGAAACCTATCTTAAGCTGATGCAGACAACAACCCAAAGACAAGGATTTTACGCTCATAATCAAAATTACCACCGGAAGCTCTGGGAAACTCTTGAACCGGCCGGAATGGCCCACCTTTTCCAGGCGCAGTATCAAAAAAAGACTCTGGCCGCCTGGCTGCTTCTGACCTTTAAAAAAAATCTGTACTATCCCTACGGAGCTTCATCAAGAGAACACCGGGAAGTAATGCCTGCCTATGCTTTAATGTGGGAAGCGATCAAATTCGGCCAAAAAAAAGGCTGTACGAGCTTTGACCTTTGGGGCAGCCTGGGACCTAAACCAAACTCCAAAGACCCCTGGTACGGGTTTCATCGCTTTAAAAGCGGTTTCGGGCCGGAATTAGTTGAGTTTCTGGGAACCTTTGATCTGATCATCAATCAACAACTCTATCCTCTAGTCCGTTTGGGAGAAAATATGCGCTGGCGGTTCCTGAGATTAAAAAGCAAACTTAAAGATAAATTTCCCTTAATCAAACCTTTTCTTCGGTCATCCGGCTGATCAAGCTAATCATTTTTTCCACAAGAAGATTTATTTTCTTTCAGTGATGATGCCAACCAAAGGTTCAATGTATTAGTACACTGAACTGACAAAAAAAGATCCGGGGTTTTCAAGTTCGCTTTTTTGACCGACAGCTTACCTGATAAAAAAGGCCCAGCGGCAAACCTAAAAAGGCCCCCAAGTAGCTAAAATTATGCATTGTCCCGGCCATATCGAAACGATTTCGGGGAAATTTAACCGATCCCCAGATAAAACCGACTAGACTGCCAATCAAAACCGTCAATAAAACTAAACCAAAACTCTTGAGAGTTGACCGAAACATCTTCCGGAGGGTTTGATGAATCAGCCCCAGCAAAGTAATGGGCAGAGCCATTATCAAACCGAGCCACCAGCTGGCCTTTATTCCCACCAGAGCCGCTCCCAATCTGGGCAAGTCAGGCCTAATTCCAAACTGAACAAACTTTAATTCGGTGAAATATTCCGGTGAAATCGTGAAGCTAAACTGATTATGAAGGGCGCCATAGGACGAAGCAGTCAAGATTGCTATTAGGATAAGAAGGGGAGCTGATAAAACTTTCTGGCGAAAACCTTTTTTCATCTATGAAAAACACCAAGAGTCAATTATTAAATTATCTCTTGATCTAATTAATTTTAAAAAGCGGCAATTTTCCTTTATTGAGAAAACTGTAAATTGTTTT